>NZ_JBGGWE010000002.1:0-642564 GCF_041321095.1 Fibrella arboris | reverse complement strand
TTGGGGCCAGTTCTGCTCTTTGAGGGCGGCACAACGCCGTCGCAGCAGTTCGTAGTCAGCAGGTGTGTAAGTTACCATAGCTAAAAAAGGAAACGTCTTTATGAACCTACTCACACATCAATAATGGGAACAGAAAGTTAGAAGTGCAGGTTGCCTATTGGGGTAGAGCTACTAATAAAAGTGTGCGCTCCGCCTGGGTGGGCTTCCTGGTGACAGGTAGCACGTCCCGAAGGAAAGTTGGCAGCCCAACTGACTGAGTGTGTAAAGGTTCAGGTACGTTCTTCCTATTAGTTTGTATGCTCACCATCAACCCTTTGGGGTGTTGGGTGATGCCTAAAATGGGCTTGTATGCCAGCTTTTCGGCGACAGGATGCACGCCCCGAAAGGGTAGTTTTTGGCTTTCATTTCGGCGTTCTCGTCAACAGGTTGCAGGTCGCAGGGGTCAGGTTTTTTGTTTGTGTGCCATTTTTCCGCCGACAGGCCACACGCCCCGGTGGGTTAGCCTGACAGGTTAGGCGGGTGGCGTTCGACAAGCCAAACGTCCCGATGTTTGAAGTTGGATGAAGCGGATTGGTTGCGTTGTTGAGCTTCGCGCTCGGTACAAAAAAGCGGTTGGTGCGTTTGTGTGCGCTCTGCGTGGGCAGCTTTCCGCCGACATGACTCACGCCCCGTCACCGAGGACTCAGCCCAACAATGGCAGGTGTGTAAAGGTGCAGGTTGCTTGCGTTCAGGCAACTAACTTCCTCACCATCAACACCTGCGGGTGTTGGGTGATGCCCATAAAGTGCTTGTATGCCAGCGTTTTGGCGACAGGATGCACGCCCCAAAAGGGCAGCTTTGGGCTTCCATTTCGGCGTTCCCGTTGACAGGTTGCAGGCCGCAGTGATCAGGTTTAGGGCTTCCAATTCACGCTTTCGGCTGACAAGCCAACCGTCCCGGCAGTCTGGGTTTGGCAATTATATGACAAAGACGCTTACTCTGCTTTGTTGGCTTTCTTTTTGTTTTGGCTTCGCTCAAAAAGCAAAGCCGACAAAACCGATTCTGCAAAGACAAGAGCCGGAGTTTGTGGGTGGAGTTAGTGCATTAGCAACCTTTATCATGCGCAACTACCACTATCCTGAGCGAATGTTGAAGGCAAACGTTTCAGGAGGAACTGATGTCAAATTTAGAGTAACAGAACGCGGCACAGTTGACAGCATCCGTATTTTGAAAAGTCCGGGTTTTGGGGCTGATGAGGAAGCGATTCGACTAATCAAATTGACCTCTGGTAAGTGGAAATAGGGACGAATTAATGGTAAAGCAGTTGCAATGGATTACTATTTGCCGCTACGGATAGACCCGGATTAGTTGCGCTCCGCGTGGGCCGCTTTTCGGCGACAGGACTCACGCCTGTATGCGGGGGACTCAGCCCAACGGAGGTGAGGGTGTAAAGGTGCAAGCCACTCGCGTTCAGGTGGCTAACTTGCTCACCATCAGCCCTCACGGGCGTTGGGTGATTTTTCAAGCGTAAGTGAATATTTCGCGTCTCGTGCGACAGGATAACGAGTTGATAATGAGAATTCTTTTGTTGTTTCACATCCCGGTCGACAGGTGAATCCCCGTTCGACAGCGCGTTTTGGTCGGTGTGCCACGTACCCGGCGACAAGTCGGTGATCGCTGGACAGAACAAGTAAAACGCGTTTCGGCCGACACGAGAACGTACTTGAGCAGTCACGACCGACAGCCTCGGCTTGATCGGATTTGTGTGTTGTTGGTCAGCTCTGCGGGGCCACTTACCTCGGACAGGAAAGCGGTCGGAGTTCCAGGGCGACACCCAACACGAACAAGGGTGAAAATGTCAGGGGCAACGTACCTGCGTTTCGTTTATCTTTCAGCCGTCAGTCCTTATGTGTGGTCGTTGGGTGCTCGGCCATGTCAGTGGCGTGGTCAGGTTCCGGCTGACCGGCTAATAGATTGACAGTGAGTGTTTTTTGCTGGTTTGTCACGTACCTGTTGACAAGTCAATCAGCTGTAGACAGCGCGTCGACAAACGCGTTTTGGCCGACCGTGGAACGTACCTGAGCGGTTTCGTTTGACAGCCTCGGCTTGTTTGTTTGGGCCTCTCTCGGCTTGTTTGGTTTGTGCCGCACCGGCGGACCGGTTGTTGGTTCGCGCTGCAGGGTCCACTTACCTCGGACAGGACACTGGCTGGATAGGCCCGTGCGGCAGCCCAACTGCCACCGTGTTCGCCCGCGAACGAACCCAGAAGAACAGCGGGCCAACTGGTGGCCCTACATTTACTTAGCTGTCAGTACCCCCTTATGGGCAGGTCGTCTTTGCGTGTTGGCGCTCATCAACCCGTCCAGCTACCCGATTTGGCTATTTGTTAGCGATAGCGTATCAGTTGCTGCCTTGACTGAGCTTCTCTCAATCGTGTACATCCCCAGCAGAACAGAACACAACCGGAACAGCTTCTCTCATCTATTAATAGCCCTACCGGGTACGGGTAAAGTCGAGGGTAATGCTGACCCCTCGTGCGGTGCCCTGTGTGATAGCTTGCCTCAATTTGCCGTCGAGTTGCCGGGTGAGGAGAGTCACCAACTGCGTGCCGAAGCCAGTCCCCGGCAACGTGATGGTGGTTTTGCCCACACCGTTATCGGCCACGACGAGCCGGAGGTGGTCCGCGCCGAGATCAGTTAATTCGATACGTACCCAGCCCGACTGCTGGTTGGGAAAGGCGTATTTGAGTGCATTGCTCACCAGTTCGTTGACAATCAGACCCAACGATAGAGCCGTATCTACGTCGATAGCCAATTCGGGCATGGGGCACTCAATACTGACACGCTGAGAGGCATTGTAGGCATCGAGCAGCGTTTCGGCTAACCGCAGAAAGTATGTTCGCATCTCGATAAGGGCTAAGTGGCGGTCCTGATAGAGTTGCTGATGCAAAATGCCCATGCTCTGCACCCGGTTTTGGCTGGCGCGTAGCACATCCTGCACGATAGGGTCGTTGAGTTGGGCCGATTGGAGTTCGAGCAGGCTCGACACGATCTCCAGGTTATTCTTGACACGGTGGTGAATCTCTTTCAGCAACAGTTCATTCTGGGCGTTTTTTTGCGCGATCTCATCGCGTTGCTGTTTGCTAATCACCGCTTCGTGCAGGGCCAGCTTGCGGGCCTGCTCGCGGAGGCGGGCCTGCATCAGGTACCATAAACCAATCGCCAACAACAGCCCATATACCGAATAGGCCCAGGGGGTTTGCCACCAGGGTGGGCGGATACTGATACGGAGGGGGGCTGCCAGGGTGGTCCAAACGCCATCCGTGTTCCGGGCTTTCAGGTGGAACAGGTACGTTCCCGGCTTCAACTGCGCAAAATCGACGGTATGTTTGGGGCCAATGCGTACCCACTGCGGTTGCTCATCGACTCCACTTAAGGCGTAGGCATACTCCCGACTGGCTGTGTTGCGGTAATCGAGCAGCGCAAACCGGAGTTCAAGGGTATTTTGCCGGTACGACAACGCCAGGTTGTTCGTTCGCCAGTATTGTTGGGGCAGGGGCCTCATCGTTTGGGTCTTATCGGCATCAAAACAAGAAACCGCCACTAGCCGCAGGGGCGACGGTGGCTGGAGGGCGCTTTGACTGAGGGCTGGCTTAAACCGCCGCAGGTTGTTCTGGCAACCGAAATAAATCTCGCCGGTGAGGGGCTGTGCGGCGATGGGGGTGGAATAGGGCGAGGTCCCCACAAACTGCGGAAACGTGGATACCTGCCCGGTTACGGGGTCGATGCAGGAAACCACCTGATTCTGATTGAACCAGATTTTGCCGGTTTCGTCCAGCGCGGAATTACCGAAGTAATCATCCGTAAACCCGTTGAGAAGGCCGTACTTTTTGAACCGCCCCGTTTTGACTGATAACCGCTGTAAGGGGGCAGTATATCCACTCGTCACCCACACGTCGCCCTGCTTATCGATCAGGGGGGCGTAGGTGTAGTTGCTGGCTAATCCGTAGGGGTCGCCTTGCCGGAGCATATACCGCTGCACCTGCCGGGTACGTTTGTTTACCCGGCACAGCCCGTTGGCCGATCCGCACACCCAAACGGTGTTCTGCGCATCGACGGCAATTTTTTGGAGGTTGTTTGAGGGCAGGCTGTTGGTATTGGACGGGTTCTTTTTCCATTGCTCATAGACCCTCACGAGCCCCGTTTTCAGCGACAAACTACCTTTCGGAATGCGGAAAAGTCCATACCCCCAGGTCGAAATCCAGAGATCGCCGTCGTGGTCGAGGGCCGAGCAGATGGGAGTCTGGATGGGTTTGCCTTTCCCGTCCGCAAACCGGACCGGGAGCGAACGACCCGTTTTTTTGTTAAAAATAAACAAGCCATCGTCTTCCGAAATGACTAGCAGGTAGCCATCAGCCAGGATACTACAGGAAAGCACGTTGGGCCGTTTCAGCACAAATCGGGTGTCGCCCCGGTTCGAATCGTAGCGAATCAGACCCAGGGCCGTACTGATCCACAGCAGGCCGCTCGAGTCGGGTAGTAGGTCCGTCGCCAACGGCCTGACGCCGCCCAAGGTTGGTAACCGAATGTTGGGGTAGCGTTCCTGACGAGCGTCGAAAAAGAGCGGATTTTTGTCGCTCAGTCGCTCCAGCCAGATCAGCCCCTGCCGGTCTTCGTAGAGCGTTACCAACCCCGATAACTGCTCCTGATTGTCGACGGCTACCGGCGTGCATTGCTCCACCACGGCCCGATCGGCCGAAATGCGAAAAATATCGTTCTCGCAACAGAGCCAAAGCCGCCCCAACCGGTCTTCCAGCATCACGTTTGGACATGGAATCGCTTTTCCCCCGGCAGTCTGTTTATTGAAGGAGGTAATTTGCCCGGTTTCTGGATTGAATACCCGCAGCCCGGTCTGGTTGGGAACGCCCATCCAGAGCAGGCCCCGATGATCTTTACAGAGGCTGCCGGTTGAGCTGGAAGACACTCCCTGTTTGTCTTCTATCGGCAGGTAATGCCATCGTCTACCGATCAGGTCATAATACTCGAACCCGGCCGTGGTGCTGACGTAAATTTGGCTGGACGTAACCACGATGGGTGACAGCGGATTACCCTGTAATTCCCCGGCCTTGCCGGGTTTGGGTAAATACCGGACCGTACGGCCTGTGCTGGGATCGAACCGATTCATGCCCCAATCGCTTCCGATCCAGAGTTGCCCCGACGCATCACGTTGCAGAAACCGCAGATTGTCGGACGACAGACTGGCTTTATCGGTGGGTACGTGCCGGAAATGGGTGATCTTTCCGGTTTGTGGATTGTAGGCATTCAGGCCACCATCGCGGGTAGTGATCCAGAAGTTACCCTGCTCATCCTGGATCATATCTACCGCGTGTGCCGACGATAACGAATTCAGATCGACCGGATTCGAGTGGATCGACTCAATTTCATGACCGTCGTAGCGGCTTATGCCATTCGAACTGACGAACCAGAGAAAATCGTCGCGATCGGTAAAGAATCGGTTGATGGTTAATTGATTTCGGTTGCGGCCCAGCGTCTCTTTGGGGGGTTCGTTGAAATAAAGCACCGTAGATTGTGCCTGCCCGTCTGGTGCAGACAGGCACACTAGCAGGAGGAGCCACCCAAAACCAACGTATCCATTCATGTTGACCTGTTTAGTGGCCTAAGCTACTTCACTTGTCTTTCTGATCCTCGTTGTTGATATCGCGGATGCAGAT
Organism: Fibrella arboris; assembly: GCF_041321095.1. Lineage (NCBI taxonomy): Bacteria > Pseudomonadati > Bacteroidota > Cytophagia > Cytophagales > Spirosomataceae > Fibrella > Fibrella arboris. The sequence goes on along the minus strand of NZ_JBGGWE010000002.1, from coordinate 636,854 downwards.
GAATTTTCCATCGCGTTTTTCAAAAACACCCATGTATTTGCCGGTACTCACTACGTTGCCAGACGTGTCTTTAATCGTTGTCTTCCCGACTTCGGTCACCATATTACCATCGCCGTATACGTCCATCGTCTCGTAAGAAACCGTGGTCCCGGCCTTGCGCGTTTTCATACTGTTGAGCAACACCTGCCGGATAGCCGCCTTCCCCACGCACATGGGTTCGTCGTCGGCCATTTCTATGGCATCGTCTGCATAAAGAGCCATTACTTTGTCGATGTCCCTGGCTGTTGTGGCGCTGGCCCATTCGGTTTCAATGGCCTGTATCTCCGTTTTGATGAGGGCCATATCGGGTTTAGCCGCTCCCTGCTCCGTGGTATTTTCTGCTTTCTGGGCGGGGGCGTTGCAACCGGTAACGCAGACAGATGTACTGGCAACAACGGCCAGGAGTAGGGTAAATGGCGTGTTTTTCATGGTTTGTTTTTTAGAAATCATTACTTTACTGGTACAGGCGGAGCGGCAGATTCGTGATAGAATGTCGCTTTCCACGCGCCGTTGATTCTGGTGAAGAGCATCGTTCCCGCTACGTTTTCAAACGTTAGTTTCTGGCCGGTTTTGAGCGTTGCATCCTGTTCCATCGAGAACGTATAAAGCACCAGCGAGTCCGTCAAAACCCGGATCACTTCTTTCTTTGGCACGACGCTCAACGTCTTCATCTGGCTAAACCCGTCTGCGTTCAGTTTTTTTAGCGCATTGTAGTCGCCCAGGGTGCCATCGGGGTTGACGGCTTGGAAATCAGGCGTATTCTCAAAGTAGGTCATGCACGTTTCGATGTCCAGTTTTTCGACCTGTTGGAAGAATGCTTTCACAAGGCCAGAAATTTCCTGCTCTATAGCCTGCTTCTTCCCGGCGGTCATGACAGGTACGTCGGTGGTCGTTTCCTGCTTAGTTGGGTTGCAGCCAATGGTGCAAACAAGCAGGAACAGAGCGGCAAAAAGAGCCAGAACGGGGGCAAATGGGTTTGTTTTCATGGGTTTGGTTTAACTGATTTAGGGCACTCTCACTAATCGGCGATAGATTTCAACGGCTTTTATTTTCTCGTACACCATACCCAATTTTTTATCTGCTTCCTGAAACGATTTGTCATCGTGAATTTTCTGGTACGCCTCGGCATTGGGCCAATTGCCCTCGAAAAAGTAGCGGTATTTGTCGATTTCTTTTCCCTCTACTTTGTAGAATGTATATCCGGCGTTACTGTAGCCCAGGCGTTTAATGACCGCGTTCAACTCGCTAATCACCGCCGACAGTTGGGCCTCCGTTACACCGGCTGGCATATCGAATAGGTGAATACTTTTGAGTTGAGCCGTTGCGGTTTGCTGAGCTTGTGCAGATGTTGACATGCTGAGGCTAACAAGGAGCCAAAGAGCAGAAAAGGGAATCAGGAAATGTTTCATGGGTTTGATTGGTTGGTTTGACTGTTTTAAGATCAATTCTCCAGCAGTATAGGCTAGGCTTATTTGTGCTTATCATTTCGGATTTACATAGTGTCGTCCGTTAAATCCAATTCCATGAATAACAAATAGTCTTTAAATGCTGCGGGAATTTCCATTTCTGGATACGCGTCAATGTCACGAAATCCGAAACTTCTATATAAAGAATGAGCTGCTTCCATAAACTTCGGACTGTCAAGCCGGACTTTTTTATAACCGACCTTTTTCGCTTCAAGTAAAAGTCGGTCAAGAATAGCTCGTCCAGCCCCAATTCGTCGACTAGCTGGATGGACAAACATCCGTTTTATTTCACCGATGTCGGGATTGATACGTCTTAGACTGCCAAGTCCACATACGTTGCCTTCATCAATAGCCAGGATTAGTTGTCCGTAAGGGGGTTGAAACTTATCAATCTGTTGGATGTCCTGGTCAACTGCTTCTTTGGGATTATGGGGATGGACGCCATAGCGTTCCTGCATATTGTCGTTACCCCAAACCAAATAGTCAAACCATAATTTTTTAACGGCTTCCAGGTCGTCAGGAATGACAATAGTTCTTGTTTTTATTGTTTCACTTTTGTCCATTTCCTAAATAGGTTTTGGTTGTCTATTTTCTGTGGTAGTCTTGCAAATAACGGTTTGAGTATTGCCAAAGGCGGGGATTTTTAGCACAAAACGGGACGGCCCGAGCGGTTCAATAGAATTACAATATTAAACGTTGCACAAATGTCTAATCGAAGCATTTTAGCCCCGCTTTTTCATTATAATGTTAGGGCAGTTTTGTCCCTCGCCATTATGTCAAGGGTAAACCTGCAAACCATTTTGCGAATGTTTCCCAAAATCCGATTTGTACCTGAAAAATAAGTAAGGCATGTACGATAATATATAAAATCAGCACAAGCGGAAAAATCCATCTGCCTTTTTGCTGGTTTCTTTCGATAACCATTAAAGCGATTAAAATGGCATATACAAGCCCGATTGTTGTAAGGAAGCCAACGGGAACACTATCGGTAATTTCAATGAGAAATCGGGAAAGAGCAGGTTCTATAAATACAATTCCCGTTGCTATCATTGCTCTTGCGTGGATGTTGATGTCTCGCCGATTCACAATAGCAATGATATACATGATTCCCAAAATCAACAGGTCTTTAAACGGTAGCAATAAATGTGGTGAAGGTCCGCTCAATGAAATTTCGCCGTTTATAATTTCTATCCGCTTTTGAAGTTGAACATGTGTCAGTAGAATAACAGAAATAAACAATAACGGCATTAATACGTAACTCAGTTTGCCAATGAATTTATGAATACCAAGTTCCTTTTTTCTGATTAAAATTGGTTGAATAATTAATGCTAAAATCCATAAAGCCATTATCACAGCGTGCAAATGAAAATAGAAGTTGTAGTCGTTTGTTCCGGGAAAGAGTTTTGAAAAATAGCTGCTCCAAAATCCTAATAAAACCAATATGGGCAGTCCGATAAAATAGTAACCTGAGTTGTCGAAGCGTATTTTTTGTGTGATTGCTGCCATATTAGTTTATTTGGTTACACGTTGTTTGTCTTGCGGATTGCTGGGATATTGCCGCTAACTCGCCGAATTCCTGTTGTTCCATCCCGAATGGGTCGATCACAGATAGCTCAGCCACCACTGCTCTTTGTGCGTTGTCTTGTAGGCATCAAACCAGCGACACAGGGGGTACAACGACGCCACAACGGCTATCCAGATGAGGTAAACCACCCCAAGGTTGTAGCCTCCATCGCCGGGTAGCACAAACCGCATCGGTATGGCTGGCAGGGCTTTATCGGCCTCTGTCATGGTGTGGCCAGCGGCAAAAAAGACAAGCATGCGCAGGGTATGCAGGACATACCAATGGATCGTGTAATAAAAAAAGGCCGTCCGTCCGTAGGTGCGCAGCACGCCCGTCACGCGATTATGTACGTTTTCCAGCAGCGCCAGTCCCAGCAATCCCGGCCCTACCGTAATGCACATATACAGCAGCGATGGGGGGTATTTATGCACCTTCAGGAACGAGAACACCGTGGTGAGGTCGTCTTTCTGGACGCTCCAGGGGAAGGGGTCGCCGTAGCCATTCAGCAAACGCAGCCCCACGAATAGCCCAATGGCCCCGGCACCGAGATACACCAGCCACTGTTGACGCTTCGTGGCCGAAACCGCTGGGGCAAACAACCGGCCCAGGCAGTAGCCCAGCATCATTAACCCTAGCCAGGGAAGAAAGGGGTACAGTACCACAATGACCCGGCCAGGCGCGTAGTCAAACACACGGTGACTGCCGCCATGAACCAGCGCCCACCAAAAACCTGACGTAAATCCAGGTGCCTGTTCCACCGCATCCAGCAGATTATGGCCTAAAACGATGGCTAAACCAAGGCCCAGTATGGTCCGGAACGGCAGCCACATCAGCCCGGCCATGAACACCATGCTGATGCCCAGCGACCAGAAAACGGCTAGTGTGATGGGATTAAACAGGGTAAACGTATCTGCCGGTGCAATCAGGAGTGCCTCGGCTACAACGAGCCACAGACCCCGTTTCAGCAGAAACAGACTCAACTCGCTGCGCGATTTTCGTAAACCCTGCAGGTAGATGGACGTACCGGATAGCAGGGCAAACGTAGGGGCGCAGAAGTGGGTAATCCAGCGGGTAGCGTACAGGACCGGCGTGGTGGTATCGAGATTGAGCGGGTCGTTGGTCCAGGCCTGAGCGTGAAAGAAATCACGCGTATGATCCAGCGCCATAATGATCATAATCAGGCCCCGCAGTACGTCGATGGACTCGATGCGGCCTTTGAGTAATGAAGGCGCTGGACTAAGGGGGCCTGTAGTTTCATGTGGATAGGGGAGCGGAAAGGTCATTTCGGTATAGTGGCTAACACTCGTTTATGTGTTCTGGAGGGTTTTACCTAACCTTGTAGGCCTCTAACTCGATCTCAATCAACTGGCCGGGCAGTGCTAATTCCTTTACGCCAAACCATGACCCGGTCGGAAACTGCTTTTTGTAGATCGTATTTCGGTAAGCCGACTGTTCCACAAATTCGGGCATGTTCGTGGTCAGAATATTCTCGACCACAACGTCATTCCAGGTGTAGCCGTAGTGCTTCAGTATTTTGTCCAGATCGGCGTAGCAATTTTTCATTTGCTGTCCCAAATCACCTTTGGCAGTCAGGTTTCCTTTGTCGTCCATACTGACCGCACCCGATATTTTCAGTTCATTGCCAATGCGAACGGCATGGGAATAGCCATACGCTTTCTCGACGTCGGGGCGTAGCATAAAATACTCCGGCGCCTCGGATTGAGCCGCTGGTTTCTCATCTGCTTTTTGGGGAGCGGTATTGCAACCGACGATAAACAGGATCAGGGCGGCAGAAAGGGTGAAAAGGGAGACGAATGGGTTGGTTTTCATGGTCATAGCTGTTTTATTTCACTCTCACTAAGCGACGGTAGCGTTCGACGGCTGATCCCCGGCAGTATAGGCTGGGGTTAGAAACCGATTCTGAGTCTCGAGCCGGGTTGGTACGTTAGTCGGCCGCTGGCGCCGTAACGTACCTGTTGGCTTTGAGCCGTGTAGCTGGCCGGTAGCTGCACCGTGTGGTTCAGCAGCACAGCGTTGGTCAGGCTGGGTACCGCACCGCACGACCAAACGGTGGGGTCGGCCCAGCTACCGGCTTTTACCGTGGTGAACGTACCCGTGCAGGGCACATCATCGTTCTGAATCACAATCGTGACCGATGAAGCCGCGCCGACGGTGTAGTTGCCACCATCGAGCAGGGTCAGGATGATGGTTTCGTCGGGTTCGTAGAAGCTATCGTTCACGGGTCTCACCAGTAGGGTGGCCGTGGTACTGCCCGCCGGAATCAGGATGCTGCCGCTCACGCCGTTGACGGTGGCTGAAAGGGGTTGCGAGGCGGGATTCAGGTAGGCGGTCGTGAAGTCGGCTGGGTACGTGGTCGTGCCAGCGACGTTGAAATTGACCAGAACCGCTTCCGTGGTAGATATGGGTCGGCTGAAGACGACCTGCACCGCCCCGGTCGAACTCTCGGAGATAGGGCTGCCACTCACGGCTATCGACAGGGTATTGGTCGTACTGGCCGGGGCGGTGTTGCCCACCCGAAAAGCCCACGAGTCGGGTGTGATGCGGGCATTGCCATACACGTCGGCCACGCCCGTGAGCGTCAGGCTGATGACCTCGTCGGTAAAGGGCGTGAGGCTGCTGATGGGCGTAAGCACGATCTGGTTCTGGAAACAACCCAGCGAGAGGGGCACCGTTTGGCCGTTCGAGAGGCGTTTGGCCACCACGTTGCTGGCCGAAAGCTGGGCGCAGGCGATGTTTTCGTTGTAACGGATGCCGATGGTGCTGCCTGCCGCATAGGTGCTGTTGGTGGGTTGTGTGTTGCCCAACGGCACGGGTACGCTGCGGTCGAATACGCCACTGTTGCGGGCCGAATAGACTACCCCCGTTGCCCCGCCGCTGAGCGGACAGGTCAGTTTCAGGCGCAGGTCGTAGGTGCCATCCGTCAGGCCTGTCGTGTTCCAGGTGGTTTGAGTGCCGTTCACGCTGTTGTTGAGTTGCGCCTGCGTTCGCGTAAAGGCATCTGTCCAGGAGGAGCCACCCGTGGGCCGATACTGAAACGTGACATTGGTGAGGTTAGCCCACGTATAGCCGCCAATCAGCACCGGCAGCGTGTTGTTGTCGGCGATGGTGCTGACCCAATTGGCATCGGGCAGGGTAAGCGTGACGGGCGAACACGGGTTCTGGAAATAGACCGACAGCGCGACGGTTTTCAGCAGTGTGCCGCCATTGGGCGAGCAGGCGTCGGAAATCTGAAACCGTAAGCCCTCATAGGCATACACGCGGGAGGCGGCACTTTTGCCGACCCGCACCGTCAGGAGTACTTCGCTGAGCCGGTTCACGGTGTAGAGGATCGGTCCGACGTAGGGACTGCCATTGACCGAAATCAAGGCCCCATCGAAGTTACTATTGGGGTCCAGCGAGAGCCACACCTGCCGTGATGCATCCGTATTAACCTGACTGATGTTGCCAATGCGGAGCGTAAACTCCGCTTCGGTACCGGGCGCTACATTCTGCGCCACCGTGATGGGGGCCGTAAGCTGGAAGTTATCCCGCGCTAACGTACCCGGCTCGGTGGGGCAGCTCGAATCGCCACCCAGCAACTCGAAAACGGGCGTACCGTAGATGGGGTCGGTCTTCACGTCGACCGATAGTTTATCGCCGGTGTTGTCGCGGAGAAAATAGCCCGTGGTCGTCTCGCGAGTAACGCTGTTGGTTTCACTGCCGCCGATCTCTGTCTTGAGGTTGACCGTCACGCCACCGCTAAAGCCGTTGCCCGCCACCTCGAAGCCCAACGCAACAGCCACCTCGTTATCGATGTCTACCGTGTATTCGATGGTATTCGCCTTGCGCGTTGATTTGGTAATCTGCGAATTTATATCGCCCAGAAATCCACCAAAGCTCACATTGCGGACAAACTCCGCTTCGCGTTTGTTTTTGGCATTATTGTCCAACACCTGCTGCCATACCTTTATCTGGTTCCGGTAGTTGCGTCGTTGCGTTGAATCGGTGCTGATACTGAGCAGGTAACGCAGGTTCGGAATGCTCGTATTCTCGATAAAATCGGCGGTATAATAAAAGTCGGTCCCCGCCTGCCCGGAGTTGGCGACAATTAACTGCTGCGACTCGACAACCGAGCAACTCGCAGGGTTGAAGGTAAGTACCGTCGCCACTGAATACCACATATTCATGGCCGTACCGTAGAACACGTCGCCGCCCGCGCCCACCGCTGCCGCCGTATTGTTGGTCGAGATGCCGCTGCTGCTGGTGTTGGTGATGACGGTTTCGCGGGCGTTGACATTGCGGGCCATAGCCGTGATGCCTCCGCCAAGGGTGGCAAAGACCGAGTTTTCGGTGATCACAAAAAGGCCCGTCAGGAGCTTCACCCCCACTTTGGCCTGATACCAGGTCTTCACCGTGGTGCCCAGGCTGTACGAAAAGCGCATCGTTTGCTCCTGCTGCGTACTGCCCGTCCAGAAGCTGTAGCTACCGTCGCCCGGCGGGTCATGCAACACGAGCAGCGGTATCTGCGGCGAAACGGTCTGAAAACTGGCTGTCCCCGACTTCACGCCCGTTACCACCACGTTGCGGTTCAGGGGCGCAGCCGTGCGTCCGAAGGCGTCGGTAAACTGCGCGTTCAGGTAGCGGTAATACGGCGCAATCACGTTGGGCACACCCGGCACGATCGTCAGGCTGCGGAGGCCAGTACTACCCACCACTGCCGTGGCGGTCTCGCCGGTATCGACCTGTATGTTCGTCGATACCAGCACGGTGCCACTGCTGACGGGGCAACCCGTAGCAACCGGCCCTTGCCAGGCCGTCACGGTGAGGTTCTGCGGAGTAGCCTGCTCCATGAGCGAATAGCCTGCCGCTGTGCCGCAGGTGCCGGGCGTTATCAAACCCGCAATCGAGAGGGTCGGTGGTCGCTGATAGGTCAGGTTCAGCGTTGAAACGGCCGTGGTCGATGTGATGTCGCGGATGAGCGAGTCAGCAGGGTATTGGTTGGTAAAAAAGGCTACCACATCGGGGCTACTGACACCTGCTGTGGCGTTGGGGGTGAGGCTGATGACCTGCACTTTATATTTCCGGCGCGGTAGCTCAATAGTATAAAATCCTGTTGCACTGGTTGTTACGCGCTTGCGGAAACAACTAGGGCGGTCAGTGCCGTTGCCATCTTTCAGCAGGTCAGTAAATTCCAGCACCACCGCCCCGATGGCTTCGTTGCAGCCCGCCGCCACCCGCCCCACGATGGTCTGCGAGCTGGGGCTGTCGAAGTTGACGTTATACACGTTGGTGACTACGTTGACAGACTGCCCCGCCGGGGTGAAGGTCAGGGCTGTTTTCTCGGCAGTAAGCGAATAACTGCCAGGGTTGTTGACCGCCACCGCAAACCGCCCATAGTTGCCGGGCGCGGGCTGTTCGAGGTAGGCCGTGTTGGTCAGGTTCACCTGCGCACCGTTGCGGAAGGTTTTCACCGACACCCCATCGACGGGGCAGGTCACGCTGCCCGTCACGGGCGTTTGGCCCGAAAAGCCGGTGATGCAGTCGGAACAGACCTGCCGCGTTTGGCCGTTGATCCCAAAGGTGGTCAGGTCGGTGAAGTTGATCGTCTTGGGGCTATTGAACTGGTTGAGCGTAAACCCCTCGCTGGCTGGGCTGAAGGTATGCACGAGCGTGGCGTTGTTGGGGTCAGCATAGGTGGGTGTAACGGTAAACGTAGCCGTCGTAAGGCTCGTGGGCAACGTACCTGCGGGCACCCCGTAGTAAATCGGCGAGAGGTTATAACTGCCATCGGTGGCACCGTCAGAGCCGGTTACGAACGTATAGGTCCAGCTTGTGGGGCTACCCGCCAGCCCGGTGGTAGTGCGTACCGCCGTGATCGTGACGCCCACCACCCCGGTGATACCATCGCTGCTGCGAACATAGCCTACAAACTGCCCCGTGGAGTTTATTACCTTCACACTGGCCTGGGTCGAGACGGCCGAGCGGCTACAGGCATCGGTAATGATTCGCCGAAACAGGTACGTTTTGTTGGGATTTCCCTCCGTCGTCAGCGGCCTGGGCAGCGTGATACTCTGGGCATTGGAGGCGGCGATGTCGGTCCAGAAAATACCGTTATCGCCGCTCTGCTGCCATGTCAGCGTGATGGGCGTGGCGGAAGCCGATGCTGCCGTCAGGCTGGTGAGGATATTGGCCGACTCCTGCGGGTATGGTACAATGGGCGGACCACCAACGCTCCCCGCCACGAGGCTCACCAGCGATTCGTAGGCACCCATGTCCACTGTGCCGCCCGTAACGCGGGGGCTGCCCGCCAGATCGGTGGTGATACCAGTCAGCCCCGTCGTTGAGTTCAGGCCCGCGTTCACGGCGGGCGAGCAGGACCCAAGTTCAGTAGAGCTGGTGTTGCCGAAAGGCGTTACCGTGGTGGTAATGTTGCCCGGTCCGCTCGTGTCGATACCCGTGCCGGTTACCGAAGTTGGCTCAAACAGGCTGTACGTGAGCGTCATGGTGGCTTTCACATCGCCGTTACTAAACCCTTCGCCATTTCCGAACGCCACGCAGTTAACGAGCCTGGCCAACACCAGTCCACTCGCATCAACGGCGTTGTAGACGGCCCCTCCACCCAATGGCGCCGCGTTACCCTGAAACGAGCAGTTGGTGATGATGGGTCGGCTAAACGATGTGGTAGAACCAGTAGCGGCATTGACAATGGCTCCCCCCCGGCCCTGGGCCACATTGTTCAGAAACGAGCAGTTGGTAATGAAGGGGCTGCTGGTGCCCGAAAGAATCCCGGCATTATAGATACCACTGCCGCCATCCGTTGTGGAGGAGGTCGTATTGCTCTGAAACAGGCAGTTAACGATGGTGGGGCTGGCCACGCCGCTGACCGCCGCGTTGTTGAGAATACCACCGCCAATAAACGAACTGTTGCTTCGGAACAGGCAATTGCTAATGACCGGGTTGCTGGTGCCGCCGTTGGCCCCATCGTTCATGATGCCGCCCCCACCGTTATTGCCACCATTTGGACCCTGCGTCAAGCCGCCAACGGCCCGCTGGTTGTTCTCGAACCGGCAGTTGCTGATGCTTGGGCTGCTATTACCACTGTTGGCGCCACCATTGTAGATGCCACTGCCGCCGAAGGCGAAGTTGTTCATAAACCAGCAGTTGCGAATAGTAGGGCTACACACATTGCCGCTGCCCAATCCGTTATTATAGATGGCCCCGCCGTTTTGTTTGCCTGCCTGAGCGCCCGTGTTGTTGGCCAGCGCAAACGCCAGTACAAAGCCATCGAGAATGGCCGTGCCGGTCAGGCCGGGGCCGTTGCGGAAGAGGTTGTAGGCACTGACGTTGGTGTTGTTGGCAATGTCGGCGCTGAGCGTGGTACTGGGCGGTACGCTCAGGCTGCTGGCCGGGCGTTGGCTCAGAGCGACTTCATTGCCTATGAATCCGCCGTAGATTGCCACGCCGGGCTGCATGGTGAAGGTGGCGTCGCGGTCGGTGGTGGGTGTGCCATTTACGGTTGGCTTATACGTACCTGCGGCGACCCACACCTGCCTGCCGCAGCTTGTCTGAGCCGCATTTATGGCCGTTTGCAGCGCATTACCAGCGTAAGCGTTGGCCCAACTGCTGCCGTTTTGCGCCCCTGCGCCAGTGGGCGTGACAAACAGCGGCGGGTTCACCACGAGCGAAAAAGCAATGGTAGTCACGGTGTTACAGCCCGTAATGACCAGCGAAAAACTACCGGCATCGGTGGTTTGGGCGCTGGGTAGTGTAAGCGTGGCGGTGGTGGCTCCACTCACGGCACTGGCCACCCCCACGCCCCCCAACGGCGCCCGGAACCACTGGAACGTGGGCGACGAACCACTCACCAGAACCGGCACACTCACGGCGCTGCCCGCACACACCAGCGAGACCGACGCAGGCTGCTGGGTGATGCTTATCTGCCTGCTGGGATTAGCTACCGCCGTAAATTCATAGGCCCCGATATCGACCGTACCGCCACTCGTGGGAAATAGGCGCGGGTTGCCGCCCGCGTCGGTCGTGATGCCGCTCAGGCCCGGCGCGCTGTTCAGCCCCGCATTGATGGCCATCGAGCAGTCGGTGATCTGGGGGCTGGTGGTATTGACAAACGGCGAACTATTCGTGACAACGTTGTTGGTCTGACTGAAATTACCCGCTGCCCCACCCGATACCGCTCCCGGCTGAATAAGGCAGTTCGTTGTGACAAACGTAGGTTGGGCGCCATTGAACGACATGAGAATGGTGCCCAACAGAATGCAGTTTGTAGCCTGTGGGGCAGCCGTACCCTGTTGGGTGATAACCATAACAGCTCCTCCGCCACCTACCGCCGTATTTCCCTGAAACGAGCAGTTGATGAGCGTGGGGCTTGCCGTACCCGAGTTGCCGCCGTTGATGTAGATGCCGCCGCCAACATTGGCCGTATTGGTCAAAAACGAGCAGTTGATCAGCGTGGGGCTTGCCGTGCTGCCATCGGCCAGGATCGCCATACCGCCGCCAAAATTGACTGAATTGTTCTGAAACAAGCAGTTCCGCACGGTGGGACTACTATTCCGGTTGTACATGCCCCCACCAAACGCCGTTGCCCCGCTGGCATCACTGATGGTAAACCCGTCGAGGATGGCCGTTGAATTAAGGTTATTGGCGCTGTTATTGATGACGTTGTTGCAGTTATCGCTGCTGTTGCCCACCGTCCCGATGTCGCCGCTGAGAATGGTGGTCGGCGTAGCGGCCAGCACACGCTGGTTCAGGGTCGTTTCTGTTCCCGCAAAGCCACCGTAAATCGCCACACCTGTCTTCATCGAGAAGCTGCTGGAGGCGCTGGGGCTACCACCGCCCGGCTTGTACGTACCTGAACGTACCCAGACCTGATCGCCCGCCACCGACGCGTCGATGGCCCCCTGCAGGTTGCTGGTGGCGGCGGCCCAGCTTGTGGCTGTGGCAGGGGTGGCGTTGGTGCCGGTAGCCGATACGTACCGGACGGTCTGGGCTTTCCCCGCGACCAGCAGCAGGCAGAGCAGCAACGTACCAGGAATGGAGATTCCCAACCCCGTTCTGAAGCCTATCCGAACGGGGACGAGGCTGTAATTGACTTCATCGTCAACATGAACGATAGTCAAACCGGAAATCTGTTCGACGAGGCGGCACCAATTGAGGCGTAGGCTACCGATAGGCATGGCAGGGTCGGGATAAAAAAAGGCTACTCCAGCGGAGCAGCCCTGTAAACCAACCCTAAAGACCATTGGCAGGCAAGCCCGCCCGGACGAACGTCCCGTTTTGTTATCCCAACCCCGTGCCGATTTGTACGAGTAACTGAGCGGTCACACCATGCGGATACGGCGGAGCAGTTCGTCGCGGAAGACGTGGCCCAGCGGAACGGTTTTACCCCCTACCATGAGGCGGTTTTCAGCCACCTCGTCTACCCGCAGCAGGTTGGCCATATACGACCGGTGCACCCGAAGAAACTGCTGCGCGGGGAGGGTCGCTTCCAGTAGTTTTAATGGTGTCGTCAGGGTGTACTGCTGCCCGGCGGTGAATAGATGACAGTAGTTTCGATCGGCTTCAAGGTAGAGGATATCGGCCAGGGCAATGCGCACCATGCGATCTTTGTAACGCACAAAAATCCGGTCGTTCAAGACATAAGGGGCTTCGTTCTGTTCCAGTGACGAGGAGACGTCGGCCGTGGGCGGCTGGGTACGTTCAGGCAGTAAACTCAGCGTGAGTTCAATGGCCCGTTGCAGGTCGAGGTTGTTGATGGGTTTGCCGATGAAGGCATAGGGATGAGTGGCCTTGGCCCGGTTGAAGGTCGCCTCGTCGGTGTTGGCCGTTACAAAGATGACCGGAATGGCACCAAGCTCATGTAACGCCTGCGCCGTTTCGATGCCATCGGTCGTGCCCCGCAACTGCACGTCAAGCAATACAATATCGGGGCGGTTGGCTTCGACATGGTGCAGAGCCTCTTCGCCCCGCGCCACTACCCCTGTTACCTCGTAGCCGAGGCTGGTCAACAGCAGGGCGATTTTGGCCCCGATAATCATATCGTCCTCCACGACGAGCAGTCGTACGGGCGACTCATCGGGGCTGGATGGCTGAACGGGCATGGCTTGGTACATCGGGAGCGAAATAGTTCGTCAATATAGCTTCATTTACGCAACTATACTCGCATCTGCTTCTGTGTCAGCGTAAATAGCATTGGCGCTTCAAACAGAGACAGTCTGCTCATCTCACACGAGCACCGCTATCCCTGTTGTGGCTAAGAGCCTGGAATTGAACCAATATTTCAGTACACCGAACGCCACCAGGCAGCCTCGCCAGGACTTACTTGACGCGGCTTTTTCAAAATGAGAGTATGTCGGTACACCTGCTTAAGGAAGCCTCATTGTAGGGTAACAGAAAACCGTCTGGATGCTACCCCCGTTGGGAATGTCACGGCACTTTTGTTACTGGCTGTTTTGATTTATTGGCAGCCAACCGTCGAATGCTCGTGGCTGGAGCCTCGTTGCTGTCTCGTCCTGAAGTAGGTTGACACTACTTTTCGTAAACGTATGGTCGACAACAACCAACCTCCCAGCCGTGAGCAGATCATGCTGGAGTACCTCAATGGGGGGGTACCTACCGCCAACTACAGGCCAGATACGGCTTTAACCGGGCTACTATCAACGACTGGGTGCACCAACATAAGGGCATTTTTCGGGACTGAAGGGCTGAGTATGAAAAACAGAAAAGTGCAAAAAGCGGCAGTATTTCAGCCAATGCAAAGCCAACCTACTCCCCAGTGGCTGATCCACTTCCAGAACCACCCAATCCTGTGGCTGACCAACTGCAACAGGCTCAGTTGAAGATAGCTCTTTTGGCGGGGGCATTCGTATTGTTCTGCAGGAGCATGGGCTGATCTTGCCCAAAAGGCTACTGCCAGGCGGTAAACACGTCGGAATACAGCAGGCTGTGCGTATTTCCCTGTTTTTTTTGCTATTTGGAGTGGCTAAAAGCTTACCTGGAATACGCCGAAAGTCAACGTTTGGGCTTACATTCCAGCGCCCTGACGACAGGGTAAACGTTTCGATAAGGTATCTCTGTTTTACCCTACATTAGCTCTATGAAAATACAAGAGATGAGCAACCAGGCTTTGCTCAAACGAAAAAAAACAACCCAGGTCGTAACGGCTACGCTCGCTGGACTACTGTCGATACTGCTATTGGCAGCCCTATTTTTGTGCGTCAACAAGCAAGCCTCCATTGGACTTCCTTTGCTCATCATTCCTCTTGCACTGGCTCCTGTTCTGTATAGTAACAGCAAAGATGTGAGAGTTATCAGGAGAGAACTACAGACTCGGAACCAACTGCTTTAACTTCGCTTCGCGAAGGTGGCTTCAGACCGACAGAGTACACGTCCGCGACAAATCAACCAGGGTAGAAACACTTAAAAAAGTACCAGTATGAACATTAAACTCGTAGTTACGCTACTAGCGCTGGGCATATGTTTTTCAACAGTTGCCCAGCAAAGAAACGCTCGCAAACCCGAAATCGGCGCGGATGCTGTCGAAAAAGGGTTGATTAAGGTATCTGTTATGTACCCCTATGCAGAAGGCAAAACGTTTGATATGGAGTATTACGAAAAAAGCCATATGCCGTTTGTCGCAGGTCTGTTAGGGGCTAATCTGGTACGTTACACTATAGAAAAAGGAATGGCAAACGGGATACCCAACTCGCCATTGCCATTCATGGCGATTGGGAGTTTTTATGTGAAGAGCCTAAATGATTATCAGGCTGCTATCGCCCCAAATAGAGAGGCTATACGGGCAGACTTTCCAAAATACACCAACATCAGTCCAACTATACTGATCAGTGAGGTAATAAAGTGATTTCCAGAAAGCAGTTTGGGATTGCTCCCCGGTGGCTCCGGTGTTGCTTCTTCCGTGTGAGCAGGCGGTAAATGCAGGAACGTACCTACTAACCCGGACTCACTCCCCATCGGTTTTCGTGGGGAGTGAGTTCCTACGGGCTAGGTGTCGTCGATCAATCATTAATGGCCTGGTACACTAAAGGCCTGAAGGCTTTATCCGTATTGGAAACGTAAGGCCCCCACATTTGTCGATAAATCAATACCACCATATCTTCCTTTGGATCAACCCAGTAGGATGTCGAGAAAACGCCTCCCCACGAGTACGTACCTGCCTGGCTAGGTGTATATCGGCTGCCTTTTTCGGAGATGATGTAAAAGCCAAACCCGAACGTATTTGCATTGGCATGGTCGCCCGAGGCTGGCGTCAGGTCGCCAATTTGGTTCATGGTCATTAGGCGCACTGTAGTACGGGCCAGCAGCCGCACCCCGTTATATTCCCCGCCATTCAACAACATCTGCAGGAAGATAGCGTAATCATGAATGGTCGATGACAAACCGCCACCCCCCGAAAAATAGTCGGTTTTCTGCAGGGGAAAATTCATATCCAGCGCTCCCCCAAAAACCGAAGCCTGTTGCTGGATTCGGCCGGTAGAATCGCCGAGGAAAAAGTTAACCAGCCGGGATGCTTTCTGGGGCGGCACGTTAAAATACGTATCCTTCATGCCAAGAGGCTGGCAGATCCGCTTGGCAAAAAAATCGTCCAGGGTCATCCCCGACCACCGTTCGATCAGATAGCCCAGTACATCCATATTCAAACCATATTTCCACTGTTCGCCGGGTTGAAAGAAAAGCGGCAAACTGCCAAGCCGATCCATGGCGTCGGACAGTTTTTGGCCTTTCACGCCAACCCCGCCCGTCACGTAGCTTTTAGCATAGATGGCATTCTCTGCCGGAGTGCCAATCGCTGGGTAGCCCAAGCCGGAAGTGTGGGTCAGCAGGTCGCGGATCGTGACGGGTCGTTTAGCTGGAACGGTCGTGTAGGTGGTGTCTTTGGGGTTGAAGCTCACCAGTACTTTTTGATTGGCGAAGGCAGGCAGAAATTTAGACACCGGATCGTCCAGCGAAAATTTTCCTTCTTCCCAGAGCATCATCACAGCCACGCTGGTGAGTGCCTTGGTTTGAGAGGCTATCCGGAAGATTCCGTTTTTGTCGAGCGGCACTTTCCTGTTCGGGTCGTTGTAGCCATGTGCTTTGTAGAACACGATTTTACCGTGGCGAGCGATCAGCACCACCGATCCATTCACCCAATTCTGTTTTACCCAGTCATGCATACCCGAATCCAGCCGGGCCAGCCGGACGGCCGAGAACCCACCGGCCGCCGGGGCCGCTTCGGTCAGGATTTTTGCCTGTGCCTGTGCCGTGTTTTCGTAAACCGTACTGGCAACCAGACTAAGCAGCGCAACAACGTAACGATTCATAGTGGTAGGAATAGTCATAAGATTTCAGGGGTCAATAAGGGCTGGGCAGTAGGGAAATGGCAAGGGTCTGCTTCGTTCACGGAGATTAACCCGCGACTTGTAGATCAGCCGTCAGTTTTCTGGCAGCGATCAGGAAGAGAGTAGTTGATCCAATGCTCATGATGATAATGATCGACATGGCCCACCGCAGGGACTGAGCACCCAGCGACGGCGCAAGCCCATCGCTAAGCATACCGACAACCAATGGACCGAAGCCAAGGCCGATGAAGTTGAGCACGAAAAATAAGATGGCGGAGGTGAGCGAACGCATCGACGCAGGCACCAGGCTGTGGGCTACCGCCACAGATGGCCCCAGATACATACTGTGAAGTGAGGCGCTTACGCCTAAAAAAATGATCGAGTAAACGGTATTCTGGAGAAAAAGGGCCCCTGCCACGCAGGGAATAGACAGTATAATGGCATAGGCCGACATGTTCAGGTACCACCGTTTGTCGGTTTTCCCGAAATGATCGGTCAGAAAGCCACCGGCAAATGAACCTATCGCGCCACCAATACCGAAGATTGGGCCAAGTAAAGCGCCGATTTCGGTGTTTTTCATCCCGTGTATTCTCGACAGAAAAGAGGGCGCCCAGTTGAGCAGGCCATAAATGCAAAAGACATGCAGCCCGGTTGCCATTGCCAGATACACGAAGGTTTTGGTCGAATACAACCGCTTCACCACCTCGCTTAATGAGGGCGATGCACCTGCCGACGTCGTGTCTGTATCGGTTGCGCCCCGCCGGGGCTCTTTTACCGACAGATAGAACACCCATGAAAAAATGACGCCCGGAAGCCCCACTACAAAAAAAGCAGATCGCCAGCCAAGCTGCTGACTCAGGTACCCACCCATCAAAAAGCCCGTCAAGACCCCGAAATAAATACCGGTAGAATAGATCGACAGCGCGGTTGATCGTTTGTCGGGCGGGAAGTAATCGGATATCATGGCGTGGGCCGGCGGGCTGCCTCCCGCTTCGCCAACACCAACGCCAATACGAGCCAGGAGTAACTGAAGAAAATTGTGCACCAACCCAGAGCAGGCGGTCATGATGCTCCACAGACCCAACGACGCGGCCACAATGTTTCTGCGGTTTGTTCTGTCGGCCAGCCGCGCAATAGGAATGCCCAGAGTGACGTAAAAGAGGGCAAACGTAAACCCGGAGAGCGCGCCAAGCTGGGTGTCGGATAAGTGTAACTCTTTTTTTATCGATTCCTGGAGGATAACCAGAAGCTGCCGGTCAACAAAGTTGAAGACGTATACCAACGTCAGCATGACCAGGACATAAGATCGGTACAGGCCACTTACTGCCTCCTTGTTAACGATTTCCCTGGTGTGCATAAAAGTATAGCTGAAGCAGCTCGGCGGCTACAGAAAAGTTGAGGTTGTTTTGAGCTATAAACAAAGCTGACTGTCAGGCTCTTTTACTAACCGGTTAGCCTCGGGATTGAGATCGGCCGTGGGCGCTTCGTTAGCCCGGATACGCTACCTCCTGCCAGTCACCCGGGGTCTGGAATACCTGCCTGGAAGAGGACCAGCAATGCTTTGGCAGGCTTGTGGTCAGGAGGGTGAACCCATGTTGGCTTATCGGGCCATTCTTCAGCGATGCTAACGTACCTGAAACGGAGAGTAGACCCTGGTAAACGTACGCTATCTTAGTGTACAGGATGGCTAGCCAAACCCTGGCGAACCGAAGCCGCCGGTAAGCGTATGATGATTGCCGCAATCCGATCTGATATTGAAGGTATTGACCATAACGTAGCTCTTTACGACGACAGGAACGTTGTGGGCCGACAGACAGCCATCGACTTCCTTGACTTTCATGTCCTTGATCGCATCGACACCCTGTTGCAACAGAACGGTCCGTCTACAGCCCTGCTCGCGTTAAAGCAATATGCTGCCCGGGTAAAGGACCAACTGGAAGCTGTGGATACGGTTTTTTTTCAGCGATTAAGGGCGTCTATCCGGGCGGGTCGTTGTTTGGGTACATCGCTGCGGGCCTTGATCAGTAGCCACACCAGCCCTAACTCAGATAGCGCGAACGTACCCCCGGCCATTGGTTATGATGAACTCGATGTGTTTACCAACGGCTTGTTTGCCACCTACCCGATGCCGGCAGAAACCAGAGAACGAGCGCCCGAAATGGTCTATTACCAGAAAACGCCCGCCCGGATCATCTTCGAGGTGGCCAGAAAAGCCCAATTCACTGGTGATGATGTTTTTTATGATATCGGGGCAGGCTTAGGGCAAGTCGCCATGTGGGTTAACCTGCTGACCGGAGTGATCACCAAAGGAGTTGAGCTGGAGCCCGCCTATTGCACGTATGCCAGCAACTGCGCGGTTGACCTCAATCTAGCGCAGGTGACGTTCGTTGAGGCAGATGCCCGCAGTGCCGACTACACCGATGGCACTGTTTTCTACATGTACACGCCCTTTGAAGGGCATCTTCTGCAAGCGGTACTAGACAGGATACGGGAGGCCTCACGCGGCAGGCAGATCACCCTGTTTACGTATGGCCCCTGTACGCATCATGTTGCGCGACAGACCTGGCTGAAACACATTGACCATACTCCGCCTGATGCTGACCGACTGGCCGAATTTAGAAGCGTGTTCGGTTGATGGACTGTCCAGTGGCTGACTGGCAGTAATCTGCTCATCCAGGTACGTTCCTGATCAGGAACGTACCTGGATGAGCAGATTATTCTTCCTCCGCTTTGTGCGCTTTGGGTTGTCGCTGGCGTAATCGGAAGAGTTTGCTGCCTTCCTGCTCGGGCGTCTGATCGCCCAGCAACACGCCCCAGGCGCGCAGGCTGTCTACCCGGTCGAAGATAACCTTCAGGATAGCAATGGCGGGAATAGACAGAAACATGCCCGATACACCCGCCAATGCCCCGCCTACCAACACGCCAACGATAGAAACGAGTGCATTGATGCGGACCTTCGACGCCACGATGAAGGGCACCAGCAAATTATTGTCGATAAACTGGACCAGCAGGAAAATACCCACGACGCCCAGCAGCACAGAGGCTTCCGACTGGTAACTCATCGTGATCAGTACCGTAAGAAAGGTGGCGACAATACCGCCAATATAAGGCACCAGGTTCAGCAGCGCAGCCATGATACCCAGCAAGATGGCATACTGCACGCCCAACAGCATCAGGCCAACGGAATTGAGGGCCGCGACGCAGGCCGTTTCGATCAAAAGCCCCACTACGTAACTCTGAACGACCGTTTTTACCTCCGTCAGTACCTCGCGTACCCGCTCGGTATGCTTTTGCGGAAACAGAACGACAATGAAATGCAGCAGCATGGTGCGGTAATACAAGAGCAGAAAGACGTAGATGGGTAACAGAATCAGGGTACCCAGCGGACCGGTGATCACTCCGATTGCTTCGGTGCCCTGTAAGCCCTCCATGGTTTGTGCCTGCGCTTTTTTCAGGTATTGATCCTGTTGCCGGTAGCTGACATGGTACTCAGAACGTACCCACCGCCTCACTTGCTCGTATAGTTCGGTGAGATGCTGCCTGAGCTTGGGCAAATCATCGGCAAAATCGGCCAGTTGGATCGATAGGAGCACACCTAGCCCCGACAGGACGATGATGGCCAGGGTCAGGGCGAGCGTAATGGCAATAACCTTATGGAGGCCCCGTCTGATCAGCCAGCTTTCGATAGGTTGCAGAAAGACAGCCAGCAGGCCGGCCATAGCTAAGGGCACCAGAATTTCCTGTCCGAAATAAATAGCCAGTGTAATGATGGCCAGCGACAGTAGCGAGTGCGAAAACTGATGATAATGGGGGCGGGATAAATCAGACATCGAGTTAAGCGTTGTAGCGGCACAAGGTACTGCAATGTCTGATAAGTGCGTAACAGCACGCCACTAAAGGCACCTCATCAATACACCGGCTTATCGGTCGACAGGCTGCGGTGGTAGACTAATTACCGTAACTGCACCTTAATCTGTCCAGCCAGTAATTCGCCGGGATTGAGAATGGCTAGTCCATCGCCGTTATTAAAAGCGTTCACATTGGCAGTCTGCGGTTCAATCGCGATACTATCCCGCCGCGACGGGGTGTACACAACGATATACGCAAAGGCATCGCTCTGGGTGATTTCCAGCGACACGGACTCGGCAGGCCACTCAAGAATGGTTTTAGCCTGGCTCTGCCCGTCGACCTCACTAAAATCGGCTAGCCAGGGTGTATCGAGCTCTACGTCTTTTAAACTGAACGTACCCAGCCGGTCGGCAGGCGTGGGCTGAGTGCCGTTGGCAATCATGTGCTCGTTGAGCGTAACCACGTTTTTCGTGGGCAGCGTAAGTGTCAACTCGTCGGTAGGAGCCGCGTTGAGGGTGAAATACGGATGCCAGCCAAACGCCGCCGGACAGCGGGTAGTGCCCGTGTTGCGCGCTTCGAAGGCAAGTGTTACCCCCTCGGCTGTCAACACATAGGTGACCGTGAGGGCAAACGGAAACGGATAGCCGGGTACGTCACCAGCGTATTCATACAGCATAGCCAGCAGCGCGTGATGCGGGGTTGTTTCCTGCCGAACAACCCGAAACGGTTTAGTATGGACGAAGCCGTGCAATGCATTATCACGCATCATTTCGTTCATAGGCAAGGCGTAGGCCTGGCCTTCGAACCGGTAAATTCCCTGAAAAACGCGACTTGGAAACGGATACAGCAGGGCGCTGGCGTAGGTTTCGTCGGCCAGCAGCGCCTGGGCCGATCCGGGACTGTTAATCAGTGTATACCTGACATCGCCTTTTCGTAAGACCAACTGACGAAGGATACCGCCAAATTCAGGTAGAATGGTGGCCCATTCACCAGTATCGGTGTTGGCAAGAATATAATCAGTGAGTGGTTTAGTGCCTTCAACAGGGCCGATTGGGCGCGTATCAATAGTGAACATACTGGAAACAGGGGCAAAAGCTGCCTACAAAAGCCGCAAAGCTGGCTGGTTGTTTATAAAACTTACCGCAGCCTCATCGGTAACAAAGGGAGCAGCTGTGCATGTAGTGATTCAGTGCAAAAGAAACTGGGAAAGACCATACCGCGATCATCAAGGCTATAACACAATGTGGCAACCAGCCTGCTGGTCGCCACATTGTATAAATCGTAGTGTATTCGTTGCCTATTCAATCCACTTTAGCACTACGCCAGCTAACGGTGGCAGCGTGACGGGCATCGAATAGGGCTGGCCATGCATGGGGGCATCCTCGGTCTGGATCGGTGCCGCATTCAGTAACCCGCTTCCGTAAAAATCTGGCTTGTCGGAGTTGAAGATTTCGCCATAATACCCTTTCGCCGGCACACCCATTCGGTATCCCTGCCGAGGGACTGGTGTCATATTCAGCGCAACGATCAGCGTTTCTTCGGGCTTCTCACCCCGGCGCATATACGTCACCACGCTGTTTTCGTGGTCGGTGGTGTCGATCCATTGGAATCCGTCGGCACTGAAACTACGCTCATACAGAGCAGGCTCGGTGCGGTAGAGCTGATTCAGGGCTTTCACACAGGCGGCCATACCCTGGTGGGGCGCATGGTCGAGGAGGTGCCAGTCGAGACTCTGCTCAAAATTCCATTCAGACGTTTGGCCGAATTCACCGCCCATAAACAGCAGTTTGGTGCCGAAATGGGTAAACATATACGTATAGAGCAGGCGCAGGTTGGCAAAGCGCTGCCATTCATCGCCCGGCATTTTGCTCACCAGCGAGTGCTTACCGTAGACGACCTCATCGTGCGAGAGTGGCAGCACATAGTTTTCAGAGAATCCATAGATTGTGCTGAATGTCAGTTCATTCTGATGGTATTTCCGGTTGACCGGCTCCCGCTCGAAATAGCGAAGCGTATCGTTCATCCAGCCCATCATCCACTTCATGCCAAAGCCCAGCCCCCCTGTATAAATTGGGCGGGACACGCCCGGAAAAGCGGTTGACTCTTCGGCAACCATCTGAATATCAGGAAACTCCCGATAAACGGCTTCGTTGATCTCTTTGAAAAGGGAAATAGCGTCCAGGTTCTCGCGACCACCGAATACGTTAGGCTCCCACTCGCCGGCATTTCGTGAGTAATCGAGGTACAACATGGAGGCAACGGCGTCGACTCGCAGGCCATCGACATGGCAGCGATCGAGCCAGAACATGGCATTACTGAGCAGAAAGGAACGTACCTCGGGCCGGCCGTAGTTGAAGATATACGATTTCCAGTCGGGGTGGTAGCCTTTGCGCGGATCGGGGTGTTCGTACAGGTGCGACCCGTCGAATTCATAAAGGCCGTGGGCATCGCCAGGGAAGTGGGCCGGTACCCAGTCGAGGATAACGCCGATGCCCACCTGGTGAAGCCGTTCAACCAGCCGCATAAAGTCCTGCGGGTGCCCAAACCGGCTGCTGGGCGCATAATAGCCCGTTACCTGATACCCCCATGATGGCGCATAAGGGTACTGCATCACGGGCATGAATTCCACGTGGGTGAACCCCATCTCCTGTACGTAGGGCACCAGCGTGTCGCCTATTTCGTCGTAGGTAAGCTCACGGGCAGGGTCCGATGGGTCGCGTTTCCACGAAGCCATGTGTACTTCATAGGTCGACACAGGCTTGTTCAGCCCGTTCTTTTCGGCCCGGCTGGCCATCCAGTCATGGTCGTTCCATTCGTAATAGGTGTCCCAGACGCGGGAGGCCGTAAGGGGTGGTACTTCCCAAAGGTGGGCATACGGATCGCCTTTCTCGAGCTCTCTGCCGCCCTCGTGCACAATGAAGTACTTGTATGTTTCGCCGTTGCCAATGTTTGGCACAAACGTTTCCCAGATACCCGACGAATCCCAGCGAACATTCATGGGGGCACTACCACGGTCCCAGCCATTGAAATTACCGATTACGGAAACATACTTGGCAGAAGGTGCCCAAACGGCGAAATACGTTCCCTGAATACCCTGGTGGGTGACGACGTGCGAACCGAATTTCTCGTAAAGCCGGGCGTGCTTCCCTTCCCGAAACAGGTGAATGTCAAGGTCTGTAAACCGTGAATAAGCCCCGGTAGGCGTTTCAATAGGCTGTTCGGAGGGGGACGATTCCGGTAGGGTAGGGGTACTTTCCGCTGCTGCGGTAGTTTTGCGCTTCGCCATAGGTTGATTAATGTGCTTAGAAAAGGAACTCGTTAAGGGCGGGAAAGTTAGCAAAAACCAACGCAAAAGGCCCACTACATACATTGCCGGATCGGGCAAAGTACATAGTGGGCCTTGCAGACGCTACGTTAGTCGGGCTACGCCTGCGCTTTCTTCATGCAGCATGCAGGACCGCCAGTGCCCTTCTCACACTTTTTCTCGCAATTTTCAGCTTTTGCCTTCTTGGCTTTTTTCTCCTTGACGGCATCGCCAGCAAACGCAGCCGACGACAGTGTAGCAACCAGGGCAAGGCCCATCAACAGGTTTTTCATGGTAGTAACTTGGTTTGTTTGGCGAACAAGCTACAAATTCTGGACCAGAAAAGTGAGCTAACTTCAGGTGGTTATGGTAGTCGACCCTACACCGCCGGTAAACGCAGTAAGAGCTCTGTTACCTCTTCGCCGTATAGCGTGCGTGGATGCTAGTTTAGCACCAGCGACCAGGAAATATCGGCGGTTGGTCGTAGCTGGGCGGTTGCTGAGCAATACTTGTCCATCGACAGCTCAATGGCGCGGCGAACTTTTGCTTCGTCGAGCGAACCTGTCAGGCGGTATTCGATGTGAATCTGTTTGAAAGGGGCTGGTGTGGCCCCGTCTTCGCGCTGACCACGTACCTGGATTCGGAAATCGTCGATCACCTGTTTTTGCTTGTTCAGAATCACGATTACGTCGATGGCACTACAACCAGCCAGGCCCATCAACAGCATCTCCATTGGCCGCGCCCCGGCATTGTGTCCGCCAATTTCGGCCGAGCCGTCAATGTCGAGGGTAACGTTGGATACGCCAGTCGCGGCGAAATGAAACGAGTCGTCGACCCGGACAAGATCAACGGTCATGGTGTTATAGGTGGGGGCTACCACGGTAGCATCGGGAGTGTTCATGGCTAACTGGTTTTGACACAATCAGAAAAGAATGTATCTTCAATGTATTAAACAGACAAAGCGCATGTCCGAAAAAGTTTCCAATGACTTATTCGACTTAAAGAACGACCCCCGCCTCAGTGTCTATCTGTACCGGGCGGGTTTTGGTTGCTGGCTGCTCTATGTCACGGCCGGAGCGCCTATGCTGGCTGTTCTGCGTTTCTACCGGACCGATCTTGGTATTCTTTCGTTCGTTATGATGATTGCCGGGCTCACCGCTTCGATGGTGTATGACTACCACCACAACACGGTGCTCTTCACGCAGAAGAAAAAATGGCTGGCCATTGGGTATTGCGTGCTGGCCGCCCTCATCTACTTCGTTGTGCTGGGCCACAAATCGCCTGCTCTTCCCAATTGGCTTGCCTTTTGACTGGCTGCTTTTGGCATACAAACAAGGCACGTCTGCATACCAATCACCCTCAATAACCTACAACACCGGTAGTTAGAGTAGTTTTCAGTTAAAGTTCGCTATAGATTTGACACATCTATTTAACCAACTCACATTACTGAAAACTAATATGACTACGTCTACAGCTTCGGCACAGGCTGCCAATCGAACCGGTTTCGACGAGTGGCCTACGCTGCGCCTCTATCAGCGCGAATGTGGCCAACAGTCTTTTCCCGTTGTCAACCTTGTTTACCTTCAGTCTGAGACTAATTATACCTGGCTCAACTGGAAAGATGGGAAACGGATGCTCATGCCACGTACCCTGAAATTCTACGAGCCGAAGCTACCCAATCAATTCTTCTTCCGGCTTCACCGCAATTGCCTGGTCAATGCCCGCTATATCTTAGATGTCGAGCGCGACCAGACCGGCGCCTATGTCGTGCTCACTACGGGTGAGCGCCTCTCCATTTCACGCCGCCGCTGGACCACCATCAAGCGCATGGTCGATAGCTATACGAATTAAACAATCGGTGAGCGAAGGGCATGAAGTGGTTGTTCCGCTACCAGTAGGGAGTGCATCATTGGCTTGCGGCGAATGGTCTCTATTGATAGTGCCGCAGACGAACAGATCATTTCAAGACCTTTGTTATCTCATTGAGCCGATCCATTTTGGCCTGAAAATCACCGGTTAGCTGCTTTCGGATAGCGGTGAGGTTATCGAGGGTTTCCTGCAACGTGTCGGGGAGCATCTCTTCCAGTACCTCCCGAAACCGCTTGGCGAAGGTGGGCGACTTACCGTTTGTTGAAATGGCGATCTTTAGGTCGCCTTTTTTTACGACCGAACTCAAATAAAAATCACAGAGTGGGGGCGTGTCGGCTACGTTGACCAGAATTTTGCGGGCCTTGCAATCGAGCTGAACCTGTTGATTCACGGCTTTGTCGTTGGTGCCAACGATCACCAGATCTTTGTTGGCCAGTAGTTCGGGCTGATACGTACCTGACACTAGTGTAACGGCCGGGTGTTGCGCGGCAAGCTCGTGAATCTCAGCGCGAATGGCTGGAGCCACCAGCGTAACGGGGGCGTCGGGCGAATTGGCCAGCACAGCCGTCAGCTTCTCCAGACCAACGTACCCACCGCCCACAATGAGCGTCTGTAGCTGATCGAGCTTAACAAAAATGGGGAAGAGCGTATTCATACAAAACGGGGGTTCAACAGATCTCTGTGCCTGTTGAACCCCCGTTTTGGGTTTTCAGTTTACTGCCGTTGTCTATTGTAATCCTGGCTGAGGCTTAAAACTTGAAGCCCAGGTTCACCCCCAGAATGCGACGCTGCGAATTGGAGGTGTTGTCGCGCAGCACATTCTGGAAGCCGTGGTGATACACAAAGTCGAGGAAAAGCGGACCGGCGTCGAAACCGATGTTGGCCAGACCGTTCAGCGTGGCGTCGTTGAAATCACTGCGTTGCAGGTTCAGCACGCTGTTGTTACCGGCCAGTGGCGTCGCAAACTCGGCGCCAACCTGCAGGCGAATGCCCGATACACCCCGTTCAGACTGGGCCAGCTTGATGCCTACATAGGCAGGTACGTGCAGGTACTGCTGGTCGACATTCGACGTAATATCTTTCACGGTGCTGCCATCGCCCGCCCGGTAAAATTCAGAACTGGACGTTAAATACTCAGCGCCGATCTGGCCGTACAGCCTTCCGCCTCCCCGCACGAAGAAACCGAGCTGATAACCCAGCCGGCCAGCCAGCCCGGTAGCGTTACCGTTGGCATCGATAGCTTCACCCTGAAAACGAGTCGAATTGGCACCGCCATAAATGCCGAAGGTGAAGTTCTTGTAGTTTTCGCGGTGCGTCTGTCTGGTCTGCTTTTCCTGCGACTTCTGCCCGTCATCAAATCCTTCATCGTAAGCCTTGCTCAGATCGTCAAGGCTATACTGCCGACCAGCATTTCTGTCGCGATACTCAGTGCCAGACCGGCTGTCGGTTCGGCGTAGGTCCCGATCGCGCAGCTGCCGGTCGCGATCATCGAATCGATCATCCCGCCGGTCGTCGCGCCGATCATACTGGTCGTCTACCCGCCGCCGATCGTCTACCCGGTTATCGTCATAGCGCTGTGCCAGCGCGGTGGAGGCTCCCAGCATACTGGCTCCTATGGAGAAGGCTACCAGGGCAATGGCCCGTACTTGCTTTTTCATAACGTTGTTGAGTTAATATACTACAGTTTGACAACCGGTGCTTTTGACAGATTGTTTGCAGATTTATCTACTGAGTCTATAGAAATAAAAAGGGTCACCCCATTTGGGGCGACCCTCATAGCCGTCCTGTTTATAGACGGCGCACTCCTCTAGACTGCGTTCTAGAATTTGAAGCCAACGCTGGCGCTAAGAATACGGCGTGATGATCCCTGGAACGTATTGATCTGTACCGCATCGCTCAGGCCATGGTGATAAGTCAGGTCGATCAGGAACGGACCAATATCGAAACCTAACTGCCCCAGGGCGTTGAAAGAACCGCTTTTAATTTCAGAGTTGCTCAGGTTGAACTGCCCGCTCGATGAACTGATCCGGTTAGCATATTCAGCACCTACCTGTAAGCGAATGGCCGAAATTCCCCGATCAGACTCGGTTAGTTTGAAGCCAATGTAAACTGGAATCTGGACATACTGGATGTTGATCTGATCCCGAATAGCAGCGGCCGACTGCCCGTCTCCAGGACGGAAATAGTTCGAGCTGGAAGCAAAATATTCAGCACCAATCTGCCCGTACAGGCGGCCTCCGCCCCGTACAAAGAAACCGGCCTGATAGCCTATCCGCCCCGATGGATTCTCTGTATCGATGCTTTCGCCGCGGAAACGTGTCGAGTTCAAGCCAGCGTAAATGCCGTAGGCAAAGTTTTTATAATCCTTTGTGCGGTAAGGGCGCGTGGTGGCTGTTCCGGTAGAATAGGTGCTGTTGGTCGTGACCGTCGAGCCCGTGTTGGCTGATGAGTTGTAATCAGTAGCCGTTGGTGTAGTAGCCGACGTACCTGTACCTACACTGTTTGTGTTGTAACTGCCCGTAGCCGATGGTGTTGTGGTCGACCCGTTATATGGGCTATTGGTATTGTAGCTACCACTGTTCTGTGGGGTTGTCGTTGATGACCCGTAGCCAGAATTGCTG
Organism: Fibrella arboris; assembly: GCF_041321095.1. Taxonomy (NCBI): domain Bacteria; kingdom Pseudomonadati; phylum Bacteroidota; class Cytophagia; order Cytophagales; family Spirosomataceae; genus Fibrella; species Fibrella arboris. The sequence continues at coordinate 608,790 of NZ_JBGGWE010000002.1, read as the reverse complement.
TTGTAATTACCCGATGCGGAAGAACCACTATACGTACCTGTGGTCATCCCCGAGTTACCCATGCTGTTGTAACTGCCGTTGGTCGATGAGTTGCTGTATGAACCCGTTGACATGCCCGATGTACCCATGCCCGTTGACGAGCCTGTCCGGTTGTTGGGATTCGTTGTGGTCGACATGGGCCGGTCAGTGCTACTGTTTGTTCCCATAGTGGCGTTCCGGCTGTTCTCGTTGTTTGTATTCGACGTATTGTAGTTCGACGTGCTCGTCGTTGTCGACGACGTTCTGGTCGTCTGACTCTGGCCAACTGCCATGCCTGCCGACAGTAAGCCGACAGCAAAAAGTACCTTGTTCATCTTCATAACGTTTTTTGTTGGACACTAAAAAAGGCGTGATGTAAGTCACGCCTCTTTAACCTATAGAATTATTAGATTGTTTAGTAGCTACCGCATTTGCTTGTAGGCATTTATCAGTCCGTTGGTCGAACTGTCGTGCGAGGTAACGGCAGTATCTGTCTCCAGCTCGGGCAGGATTTTACTGGCCAGCTGTTTGCCCAGCTCAACACCCCACTGGTCGAAGCTGAAGATATTCCAGATAACACCCTGCGTAAAAATCTTATGCTCATACATAGCAATCAGACTTCCCAGGGCTCTGGGAGTTAGTTGTTTAAGCAGGAATGAGTTGGTAGGCCGGTTGCCCGAAAACGCTTTAAATGGGGCAATCTGCGCGATTTCGTCGGCCGATCTTCCCGCTTTTTGCAACTCATCCGCTGCTTCTTCCTCTGTTTTGCCGTTCATCAGCGCCTCTGTCTGCGCAAAGAAATTAGAGAGCAACAGCGTGTGATGATTCCCCAGGGGGCGGTGGCTGATGGCAGGGGCGATGAAGTCGCAGGGAATTAGTTTAGTGCCCTGGTGAATGAGCTGGTAGAAAGCGTGTTGCCCATTCGTACCGGGCTCGCCCCAGATGATGGGCCCGGTCTGGTAGTCAGTAGGATTGCCATTTCGGTCCACTGATTTGCCATTACTTTCCATGTCACCCTGCTGAAAATAGGCCGCGAACCGGTGCATATATTGATCGTACGGTAAAATGGCCTGCGACTGAGCCCCGTAAAAATTATTGTACCAGATGCCCAGCAGGGCAAGTGTTACCGGAATGTTCTGCGCCAGCGGCGTGTCGCGGAAGTGATTATCCATGACGTGACCACCAGCCAGTAACTCTGCAAAATGGTCGAAGCCAATGTAGCACGCGATCGAGAGGCCAATGGCCGACCAAAGCGAATAACGACCGCCCACCCAGTCCCAGAATCCAAACATGTTGGCCGCATCAATGCCAAAAGCCGTCACTGCTTTCTCGTTTGTAGAAATAGCGACAAAATGCCGGGCAATTCCTTCTGTTGTGCCGCCATGCTCCAGAAACCAATCCCGCGCCGAGTTGGCATTGGCCATTGTCTCCTGTGTCGTAAAGGTCTTCGAGGCAATCATGAACAGGGTAGTTTCGGGACGTACCTGTTGCAGGGTCTCATAGATATGGACGCCGTCTACGTTAGAAACGAAATGAACCCGGATGTTTGGTCGTGCGTAGGGTTTCAGCGCTTCGGTTACCATGACCGGCCCTAAATCTGATCCACCGATGCCGATGTTCACGATGTCGGTAATGGCCTCACCCGTATGGCCTTTCCACGCACCCGTGCCGAGCTGTTCCGAAAAATCACGCATGTGGTCGAGTACCGCATTTACGCCGGGCATCACATCATCGCCATCAACCCGAATCGGTGTGTTTGACCGGTTACGCAGCGCTATGTGTAGTACAGGCCGGTCTTCGGTTCCGTTGATCTTATCGCCCGAGAACATCTTGCCAATAGCGTCGCGAAGGCCGGCCTGTTCTGCCAGCTTGCGGAGCAGGTCCATTGTTTCGGTGGTCACACGGTTCTTCGAGAAGTCAACGAGCATATCCTCGAAACGAAGCGAGAACTGGTTGAATCGGTCCGGGTTTTCGGCAAACAGATCGCGCAGGTGAGTCGATTCCGTTGCGTCGAAATGGGCTTTCAGTTGGGTGTAGGCAGGGAGGGCCCGAAAAGGATGATTGGTCAACATGGTTGTAGTCAATTAAAAAGCAGTGCGAATATCGACGTTTATTCTACGCTATCAATCACCAGTACGTGTCCTGTTAGCGGATACTGGTGGCGTTGGGCCTCCGAAACACCGGTAGCTGCCGATGTCACATAAAGTTGATTACCAACCGCCGCCACCTTTGTCACATTCAGGGCGGGTAGCTCGATGGTGCGGATTAGCTGGCCCGCTGGCGTGAACTGGCGAATGTGATTTCCCCCATACGTACCTACCCACAACGTACCTGCAGCACCCATAGACACACCGTCGGGAGACCCTTCGTAGGGCCATTCGATTAGCCTTTTTTCGGTTGGTGACTGTGCCTGAAGATCGACCGCATACACGCCTTTGGCCCGGCCAGCGTGCCCTTCCGATTCGGCCACGTAAACAACCGGACGGTCAGACGCAACCGCCGGCCCATTGCCAATAATGAAATTGGCCAACAGATCCATGACGCTGCCCGACAGATCGTAACAGAGGAGCCGACCTACGGGCTGGGCTGCATCCATGTCCATCGTGGTAACAAACAGTGACTGTCCATCGACGGAGAGGCTGCCATCGTTCACTCTGATTTGCGGCGAGGTCGTGTTAACCGCCGTACCCAGGCGTTGGAGATCAGGTGGCTGTAGCTCGCGCAGGTAGGCTGCATGGGGCCCCGACTGCAAACCAAGCCAGTAGCGCTCACCATCGGGGTGGGGCAGCACAAATCCGACAAGTTCCGGCGTTTGCCAGGTATGTAAATCGGTTCCGTCGGCGTGGGATCGGTACACCCGCCGTTCCAGAATGTCGACCCACCAGACATGGTTGTGCCGTTGATCGACGAAAATTCCTTCGCCCAGTTGCAGGTTACCTGCAAAAAAAGAGCTGATATGCATGCGCTTTAGTGATTAGTCAATACAAAGTTCCTCCAGCCGTTCGGGCTCCATGACGAAGGTGTTCAGGTCTACAAAACCGCGAATCCCCTTGACCCATCCGCTTTTGTTGTGCTGCCAGATATACAGTTTATCCGAATCATAACGGGCCAGGTTGGTTTTCGAGTAATCGGCGATCCAGAGGGGGTACACCTCGAAATTGTCTTTGATAAACCGCTTATAGAGGCTGGGGTTTGTATAAATAATGGGGCGGACATTGTATTCTGCCTCCAGCGCGTCGAGAAAGAGGTGCAGGTCGGCGATAACCTTCTCGTCGGCAACCCCATTGGTCACTTCAAAATCAAGCACAGGATGGAGGTCTCCCGGCTGAAGTGAAACGCGCTTGATAAAGTTGGCTGCCTGTTTGATCGGGTCACGCGTAGGGTGATAGAAATGATAGGCGCCCCGCCGTAATCCGACCCGTTTGGCCTCTTTCCAGTTTTTGGTAAAGGTCGGGTCGCCGAGGGTAGCTCCTTCGGTGGCCTTAATAAAGACAAACTGCATCCGAATGCCCCCGTCGTTCATGGCCGCCACCCTGTCCCAATTAATCCGGTTGTTGTGCCGGGACACATCGAAGCCATGCACCGTGAACCGGGTTGGGAATTTGATGCCGTAGCCGTCGATAAACCGCCATGCCATGACGTCGGCGGGACGCGTCAACCGCCAGATCAGCAAACCCACTGCCAGTGCGCCCGCGAGTAACCAGATTAATCGTTTTTACTGGTGATAAACAACCCGGAGCAGAACCAGTGACTTCATAGGCAGTGAGAGACTGGGCCTGCAAACATACAAAAATGGCAGCGGCAACGTCTGAAGACGTTGCCGCTGCCATTTTTGGAAAAGGTTTCGAGTTTCAGGTTTAGAGTTTCAAGTGCGCTGCTTATAGAAGACTGGTCAATAAGCAGCGCACTTGAAACTCTAAACCTGAAACTTGAAACCTTTTTTAATTTGACCCTTCCAGTTTCACGAGCTTGTTATACAGGCCCAGGATCAGGATAGGGGCTGCCCACTGACCAACCAGCAAGGCTTCGTGCCGTTTACCAGTGGCATAACAGGCGGCAGCAGTGGCCAGTGCGCCCATGCCGCCCCACAGAAAAAGATCGGAAGGGAGCTTGGCGGTTTGTTGTTCAATAGCTTCGGCCACTGGGCCTTCATCGTGCTGGGGATTCAGATTCTTTGGCATATCGTTGAGTTGTTTTGTATGTAGTACGTACTCTCAAACCGTAATAAACGCCAAAGGTTTTTAGAATACCGGGTTACGGCCACAGTTTCCCCAACGGTTATTTATTAGGTTGGGGCGTCTTCCGCAGATAGGGTTTCACAAACGTGACGCCTTTCGGGAATTTCTCTTCGAGCTGGTCGTTGGGTACAGCAGGCGTCACAATAACGTCTTCACCTTCCTGCCAGTCGGCGGGGGTGGCCACTGAGTAGTTGGCCGTTAATTGCAGCGAGTCGATCACACGCAGGATCTCGAAGAAATTCCGACCCGTTGACGCTGGGTACGTTAGTGTCAGTTTGATCTTCTTGTCGGGCCCGATAATAAACACCGACCGGACCGTTGCTTTTTCGCTGGCGTTGGGGTGAATCATATCGTAGAGCGTGGCCACCTCGCGGTTCTCATCGGCAATGAGCGGAAAATTCACCGTGGTGTTATTCACCTCGTTGATATCCTTCACCCATTCGTTGTGCTGCTCGAGCGGATCAACGCTGACCGCAACCACTTTAACGCCGCGCTTGGCAAACTCATCGCTCAATTGGGCAGTGCGCCCTAATTCGGTGGTGCAAACGGGCGTGAAATCGGCAGGGTGGGAGAAAATCATTCCCCACGAGTTACCCAACCACTCGTGGAAGTGAATTGGACCTTCAGTTGTATTGGCCGTAAAATCAGGGGCGATATCGCCTAGTCGAAGTGACATGGTTGAAAAAGGATTAGTGTTGTTATTCGATTGACTTAATAGAGTAATATATAAACTGAAAAACCGGCTGAATGGCCGGCTTCGCAAGATGACTGGTTAACAACACGAGTTGCTGAAAGGGTTCCAGATCGGTCAGCAGCAGGTGGCTGCACGCGTAAGGATCTGGGTACGTTCCTGAGCCCCTGCAACAGGTTTTATTGTTTGGCAGTCGTGGTGGAGTCTTTGATCATGCCCTTGGGGGCGGGTGGCCTGACACCGCCGATTTCGCGCTGCATATCAGGTTTTTTTGTCTGGTAGGTCACCCATTGTTCAGGCGTTAGTATGGCCTTGAACTTATCTTCCTTTTCCTCATTGTACATCATCATGGCATCGTGAATCTGCTTGTTGGCATCCGGATTCGACTTGCCCTTACCACCGTCTGAACCGACAATTTCTTTAATGGCCTCCTGCTGCAATTTGGCGTAATCGTTGTTGAGCGATTTTATGGCCTTTGCCTGGTCCTTGTCCAGATTCAGGTTTTCCTTCATCCATTTTGTTTCGCGGGCGGCCATCTCGCCTGCCACGTTAGGTATGGACGGTTTAAAATTGGCCCCGCCCATATTGCTGTTCATCCCACGGCCCATGCCGCTTCCGTAACCACCGCCATATCCACCTCCATACCCGCCTCCGTATTGGCCAAAACAGGAGGTAACTACCAGAAGAAAACAGGCGGCTGTCGTAGCCGATGTCAGGAACCAGGAAATGCGCATGGCGAACGTTAAACTAGATGAAGCCATAAAGTTCGGGAATGTTCGCTTGAAACGCCAACGTACCCGAGCCTTATGGCTTCTGTTTTAATCAAGAATTTAACCCGATCGGTGCATTGTCTGCGTACAGATCAACCTAGCCGATCATGACCTGCAACGGCCTGTCTATCAGCCGGGGATAGGTCGAGGTAGGCGTCGGTCAGACAAGCTTTTCCTCGACGGCCATGCGAACCAGCTCAGCGGCGTTGCGTACCTGTAACCGGCGCATCATGTTGGCCCGGTGGTTATCGACCGTGCGTACGCTGAGTTGCAGCTTTTCGGCGATCAGTCGGCTGCTTAGGCCTTCGATCAGGTGGCTTAGAATTTCCTTTTCTTTTTTCGACAGCTTCGACCGGCGTGCTTTGCCAGCACCGGCGGTACTGCCCGGATCTTTACGCATCTGCTGCATATAGCCATTCAGAATGATCGTGGCTACTGGCGAACTAAAGTATTTTTCGCCCGCTGCCACTGTTTTGATGGCCTTGATCATTTCATCGCTCGACGAATCTTTCAGAATATAGCCAATCGCACCGGCTTCAACAGCGCGCAGGATATAGTCTTCATTATTGTGCATCGACAGCATGAGCACCCGAATGTTTTTGTTTAGCCGTGTGATATGCTGTGCCGCCTGAATGCCTGACATGCCCGGTAGGGAAATATCGAGCAACACCACATCGGGCAACGTGTTAGCTGCCTGATGCGCTTTCAGTTTATCAAGCGCTTCTTCGCCATCATTGGCCTCATCAATGATGGTTAGTCCATCATTTTGTTCAAGTAATAAACGGACGCCGTCACGCACAATGGCATGGTCGTCAACTAGCATTAGTTTGATCATAATCGTGAGATATCAAATGAGAGTGGTAGGGAATACTGACTTTCAGTTTAGTGCCTTTACCTGGAGTTGAGGTTAATTTGAAGATACCATTCAGCAGTTTTATACGCTCATGGATATTGTGTACCCCTTGACCATGTGGTTCTTTTAATAACCGTTGCGTCTTGAAGCCCGCTCCGTTATCCGTGACGGTTAGGTGAAGGTATTGATCTTTTTCAAACAGTTGAATGTCAATCCGGGTGGCTTTACCGTGTCGAATGGCGTTGGTGACGGCTTCCTGAGACACGCGGTATAGAGTAATCTCAATTGTTTTATCGAGCCGATGGGTCGTATCGGCAAGCCATTCATCGGCCTCCAGGGTGACCCTCAGCTGATGCGCCGATTCATTGTCCGGGCGGTTGTGACTATCGACCAGCATGCGTAATCCCGGAATTAGCCCAAAGTCACTTAGTACGCTGGGCATCAGGTTGTTTGAGATTGACCTGGTTTCCTGGATCGTCTGCGTTATTAACGTTTTGAGCGGCGATAAGTTTGCGGTGGTGACTCCCTCATTCGTCAACCGGGTCTCCAGTCCTTCAACCTGTAGCTTAATGGCCGTCAACATCTGCCCCAGGCCATCGTGCAGTTCACGCGAGAGGCGTTTGCGCTCTTCTTCCTGCCCGGCCATCAAATAAGCGGTCCGTGATTTCTGCTCGTTGATCTGCTGCTGGAACTGAAGTTTTGTGGCGTCGAAAAGCTGTTGGCGCGCTTTTTTCAACGATTTATTGGTACTGGTTAATTTCCGGTTTACATCGGTGGTACGTTTTTCGGCGGCCACCAGCCGGTCTATCGTTTGCCGTAACCGACGGGCTGCAGGCCGGTACACAAAGTAAGCGATAGCGGCAAGCATACAGAGCGTCAGCAAGTGCAGCCATAACTCAACCCGTTGAAGCCTGTTTAGATTCTGGCGGAGTTCAGCGGTGTGTTGCCGAACAACCAGATCAACTTTTTCCAGGAAAGGCGTTTCGTTGGCGAGCAGTAGGTTCAAGCTGGCCTGTGCGGCAGGCCGCTTCATTTGTTCGGGTCCGCTAAGCGCGCTCAGTTGGCGAATGCTGACCTGCAAGGCTTCGAAATGGGGCTTCACATTAGCGTAGCGTAGCTCCACCTCAGAACTGTTCTCAATAATTCGGGTTGAGCGCTGCCCGGTTGAATCCCGCAATACGCCACGCCGCCCGTCGAGATGCAACTGCTCGACAACCCGAAAAAGGGTGCCCAATTCGCGTTGGATGGCCCGAAAGGTGAGCGAGTCGTGGGTGTCGGCTAGTTGAATGGCTTTTTTGGCAATTTGCTGGCTCTGGTGCCGTTGAATAGCCGTATAACGAATAACCGATAACTCGTCCTGGAACTTATCAATTTGCCACTGTGTAATCACTTCAGCTATCGTTAACAGCAGGGCTAGGCCAAGCAGCGTAGCTGTGTACAGGCGGGTGAGCCGGATAGGCTCCGCTTGTGTAGGGCTGGCAGGCGATAAGTCGGGATGGTCGTTGAGTAAAACGGGCACTGGCTTCTAGCTGGACGCGTTGTTAGCAGTAAAACTAATAAACTTTACACATTTACTTTACAGTTCCTCAAAAAACCTACTTAAGTATGCCACGCTTCATCGTTGTCGTTGTCTTTCTGTGTATTGGGTTGGTGAGTTTTCGTCCGGTTGTCACGTCATCCGTGGCGCCAGTGTCAACAAGGCCAACGGTAGCTGACCCTGTGAAATTGTCCTGGGAAGCGCTTAGAGACGTAACGTTCAAGAAAAAATGGTATGCCGAAGAGTCGGTTTACATGCTTTACCCGACGTTTGGTCCTGCCATTCAGAAGATGAGCGGTAAGCCCGTTGAGCTGACGGGGTACGTGCTTCCGGTCGACCTGGAGTCAAATGTGTATGTACTATCGGCGTTTCCGTATTCGGCCTGTTTCTTCTGCGGTGGTGCTGGCCCCGAATCAGTGGTATCGCTGAAGTTCAAAAAGCCAGGCCGTAAGTTCAAGACCGACGAACGCCGTACATTCCGCGGAACGCTAAAACTAAACGCTGATAATATCTACGAGTTGAATTATATCATCGCTGATGCTGAGATGATTGAGTCGTAGCCAGCAATGAAACTGATATTTTTCGCCGGGCTTGCTTGACAGGATAGTTGAAAAACCCTAGTTTTGCAGGCGCAATGGGGGATTAGCTCAGCTGGCTAGAGCGCTTGCATGGCATGCAAGAGGTCATCGGTTCGACTCCGATATTCTCCACCTCCATTGAAAAGCCCTGAAAACACCATGTTTTCAGGGCTTTTGCTTGTCAGGTACTGCTGCCTGTCAGATGAAGGCAACAAGCCCCATGCTAGCGTGATTGTCAGAATGGTCGCAATGCTTTCACAAACCGGCCTTTGAAGTAATTGGCGTAGAGGTTGTCTTCACGAACGCCGCGTGATGAGGAGGCGTGAATGAAGCGGATGTCGTTTTCGCCGCGCACTTCCGTAACAATGGCGGCGTGGGAGACGTACCCGGCCTTGCCGTGGTCGGGCACGAAGAAGATGAGGTCGCCGGGTTTTATCTCTGACACGTCAACTTCATAGCCTACCTCAGACTGTTGCCACGAAATACGGGGCATTTTAAGACCAACAGCCGAAAAAGCCGAGCAGATCAGCCCTGAACAGTCTATGCCGTCGTAGGTGTTACCGCCCGATCGATAAGGGGTTCCGGTATAGGTACGTGCCTGGCTGATTACCTCCCGTGCATACCGGCTGATATACGTTTTGGAATCGACAGATTTTAACGGGGGCGCTGATTTGGTCGTTTTCGAAGCTGTTGGCTTCGCAGCGCCTGAGCGGGTCGGTTTGGCAGCCGGTCGGCTGGATGAGAAGAGCGGGCCAGTCGAGTTGCAGGAAGCGGCGAAAATAAGCAGGCTGCCAACCAGCCAACGAGGTACGGCAGAAAAAAGAGGAAACATCTGCTGCATAGCAATTGGGTAGGTTTTAGGTACGTTCAGGCCCCGTTGTAGACCTGAACGATCACTGCAAGCTATCAGATTTTCATGGATAACGCAATTCGTTTGCGCGTGGTATCTACCTCCAGCACCTTCACCGTGACCTGCTGATGCACTTTGACTACCTGATTCGGGTCGGTGATGAACCGGTTTGCCATCTGCGATACATGAACCAGTCCGTCCTGCTTCACGCCAATATCGACGAAGGCACCAAAAGCAGTAATGTTGGTAACGACGCCGGGCAGCACCATGCCCTCATGCAGATCGGTGATGGTTTTTACGCGGTCGTCGTAACTAAAAACCGTCAGGGCTTCGCGCGGGTCGCGGCCGGGTTTTTCCAGTTCGGCCAGAATATCGGTGAGCGTGGGCAGGCCGACGGTGGCTGACACATATTTTTCAGCTTTGATCTGCTTGCGGAGGTCTGGCTTCTTCAACAAATCAGCCACGGTACAGCCCATATCAGCTGCCATGCGGCCCACCAGTTCATAGCGTTCGGGGTGAACAGCCGAGTTGTCGAGCGGATTTTTACCCGAATCGGTACCGGCATCAGTAATTCGGAGGAAGCCAGCCGCCTGTTCAAAGGCTTTGGGCCCTAAACGAGGTACTTTCTTAAGCTGCTCCCGCGTTTTAAAAGCGCCTTCCTTCGCCCGGTAGGCCACGATGTTCTGCGCTAGCTGCGGCCCTAAGCCGGATACGTATTGAAGCAGGTACGCACTGGCCGTATTGAGCGAAACACCCACCGAGTTTACACAGCTTTCGACAACATCGTCCAGGCTCTTTTTCAAGCCATTCTGATCAACGTCGTGCTGATACTGCCCAACACCAATCGATTTCGGGTCAATTTTTACCAACTCGGCCAGTGGGTCCATCAGTCGCCGCCCGATGCTGACGGCTCCACGAACCGTCACGTCTTTGTCGGGGAATTCCTGCCGGGCTACCTCCGAGGCCGAGTAGATGGAAGCCCCCTGCTCACTGACCATTACAATTGGTTTGCCCAGATCGAGGTGCTGAACGAACGATTCCGTTTCTCGTCCGGCCGTACCGTTGCCAATCGCGATGGCGTCGATGGTGTGCTTATCGATCAGCGTCCGAACGGTTTGGGCCGCGCGTTGTTTTTCGCTGTCAGAAGCAAATAGGTTCAGGACGGTATCGGCCAGCAGATTACCCTGCGCATCCAGACAAACGGTTTTGCAACCCGTACGGTAGCCGGGGTCAATGGCCATCACGCGCTGCTGACCGAGCGGTGGGCTGAGGAGTAGTTGGCGCAGATTTCCCGCAAAGATCCGTATGGCTTCCTGATCGGCTTTCTCTTTTGAGAGGTTATCAAATTCGGTTTCCAATGCCGGACGTAGCAGGCGTTTGTAGCTGTCTTTGATGGCCAGTGCCATCTGTTCCTGACTGGCCCGCGTGGCACCAGCGTAGGTACGTCCTGCAAACTGCCGGTCGAGGCGGTCAAGGGCCGCTTCTTCATCGGGGGCAATGCCAACGTTCAGTATACCCTCTGCCTCGCCCCGGCGCAAGGCCAGCAGCCGATGGGAGGGAACCTTGCGGAGCGGCTCGGCAAAGTCGAAATAGTCTTTGTATTTAGCCCCGTCAGCATCTTTCCCTTTCTTGACCGTCGACCGGATAATCGCTTCCCGCTCAAACAGGGTTCTGATGCGCTGGCGGGCGTCAGCATCGTCGCTGATGCGCTCGGCAATGATGTCACGGGCTCCTTGCAGGGCATCAGCCAGGCTGGGTACGTTGTCGGACAGGTAACGACTGGCTGTTTGTTCGGGATTGGGGTCGCGAAGGCTAAAGATACGGTCGGCCAGTGGTTCCAGGCCGCGTTCGATGGCCAGCATAGCGCGGGTTTTGCGCTTTTGCTTGTAGGGTAAATACAGGTCCTCCACCTCCGTGAGCGAGTCGGCAGCGTCCAGCTTTTTGCGGAGCTCAGGCGTAAGTTTGCCCTGTTCGGTAATAGTCGCGATAATGGCCTCGCGGCGCTTATCAAGGTCGGCAAGCTTTTGGGCCAGGTCGCGAATGGTAGCGATCTGCACTTCATCCAGGCCTCCGGTCATTTCTTTTCGATAGCGGGCGATGAAGGGCACGGTGGCACCACCAGTCAGGAGTTCGAGGGTATTGGCGACGGATCTTGCCGTCAGATTCAGTCGACTGGCAATGAGGGATTCGTAAGGATGGGGCATTGTCAGGGGCGCTGCCAGCAATGGCTTCAGCAGGTACGTTGCCCCAAAAATAACGAGGAAACCGCCCTCTATGACGCAATGCGGCCTGATTAAGTAGCGGATTCTGCCAGAATACCGGCTAATGAAATGACCGTCAGGCCATCAATTGTCGAGAAATCGTCGACATGATGCGTCACAACAGGCAGGCCATGACTACGTGCGGTCGCGGCAATAATACCATCAGCGGGCGACCGTTTGCACTGCTGATGCACGGTAACTGCCAACTGAATAATTTCGGTAGTTATGGGATAAGACGGAGTATTTGAAAAGAAATCGTCAAAATCTTCCTTATCCCGACCTGTTAATTTATGATAACCAAGCACCTCGACCTGAGAAATAGCTGAAACACTAAAGTTGATAGTAGGCCGATTAAGCCATTCAAGCACTCGATCCCAACTTCTAACCTCCCGTTGCCAATCGGCGGCGTCACCAGATGACGATGCACCGCCTCGGGCAGCCAGCCGTCTTAGTGCAGATATAGATCCTTACTTCCGTGCCTCTATGTCATTGACAGGCTGAGTTCTTTCAGCTTTAGAGACTACCTGCCCATGTACAGTTGGCAGAAACTCAATGAGCCGTGCCTCGTCTTCGGCCGTCTCAACTGCAATCGTAACGACTACCACACTTGCTTGCTAAACGTGAATACCTATTACCAAGGTAACAACTTTCAGCCAAAATCAATCCACCAGCGAAGCCAGCCGGATGCTGACGGCGCGTTTGTGGGCATCGAGCGATTCGGCTTCGGCCATAGCTTCTACCACGGGCCCGATGTTTCGGATGCCTTCGGGCGAAATGTGCTGTATGGTGATCTTCTTTACGAAACTATCCAGCGACACGCCACTGTAGGCCCGGGCAAACCCGTTGGTTGGCAGGGTATGGTTGGTACCCGACGCATAGTCACCAGCTGATTCGGGCGTGTAGTTGCCCAGGAAGATAGACCCAGCGTTGGTGATCTGCTCAGCCACCGTTTCGGCGTTTTCCACGCTTAAAATCAGGTGTTCGGCGGCGTACTGATTTAGTAACTCAAGGGCATCCGCGGGCGTTTCGACCAGAATGGCTTTGCTATTGTCAATGGCTTTGGCCGCCAGATCGCGGCGCGGAAGCCGGTCCATCTGTGTGCTCAGTACCAGATTGACTGACGAGAGGAGTTTCTTGCTTGTCGAGACCAGCAGCACCTGACTGTCGGCACCGTGTTCGGCCTGCGAGAGCAGATCGGCGGCAACGAAGGCGGGCACAGCCGAATCGTCGGCATACACGGCCACTTCACTGGGGCCAGCGGGCATGTCAATGGCGGTACCTTCTTTAGCCACCAGCATTTTGGCGGCGGTCACGTATTGATTGCCGGGCCCGAAAATTTTGTACACCTGTGGAATAGTCTCCGTACCATAGGCCAGTGCTGCAATGGCCTGCGCACCACCGATGCGGAATACCTTGGTGACGCCCACCAGTTTGGCTGCAAAGTAGATGGCCGGATGGTTGCTGGGCGAACAGAGAATTACTTCGCGACAGCCCGCCAGTTGCGCGGGAACACCCAGCATCAGTACGGTGCTGAACAGGGGGGCCGTGCCGCCGGGAATGTAGATGCCTACCTTATCGATACCGACGCTTTTGCGCCAGCAGGTAACGCCGGGCATGGTTTCAATTTTCTGGACCGGCTGTTTCTGCGCTTCGTGAAAGGTGCGGATGTTGTTGTAGGCCTGCCGGATCGCCTCCTTCAGCTCATCGCTCAACAGGCTCTCGGCGGCGTCCAGCTCCTGAGACAAAACGGCTAGTCCCGATACAGATAAATCGACTTGATCGAAGCGTTGAGCCAACTCGATCAACGCGGCATCACCCTGGGTACGTACCTGCGTCAGGATCGGTGCTACTACGGCTTCTATTTGTGCTGACGACTGTGTAGGCCGGGCCAACAACCGGGGCCATTCGGTACGTTCGGGAAATGGAATGATTTGCATGGTACAGTAGGAGTAGAGCCGCAAGATGTTGCGTTTCCACTAGTTGATCATTTTCTCAATCGGAACCACCAGAATGCCTTCGGCGCCAGCGGCACGAATGGCTTCGATGTTTTCCCAGAAGGCATTTTCGTTGATCACCGAATGCACTGAACTCCACCCCTCGGTAGCCAGGGGGGTCACCGTGGGGGCTTTCATGCCGGGCAGCAGCGCGGCAATGGCCGGAATGGCTGCGTTGGGAGCATTGAGCACAATGTATTTGTTATTTTTAGCCGCCTGCACAGCATTGATTCGGAACAGCAGCTGGTCGAGCAGGGTTTGTTTTTCGGCCGACAGACCGGGATAGGCAATCATGATTGCCTCCGAGCGGAAGATCGTCTCTACCTCTTTCAGACCATTGCTGAGCAGCGTACTCCCCGACGAAACGATGTCGCAAACGGCCTGCGCCAGTCCGATGCTCGGCGCAATTTCGACCGACCCGCTGATCTCGTGAATGTCGGCTTTGATGCCTTGCTCGGTCAGGTACGTTCCCAGCAGATTGGGGTAGGAGGTAGCGATACTTTTGCCAGCCAGGTCGCCCAGGCCATTGTAGGTATCGCCGCGTGGGATGGCAATCGAGAGGCGGCATTTCGAGAAGCCGAGCCGATGCACCGTGGTTACGTCGCGCCCTGTTTCAACGGAAACGTTTTCGCCCACGATGCCGAGATCAGCTACGCCATCTTCAACGTACCCAGGAATATCATCGTCGCGCAGGAAAAGGAATTCGGCAGGGAAGTTCGACGAAACGGATTTGAGTTTGCCTGTGCCGTAATCGAAACGGATGCCGCAGGCTTTAAACAATTGATATGAATCTTCGCTGAGTCTACCCGATTTCTGAAGGGCAATGCGAATGGGAGCGGTCATTGGGTACGTGTAGGTCGATTTTGAGGGGGCAAAGATACGGAGTAATGGGTGATTGGTTGTTTGGTTGATTGGGTAATTGGGTGACTCGGTGAAGGGCTGTGACCAATTACCTTTTTACCTGTATACCTATTAACCCATTTACTTCACTTTTCTTCTTGCGTCATGTGCCCAGTTTTTGCATCTTGTCGACTTCATATTGTACTGCCAAATCATTACACCATGCGAAATGTTTACTTACTCAGCGTTTTATTTCTGTTTGTTTCTTGCCTGGTCAACGCACAATCGATCACCCTTCAGGAGCAGTATGGCCTGAGTGGCGGTTGCGCGGGATCGGTGCTGAGCGTTTCCTTCACGACCTCAGGTACGTTTGCGGCCGACAATAGCTTCCGGGTACAACTGTCGAGCAACTTTGGAAGCACCTACGTCGATCTGCCAGGGTCGTTCACCAGCAGCCCGGCTTCTATCACGCTGCCTTACCCCGGCACGCCAGAAAGTAACTATGTCTATCGTGTGGTGGCCACTAAGCCTGTGGTTGTCAGCCCGGCCAGTTACTCGTTCAGGATTGCTACCACACCAACGGCCCGGCTATTGAGCAGCTCTACGGGCACTGTTTCGGTGAACCCCTATTCAACGGTCAATCTCTCGATTGTGCTGACGGGAGAGGGCAGCTACACTATGACCCTTCAAGACAGTACACGCTTTGTACAGCCAAGTAACTACTACGGTGCAGTCGATTATCCGGTTAATCCGGCTAAAACCACCACGTATAGCGTAGCGAGCGTGAAAAATGCCTGCGGAACGGGCACGGCGAGTGGCAGTGCTACGGTGCAGGTCAATTCGGTCGGTTTCCAGCTAGTGGCACGGGGGAACGAAAGACTGTGTCTGGGTGCTCAGTTACCCGTTTATTTTTCGACCAGCGCGCCGCTTCCACCCAATACAGTATTCGAGGCTGAACTCATCAGCACCAATGAAGGCAACCGGTCTATTGCCTTGCCTGTTACGGGCAACACCAGTCCCTTACAGGTTACCCTGCCGAAACAATACATCGGCACGTTTTCCAACGGCTACCGGCTCCGCATTTTTTCAAAAAATGCCGGCATTTCGGCGTATTACCGGGATGGCAGCACGTTCAACCTGGAATCAGCGCCCCGGTTGTCTCTTTCGGTTGATCCGGCCGCGATAGATTTTGGTGGGCAGGCCTCGCTGATACTCAGTTATACGGGAACTGGGTCGGGTAATGTAGTGCTCAGCGATGGCAGGCAAATGGGGTTCGATGGCTTTTATAGCCCCTTCGGAGCGAATGCCACGCCAGTGTCTCCGTCAACAACAACGTCGTACAGCATTGTTTCATATGCGGGTACCTGTTATGAAGGCGTCAGTTACGGAACACGCCAGGCGACAGTACAGGTACGTCCCGGCCTGCGGATCGATTCACTGTCGACCCGCGACATCTGTACTGGTCAATCCGTGACGATGTATTACACGGCTACACCGGGCTACACCCTCCCCAGTCGGCTCAGGGTACGGTACGGGTTTGGGTACGTTACCGATGCGTTGTCGGATAAGCCGGGCCAGCTGACCTTCACGCCTGTAACGTCACTGCCGTTTCAGAACCAGGCCATTCAACTGGTAAACGCCACGGTCGATACCGTGTTGACCCAGACGAACCTGCCACTAACGATCAAGACAAAGCCGATTTTTAGCTTCGCAAGAGACCAGCAGACCGTGAGTACGGCCGGCGATGTGTCGCTCGAAGCAACCTATTTTGGGGGAGGAGCCACGCAACTACTGCTCAATACAGGCGTACGAATCGGGCTCACGGGCGGCTATTCGCAGACGTCCAGCGGCCAAACGTTTCTACCGGTTTATGTAACAGGTACAACCACGTTCTCGGTAGTATCGATCAGTAACGAGTGCGGCGTTGGGCCGATCACCACCACCCGGCCCGCCATTACGGTGACGGTGCAAAGTCCGTCGGGTCAACCGTCGGGCCTGGTGATTCGCCCCGTAGACAGCACCCCCTATAACAACTTCTGCCCCGGAAGCCGCCAGCAACTGAACCTCTATACGACCGGTACGTTCAATGCCGATAACCAGTTTCAACTCGACGTATCGGGGCCGAACGGGAATTTCACCGGGGCGACCGTGCAGTCGTTTTCAACGGCCGAATCGATCTCATTTGTCTTGCCCACGTTGTCGGGTACGTATCGGGTTCGGGTGTCATCGACCAGCCCGGTGAGCCGGAGTAATGAGCAGACCTTCTTTGTCAGCTATTCGCCATCAGTCAGTGTATCGCTGTCAGAACGGCTTCCCGACGGTTCTGCCGGATCGCTGACCATTGCGGCTGGCCAGCGTATCACGGCCTCTTACAACTTTACTGGCGGACGAGCGCCATACGACTACGAACTGGCCAATGGGGTTAAAGGCCGGACCGACTATAGTTTCCAGACCGCCTACCAACCGACCACGACTGGCAACTTCGGCCTCGTTCGGGTAACGGATGCATGTGGCACTACGGCAACGGGCACGTCACTGGCTCCTAAGATAGAGGTGGTTCCCTCGCTGATCAGAACGGAGGCAGTTTATCCGTTACGGGCTTGTATACAGTCGCCTTTGTTGGTGCCCTATGTACAGTTTGGCAGTGTGCCTGCCAGCGCCTCGCTTATCGTTCAGTTTTCGGAGGACTTGCAGACCTGGCAAACCGCGCCTACTGCCGGCGCAACCAGCCCGTTATCGGTGACTGTACCAGCCTCGTTCGTGAATAAACAGGTGTTTTATCGGGTGGCTTACCTGTTTAACGGAACCCTGGTAGCGGGTACCCCTTACACGAGTAAGCTCCCGATTCAGACTACCCCGAGTGTGTTGCTCACTACCCCCAGTGGCGCAACGGCTATACAGGTTGTCAGGGGTACTTTTTCTACCGTTGAAGTCAGTCTAATCGGTATGTCGCTCGACGCTACGGTTATCCTGTTCAGTGGGTCTGCCGTGGTCACGGCCAGAGGGTCGACTAGTGGAAGCAGCTACTACCTGAGTCAGCCGGGGACGTACAGCGTAGTGAGTGCGGTCAATTCGTGTGGTTACGGGCAGGCGACCGGTACGGTGAGGGTCACCGAAAGGCCCTACCTGACCTTGCTGCGAACCAACCGGGCCAGTGCCTGCGTGGGGCAAACAGTGTCATTCACCTATGCCGCCGCTGGTGATTATTCCGAAGGGAACAAGCTCCAGATTTACCTGATCGATAATTATGCTACCTCATCGGCGAAATCGCTGCTGGCCGAAACCACGGCCCTGAGTGGGGTGTATACCTTTACGCTAAGCAATTCGCTGAAACCTAGTTCGTACAGCATCCAGCTAGAAGCCTCAGCGCCCGCAACCGTCCTGAATGGATTTACGTTCCCGGTAAATGCACCGGTGAGTGTCACGCTGTTGCAAAGCGGGACTGGGGTCGTTTACGAAAACGACACCCAATATCTGCGGCTCTCATCAACGTCGATCGGTCCGTACTCGCTCACGCTGACTTCGCCCGCCGGGCAGACGGTGCTCAATCCCAGCAACAGCATCTATGACTTTCCCGT
Organism: Fibrella arboris; assembly: GCF_041321095.1. Lineage (NCBI taxonomy): Bacteria > Pseudomonadati > Bacteroidota > Cytophagia > Cytophagales > Spirosomataceae > Fibrella > Fibrella arboris. The sequence continues at coordinate 590,582 of NZ_JBGGWE010000002.1, read as the reverse complement.
GACAATCACCCGATCGGGTAGTTACTCCCTTGTCAGTGTAGCCAATCAATGTGGCGCGGGGCAGGCAACGGGCCTATATTCGGTATCGGTGATTCCGGCGGCGAGCGTAACCATTCGACCCACATTGTACGGCGGTCCATATTGCACGGGAAAAACGTATCAGGTTTATCTGAGCACTACTGGTGTATTCAGCACAACCAATACGTTTACGGCCTACCTGACCGATTCAACAGGAGCCACCATGCGAACCCTGCCAACGATAAGCAGCGCGTCGCAACTGACCGTAACCATACCGGCTGGCACACCCGATAGTGACCGCTACATCCTTCGGGTAGGCTCAAGTAGTCCGCAGCACCTGGGGGCTTCGGTGGCTCAGAACGTTGCTGTGCGTCAGACGCCAACAGGTACGCTGACCGGCAATTCGTCCATTTTCAAAGGCGATTCAACGCGCATCAGCGTAGCCTTTACCGGAACGCCGCCCTGGCGGTTTGTGGTGACTGATTTTTTCGGGCCACGTGCGTTTACCGCCTCAACTACACCTTATACGCTTACCGTGAAGCCTGATACGACCGCAGGTTTCCGGCTAACGGAGGTCAGCAACAGCCAGTGCGGGGTAGGTACCGCCACCGGCACGGCCCTGATCACGGTGACCAAACTGCTGGCCACCGAACCAGAGTTGCCCTTGCAGCTACGTACCTACCCCAACCCAACCGCAGGCTGGCTTCAACTCGACGGCGACGTACCTGGCTGGGGCGATGTGCTGGTTGGCATTTACAATGCCGCCGGTACGTTGGTTCATCAGTCGGCGGGGGCAGTACGGCAGGGAAAAATGAGCCATCGCATCGACCTGAGCAACGTACCGGCGGGTGTCTACATCCTGACCGCTGAGCAGGCGGGGCGGCGCAGTCAATTTAAACTAATCAAACACTAGTTCTTGAAAACCAATGTCGCTTAACTTACCGCAACTGTTCAGCCTGTTACTTATCTCAGCCGCCTGCTACGGCCAAACGCCCGACAAGCCAATTATCAATGAGCCATCCTTGACATTCCTGAGTAATCAGATCTGCGAATGCCTCCGTAAAAAACAGCTCGAAAAGCAGGCACCCGCCGAGGCGCTTAAGTCCTGTTTTGAAGACGAGTTCACCGAGCATGGTGCGCAGGTTCTGGCAGACAACAACCTGGAGGGGTATACCGAAGTAGGGCAGAAAATCGGCCTGTTGCTCTCAAAAGAATTGAGCAAAAATTGCGCGTCCTACAGGGCCGTGTTATCAGACTCGCCTCAACAGAAACTGATCCAGGAAGCAGAGGCCCTGCAACGGGTCGGCAAGCACGAAGAAGCAATGGCCCTGTTTACCAAACTGATGAACGCAAAGCTGATGCTGATCGACTGGACTATCTACAACCAGCGTGGTCTCAGCAAACTGGAAACAGGCGATTATTACGGGGCATTGGCCGATTTTGAGTACGCCCTTCAACGCGATTCCACCGGAGTGATCGCCTACAATAATCGGGGGCTGGCCAAGTATCGGCTGGGCGATAAACAAGGTGCTTTTGATGACTTCACGCGCGCCATAGCCCTTGATTCGGCCCTGGCCCTTGCGTACGAGAACAGGGGCGTAATACTCTACGACGATGACCAGTACGACCGGGCTAAAACGGATTTACTGAAAGCCGTGACGTTAAATCCGTCGTCGCAGATGAGCTACTATTACCTGGGTTTGTGTGGCAAGGCATCGGAAGATTATTCAGACACCACGGCAAACTACTTCACAAAAGCCATCGAACTGGCTTCAGATAAACATGAATACCAGAATGCCCGTGGGCTTTTTTACGATGACAAGAAAGATTACAAACGTGCCCGAGCCGATTACCAGGCCACGATAAAGCTGAAAGCCGACTACAACCCGGCGTATTATAATCTGGCTCAACTCGACTTGTCTGAAAACAAACTGACCGATGCCCTGCGCAACCTGAATACCGCGATTCGCCTGGATTCGACCTATGCCATTTACTACAACAAAAAAGCGCAGGTACTGCTTCAGCTAACTCGGTACAAAGAAGCACAGTCAGCCAGTGATCAGGCTATCAGCCTGAATCCTGAACGAGCCAATCTGTATGATACTCGTGGCTCAATTTTCGACGCTTTGGGAGACGCCAAAAATGCCATAACCGCCTACTCGAAATCGCTGGAACTGGCCGCGCAGGACGGGCAGATCTATTATCGACGGGGAATGGCTAAACTCAAGCTGAAAGACGCAGCAGGCGCCTGCGAGGATTTTCAGATGGGGAAGCTGTTTAAACATGAGGAGGCAACGAAGGCCGCTACGCAGCATTGCCACCGCTAGCCATGTATCGCCTGGACTAAAAAATGAGGGCGGTGTTTACCCACTGGTTTATGGAATAGAGGCGAGTGGTGCATCCACTCACGTAAACGTATCTGAATTCATGTATGAAAACACTGCCGTTTGTGCTCGCTCTGTCGTTGCTCCTGACTATCGCCGCCCAGGCGCAGGTGACGGTACTACTTCGCGCCGATACCGCGAAATACGGGATCAGTCCAGCCAAACTGGAGGCGCGGTACCCACCCGTCAATAAGTTGTACGACGGAATGACAGCCGAACAGCGTACAGCGTTGTTCAGGACGCGTAGCGATTTTGACCGTAGTCGGCGCGAGTCGATCGAAAAACAGGGGCCGGTACCCGGCTATGGCTTTTCTTATCAGCTAACCGAATATGTCCGGGCCAACGGAACAGTGGAGTGGGTGCTGCTACAACCATCAGGCATCGTTCCCGACAAACTGCTTCAGGAGTTGGTCACCCGGCTTGCTGTGTTCTATCAGGCAACCCCCTTGCCTGCTACTATTTCAACACCTTACCAGACAACGTACCGGACTAGCTACGGTCGGCCGCTCTACAGCGAAAAACGGCTCGTGCGCACCGGCGACAGCACCATCAGCACCCTCGAAGCCGCTCGCACAACGACCCGGCCCGATACAGTGAAGTATTTGCATGTCAACCAGTTGGCCCTCAGTAAGATACCTGATGTAGTGTACCGCTTCCCGAATCTGGAAGAACTGGATCTGTCTAAAAATCAGCTGACCCAATTACCCGCCCGACTCATCACCGATATTCCGAGCCTCAAACGGTTGAATGTACTCTTCAATCAGATTGGCAACGATAGCGTGTTTATTCCGAAGAATACGCACCTGCGGGCGCTCACCCTTCAGGGGAATAAACTGACGCGTATTCCGGCATCGGTACGAAATTGTAAGGCATTGGAGAGTTTGTGGATGGGCAACAACACCCTCACGGAGGTGTCGCTTAAACCCCTGCGCGGCCTGCGGAAGCTCAACGACCTGAACTTCTACAACGCCGGTCTGACTAGCCTGCCCAGACAGATTCGGAAACTGAAACACGTTGTGGTGCTGGACCTGTACTACAACCAGCTGACTGAACTTCCCCGGCAGATGGGGCGCATGAAACGACTCGAACAACTGGCCGTAGCGAATAACAACCTGGCTTCGCTGCCCCCTCAGCTGGCCCGGCTTCGAAACCTGAACACGCTTTTTGTTCACCACAACAAACTGAGCCAGTTGCCCGGTTCGTTCGTTAAACTCCGGTCACTGGGCATACTCGACATTGGCTACAACCAGTTCAGCAACGTGCCCGACGTGTTGGCGGGGCTGGGTACGTTAGAGTCGGTCGATATCAGCCATAACAACATTCAAACGCTGCCAACTTCACTGATTGGGCTAAGGAACCTGAAAAAATTCTATATCCGCAGCAACCCGCTCACGCAGAACGACGCCAAATCGGGGCCTTACGCGCAACTCATCGAAGCGCTGGAAACCAACAAGACAGAGGTGTTTTATTAATCAGTAGTAGCGAGTAATGGCTCTGCTCAGGTACGTTTCCGGGCAGAGCCATTGTTCGTTGTCTAGAAGTTTGGCTTCATCAGGTACTTATCGTAAAAGTCGTCGATCACCTTTACGGCTTCAGTGGGCGTGTCAACCACGCTGATCAGTTTCATGTCTTCCGGGTTGATATTGTGCTCCTGGTTCAGCATCGTCTCCACGATCCAGTCGATCAACCCTTTCCAGTACGTTTTGCCCACCAGAACAATCGGGAAACGGGCAATCTTCTTGGTTTGGATCAGCGTCAGGGCCTCGAACAATTCATCGAGCGTGCCCATGCCGCCGGGCATGACCACAAACCCCTGGGCGTATTTGACGAACATCACTTTGCGAACGAAGAAAAAGTCGAAATTGATGTTCTTGTCCTGGTCAATGTAAATGTTGCTATGCTGCTCGAAAGGGAGTTTAATGTTCAGCCCCACCGATTTGCCGCCCTGTTCAAATGCCCCTTTATTGCCTGCTTCCATAATGCCCGGACCACCGCCGGTAATCACGCCATAGCCGTGACGCACTAGTTTAGCCGCAATTTCTTCGGTCATTTTGTAGTACGGATTCTCGGGTTTAGTGCGGGCCGATCCGAAAATAGACACGCAGGGACCGATCTGGGCCAACTTGTCGAACCCTTCCACGAATTCGGCCAGTACCTTAAAAATTACCCACGAATCGGCTGTTTTGATTTCATTCCAGTTCCGATCCTGAAACGCTTCTTTAATACGCAGCTCTTCGGGTGTCAATAACGATTCATCTCGTTTCGGTAACTCTCTTTTTAACTCGGTTGTACTCTGTATATCAGACCGGTGTGTACTTTCTTTTGAGCCGGGGCCTGTATTTACTTCCTGCGGTGTGGTAGCCGTAGATGGGGAATTCGTTGTTTCCATGTGGTTTGTCGTAAACAGCCAATGCAGTAGATCCGCACGGCTGTAGAAAAAGTGTTCTAAAAGCGTAAACCTGCCCTACATGCAGACAAGCCAGGCCTGCATAAACAGGCCCGGAGAACAATAACGTATTTTAGGGGGGGCGCTGTTCAATCGATCCAATGAATTTTCTGTCAGTAGGTTGGAAAAAGCGCTAACCAACGACTACCAGACTCAGAAAAGCAGGTGGTGCTACCTCTTCTGTAGCCTTCTGATGCTGGCTGTATGATCGCTTTTTTACCGAACCCGCTTGTAGACGCCTGCGGTTTCTGTGGGCTTGTAGAGGGCAGCCAGCGCCGGAACACGTTGAAACAATTTAGGAATGACCTGCTGCCGATCGACCACATAGTCGGGTGGGTCCTGCCGGAAATTATCGTAAATGTCGATGACTGCTTCGTAACTGTCGAGGTTACGAAGGTCATATTTGGCGAGGTCCCAATTCAGGTAGGGCGTGGCGGGCTGGTTGTACCGGTAACCACTCAGGTCTTCGTCGATGATCAGCACCTTTCGGTTACGGATATAATCGGGTAAGGTCGAGGGTTTCACCTGTAAGTTACTGAGTCGCCCCACTTCAAGGCCGGGTACTACCCGCATGGCGCCCTGGTACAGGATCCCGGCAATGGCCATTGCTACGCCCAGAAACGTGAGTTCCCGGAGCCAGACTCGACGAACACTGGCAAAGTAGAGAACAGCAAAGAAAGCCATGGGAGGCACAAATAGCAGAAAGAGCATCGGAGCCAGAAACGGCATAAGCGGAATGGTCAAAACGGCCGTAATAGCCCACATGAGCATGATCTGCTGGCAGCGTTGCTGAAAATTAACGTAGCGGTTAACACTGTTAAATAGACTTAAGAAGCCAAGCACACCAACCGTTAAAGGAACGATCAACGAGAAAAACAGCGTCCTGAAATCACTCAGGTCATACTGACGTACCCGGAACACCGATGTGAGCAGGTTGCGGTTGAAGTCATCGAGTGAATTCATGAAATAATAATAAAAGACGACCAGCAGAATGGGGAAGGCAAAGCCGAAGATCGTGAGCGAATGCTGCCGGAAGGTAGCTCCGGTGAAGAAGAGGAGTGAGAGCGATGCCCAGATAATGAACAGGCCCGAGGGCAGGTAAAACAACGCCGCCACGCCGATGTAAATGCCTACTTCAAATACCTCATCGGTTGCGCCCTGTCTGCCCAATTGCCGAATCAGCGTACCGAAGGCTAACAGGAGAAACGTGAGCGACATCAGCACGGGCGAGAGCGTGACGCAATCGAAGCTAAGATTCAGGAAAAGGGTATAGAACAATCCCGGCCAGAACGAACGCTCAGGAAACACTTCGCGGGCGTTCATCATATAGTTGAAATAGATCAACTGAAAAATAGAGAGGGCCGTGGCCACCGTCCAGTAAGCAGTTTGCGAGCGCCCGACGGTCAGGTCGATGAGCCAGTAAACGCCCGCTGAAAAAGGGCTTACACTGTCCCAGATACCACTGTACAGGGTGTAACCTTGCCGCATCTGTTCGCCCACCAGCATCCAGTTTAATTCAGGAATCAGGAGGGGCAGGGGCGAAACCAGCAACGGTAGCCGGATCAGGAGTAGAACGACCAGCAGGCTGAAATACTGGTAGGGCGCGAATGAGCGGAAAAAACTGAGCAACTTACGAGAGCGAATATGGGTTAGTACACTAAGCCAACCGGCGAAATTACGGATATTTGCCCTATGGAATCGAAACGACAGCAAAAGGTAGCCCGGCAATTGCAGAAAGACCTCGGCGAGATTTTTCAACGTGAGCTGCCCCACGCGTTCAATGGTGCGTTTATCACCGTCACCAACGTGCGGGTGTCGCCCGACCTGGGTATCGCCCGGGTATACCTCAGTTTTTTGGCCGCCAAGAACAAGGCCCTCCTGATGGACACCATCGAGGAGAAGAATAAGACGATCCGGCAGCTACTGGGCGAGCGTGTGCGGCATCAGTTGCGGATTGTTCCGCATCTCCAGTTTTTCCTCGACGATACCGCCGAGTACGCCGAAAAAATGGATAAGCTCTTTGCCGGACTTGAGATTCCCCCGGCTCCGGCCGAAGACGAAGAGTAACAGAAGTAATGGCAAAGCGCCAGGTTCGGGAGTGAGTAAGCGGTTGCTGTCTGCTCTTCCCGAACCTGGCGCTTCGCCGTTACCGGTTTACGCCCAGGTAATCGAAACGGCCTGTTCGAGGTCGGGATGAAGGCTGATGGCCACGGGGCAGGTGTGGGCAATGCGCGCCAATTTTGCTTTTTGTGCTTCGTCGAGTACTACGCCATCCGCCGTTGTAGCCCGCACCACCATCTCTATCTCAATTTTAACGATCCGCCGTGGTGCATCAGTCGACATCACTTTTGTTACACTGGCCTGGCTACCTGCCAGTTCAATGCCGTCGCGGCGGGCAAAGATGGCCATCGTAGTCAGGATACACGTACCTAGTGCATTGGCAACCAGATCGGTAGGCGAGAAGGCCTCGCCGCGCCCCTGGTTATCGGTAGGCGCGTCGGTATGAATGCGGGTGCCCGACTGCTGGTGAATGTCTTCGGTGCGGAGATCGCCGAGATACGAAATCTCAATGGTAGCCATAGTGCTGGGGTTAACGTGAACGAATTGCCAAAAATAGGCAAAGACCCTTATCCTGTCGGTCAGCGGGCTACGAGTGTACGAAATTGTGGTTAGTTTTGTTGACAGGCGCTCTTCTTACGGGGTGTCAGTTCCTACTTCTCTCTGTCTCTTAACAAACCTTGCGCATGGTAAACGATCCCGTTACCGCTTCGGGCCAACCCCTCACGCAGCAAACCGACAATCGCTCGGCGCTGTATACGCTGATTACCGTCTGGTTCTTCTGGAGCTTCGTGGCGGCCTCAAACGGCATCCTGATTCCACTCTTTAAAGACAAGTTCCAGTTAACGCAAACGCAGGCACAGCTCGTCGATTTTGCTTTCTACGCTGCCTATTTCGTAGGGTCTATTCTGTACCTGCTGGTATCGGCGTCTATCAAGACCGATATTCTGAACCGAATCGGCTACAAGAACGGTATCATCTATGGCCTGCTGATTTCGGCCCTGGGTACGTTGCTGTTCTACCCGGCTGCCGAAACGAAGTCGTATGCGCTGTTGCTGTCGGGCCTGTTCATTGTGGGGCTGGGCTTCTCCCTGCAACAAACGGCCACGCAACCCTTCATGATTGCGCTGGGGCCACCCGAAACAGGTGCACAGCGCATCAACCTGGGTGGGGCGGTTAACAACTTGGGCGGCACAATCGGACCGGTCATTATTTCGTATGCCATTTTCGGGTCTATTTCGGCCGATGCCGCCGCCAACGCAACCATCGAGTCGGTGAAAGTGCCTTACCTGATTTTGGGTGCCCTGTTCCTGGCTTTAGCCGGCTTCTTTAAACTATCGAAGTTGCCACATATCACCAATGATGAGGAAGTTGAAGTAGGTACTGGTGTGCTGAAATACCCCCAGCTGGTTCTGGGCATGACGGCCATTTTCGTTTATGTTGGCGTTGAGGTGACCATTGGCAGTAACCTGGGCGAATACCTGAAACAGACTGAACAATTGGATGCCTCGCAGGTGTCGAAATATGTGTCGTTATTCTGGGGAAGTATGATGATTGGTCGCTGGACAGCCTCTATTGGCAATTTCAATCCATCGCCAGCCATGAAACGGGTGCTGACCTTCGTGGTGCCGTTTGTTGCCTTTGCCATTGTTCTGGGCGTCAATGCGCTCTACAGCGGCGATGTCAGCGACCTGTATCCCTACATGATCTGTGTGTTGGTGATGATTGCCACGTACCTGGCCAGCCGGGAAAAGCCGGTAACCGTATTGCTGTATTTCACCGCGGTTGGGGCTGTTCTGAGCATCATTGGTGTAGTGGCGACCGGCAAGATTGCCCTGTTCTCACTGATTAGCGGCGGCCTGTTCTGCTCAATTCTCTGGCCAAGCATTTTCTCGCTCGGCACCGCCGGCTTGGGTAAGTACACCAACCAGGGAGCGGCCTTTCTCATCATGATGATCCTGGGTGGGGCCATTATTCCGCTGGTGCAGGGTAAGATTGCCGATATGGTTGGTATTCAGTTGTCGTACCTCACGGCGGTTGTCTGTTTTGCGTACCTGTTCTTCTTCGGGCTGCGCGTGCAGGCGGTGCTACGGAAGCAGGGCATCGACTTCGATCAGGCGGTTGTGAGCAAAGGCGGACATTAATTATTGGTGCAATACCAGGCACCAAAAAATCGGGGTCAGGATGGGGAAACAGCGTATGACGCTGTTTCCCCATCCTGACCCCGATTTTTTGGTGTGAACCTGCTGATTAGCTAACCGATACCAATAAATTAGGCCGTTGAAACAAAAGTGGTGAAACAACCGGCTAAACCTATCGTTTTTACCTAAAAGTAGTATCTTTCGTGTTCTGACATGACGCTGATGAAATCTCTATATACACCGGTTCTTTGTGCATTGCTCGGTTTGGCCATCCTGGCAGCGCCTGCCCAGGCACAATCGCCCGACGGGTCAGATGAAGACAACTTCCACACGGTAACCACGTTTGGTATAACCACCAATACGAATGCTGGCCTATTGGGCGGCTTTGTCTTCCGCCAGTCGAAACGGCTCGATGGCGAATTGTTTGGGAAAACACAATACCGCTACATCAGTGTTGAGCTAGTCAATGTGAAACATCCACGCGAATATGCTGCCGGCAGCAATAATTTTGGTGGCTCCTTTCTGCTCGGCAAAGAGAACTACCTCTTCGTGCTACGGCCGCAGTACGGCCGGGAGATCTCCCTGTTTCGGCGCAACACCGATGAAGGTATTTCGGTAAACGCCATTTTCGCGGCTGGCCCCTCACTGGGCATTATCAAACCCTATTATGTGGAGGTGTCGTCGGGGAATACAACCCGTCAGATTCCGTATTCGCAGGCGGTGGCCGCCCCCACATCGGGCGGGCGGTCTGAGTTTATCGTCGGATCGGGTGGCTTCTTTCAGGGGCTGGGCGAATCGAAATTAACAGTGGGCCTGCATGCCAAAGCCGCCCTGAGTTTCGAGTTGAGCGCCTTCCGCAACAATACAACCGGCCTCGAAATAGGATTCTTATCCGAAATATATCCGAGTAAAATCGTGATCGTGCCCAACACCAATACGGCCCTCGGCGATCGTACGCTCGGCAACCGTAGTTTCTTCACATCCGGGTACGTTACCTTGTTCTTCGGAACGAAGAAATAACAAAACCGTAAAGGGCTTAGGCCGTGGGGCTTAGGTTGTGGAGCAAGGGCGACAAAAAAACCTAAGCTCCACGGCCTAAGCCCTTTGCTATTTTGCCGAACTTTACGCCGCTGAATCGCATTTTTTAGAAAATAAGCGGCTTTACCATCATGATCGAATTACCTGTTATCGCCTCTACCGAACAGCGGAAGAAAAGGCCGGACTGGCTACGTGTTAAACTGCCAATCGGCCCTGCCTACGCGAACGTTCGGAAACTGGTCGATACGCATAAACTGCACACGATCTGCGAAAGTGGCAATTGCCCCAATATGGGCGAGTGCTGGGGAGCCGGCACCGCCACTTTCATGATCCTGGGCAACATCTGTACCCGTAGCTGCTCCTTTTGCGCTGTGGCTACCGGTCGGCCAACCGAATATGATGCTGACGAGCCCCGCCGGGTGGCTGAGGCTATCACCTTAATGAAGGTGAAACACGCCGTCATAACCTCAGTGAACCGCGACGAACTGAAAGATCGGGGTGCCGAAATCTGGTACCAGACCGTTCGGGCAGTGAAAGAAGCGTCGCCAACGACGACCATCGAAACGCTTATTCCCGATACAAAGGGCAATTGGGATGCCCTGATCCGTATGATCGAAGGCGGGCAGGAAGTGGTATCACATAATATGGAAACGGTGGAGCGCCTCTATCGTCGGGTACGTCCGCAGGCGCGTTACGAACGTAGTCTGGAACAGATTCGTCGCACCAAAGACTATGGGCAACGCACCAAGACCGGTATCATGCTGGGCCTGGGCGAAACCAAAGAGGAAGTGCTGAAAGCGATGGACGACCTGGTGGAGCATGGCTGTGATGTGCTGACGCTTGGCCAGTATCTGCAACCCACCAAGATGCACCACGAAGTAATGGAGTGGATTCATCCCGACACATTTGCCATGTACAAAGAGCAGGGTGAACTGCGTGGGATCAAGTACGTTGAATCAGGACCGCTTGTCCGGTCGAGCTACCATGCTGAACGGCATGTAAACGTATAACCAACGCACCTATTTATTCGTTATACGTGTAAAGCCTTGTCGGGTCGGCAGGGCTTTTTTATGGTCGACGATGAAAAAATACGATTACGTCATTGCGGGTGGAGGAATGGCAGGCTTAAGTCTGGCTTATTACCTGACGCTGTCTAACCTGCGTAATCGGTCGGTGCTGATTATCGACAAAGACGGTAAGAATACGAATGATCGTACCTGGTGCTTCTGGGAGCGGGGCGACGGGCCATTCGAGCCGATCCTCTTTCGGAAATGGAATACCGTCGATTTCTACGGTACTACCCTCTCAGGCGCACTAAATATTGGCGACTATCAGTACAAGATGCTCCGTGGTATTGATTTTTATGATCACATCAAGGCGCACCTGGCCCAGTTCCCAAATATAGAGTTCAGACTGGGCACTATTAACCGATTGAAAGACACAACCGGTGGCGGGTTCCTGATCGTTGACGATGAGCCAATAATGGCCGATCTTATCTTCGACAGCACGTTTCCGCTGAGCCTCAGGAATCCAGCGAACCACAACCTGCTGCAACACTTTAAAGGCTGGGTCATCACCACCGAAAAAGCCTGTTTTGATGTGAACAGACCCCGGATGATGGATTTCCGGGTGGCGCAGGAGGGCGACTGCCGCTTTTTATATGTATTGCCCTTCAATGAGCATACGGCCCTGGTCGAGTACACGATCTTTAATGACCACCTGCTGGCTCCAGAGGCCTACGAACACTCATTACGTACCTATATCGATCAGTTCCTCGACACCGGTACGTATCAGATCAGTGAGACCGAGTTTGGGGTCATTCCTATGTCTGATGTTACCGTTACCGAATACCCAACGGATCACATCGTGCGCATAGGTACGTCGGGTGGTTACACCAAACCCTCAACGGGCTATACGTTTCAGCGTACCCAGCAGTATCTGCGCGAACTGGTGAATATGCTGGCCGCCACCGGGAGGCCCGAGCGGCGGAAGTCCTGGTTCACCAAACCGTTCAAAGGGCTACTAGACAGTGTGTTACTGAATGTATTGCAGTATAAGCGCCACCCCGCCGACGATATTTTCACGCGCTTGTATGAGCGTAATCCGCCGGCGCGTATTTTTCGGTTCCTCGACGAAGACACTAGTTTGTGGGAAGACCTTCGTATCATGAGCACCGTGCCGCTTGGCCCCTTCACCGTTGGTGCCTTCGATGTGTTGCGCAAACGAATTTTCTAATACGGAACTCCAGGTCTGGGGCAGCAGCTCCTTTAAGTTGAGTAGCCAGCGTGTAGAGCCGAGAAACTCGGTAAGCCGTACAATCAGCCTCCTCGGAGTTTCATTGAATTTGGGCAGAAAGCCTTAGTTTTGCGACTTAAACCAAGTCATAACGGAGTCGCAATGCCTTATCTTTTTACGTCCGAGTCAGTTTCTGAAGGACACCCCGACAAAGTCGCCGATCAGATCTCCGACGCCCTCATCGATAACTTCTTAGCGTTTGATCCTAGCAGTAAAGTGGCCTGTGAAACACTGGTGACCACGGGTCAGGTCGTTTTAGCCGGAGAGATTAAGACAGAAACGTACCTGGATGTGCAGAAGATCACTCGGGAGGTGATTCGTAAGATTGGCTATACGAAGAGTGAATATATGTTTGAAGCCAACTCCTGCGGTATTTTCTCGGCCCTTCACGACCAGTCGGCTGATATTAACCAGGGGGTTGACCGTAAGGTAGATAACGACGATTTCGAAACGAAAGCCAACGCGCAGGGGGCTGGTGACCAGGGGATGATGTTCGGTTACGCCACCAACGAAACCGATAATTTCATGCCATTGCCACTCGATCTGGCGCATGCCATCCTGCGTGAGATGTCGCTGATACGCAACACGGAACCTGAGCTGATCGGTTACCTGCGCCCCGATGCCAAGTCGCAGGTGACCATCGAGTATTCAGATGATCACAGGCCAATTCGTATCGACACCATCGTTGTATCGACGCAACACGATGATTTCGATACAGATGACCTTATGCTGGCAAAAATTCGCGAGGACATCATCAACCTGGTGATTCCCCGTGTGAAGGCCAGGTTAAAACCCGAACTACAGGGCCTGTTCAACAGCGACATCACCTACTACATTAACCCGACCGGGAAATTCGTGATCGGTGGTCCACACGGTGACACGGGGCTGACTGGCCGGAAAATCATCGTTGATACCTACGGGGGCAAAGGAGCACACGGTGGCGGCGCTTTCTCTGGAAAAGACCCGTCGAAAGTTGACCGTTCTGCTGCCTATGCTACGCGCCATATTGCCAAAAACATGGTAGCGGCTGGTCTTTGCGACCAGGTGCTGGTGCAAGTGTCGTATGCTATTGGTGTAGCCAAGCCCTGTGGTCTGTATGTGAACACATACGGTACAGCTAAAACAGATTTGCACGACGGCGTCATCGCTGAAAAGATTGCTCAACTATTCGACATGCGTCCATACGCGATTGAGCAGCGCCTGAAGCTCCGTAACCCGATCTATTCAGAAACAGCGGCCTATGGCCATATGGGACGTAAGAACGAGACGGTGAAGAAGACATTCACGGGTAACGGTAGCCCATTGGAACTGGAAGTAGAATTGTTTACCTGGGAAAAGCTTGATTTTGTAGACCAGGTAAAAGAAACGTTTGGGCTGTAACTGGCCGTCTCGACAGTCGTTAAAACAGCCGGGCCCTGAGCTGGGAAAGTCAATGCTTATCGCGACTTTTCCGGCTCAGGGCCCGGCTGTTTTAACGACTGTCGAGACCTATTAATATTCGTCTTGTTCGACGGCTTCTTCTTCCTGTTGGGCTTTTGCTTTAGTAATTTCCGGGCTGGAGAAGTCAGTTCGTTTTTGCTTGCAGCGAACCAGCTTGTCCTTCATCACATCCATCAAGTGTTCAATGGCTGCTTCGAAGGATTTGTTGCGTTCAACAACGAACAGTTCCTTTCCGGGAATATTGAGCCGCACCTCGACAATCTTGTCTTTCACTTTGGCGGTCTCGGCTCCATCTAATTTAAGAAACACCTCTGCACTCACGATTCGATCGTGGAAGGTGTCGAGCTTGTTAAGTTTCTTCTGAATGAAATCCAGAAGTGTCTGGTCGGCCGTGAAGTGCACGGCGTGAGTTTGTACTCGCATACTGTCCAAGCGGTTATCAAGTGAAACATATACCAATGGACTACCTAAGTTTGTGATTTAGGCTATATGAGTCAAGGTATACGAAGAAATATCCAAACGTGTTTCACGCGCCCAGGCGTCAAACATATCGGTCACGCCTCCCTGATGCCAATACCTATCTGTTCGTGGAACGTCTGAAAAATGAAGATTCTTCCAATTGTCTAATACAGACAGCTGCCGTCAGGCAGGCATTAAGTGAAAAGCCCGGCGGATAAGGCTATCTACCGGGCTTCCATGTTCAGTGGTGCTGCTTATACGTCGGCAACGGCTTTACGAATCTCGTCTTTCGTTTTGCCTGTTTTCTCCTGAACCCGCCCCCACATTTCGTCTTCTTTCCCTTCCTCGTAGGTGAGATCGTCGTCGGTCAGGTCAGCATATGCCTGTTTGATTTTACCTTTCATCTGGTCCCATAGACCGCTGGCTGTTGTCTCGTTCATGGCGTTGAGCATTAAGTGCGGATACTCCGCTTTGACTAAGTCAGACCCACCCTGGGTCATGCCAGTATAACGAAGCCAGGAAAAAGTTGTTTAAAAAAGTAAGGTACCCGGCGCTTACTCCCAGATGATCACCTCATCGTTTTCGTACCAGGGCTGCAGGTTTGCCTGATACCTGGCTTCGACCATATTGCGCTTAATTTTCATGGTAGGCGTCATCAGGTTATTGTCTACCGTCCACGGGTCGCGTACAATGACCAGCTTCCGCACGCGTTCATACGTATGGAGCCTTGGATTCAAGGCCAGCAAGGTATCTTCCAGGCTTCGTTCCACCACAATCCGGTCAACCTGTCGGCCTATCTCAGACAGAACAATTAAGGCCAGTGGTTGGGGGAGTTGCTGGCCCGCCACACAGATCTGCTCAATGTAGGTATTGTCAGCAAAGCCAAACTCGATCTGAGACGGGGCTATATATTCCCCTTTGGCTGTTTTGTACATTTCTTTCACTCGTCCGGTAAGGCTCAGGTACCCCTCATCGTCTAACGTACCTACATCACCCGTTGCCAGCCAGCCATCCTGCAAGACGCTGGCGGTCAGGGCTGGTTCTTTGTAATAACCGCGCATCAGCCAACCCGAACGGGTCAGAATTTCGCCCGTATCCGGGTCGATCTTAACGCGCATGCCGGGGTAAAGCTGCCCAACGGTTCCATTCCGCATCTGGTAGCGCGGCATCAATGAAACGGCGCCGAGATTTTCGGTCATTCCGTAAGCTTCCTGGATATGGATGCCTAACCGCCTGAACCAGTCGATCAACGTCTGAGGCATGGGCGCCGCGCCCGTCATGATCAGTTTGGCTTCATTCAGCCCTAACCCCTTTCTGATCTTACGCTTCACCAGGTGCGACACAACGGGGATCCGCAACAGGACATCGAGTTTCTGTTGAGGTAGCCTGGCCAGAATACCTAGTTGAAACTTCGTCCAGATGCGGGGTACGGCAAGAAAATGAGTGGGTTTGGCCGCCGCGAGGTTTTTGGCAAAAGTGTCCAGCGATTCGGCGAAGTATATGGTGCCGCCGGTTGCCAACCCCACTGCCTCCACAACGTTCCGCTCGGCGATGTGGCAGAGCGGGAGGTACGAAAAAAAACGGGCGTTTGGCGTGTGGTGTAACAGGTGATGCTGGGTATCGGCCATCCCCTGTGCCACCGCCCTGTAGTCGATCATCACCCCTTTGGGGTTCCCCGTTGTCCCGGAGGTGTAGATGATGGTAAACAGATCGTCGGGCTGCGGGCGGAAGAGGTCTTGTGCTGGTTCATACTGTGCCATCACCGACTCCCAGGCTACCAGGTCCGGGTCGGCCAGCCCGCCGGCGCCATAGGTAGGAAAGCCAATCAGTGTAACGCTGTCGGGTACGCCTGCCTTCATGTCGGCCCACCGATTTGGATCAGTGTCGAGTTTACCAACGAACATTACCGGACAGTCGCTATGAACCAGCACCTGATGTAACTGGGCTGCATTGAGCGTTGGGTAGAATGGCACCGAAACATGGCCGCTCAACAAAATGGCCAGATCGGCGATGATCCAGTGTGCGCAGTTTTTTGATACCAAACCGATAGGGCTGCCCTGCGGTAGTCCTAGTGAGTTCAGGTACGTTGCCATACGCCGTACCTGCTGACCAACTTCTGCCCAGGTATAATCAATAAACGAGTCGCCAACGGGTTGCCGCAGGTACGTTGCCATTGGCTTCTCTCGTTCCCATTTCAGAAATAACTCAGTAGCGGTCAAAGACAGTGTCGATGAATCGGTAAGCGTTGCCATGATTGTAGAAGGCCTTAATGTTTTCAGTACAATTTAATGCTGAAAAAACCATATAAAATTTATCGGAACAAAAAATGATCGGGAGGGTTAGTTGTTGATCGAAACGGGTTACTAAATAGTCCGCTTCAACGGGCTTCTTCGACACAACGTCATGGCAACAACAGCACATAAAAAGGAATCGGACGAAACGAAATCGTCGCGAAAAAAGACTACCAAAGCCGATAACTATACTGACCCCGAACTGCGCGAACGCCTAAAGGAATCGATCAAGGCGGGCGAGAAAGGAGGCAAAGCGGGTCAGTGGAGCGCCCGGAAAGCACAGCTACTCACCCACGAGTACGAAAAAGAAGGAGGTGGTTATAAGGACGATCACCAAACGGATTCCCAAAAGCATCTGAAAGAATGGACTGACCAGGACTGGCAAACAGCAGACGGGAAGCCGGCCAAACGCGAAGGAGGCACCACGCGCTATTTACCAAAAGAAGCCTGGGATAAGCTCTCGGACAGTGAAAAAAAAGCCACGAATGCAAAAAAAATAGCGGGTTCTAAGCGAGGGGAACAGAATGTGGCGAATACCGAAAAGGCAAAGAAGGCAAAGGAAGAGTAGGGCACCGCGCCGAGATGGAAGGCGAAATTCCTTATATTGTCAGTCTTTCCTGTTGACGGCGAATGCGTCTCGGCAATGTATCCTGAGACAAACCATCAGGGCACGCCTTACCTCCTTTTTCAACAATACGTTTAATTCATGAATGGCCAGTCTACGCCCACATCATCGTCGAAATCGCAGTATGCTTTTCTAGAGGGTGGTGGTGAAATGGGCGCCCTCACCCGCGCTCATAACTGGGCCGAAACACCCCTCGGCCCCCCCGACCAATGGCCCCTGAGCCTGCGAACAACGGTGGGGCTTGTGCTGCACTCGGCATTTCCCATGACTTTACTCTGGGGAACCAACCTTACCTGCTTCTATAATGATGCCCTCCGGCCCAGTCTGGGCACCAACGGCCTGCACCCCGCCCTCGGCAAACCAGCGAAAGCGATCTGGCCGGAGAGCTGGGATTTTATCGGCCCGCTGCTCGGCCAGGTAATGACCACTGGCAAACCTGTTTTCTTTGACGACCAGTTAGTCCCCATTTACCGCAATGGCCATTTAGAAGATGTTTACTGGACATTTAGTTATAACCCGGCCTACGGCGACGACGGGCGGGCAGCCGGGGTGCTGGTTATCTGCACCGAAACGACGGAGAAAGTAGTCAACGCCAGACTCCAGCAGGAAAAAAGCGAACTGCTCCAGGCCGTTTTAGATAGCTCATCGGCGGGCATCAGCGTGGTCAGCAGCGTGCGCGGCGAACAAGACCAGATCATTGATTTTGAGTACCGGCTGGTAAATCGCGTAACGGAACAGACCAATAACCGCACTGATCTGGTCGGAAAGCGCTACTCCGCCATTCATGCCGGGTATAAGCAGGCGGGTATATACGACGATTTTGTGCAGGTCGCCAATACCGGGCAACCCGTTGAACGTGAGCGGCATTATATCGGCGAAGGCTTCGATAACTGGTACGAAACGATTGCCGTTAAACTCGATGATGGCGTTGTTTTCTCCTTCCGCGACATTACCGACATGGTTCAGGCCAGGCAGCAACGCGAAGACAGCGAACGCTACTACCGGCAACTGAACGATACCGTACCGGCCGTTATCTGGGAAACCCGATCCGATGGCAACTGTGTTTACCTGAACCGGCAATGGTATGACCTGACGGGCCAGACCCCCGCTGAAGCCGAAGGGTTTGGCTGGCTCGATGCCACTCACCCCGACGACAGGGCCGAATCCGGGCGGTTGTTTCTGGAAGCCAACGAAGCGCAGGTTCCCTTCAATGCGGTTTATCGGCTGCGCCACAAAGATGGTTCGTACCGCTGGGCGATTGATAAGGGAAGCCCCCGTTTCGGAGCCGATGGCACATATGAAGGCATGATTGGGACGGTGGTGGATATTCACGACCAGAAAATGGCCGAAGAAAATCTGCTGGCCAGCGAACAGCGGTTTCAGGCCGCCGTTGCCGCCGTGCAGGGTATTCTCTGGACCAACAACGCCACCGGCCAGATGGAGGGCGAGCAACCCGGCTGGGCTGCGCTGACCGGGCAGGCCTACGCCGACTATCAGGGCTACGGCTGGGCCAACGCCGTGCATCCCGACGATGCCCAACCGACCGTTGTGGCCTGGCAGGAGGCCGTGGCCCGGCGCGGTACGTTTGTGTTCGAGCATCGGGTCAGGATGAAAGACGGTCATTATGAGCAGTTTTCGATCCGGGCCATTCCGTTGCTAAACGCCGATGGCACCATCCGCGAGTGGGTGGGCGTACATACCAACGTAACCGAGCAACGCCGGGCCGAAGCCGCCCTGCGCCAAAGCCGGGAACAGCAGGCGTTTCTGCTCCGGCTCACCGACCAGCTTCGTCCCCTAACCGATCCGGCCAGTATTCAGTATCAGGCGGTTTGTGTACTGGGCGAGTATGTGGGGGCCAACCGCGTAGGCTATGCCGAAGACCAGAACGATGGGCAGCACGTGGTGGTGACGCAAAACTACACCAATGGGGTGCCGGGCATCGAGGGACGCTACCAATACAACGACTATGGAGCCGCCCTGATGACCGAGCTACAGGCGGGCCGACAGGTGGTGCGCCCCGACATTGCCAACGACAGCAGCCTGACCGAAGCCGAAAAAGAGGCCCACGCCCTGCTGCAACTGGGGGCAACGGTCAATTTGCCCCTGATGAAGGCAGGCCGCATGGCGGGCATACTTTTCCTGCACTACAACGGCCCGCACGACTTTTCGGAACAGGAACTGGCCCTGCTGAACGAAACCGCCGAACGAACCTGGGAAGCCATGGAACGGGCCAGAGTTGCCGAGGCCCTGCGCCAGAGCGAAGCCAAACTGCGGTCGCTGATTACGGTGGCCCCCGTAGCCATCGGGCTGTTTGTGGGGCGCGATCTGGTCATCGACCTCCCCAATCAGACGTTTATCGATATTGTGGGCAAAGGGCCAGACATTGTGGGCAAACCCCTGCGCGAGGTGATGCCTGAACTCATCACCGAAAACCAGCCCTTCCTGCAAATCTTAGACGACGTTTATACCACCGGCCAGATGTTCCAGAGCTTCGGCTCGATGGTGGCTATTGTGCGGCAGGGCGTAATGACCCGCAACTACTACAACATCACCTACAGCCCGCTCTACAACGAAGCCGGAGAGGTCTATGCCATCCTTGATGTGGCCGTTGACGTGACAGGGCAGATTCTGGCCCAGCAGGAACTCGCTCAGCAAAAGTCGTACCTGCAAAATGCCATAGATATTGCGGATCTGGGTACGTTTGAGATTGACGTAGCGACCCAAATAGCCCAATTCTCTGACAAACTGGGGCACTGGTTTGGCCTGACACCCCTCGACAAGCCCGTGGCGGATTTTCTGGCGAAGGTGCATACCGACGACCAGACAATGGTTTGGCAGGCACTCGATGAGTCGATGAAGGACGAGAGCCGAAGTCGCCACGACATCACCTACCGGATCGTTGATGCCGATGGCGTAACGAGCCACCATTTGCGGAGCATCGGCAAAACGCGCTATGAAGCCGGGCAGCCGACAACCATCAGCGGGATTATTCAGGATGTGACCCCGCAGGTGCTATCCCGCCAGAAAATTGAAGAAAGCGAGCAGTTTGCCCGGAGCGTCATTGAGCATTCGCCGGTGGCCAAACTGGTTTTTGAGGGCGGAGACATGGTGATCCGAACCGTCAATGAGATTATGCTCCAGCTGCTGGGCCGCGACAGATCCATTATCGGCCAGCCGTTTATGGTGGCCATGCCCGAACTGATCCCGACTCCGCTGATGGATCGGCTTCGGCACGTGCTGGCCACGGGCGAGACCTATTACCAGCCCGAAGAAAAAATTGAGCTGGTCCACTACGGACAGCCCTACACGGGCTATTACAACTACGTCTATAAGGCCCTCTACAACGCGGCTCAGGAACGGTATGGCATTATGGTAACAGCCACCGAAGTGACCGCTCAGGTGCTGGCCCGCCAGACAGTAGAGGAAAGCGAAAAACGGTTCCGGGCCTTACTGGAATCGATTTCGCAGATGGCCTGGACCAATACGCCAACGGGCGATGTCGATTTCTACAACCAGCGGTGGTACACCTATACGGGCCTAACGTTTGAGCAAACCCGCGCCTGGGGCTGGCAGGCGGTGGTCCACCCCGACGATATAGACCTGACTGTAGCCAATTATCAGCACGCCCTGACGACGGGCGAGGAGTTTGTGGTCGAGAATCGCTACAAACGGGCCGACGGTGAGTATCGCTGGCACCTCAACCGCGCTCAGCCCCTGCGTAGTGAATCGGGGCAGATTGTACAATGGGTAGGTACGGCTACGGATATTCAGGAGCAGAAAGAACTGGAAGCCGAACTGGAGCGGCAGGTCCGACAACGTACCCAGCAACTGCAGGATTCCATTAATGACCTGGAACGCTCCAACGCCAATCTCCAGCAGTTTGCCTACGTGGCCAGCCACGATTTGCAGGAACCGCTCCGCAAGATTCAGGCCTTCGGTGATTTGCTTCATAACCAGTATAGCAACGAACTGGGCGAGGCGGGTCGTGATTTTCTGGGCCGGATGCAGATATCGGCCAACCGGATGTCGAACCTGATTCGGGACCTGCTGACCTACTCCCGCATTTCAACCCAGCAGGACAGCAATACACCCGTTACCCTCGATAGCGTTGTTCAGATGGCCCTGACCGATCTGGACCTGATTATTCAGGAGACTCATGCCAGGGTGGAGGTGGCGCCGCTGCCGACTGTGCAGGGCGACAAATCGCAGCTAGGCCAACTGTTTCAGAACCTGCTGAACAATGCCATCAAGTTTCGCAAACCCGATACAAGCCCTCAGATCAGCATTACCTGCCAACGCATAGCCGCTACGAGCCTGCCCCCGTCGGTGAAACCAACCCGAATGGCAGCATCCTATTACCGTATTGCCGTGGCCGACGACGGCATTGGCTTCGACGAGCAGTATACAGAGCGCATTTTTCAGGTCTTTCAGCGGCTGCACGGCAAAGGGCAGTATGTGGGTACGGGTATCGGACTGGCTATTTGCCAGAAAGTGGCCGCTAATCATGGCGGGGCCATTGCAGCCAGCAGTCAGTCAGGTCAGGGAGCTACATTCAGCATCTACCTGCCAGCGTAACGGGGCTATCGTGAGTTATGGATAAAACTGGAGCGTATTGCTTCGCGAGGTAGGCTCCGCGCCCCGGGCCCTTCGACTGGGTCGGTGCGCCGTGGTCCGGCATTCCGGTGCGATCCCCGACGGGCTCAGGGTCTACCTCGCAAAACAATACGCTAGCTACTGATCGGTGGCTCCGGCGGGAATCGAACCCGCATCTAGCGTTTAGGAAACGCCTATTCTATCCGTTGAACTACAGTGCCAGGAAAAAGAGGGACAGTTGGCCCAATGCGGGTGCAAAAATGGCAAAAAAATATGGCTCTTCCGAATGCGAGACCCGGAAGAGCCAGTGGTTAATTGTCCGATTCAGTTGGTATTTCTTCGGGTGTGTAGTCGCCACCGAGCGTGGCCGATTCGATAAGCGGTACGTCGAGCCAGTTCGGGTAGATCTGGAAGTGACGTTGTTTCACCATATCATACAGCAACTCGCGAAGCTCGTCTATGTTCTCTTTCGTTTCCGCGGAGATAAAGACAACGTGCTCGGCTTTGCGGGTCAGGTACGTATGTTTCAGGTACGCCAGCGCTGTTTTCCGGCGGGTGTCCATCGGAATAACCCCTTCCGACTCGGCACCATACTCAGGTGCCCACTCTTCTCTTGGCACAAAAGCGTCCATTTTGTTGAAGACGAGTACGACCGGTTTATCAGCGACGCCCAACTCAGCCATGGTTGCTGTAACCACGTCGATCTGCTCCTCGAACGAGGGGTGCGAGACGTCGACGACATGCAGCAGGATATCTGCTTCACGAACCTCATCGAGCGTTGATTTAAACGATTCGATCAGCGATGTGGGCAGTTTGCGAATGAATCCAACCGTATCAGTCAACAGGAACGGAATATTACCCAGCACCACTTTTCGTACTGTTGAATCGACGGTGGCAAAGAGCTTATTCTCGGCGAAAACATCGGTTTTGGCAATGGTGCGCATCAGGGTTGACTTACCCACGTTGGTGTAGCCCACCAGGGCTACCCGCACCAGCCGGTCGCGCTCTTTGCGACGGGTCATGCTTTGTTTGTCGATTTTCTCCAGCTTTTCGCGCAGGAAAGCGATCCGGTCTTTCACGATCCGGCGGTCAGTTTCCAGCTCTTTCTCACCGGGTCCACGCATGCCAGCCCCCCCTTTCTGGCTGCTCAAGTGTGTCCACATGCGCGTAAGGCGAGGATACAAGTATTGATACTGTGCCAATTCGACCTGAACGCGCGACTGAGCTGTCTGGGCCCGCATCGAGAAGATGTTCAGGATCAGCAGGCTACGGTCGAGCACTTTCACGTCTTTGAATTCAGCTTCCAGATTACGTACCTGGGCCGGCGAAAGGTCGTCGTCGAAAATTACCGTATCGACCGGTTCGGCCTGGATGTACGTCTTTATCTCGTCGAGCTTCCCCTTGCCTACAAACGTCCGGGTGTCGGGCCGCTCCAGCTTCTGGGTAAACGTTTTCTTGGTGACAATGCCTGAAGTTTCGGCCAAAAAGGCCAGTTCGTTCAGGTATTCTTTCGTCTGTAAGGCCGTTTGTTTCTGCGTAGCTACAGCGACAAGCACAGCGGTTTCAGGGTTTTTATGCGTATCGATCATATAGAATCGGGATTAGTCGGTTAAAAAATAACGAACGGTTGGAGTTTCGGGTTTCAAGCTTCAGCTTTCATGTGCGCTGCCTGGCAACCATAGGGGCGATCAGCAGCGCCGTGACACTGATCATACCTGCACCAATCGCCAGCGACCTTGCCGGAAAGCCAGTACGGAAACGACCGCCAGCAATGATTCGGATAGAGCCACCGACCAGAATACGCCTGCTGGTCCCCACTTTAACCAATCTGCCAGCAGATAGGCTAACGGAATTTCAACGAGCCAGAAGCAGACGATGTTCAGGAGCATAGGGGTGCGGGTATCGCCTGCACCGTTCAGGGCCTGTGTCAGCACCATACCATAGGCCATAAACACGTACCCCAGGCAAAAAACACGCAAACTTTCTACGCCAATGGCCAACACGCTGGCATCTTGACTGAAATAGCCAACTACGGTTTCTGCACCCGTGTACAGCAAGGCCCCAACTGGAACCAGGAAGATCAGGTTACACAACGCAGCGCGCCAGGCTGAGGTTTCGGCCCGGTCTGGCTGACCAGCGCCCAGATTTTGCCCTACCAGCGTAGCCGCTGCATTGGCCATACCCCACGACGGTAGGATGGAGAAGATGAAGATTCGGATGGCAATGGTGTAGCCAGCCACCACATCACTGCCAAACGTCGAAACAATACGGGTCAGGAATACCCAACTGGCCGATCCGATCAGGAATTGGCCGGTGCTGCCCGCTGCGAGGCTGAGCAACGTACCGATCACGTTCAGGTTGGGTCGGAAGGCCTGCATATTGACCGATACACGTCCATTCCGAACCGTCAGGGCATATAACTGATACAGAACTCCGATTGATCGACCGGCCGTAGTCGCCACCGCCGACCCCATGACGCCCATTTCAGGAAAAGGGCCAAGGCCAAAGATAAACACCGGACAAAGCACAATGTTGATGCCGTTTGCCAGCCACAGTGAGCGCATGGCCACCGAGGCATCGCCTGCACCACGTAGTGAACCACTCAGCGTATGCAACAGAATAATGGCTGGTGCCGACGCAAAGATGACGCGGGTATAGCCAACTCCGCTGTTGATCAGATGCTGATCGCCGCCCATCAGGTGTAGCATGTCTGATGCGAACAGGACCCCTGGTATGCCCAGCAGGAACGCAAACGTCAGCGAAACAACCATCACCTGCCCAACAGCCTGGTTGGCTCCGGCTGAATTATTCTCGCCAATCCGCCGCGACACCAGGGCTGTCGCGGCCGTGCTCAGGCCAATGGCGATGGAATAAACCAGTGTAAGCACCGATTCAGTAAGGCCAACGGTAGCCACGGCTTCGATACCGATCTTAGCCACGAAAAACACGTCGACAATGGCGAAGAGGGATTCCATCACCATTTCGAGAATCATCGGAACCGACAGCAGAAATATGGCCCGGTTGATACTGCCGGACGTAAAATTGGTTTCTGAGCCGCGCAAAGCAGCCAGGAACAACCTGAAAAACTTGGTCATTGTAGGAAGAAAGAATTAGCCATAACCCGAAACGGGCTACCGATGCTCTAAGATGAACAGGCACACTGATGAAGCGTGGTGCACACCATCTAAAAAGAAAAAATGGAAAGCCAGTCCACTGTGGAGTGCGTGAAAAGCTGGCTGGAAAAAGCCCCCGTAGGGCTTCAGAATACGAGAATCATCGGCGTAGGCCACCGCGAGCGCGGTGCATTTACGTGACAAAACTAAGTTAATTATCGGAGAAACACCAATTTAGGTTGAGTTAACGGTCTGCGAAGTCCCAGAAGAGGCAGTTGTACAGGTAAATTACCCACAAACTCTTTACGGATTAAACAGTTGGGACAACATGAACGAGCAGTTGCCCCAATTGACGGATTTAGCCCAGTTCCTGGAAGGCGAGTTTCAGGCGAGCCGCTATCCGAAGAACGAACAGGGCGGTATCTATACGCCATCTGATCGGGCAATTCATCGGCTGGGCGTGACACTGGAGCCTGAAGCCGATACGGGCAACTGGGTACGTTCCAACCGGCTCGATGCCCTCTGGATGCACCGTCCCTGGCAACTCGATCTAAAAAGCCTTCCCGTCGATGTGGGGGTGGTTACGCATCATCTGCCATTCGATGAGTCCCTGACTATGGGGTACAATCGGCCTCTGGCAACGACACTTGGGTTACTTTCCTTAGACGAATTAGGGTATAAGCAACAGGCCGACGAGTCGGGTATACTACTTCCCAAACGGGCTATCGGCATGATCGGCAACGTACCTGAACGTACCCACGATGAATGGATTAACCTGATCAACGCGCAGTTTAGGGGGTACGACCGGGTAGAAGCGGGCGCGAATCGTAGTTATAAGCGAGTGGCCGTCGTGGGGGCCATGACAGATACACTGATCCGCGAAGCCCATGCACACGGCGTTGAGCTGTACCTGACCGGTGCATACCGAAAAGCAGCGCAATCGGCTATTGCTGAAACGGGGATGTCTGTCATGGCCATTGGGCACCAACGAACGGAAGAGTGGGGCCTACGCGCCTTAGGTAATCGGGTGCAAGAGCGCTGGCCAGCCTTGGAAGTAGTGCTGGTTAACCGAAGCTTACCGTCTTGCCTTCCGTACTAACCCCGCCATCATTTCAGAAAAATAGGTGCCGTTTTGTGGGCCGAACCAGTTCATAACCCGAGTTTCGTAGGCATCTTTCTCATAATAAGCATCTGGAGTGATGTAGCCAACGTACCCACCGTTGAAGCTGGTCACCATCAGGTCGAGGCCCTGCTTCGATGCCGCCTGGGCGAGTGGGGGAAGCAGTTCGCCGGAAAAGTCGCAGGGGGTGCCGATGAACAAAACTGGCCCGACGCGTAACGCTTTCAGATCAGAAGGGTAGTCGCCGTAAATCGAATGGAAAAGCCACGGACGGATCCGCCAGTCGCCGAGCACGCGGGGGGCGGGCGCGCGGAGTGCAAGGGGGAGGGTGAGCAGGCCCAATGTACTATCGGGCCGCGTCGCAAAATGCTCTAGTTCGGGTTTGAGGCGATTCAACAGAGCTGTGGCGTATTGATTGACCAACGGGAAATCTTTGCCGGTGGGAGGCCCTTTGGGGCCCATGCTACCAACTGCCCCAGCCAGGAATACGGCAAAGTCACCCGTTTCGCGCTCCAGCCCGTCAACAACGCGGCCCGGCCAGTCGCGCGACAGGTATTGATAGCTGAATATGTCGATGAGGGTGGCGTGGGCGGCATAGGTGACTAATACAGCGGTTTTCCCATCGGTTCGTTTTAAGCGGAGTAGCCGGAAGAAGGGATCTACCGGATTTTTCTCGTCGAGTCGGTTATAGACAAATTCAGGCGCATTTACCTGCTTATAGCCAATCTCAACGGGCTGCAAGTCGGCTTTGGCTTGTGTCAGCGCAGCCAATATTGTGTTGGTGATGTGGTCAACAAGGCGCTGGTCGTAACTACCCGAAAAGAGGTTGCCAACCAAACCGGGGGCCCATCCGCCCAGGCTATTGTGGCTGTGAATAGCGCCAAAATAAACAGACTCCCAACGCAGGCCAATTTCGGGTAGTCGCTGGCGTAACTGTTCGCTGACCGTTGGCGGGGTAATGAGCAGATCAGAAGCGACCACCGCCACAGGGCCATTTCCGTTATCGAACACAAGGGCACGCACCCAGACCGAATCGGCAACCGTAGTCCAGTGTTTACCACGCCGAACCCCATAGCCACCGGTTGGGGTAGTAAATGCGGGAGTTAGATTCGCTTTAGCCCAGCCCGCCCGGACTGCCGTTTTGGGAGCCGGCAGCGTTGGTAATGCCAACAGGCGGGCATTCGTCTGGGCATAAAAATTGGTCTGCTGGTACGGCGTGTGGTCATTTGGAGACAGACTGATGGCCAGGATGACCAGAACAACAACCAACAGGCCCAACAGAACCCGGAGCAGGATACGCAGAAGCTTCATAACGCAAAGGTACAGTGGCAACAGAGAAACATTTTTGCCTGATTTGTGGGTTAACCAGTTGCTACTAACAACAAGACATTTGGCGCAAGGCTTAGTTATACGGTCAACCGGCTCCTGGTACGACGTCCGCCATACGGACGGCCACGTGTACCATGCCCGGCTTAAGGGAAAATTTAAACTCAAAGACTTCAAGGTAACCAACCCGATTGCCGTTGGTGATCGGGTGCAGTTTGAGGTAGAAGATGAGGTCGAAAATACGGCGGTGATCTACGACATTGCCCCGCGCGAGAATTACATCATCCGGCAGTCGGTCCATAAAACGGCGCACGGACATATTCTGGCAGCCAACCTGGATCAGGCCGTGTTGCTGGCTACGCTAACCCTGCCCCGGACCTCGCTGGGCTTTATCGACCGCTTTCTGGTGGCTGCCGAATCATTCCGTATTCCGACAACCATTGTGTTCAATAAAACCGATATTCTAAACGAAGAAGGGCTTGATTTTCAGCGAGAATTGCAGGATTTGTACGAGCATATAGGGTATAACACGTTGGCTACGTCGGCCATTGAAGGCGACGGGGTAGAGCCGTTCCGCCAACTGCTCGATGGTAAGATCACTTTATTATCGGGGCATTCGGGTGTTGGTAAATCGTCGCTGGTCAACGCCATTTCGCCAGACCTTGATCTGCGCACCAATGAAGTGTCGACCTTTGCCAATAAAGGGGTACACACGACGACCTTCGCCGAAATGTTCGAGCTAACGCCGGGTACGTTCATTATCGATACGCCGGGCATCAAAGAACTAGGGCTGGTAGAAACCTCGAAAGAAGAGATCGCCCATTACTTCCCCGAAATGCGGGAGCGGCTAAACCAGTGCCGTTTCCATAACTGCCTGCATATCAACGAGCCGGGCTGCGTCATCAAGGAGGCCGTGATCGAAGGAGAGATTGCCGAAAGCCGCTACAATAGCTACCTCAGCATGGTCAGCGGAGAAGACAACCGGCGATAAAAAGCGAGAGCGCGAAAGCGTGTTTACGCCGGCGCAGATTCTTGCCTAAGCAAGCTTTCACTCTTTCACTCTCTCGCTCTTTGTACCTGTCTGATGTTGCATCAGTTTGTCAATGTGTGCCTGCACTTCAGCAGGTGGGCGTTTCACGACCAGGTGCGCCTGGCCTTTGCCCGTAGCATCCCAGGTGTTGCTGCCGTTGGGGCCGAGAATCAGACGCCCGGTTTGGACGGTATAGTAAGGCTCAGTGCCCTCAACAGCCACCAGTACCGCGGTTTGGTCCCAACTCATTCGGCCCGCATGATCTTCATCTGAAAAAGGCAGACTAATCCGAAATACATCTTTGACCGGGCTGTTTTTGATAGCTGAGTTCTGTACCAGCGGAAGCCCCGTTTTGATAGCTGCACCAATTTCGAACCCGCTGAGCAGCATCGGCGTGGGCCACTCGGTATACACGATTCTCGACGCGGTCGTGTCGCGGTGAACGTTGTATTCGTGCCCTGCCGGAAATTTACCCGCCATGCTTACCAATTGCTTCACTTTCCGGGTGACAAGCTGCTGACCTGTTAACGGCGAATAGTGGTCGGCTGGCGACTGGAGCAGATTGGCAAGATTGGTCAGGAAACCTACCGTAATGATGGTGACGCTCCGATCAGGTCGAGCAGCCAGCAGTTGCCTGTATAGGGTTACTGCAGCCGGCGCCGCTTCATTTGTTTTGAACGAATGCGGGTACCGAGCCACCAGCGTATCTGACCAATGTTGCTTATCGGCGTCTGTAACGGCCCAGCCTTTGGGCACGCCGATTGGCAGCGCAGGGCGCCCGAAATAGGTGTTCAGTACGCTTAGAACGGGTACTACGCGTGGATACTTACTAGACGCAATGGTAGCAAGAAGCGTTACTCGGCCTGCGTCGGCATAGGCGTGCAACATGGTAATTGCCCCCACGTCGTCATAGTCCGGCCCCATGTCAGTATCGAAAATAACCGGTATTGGTTTGCTCTTCTGAGCAACAGCCGGGTACGTTACCAGCAGAAATAAGAGCAGAAGGTAGCGGAGAGATGAATACACGGATAAATCAGAGGTGAAAGAGTTACGGAAATGCTGAGCTTATACCAGACGAAGGCCGTCTATTCGCAAATCTATCTGCTTTCCTATGTCGTCGTCTCAGTTGCCCACGTTGGAGTTAGTTTGTTGCTTTCGCGTAGTCGAAGGGCTACGCGGAAGCAACTCTCGCTCGTTCGCTCGTTCGCTAATTAGGGAACAGGCTCTTATCCAGGCCGGGTATGATGCGGAGGGCGTTCTTATAATAGACCTTTTTCAGCACATCGTCGGAGAGGCCCATGCCGTACATCCGCCAAAAGGCATGGTATTTTTTGTGGTAGGGAAAATATTCATCGTCAGTTTCCAACACCCGGAAATACGTAGCATACTCGCTCGGAACCCAGCTATCCTTGCCGAATACGATCCGGTCCTGGTGTTTGGTGAAAAACCGGTTCGACGCCCGGGGTTGCCGACCCAGTTCCGCAATCACGGCTCCAATTTCCAGGATCATGTTTGGGTATACGCTCATCAGGCTGTCGAGCTTGTCCAGGTTGTTCGGGTACCAGCCCATGTGTGCTGCAATGAAGGTAGTTTTCGGATTTTTACGAAACACGTTATGCTGTTCGTCCAACAGTTTTTCCCAGGAGACCGGATTTTTGTCGGAGCGGCGGCGACCGGGGTGCAGTTTCAATTCCAGCCAGCGTTCGTTGTAGCGATCCATCGGGTCCCAGAAGGGCTTGGGGTCAGCCGTATGAATCAGCACCGGAACACCTAATTCACCACATTTCGCCCAGATCGGGTCCAGGCGTGGATCGTCGACGGCAACGCGCTGCCCTTTGTCGTCTTTAGTATCCATGCCCAGACTTTTGTAGATCTTCAGTCCGTGTGCTCCGGCTTTCACATCGGCTTCGAGGCGTTTCACGGCGGCTTCTGTCCAGCCAGGTTTGCCAATACCGTCGAACAGAATATTGGTGAATAACACAAAATGAGAGGTGTTCGCCTGCTTAATGGTAGCCAGTGATTCCGTAAAGAATTTATCGCTTTCGGCTTCCTGCCCCCAGCCGCGCCCACTCAGGTTCACCATGATGCCCATGTTCAGGCTGTCCATCTGGGTGAGTAGGGTGCGTAGGCTGGCCCCGTCCAGGTTCCACTGATGGTTATGCACATCGATGAACGGAAATTTGGCGCGTGTCAGCTTATGTTCGGGGACTTTCAGTGTTGACACAGGGTCATATTCTTCAAAGCCGAGGGGTAATTCAGGAGATGGCTGTTGCGCCAGCAGGGGCGTTGCAGATAAGGCCAGACCGAGCGCCAGCAGGTGGGTAAACCGCATAGTTAGTGGAAAATTGGAACGTATAAATATACAAGTCGGCGCGCGTTTAATTGCTCATTTCACCCCGCATCGATTGCCCCAGCCGTTGCTTCAGAACTGTCTGGTTGGTTTCCTGTCCCAGCAGTACCATCAATTTAGTGATAGCCGCTTCGGTAGTCATGTCTACTCCGCTTACCACACCAATCTGTTGCAACCGGGTACTGGTCTGATAGTGTCCCTGCGTGACGCGCCCCCCTTCGCACTGCGACACGTTCAGGATAAGGGTGCCCGATGAGATAGCCGCTCTGAGCGCATCGCCCAGCCAGGCATCGGTAGGTACGTTGCCTGCGCCGAATGTTTCGAGCACCACGCCCCGAAGCCCGGGTATAGCCAGCACCGCGTTGACCACGGCTGGTGTAATACCCGGAAAAAGTTTCAGAATCGTTACGTTATCGCAAATGGCAGTTTTGATACTGAAGGGAAGAGCCGTATCCTGACGGGCAATGAACGGCCGGTTGTATTCAATACGAACGCCGGCCATAGCCAGATGCGGATAATTTTCAGAATGAAAGGCGTTGAAATGAACGCTTTCCCGTTTTTTAGCCCGATTCCCGCGAAGGAGCAGCGAGTTGAAATAGATACATACTTCAGGAACGGCCGGTCGACCATCCTGCCGGTCGGCGGCAATTTCGAGGGCGGTCAGCAGGTTTTCACGTGCATCGGTGCGGGCTACGCCGATAGGCAGCTGGGCACCTGTAAGTATGACTGGCTTGCCCAGATTCGTAAGCATGAAGCTCAATGCCGAAGCGGTGTAGGCCATGGTGTCGGTCCCGTGCAGAATGACGAAACTGTCGAACTGTTCGTAATAGGTATCAATGGCCTGCGCGAGCCGGACCCAAACCGATGGTTTCATGTCCGACGAATCGAGAATGGGTTCCAGCGTGATGAGCGATACATCGAAATCGAGCCGACCAATTTCGGGTACTTTTTCAATAACCTGACTGAAATCGAAGGGCCTGAGTTGCCCCGTTTTTGCCGAATCGGCCGACCGGTCGTAGACCATACCGAGCGTACCGCCCGTGTAAATGACCAGAATAGAACCGGCCGGATTCGGCGTTATGTTTAGATGAAGCATAGTGAATAAGAGACAATGGAGTTGGGTACGCTGGAGGGCATGCTCACCGGCCATTGCGCATCGTTAAGGCATTTCTGGTGGTGATTGCCGCCACTTCGTCAACCGACGTGCCGGTCAATTCTGCCAGGCGACCGGCAACGTACCTGAGGTAGGCGGGCTCGTTTCGTTTACCCCGGAAGGGAACAGGGGCGAGGTAGGGCGCATCGGTTTCCAGTACCAGATGATCGAGGCCAATGTGTGGAATGACCTGGTCGAGACCCCCGTTTTTATAGGTCGCCACCCCGCCAATGCCTAACACGAAACCCAGATCGATGGCCCGTCGTGCTTCGTCGAGTGTGCCGACGAAGCAATGAAAAATGCCTCTCAGGTTTGGCAATGCCAGTTTCTCGATCAGATCGGCAGCCTCCATCATGGCATTTCGATCATGCCCGGAGCGGGTATGAAGCGCCACGAACAGGTTTTGTTCCGACGCCCAGCGCAGTTGCCGCTCAAAAGCCATAAACTGTTGCGGCACAAAGGTCATGTCCCAATAGAAATCTAGGCCAATCTCGCCGATGGCTATAAACGACTGCTGGCTGAAGTAGCGTTCAACGGTGGCCAGTTCTGTTTCTACTGTTTCGCATACATAGGTCGGGTGGAGCCCCATCATGGGGCGGCAGCGATCAGGATAGTGCTCGCTCAGCGCCATCATGCCATCAATGGTTTCTGTCGCGCAATTGGGCATCCAGATTTCGGAGATACCGTTTGAAAAAGCCCGCTGTAGCATGTCGTCGCGTGTGCCAACGGGCTGCCCATCAACGAGGCTATCGGCTTCGTACTTCTCGTCGTAGATATGGGCGTGGGTGTCAATGAAGGTTAACATACCGCAAAGAAACGGCCAAAACGGCGTTTTCTGACAGGATTTCTGCTGCATTGCCGCCGCGAATCCATACGAACCAGTTGACCAGCCGACCTGCCCTTCAGGTGTAGGTACGTCCTTTCCAGCGAATTGGAATCGGCAACAGGTAATACAGCATGGCTAACGTACCCAGTACGAGTTGATACGGCTCGTAGAGAATGGTATCGGGCCAGCGGTGCATTTGCCGGGTACGTTGCAGGGCCCAGGTGAACACCGTGCTCTGAATCATCCACTTGACTAAATAGATCGCCAAGGCAGTTGTCGGCGCAAACAAGGCAACGAGCAGTAAAAAGGGTACCAGCAGATACTGGAAAAGAACACCGCCCAACAGGGTGGCGGGTAAGTCAAACGCGCCCCGCATCCAGCGCTTTCGTTGCTGTAGGTACGTTGCCAGCGTGGGCGCGGGTAGGGTGTGGGCCAGCACAGCCACGTTGAGGCCATGAGCGTAGCCATAGCCTTGCCGGACAATAGCCTGAAATAACGTATAATCTTCGACCACTGAGAATGGGATGCCGTCAAAACCGCCAACGGCTTCATAGGCTGTTCGCCGAACGGCCATGTTGTTGCCAGACCCGGTTAGCGGTAGGTTCAGGCGCGTCCCCAGGTGAATCAGCCCAAAGGCGAGCAGCCATTCCACCGCTTGAAGCCGGGCCCAGAGGCTGGTTCCGTCGACGAGCGTAGTGCCGGTCACTATGCCAGTAGTTGGCGTAAAGTGGCTGAGCATCCCGGATAACCAGGTTATCGGCACGCGCACATCAGCATCGGTCATGAACAGAAATTCGCCTTGTGCCCGGCTCGCTAATTGAGCCAGCACATTGGCTTTTCCGTTGAGTATCGACGTGCTCCCAGCCACATCGATTAGTTTGATGTGAGGTTTATCAGCCATAAATGCGTCTACAAGGCTGGCCGTCCGATCGGTTGACGCATCATTGCCAATCAGAATTTCGAATCGGTCAATGGGGTAGCTGACCGCCATCAGGCTATTGAGGCAGGCTTCGATGGTGGTTTCTTCGTTGCGAGCTGCGACCAATATCGATACGTAGGGCAGGTCAGGCATAAACCGGTTGCGGGACGGCCCTGAACTGATAGCCCAACGCCGAAAAATGGGCCAGGTAACGAGGTAACGCGTATTCCAGATTCCGCCAGGCTTTCAGGCTATCATGAAACACGACAATAGACCCCGGCTTGGTGTACTTGATACTCTTCTGCAAGACTGTTTCCGGAGAAAGCGACTGATCGAAATCGCCGGTCAGTACATCCCACATCACCACCGAGAACTCTGCTTCCAGACCCGCCGCCTGACTTTTCTTGATTCGGCCGTAGGGGGGACGAAACAGGTTGGTGGCCACACTCATCTGGCGTTGGCACTTCCTGATATTGGCCCAATAAACGTCGTCGTGCGTTTTCCAGCCATTCAAATGATTGAACGTATGGTTGCCGATGGCATGTCCCGCTTCAATCACTTTGTAGAACATATCCCGGTGTTTGCTTACGTTGTCGCCGATGCAGAAAAAGGTGGCTTGTGCTTCGTAGCGGTCTAGTTGATCAAGCACAAATTCCGTCACGCCGGGTATCGGACCATCATCGAACGTCAGGTAGATAGTTGGTCCGTGGGTATATTTTTCCTGTTTCGCGCCAAGCCGCCATAAAAAGTCGGGATAGACCGTCCGAAATAGAAAATTCGATTTGTGCAGGAAAAACGACATGGCGATGGTGGCAATTGGAAATCGGTTGCTACAGGAAAACCGCTTTTATGGTAGCTGTCGACCTTTCCAGGTAATGCCCGGTCGCTGAGCAGCAAGGCCAAAGAAAAGAACATAGAAGGGGTAAATCAACTGCGTCAACGGAATCCAGGCGATAGCACTTTGTTTACGAAGAAAACGCAGAACATGTTGCAAATAAACAAACTCGGGTACCAATTTCAGTGCAACCATCGTACCTGTAGCGGCAACAGGCAGACGGCCTGCCACGCACAGACCCACCGCGATGACGGGCGTCAGGTTACTCAGAAAAATAAAGACCGCCAGTAGCGTTGGAAACAGGGATGAATAGGCGCGCCATTTGCCTGCCCAGCGCTTGCGCTGGTGATAGAACGTACCCAGTGATCGATGAGCGGCTGTTTCAACAATTGCCTCGCGACTTTTCAGGAAACGGACGCTCTCTGGAAAACGGCCAGCTATTTTATGCATGAGTAATTCATCATCCCCCGACGCTACGTGATCGACCCCCGCAAACCCATCTACATCGAAAAAGGCCGACCGCTGATAACAAAGATTGGCGCCGTTGCACATGGTTGGGCGGCCAAGAGCCAGCGTGGCGGCCCCCGCACCGATCAGCGACGCAAACTCAACTGTTTGTAAAGAGCCAAAAATGGAGGAATCGGTTGTAAACGTGACCGGCCCGCTGATGAGTTTCGCGTTGGTTTCAGTATAAAAGCGGGCAAATGATTCAAGCCAGTGTGGGCCCACCCGGCAATCGCCATCGGTAGTCACGATCAGTTCGCCTGATGCCCGTGAAATACTCTGCTGAATGGCCCGTTTTTTGGGCGAAGCTACCGTCGCATCGTCTGCCAGGGTGAATACGCTGAGCGGGTACGTGGCCACAACGGCATGGGCGCGGGCCAGCGCGGCTGAGTCATCAGTAGAAGCATCGTCGGCAACAATAACGGTGAAATGCCTGTACGTCTGCGCGTCCAGGTCGGCCAAGAGCAGCGGAAGGCCTGCCGATTCGTTCCGCACCGGAATAACAACCGTTATGGTGGGGGTTACGAGCAATGGCTGGAAAGTAGATACGTCAGGAAGGCCACTCCAGGCGCGCAATAGCACGATCGTCAGGAAGGCATAGGCAGCAATCAGGAGCCAGAGAAGCCAAATCATTTGGCCAAGTTACGCCCGTTCTCTGATTTGCCCCGCCACTCAGCTAGAGGCAAAGGCGTTTATCCGCAGGCTGTTTTGGCGGGAGATAGCGAATTCAACGATAGAGCCACGCAGATCAGCGCTTCATTACAACACACGAACTGGATGTGCGCCGGGCAAAATCAACCGAAAGCGACAACAGCTTGCCTTAGCAGCAGGTGCGTCGGGGTGTCAGCCCGCTGTTCGGTTTGCCTTTCGCTAAAATGAGTGAGGCTTCTACACTGAAAATGATTTATTTATAGTTGGAATGGCGCGACTTTCGTGTGTCCGCCTTCAACGCTCAACTATCAGTGAAACCATGCGCGTAGCCCAAATCAACAAGCAACAAACGGTCGTTACCACTCTGGACGTGCTGGATGGCTACGCAGCCATTGTTACCATCCTGGTCAATCACCTCGACGAGTTACAGTTTTTGGGAAGTGCTGGCTTGTCGCCAGCCACTGCGCGCGTGACCACATTTGAGCATATACTGGCGCTTGATCCGTTTCTGCGCAAATTCGAGCGTTTCGAGACAAACACTCGCTATGAACGTACCCCCAGCGGCCACTGGACTGCTCTGCCATAGGTTTTGCAATGAACCACGCACAGGCACAGAGGCCTACCCTAATCCAGGTACGTATCGCTCGCGGA
Source organism: Fibrella arboris (assembly GCF_041321095.1). NCBI lineage: Bacteria > Pseudomonadati > Bacteroidota > Cytophagia > Cytophagales > Spirosomataceae > Fibrella > Fibrella arboris. The sequence goes on along the minus strand of NZ_JBGGWE010000002.1, from coordinate 554,316 downwards.
AAAGCCGAATATGATGGGCTTCATGACCGGGTATGATATGAGCCAATGCCCGTAGGCTTAATGCTCCGCCACTTGCCATGCCCTTACGCTCATAATCGCCGGGGGTAAATGAAGCAAAAAGGGAGAGCGTAGCTGCCCTAACCGTGTCATATTCCTGCCAGATACTGGCCAGCGTGCGCGCGTCGGCACCCGATGCCGGTACGTAGTCATCCTGCTCAAAGCCGGGAAGCGGTGTTGTGTCGCCGCGCCCGATCCGAAGTGCTCGGTAAGCAAAGATCCGTTCGGTATCGATCACATGCACCAGCGATTCTTTGATGCTCCATTTACCGGGGGCATACCTGAATAAGGCCTGCTCGTCGTTCAAATTGGCCAGTGTAGCTTTCAGGATCGCCGCCTGGCCTTTCAATTGCTCGAGCGGGTCTTGACCCATTGGAATCATGTTGACGTAGGTACCGGCGAATGGCAGGTATTCGTCGGGAGTTGGGCGGGAAATCATGCAGTTGATAGACGGTTACTTGATTAATCAAAATTGCTCACGCACAGTTCGAGGCACAGAAAATAACCAGCCTGGTGACCGACAGCTCACAAAAAAAGCCTACGTCTCCGCAGGCTTTTCAGGAACGGGAGTTATCAGAGTTTTTCCCAGGCTAACTGCCACCCGGAAGCCAGTACGTCGCGTACGGGCATGGGAACACCGGGCTGATGGCTTTTCTCCACAGCGACCAATTTTAAGGGGCGGGTTTCGCGGGTTTGCGACGACATGACGCGGTCGGCCCGTAGATATACCCGACGTGATGACTGGTCGATGATCTCTACGTGCGCGTAGACCATATCGCCAACGCCAAGTGTGACTTCATCAAAGGTCTGGGGGCTGGTTACTTCAAAAACAAACAGCTGACCCTCTGAAAGCGCGTTATTGGTCAAACTGCGCGTCTGCACCGATGGCCAGTGGCGGGAAGCGGGGGCCACTTTTGCTTCAGTGAGCGCAACGGGCCTCACATCGGTCAGGCGGACAGTGGTTGGTGTTCCCTCTCCGGCAACCACTACGGCGGCATCAGCCAGCGACGAAACGGCCATTTCGGCAACGTTCTCACTCTCTACTTCGGGATGCGGCGTCTCAATAACGGCTAGAATGTCCTGGCGTTCGGTCGTCGAGACAACATCGGTTCGGCGACTAAGCGCCAGCACCGACTTGGTGCTTAACAAGTCGCTGTAGTAGGCCGGGCGGGTCAATAACTCTTTATAAGCCAGCGCCTGGTAGACGTATAGCTGTGTCTCTGCTTTAGCGAAGGGCAACATCAGCGGGTGGTCAGCAGAAAACTCTTTGCTAAGCTGCGATATGTAGGTTGGGCCGGCGTTATAGGCTGAGGCGGCGAGCATCCAGGAGCCGGTTTGCCGGTACAGCTCCCACAAATACCGACAGGCCGCCTGCGTAGACCTCCGCACATCATACCGGTCATCGTGACGTCGCCGAACGGTTAAGCCTAATTTACGGGCTGTCTGTGGCATCAATTGCCAGAGACCGGCAGCTCCTTTCCTGGATATACTCCTGTTCTTCAGCTCGCTCTCGACCAAAGCAAGGTATTTGAGGTCTTTAGGGACCGCGTTTTTCTCGAGAATAGGCTCAATGATCGGGAAAAGGACGGCTGCTTTACGCTGAATTTCCAGAAGTTCGTCGGTATAGCGGGCCCGGCGGGCAACCGTTTTTTGCCAGCGTTGCGCAACGGTAGGGATGTAGCTGGGTAGCTGTTCGCCACAAAATTGTACGCTTTCTGGAGGTGGGGCAATGGCCTGAGCGCGTGATTGGGCGACTGAACAGGTGCTGCCAAGCAGCGTAATACTGACGGTGGAGGCTAGTAACAGTATTTTCATATATGGGTAAAAGCCCAGCGGCTATTTGGGTTGCCAATCGATGCCCCTGTTTATCGCAGGAGCCATATTCGCTGGTTTCCACATCCTCTCGTCGCTACCCTGTCCCGGCTTAATCCAGCAGCCGAATATTAAAATTCTTCAGTGTATTCTTTTTAATGACCCGGACCAACCGGCCTTTCTCGTAAATGTATTCATCTTCACGGTCGGCCAACTTCGCCTGATAGCTGGGACGGGGAGTAGGTATTATTGTAAAATAATCACCAAAATACTCAGCGTATATGCGCTGACGTCCAGCAGGTTCGCTAAAGTACATCATAGAAATGGTAAAATCAATCTTTCGATTTTCTAAGGCTTTATGCTCATACTTGTACTGGTTTGCCATGATCTCGTAGTGAGTCCCCACCCATTCTGTGCGTGAACTATAGTTGCCCTTGTTTGTGTGCGCTTCCACCGTGGCCAACATCAACTGACCGTTCTTTAGCCGACTGACCACTTTATAATAGATGATTAATTTATAGATCAGAAAATTGACCTGGACGTCGCTGATTTGTGTGTACACTATTTCATTAGCCGTCAGTTGCTGACGGGTAGCCGTCATGGTGCCAATGCGGGCCCCCGCAATCTCAATCGCATAATGATGGGTTTCCTGGAGATTTTGTGCCTGAAGCATCACCGCATTGAGCAGGCAGAAGAGCAGAGATAGGGCATAACGCATAGTTTAAAAAGTGATAAGCTGACGAATTTGTTTCTGCACCGGTTTGCAGGGTGCTTGCAGGCCGAATGGATGCTTGAAGGCAGCTTTGATCAGTAGGAGACGCAAGCCGCCGGGTACGTTCAGCAGGGTAGGGCTATGGCTGTAGAAAAAGATAGTAAGGCCATTCTGTTTTGATATCTATATTGTTTGGTCGTTCTTGCTTCAGAGAAAACGATTCTACCCTGTATCATCAGTAAGGTTCTTTATGACTTCATCAACTACGTCTGACTCCTCAACGTCTTCTGATCATTTTAATCGCTCGCTCGGCCTGCTCGATTCCACACTGATTGTGTCGGGTTCCATGATAGGCTCGGGGATCTTTATTGTGTCGGCTTCGATGGCCCGCAACCTGGGCTCGCCTGGCTGGCTAATGCTGCTCTGGGTGCTGACGGGCGTCTTAACGGTGGCGGCAGCGCTTAGCTACGGTGAATTGGCGGGTATGATGCCACGAGCTGGTGGCCAGTACGTGTATATCCAGCGTGCCTACAACCCACTGCTGGGCTTTGTCTACGGCTGGACAGTCTTTACGGTTATTCAGACGGGAACGATCGCTGCCGTAGCTGTGGCTTTCACAAAGTTTTCGGCCGTGTTTTTTCCCGTGCTCAATCCTGAAAACACCCTGTTTTCGCTCGGGCCGATCACCTTCTCGATCGGTAAGCTCTATGCCATTGGCAGTATTGTCCTGTTGACCTGGCTGAATAGTCAGGGTGTACAGAGTGGTAAACTGATTCAGAACGTGTTTACTTCGGCCAAACTGATCGCCTTGTTTGGCCTCATCGTACTGGGTATTGGTTTCGGCGTAGCGAATGGGTCACTGACCGCTAACTTTCAGCAGGTGTGGACGGCCACAAAAACGGTCGTTGATCCTGTAACAAACGCGGTAAGTATCACCCCGCTGGTAGGCACGGCGCTGCTCCTCGCTTTCGGCGTTTCCATGATCGGGTCGCTGTTCTCCGCTGACGCCTGGAACAATGTGACGTTTATTGCGGGTGAGATCAAGAATCCACGCCGGAATATTCCGTTGAGCCTATTCTTCGGTACGTTGCTGGTCACGACCATCTACGCGCTGGCCAATATCGCTTATCTGGCCGTGTTGCCACTTAAAGGCATGCCCGATGCCACAACCGTAGTTGGGCGGGGAATGCAGTTCGCTGAGTTTGACCGGATAGGCACAGCGGCGGCATCCATGGTATTCGGTGATGTGGCCGTTGGTATCATGGCCGTGCTGATCATGGTGTCAACCTTTGGCTGTAACAATGGCCTGATTCTAGCGGGAGCCCGTTTGTACTATGCAATGGCTGGTGATGGGTTGTTCCTGAAAGCGGCAAGCAAACTCAATAAAAATTCGGTGCCCGGAGCGGCCCTTTGGCTACAGTGCATCTGGGCGTCATTACTTTGCCTGTCTGGTAAATATGGCGACCTGCTCGATTACTGTACGTTCGCGTCGCTGGTGTTTTATATAGTGACTATTGGCGGGCTGTTTCGGCTACGCACCAAAGAGCCCAACACAGAGCGCCCCTATCGGGCTTTTGGGTATCCGTTTGTACCAGCCCTGTATATCATCGCCGGTATCGGTATCTGCCTGATTCTTCTCATCGACCCGCAGACACGGTTCAATACCGGTATGGGGCTTGTTATCGCCGGGCTTGGCGTACCTGTCTACTACTGGACAAAGAAATCGCAAGCCTAGACCGGGCTGTTCCAGATCAGCGCTCGGTGGACTAACTAACTACGTTATGGACAGTGGCAGCTCTCTTCGTGGGAACTGCCATTTTTTATACCTGGTCTGACAAAGTGCAGGCAAAAGGAAGTAAGGCTGAACAAAAGCTGGGAGAACAAAGCCGCCCGGCTTTAAAGCACCAAACAGGCCTCCGATTTTTAAGCCATAACCAATTTGTGAAAGGCATAGGTACGTTCCTGATTAGCAATCAAGAAAAGTAAGCGGCTTACCAGTATTGAATAAGCTTGATGAACAGTCAGCCAACTATTGACAGGGTGGGCGGTCAATAGAATCTGAGCGCCTCAAAATAGTGGCGTAGCCGGGTCGTTTACTTAATGATGGCTCATGGTGGCCAGCCACTTTACCTGTCAGCCATAAGTGAGCACATACGTTATGAAACTGATTTTTGTTGTCGCCTGCTTAACCGTTTGGGCGTCTGCCTGTACTGGAAGTGGACCTGGAAGTACGCTGCTTAGGGCAACCACGCCACATGAACAATATGAACGATCGCTTAAAACGGCCCAACTCGACCAGACAGCCCTGGGAATAGACTGGAGCCTTGCGGCACAACAGGCACTACGTGATTCATTGAGAATCACGGTGCCTTACCGGGAGAGCGGCTATTTCTCGGCCGCTAAGCCCAGTGCAATTGGGTATCGACTCAATGGCAGTCGGGGTGATAAATTTACGATTCGTGTCGACGTGCAGGGACGACAGGCAGGACGGGTCTTTATTGATGTGTTCGCCATGAATGATTCGTCGCCTGACCTGGTCGCCTTTGCTAAAGCGAATGCCGATAGTAACGTAGTTGCCGAACTGGTATGGGAGCCGCGACGTACCCAGCGCTATCTGATTCGGATTCAGCCAGAACTGCTCCGCTCGGGCCGTTATACGCTGTCTATAACGCGTGATCCAGCGCTCAGTTTTCCGGTGAAAGGACGAACGAGTAAACAGATAAGCAGCTATTTCGGTGTACCGCGCGACGGCGGCCAGCGGCGGCATGAGGGTATCGATATCTTCGCTCCCAAAGGAACGCCTGCACTGGCAGCGGTTGATGGAGTCATTTCTCGTGTTGGCGTTAACGAGTTGGGTGGGAATATCGTCTTTCTAACCGATAATGAACGCCAACAGCGTCTCTACTATGCCCATCTCGACCGGTTCAACGTGAGCGACGGACAACGGGTTAGTATTGGCGACACGGTCGGCTTTGTAGGCAATACGGGCAATGCCCGAACCACCGGGCCTCATCTTCACTTTGGCATTTACTCATTCCATGAAGGCGCTGTTGACCCACTGCCTTATGTTCGGCTCGGGCCAGGGCCAGCCAGACAGGAATTGCCTGCCGTCACGTTGCTTGGGGATTCTGTCCGTATCATGACGCTCCGGGGATTGTTGCGGACTGCACCAACTGCCGATGCGCCCATTGTTCGGGAATTAATCCGACAGCAGCCAGTAGTAGTGCAGGGGGGAACTGCCAGGTGGCTACGCGTTTCGCTGCCCAGCGGGCAAACAGGCTATATCGCACAGGGAAGCTTTGAGTCTATTGATAAACCAATTAGAAGCGAAGTGCTGAACGCACCTACGTCGCTGCTCGACGAAGCACACCCGAAGGCCGCAGTTAGTGCCATACTCCCGAGCGGATCAACGGTGCGGATAGTGGCCCAGCAACCTAACTTCTTGCTGGTTCGTGCAGAATCGGGGCAAACGGGCTGGTTGCTTCGCCCCAATAAATAGAGTCAATGACTCCAGCCATCGTCTGCTGGAACGGCTTTGGGAACGGTTTCTTGGGGAAGATTCAAACGATTGCTGTCGGGGCAACACGCGCGAAGCTGCCGACGGAGTGTTTCAACGTCCTGATCGCGCCCGCTTAAATGCAGTCGCAGGTCATTTAACTCATCGGTACGTCGTTCGATACGTTTGTTGTCAACCCAAAGTAGGGCCGCCCCACAAAGCATAAACAGCCCAAAGCCAAGCAATAGCGCGTAAATAGTCCGTTTTGATGAAGTTGACATTACCGAAACCACCGGTAGTACCCGATCACTTTGCATATAAAAACCAGTGCCCCCGATTCTTAAGACGAGAATCGGGGGCACTGGTTACTCTAAAATTCGTTATTTATCGAGCGGCGCCATAATCCTGCCCGGCACTTTGCGGGAAGTTCTTCATGATGCTGGCAACCGTTTCCCGGAAAGCAAGATCCCGGTTACGTTCGTTCTTTTTCGTATTTAGCTGACCAGTAGCCCAGCCCTGCCAGACAATATTGTTTGTACGGCTATCATACACATTGATCACAACCCGGTTTTCTTCATACTGACGTGAATAAACCTGGTTGCCGTAGCCGCCACCCCAGCCCCAGCCGCCCCAGCCATACGGGCTGCCCATACCGGTAGATTGAACTTGCTGACGATCTTTCGAATCAGTAAAAAACCGAACGACCAAATCTGCTCCTATGTCTTCGGTAGGTTTATAACCCAACCCTTGCAACGATTGGTCAAGCGCTTCAGAAATCCGGCGCTGATTCAGATTGCTACCCACAATAGGGTCTGCATTGCGCTGCCGGTCAGCCTCGATGCGATAGGTGCTGAACTGGCGAACATTCACTTTGGGGTCGTAGTCGTATTTAACGGCAATCGACGGTGCACAGGAAGCGAGCAAACCCGCTACGAATAAACCCGCTACTAAGCCTTTGATATGCATGGTTATGTGTTGTTAGAGAATCAGTCGTCTGCCCGACGCAGGGTAAGGTCCCACTGGTAATAGCTTCATCGTAGACTACCAATAAACGGTACGCCAGCGGCTGCTATTGTGTGGCAATAGAATAACTGAAAATTGCCGTGTATAGTTCGTATTTCGATAGACAGATGAGTAGTATTTAGTGTGTGTAATACACTGAATATCAAATACTTATGTTTTAATATGAGGCCTGTTTCGATGGAGTGTTGTCCGCGTTTCTAATCAAACTATAATGCAAACGTAATTGTCGACACTGATGGCCAATGCCGGTATATGATTCCGTAGCTGGCAAATCGGTTGTAAGCCATTCATGCCTTTTTTATCGAGGATGTACCTCATGCGGTAACGTACCTGGAAGCCACTGGATACGCAACGGTTCTGACAACAAAAATCCCACGACGAGGTCGCCGTGGGATTTAATTCACATTGGTGTCGTATACCTGCTACTCGCTGGCAAGCGCTTCTGCGCCACCTACGATTTCGAGGATTTCTTTGGTAATCGCCGCCTGACGGGTTCGGTTATAGACTAGTTTCAGGTCTTTCAACAACTCACCGGCGTTTTCGGTCGCCTTATCCATGGCCGTCATTCGGGCACCATGCTCCGACGCGTTCGATTCCAGTACAGCTTTGTACAGTTGAATCTTCAGCGTTTTTGGGATCAGCTCCGTAATGATTTCGTCCTCACTTGGCTCAAACGTGTAGTTGACGTTCGTGGTCACACCAGCAGGAGCCGGGGTCGACACGATCGGCAGCATCTGTTCGGCGCGGATGATCTGAGTGGCTACGTTTTTGAATTCGTTGTAGATGATCTCAACCACATCAAATTCACCATTCACAAACTGCTCCATCGCTTCTTCTGCCGCCTCTCGGACAGTAGAGAAGCTCAATGAACCAAACGCATGTACATGATTGGTGTTGACCTTAAAGCCACGGCGCTGCATGGCTTCAGCTCCTTTTTTGCCAATAGCCATTACCTGTACCGTACCGCGACGAGCCTGCTCTGCGTATTGGTCGTTGATGCGGATCATGGCTACCTTTACCACGTTGGTATTGAACGCGCCACAAAGGCCACGGTCTGACGTAACAAGGATCAGCAGGACATTCTGTACGGGCCGGACTTGCTTGTAAGGACTATCGGCGGCGGTTTCGGCACCGGCTGAAACAGTACCGAGCATTTCGCTCAATTTCTGGGCGTAGGGACGCATCTGGGTGATCGCATCCTGTGCCCGCCGCAACTTGGCCGCCGCCACCATTTTCATGGCTTTGGTGATTTGCTGCGTGGAGTTTACCGATACAATCCGATTACGTACTTCCTTTAAACTGGCCATAAAAAAAGGGTTCAGTTTACCGTTTTCTGTTTACTGTTTTCAGTTGCTCCACCAAGGTTGATGTAAGCAGAGCAACTGAAAACAGTAAACAGAAAACGGTAAACTCTTTTTAATATTTCGCTGTCAAATCGGCAACTACTTTGCGAACTGCGGCGGTGGCCGTATCGCTTAAGTTACCTTTCCGAAGGTCACTCAATGCATCGGCATACTGCGCCTGGAGCAGCATGTTGAACTCCGATTCAAATTCTTTCACCTTGTCAACCGGCACTTTATCCAGTAACCCGTTGGTCGATGCGTAGATGATGGCAACCTGCTGTTCAACCGGTACGGGTGAGTATTGAGGCTGTTTCAGCATCTCCTGGTTCCGACGACCGCGGTCGATCGTCAGTTTCGTAGAGGCGTCGAGGTCAGAGCCGAATTTCGCAAAGGCTTCCAGCTCGCGGAACTGAGCCTGGTCGAGTTTCAACGTACCTGCTACCTTCTTCATCGACTTGATCTGGGCGTTACCTCCTACGCGTGATACCGAAATACCTACGTTGATCGCAGGACGGATACCGGCGTTGAACAGGTTCGACTCCAGGAAGATCTGACCGTCGGTGATCGAGATCACGTTCGTTGGGATATACGCCGATACGTCACCTGCCTGCGTTTCAATAATTGGCAGGGCCGTGAGTGAACCACCACCTTTCACCTTCCCTTTCAGGCTGGGTGGCAGATCGTTCATTTCGCGGGCGATATCGTCGTTCTGGTTGATCTTGGCGGCCCGCTCGAGCAGGCGGCTGTGGAGGTAGAATACGTCACCTGGGTAAGCTTCACGTCCTGGTGGGCGACGTAGCAGCAGGGATACCTCCCGGTACGATACGGCTTGCTTCGACAGGTCATCATAAACGACCAGGGCCGGGCGACCCGTATCCCGGAAATACTCCCCAATGGCGGCACCCGTAAACGGCGCAAAGAACTGCATCGGTGATGGATCTGAGGCCGCAGCGGCTACGATTACCGTATACTCCATGGCACCGGCTTTGCGCAGCGTAGCTTCGATCTGTTTGATCGTCGACGCTTTCTGTCCGCAGGCAACATAGATACAGTAAACAGGCTCCCCTTTTTCGAAGAACTCGCGCTGGTTGATGATCGTATCGATGGCCACGGCAGTTTTACCTGTCTGCCGGTCACCGATAATCAATTCACGCTGGCCACGACCAATGGGGATCATGGCGTCGATGGCCTTGATCCCTGTCTGGAGAGGCTCTGTTACCGGCTGACGGTAGATGACACCGGGTGCTTTACGCTCCAGGGGCATCTCAAAGGTCTCGCCCTGAATGGGTCCGTTACCGTCGATGGGCTGGCCAAGGGTGTTAACAACGCGGCCCAGGATGCCTTCACCTACGTTTACATAGGCAATTTGGCTGGTGCGCTTAACAGTATCGCCCTCTTTTACTTCTGAGTAATCGCCGAGCAATACCGCGCCGACGTTATCTTCTTCGAGGTTAAGAGCGAGTGCCTGCAAGCCATTGTTGAAGGCGAGCAATTCACCGGCCTGTACTTTAGACAAACCGTAGATACGCGCCACACCGTCGCCGATTTGTAGCACCGTACCCACTTCTTCGAGTTCAGCTTCGGTCTGCGCTCCAGCAAGCTGGGCGCGAAGGATGGCTGATACCTCATCGGGTCTTACGGACACCATATAGTCTGAGAAATCGTTAGTTAGAGATTAATTTTCGGGCGCAAAGGTACGGTTAAAATTCGATAAAACACGGATTAGAGCTCAACAAAGCGACGATTTCTTATACTATTCTAAGAATCTCTGACTGATTCAGGCCCTACCAACTGCTGTACGCTAACTGGGGTGAATAGCCTTTCTGAACAATTGGCGAAAACAGTAAATGCAGTACAATATTTCGTATCGTTGCAACTTCTCAGCTCCAGATGGCCATTCCATTTTTTCTTCCGCGTTTGTTGGCAAGCTTCTCGATGCTAGTCGCACTTGCTTCAACAAACGCCACGCTGGCTCAGCAGCCAACTGTTGAGGTGTACCGAGTGCGCATTACTACCGTGTCGGGCTACCATATTCGTGGCATTCTGGAAGCGGTAGATAGTCTGGATGTCTACGTAGGTAATGATTATATTCCACTAAGTATGATCCGCAGGATTGTAATTCAAAGGGAGAGTAAGAAAAGTGCCCTGATCATTGGCGCTCTTATCGGGGCTATCGCTTCGACCTATCTGGCTAATCAGGGCCTGAAAAAGAATCCGGCACGCAGCACGGGTGTACAGATCGTTAATCTCGGATTTTCGGCCGTTGGTGGGGCTACCGTGGGATTGCTAACTGGCTCCGCAATCGGGAATATAAACGCCCGGGTTATACGGCCAACAGGCCTGTCGGGTTCAACGATCAGTTTATATCGAGAGTTGAGGCCGTTTTCTGTACAATTTCAGCGAGATATGATTAACCACCTGACCGATCAAAAACGGTAAGCCCGCGGTCAACAGGCTGATGTCAACGAATCGCCTCGCTGGCAGCCTGGGCATACGCTTTAGAAAAATCAATCGTTTTTACCTGGCCAACAACGTACCTGAGCCCCTGAAAGAGGTGGTTGACGAAGGTCGGTTCGGTGTAATCCTTTTTGTCGTGGCCAAGGGCCGTGCACCAGGTATGTCCGCCGTCGAACTCGTAATACCAGGCGGCAGGATATAACTCATTGAATGCACCAGCAGACGTTTTAATCTTTTCGGCTTCTTCCGTGCTGAGCGAGGTAAGATCATGTGCCAGTACTACGGTCGGGCCGGGCGACAATTCTTTCATGAAATAGCATTCATCTGATTTGGACCAGACCGTAGGTACGTTCATCATCGATGCGTGTTGCGCGGCTAGTACGCGTAGCCTGTAAGGCTGGAAGCGGGGATGCCAGAGAAAGGTGCCGCCCATCATGCGTTTAAACCAACTCCAGCTACGCTCGGTACCCAACACCGAATGAATGCCAACAAAGCCGCCACCTGCCTCGACGTACCGCCTCAGTGCCAGTCGCTGGGTATCGGTGTCAAAGACGTCGTTGTTGGTGCTGGCGAAGACCAATGCCGTATACTGGCCAAGGTTCGCCTCGCTAAACGCATCGGGTTTCGACGTGGTATCTACCCTGAATCCGTGTTCTTTCCCCAATTGCTGGATGCATGCCACTGCAAACGGAATGTTATCGTGGACGTAGCCCTTGCCATTCTTCGTGTACACCAGCACCTTCACCCGCTTCCAGTTAACACGATCTGACTGGGCGTTGACTGCCGAACAGATTGTTAGGCATAGGAGCAGTAAGAGCAGGTTAGCTTTGTACATGGTGGCGAAGAAGGCTTCGGTTTGGTAATGGAATTAGTCGGTAGAAATGATTTTGTTCTGGGCCTGTCCGGGATCGCGGCGGCGAACCGGCCTAGTCGGGGACGCCTAATCGAAGGGCCCAGAACGCGAAGCAATTTTAGCTAAGCCTTACTCAGTTTCAAATAGGTGAAAACCGCCGCTACTTAAACCGAAAGAATTCACTAACCTTGGTGTTGAATTCGTCGGCCCGGTCGATCAGGGTGGCGTGGCCGCAGTGGGGCACGATCCAAAGCCAGGAGTTGGGTACGTTTTGAGCGATGGCCACAGTATGGGCTGTCACGATCAGGTCACGGTCACCGGCCATAATCAGGGATGGTGACTTGATAGCTTGCAATGCCTGAAGCGGAATGTTGGGCTGGAGTACGTCGAGCACAAATACTTTCCAGTCGTTTTTCTCTTTCGGGCTGGTGCGCAGCTTGGCTTTCTTCTCGACGTATTCTTTCTGCATCTGATTCCAGAGCGAAGGCACCAGCGCCGTCGAATCGGGCCAGAGATTGGCACCGGTTGCTACCAGCTTCTTTACTTTTTCGGGGTGCCGCATGGCCAGCAACAGCGCGTTGATGCCCCCATCGCTCCACCCGATCACGTACGCCGAATTGACCTTGAGCGCCGTCAGGAGGGCGGCAAAATCATCGGCCATCATCTCAAAAGAGAGCGAATCTCCGGGGTCTACCGATTTCCCATGGGCGCGGCTATCCACCGCAATCACCCGGTAGTTCCGGGCGAAATAGGGGATGTTCTTGCTAAATGAACTGATGCTGCCACCATTGCCGTGAATCAGCAACAGCGGTTCTCCCTTGCCGTATGTTTCGTAATACAGCCGAACGCCATTGACTAACTGGTACTTGCCGGCGGCGGCGTTGTTTCCATACGGGGTGGCCTGCCCGCAAACAGACAGGCTACACACCAGCAACAGGAAGAACATGCAGCTCGTCTTCATAGAGCAATATCAACGGGTCCAGCTATTAAGCGATGGTGAGCTTCTGGGCGTGCTTTTGAGCTTTCAGCGCCAGTTCGGTTGCCAGGAAACAGTGCGCCTGGGTCATGGCTGTTTCGGTACGGTTCAACATATCATCGACCAGTTGCGTGCCGTAGGGTAGCTCCTGCTTGCTGCAATCAACGTAACGTGTTTCTTTTTTGTCGACCAGAAACAGGTGACTGCCGCCTGTTCGGCCGGCTATATCTACGTTTTTACGGATCTCGATGTAGCCTTCCGTTCCCAGGATCGTCAACCGACCATCGCCCCAGGTGTTGAGCCCGTCGGGCGTAAACCAGTCGACCCGGATGTAGCCCGCGCCTTTATCACCACGTAGTGTTAAATCACCGAAGTCTTCAAAATTTGGATATTGGGGATAATGAACATTGCCCGTCTGCGACGATAGCACCTCGCCTTTGGTAGACCCTGTGAAGAACAAAAACTGATCGACCTGGTGCGAGGCAATATCGCAGATGATGCCACCAAACCGCTTTTTGTCGAAAAACCACTCTGGTCGTGAGGTCAGGCTAATGCGGTGAGGCCCCATCCCGATGGTCTGGATAACCTGCCCGATGGCGCCGGCTTTCACCAGCTCACCCGCCTTCACGGTGGCCCTGTTTTCGAACCGTTCGCTGAACATGATCGAGTAGATGCGCTTCGTTTCCTGCTGCACTTTTCGTACCTGCGCCAGTTGCTCCAGGGTCGTAATACCCGGTTTGTCGCTCATGAAATCTTTACCGGCTTTCATAACGCGGATGCCCAGCCCGGCCCGTTCGTCGGGAATACCGGAGGTCAGAATCAACTGGGTACTCTTGTCATTCAGCACTTCATCTTCCGAACGGGCCTGTTTGGCTTGTGGATACCGTTTGGCAAAAGCAGCCGCCAGATCAGGTTCTTTGGCATAGAACGAAACCAGTTCGCCACCGCCACGCATCGTTGCTTCGACCTGACTGTAAATGTGGCCGTGGTTGATGCCAACCACAGAAAACTTAATTCGGGGAGCAAAAGTGGGGCTGGCCTGGAGATTGGGTGCCAGTGCCGACAGGGCCGCAATACCGGTCGTCTGTTTCAGGAACGTACGCCGGTTAGATGATAGAGAAGTCATGAGAAAGTTTAGGAAGAACAGACCTAACGTACCTGGCTTTTCTTGGCCAGCGCTAACGCCTGTGTGGTTGTGTAGTATTTGGTCAGCATGTTAGGCACTTCCCAGGCGGGGAGTTTGCCCGCTTTCAGGTACGTCAGGTAATTCTGCATCACCCGTCCGAAGTGGGCTTCGTGCCCTTCGTTGTAGTGCTCAGGTACGTTAACGATCCAGCCAGTAGCCGTTTGCCTGATATCGACGCCCGGAAATTCGCGCTGTATAGCAGGGAGGACTTCCTTCAAGGATGTCTCTAATTTGTTGCCTGCCACCGGCTCAATGTACAGGGTTGGCTTATACTGCTGTTCGGCGCCTTGACGGATGATCAGGTTGGCCTTTGTTCCGCGCATGATCGAGTAGTGCGTATCACCACCACCAGCCGGAGCGGCATAGGCCCAGATGACCGACACTTTGGCATGAATGCCTTTCAACTGGTAGTTGATTTCGCCGTTGCTATACACCGTCAATACACTATCCTGCACCACGTCTTTCTTCAAATAATCGGGGAAAGCGGGCAGTTTGGTAATGGCTTTAAACTGACTCAACCGCATATCGGTTGTCCAGCGGCGGGCCGATGTCAGCCGTACATCTTTCTTATAATCAAGGGTTTGCTCGGGAAAGCATTCCCACTGTACCAGGTCAACCAGGTGGGTCGTGACGTCAACGATTCCTTCGCCTTGCTGGGCTACGTCCATAAACCAGGCTGGCCGGGTGAGTATACTGCCCGATACATTCTTGTAGAAGTGATGCACACTCTCCTTCGTGACGGCCGGGTTTTCAGGCGTTCCCTTTTCGAGCGTTCCGAACAGAGCTGCCTGGCGCGAGAAAGCCCGTTGCAGCATGGTCGTGATCTCATACCGTTCCGTCATGATGTCATAGAGCAACACATTCTTTTTGGCGGCGGTCGCAAACGATTCCTGCAACTTGCCAAACTCTGAACCGTTGATGACCATCGGTTTGTCGGCCAGTACGTTAAAGCCCGCGCCAACTGCCTGGTGAATGTAGTCGGTTTTCAGCCGGTTGTTGCCCGCCATAACAACGACGTTACCCGCCCGTTCAGCCATCATTTTCGCCATGAAGTCTGGGCCACGATAGACTTCTTCCTGCCAGCTTGTTGGCTTGTCGCTCCGGGTATTGTAGGTACGTATCCGGTCGAGGTGCATCTGTACATCGGGACCGTCCGGGGCATACACATGCACCTTGGGGTCAACCCCGTCGTACATTGATTTCTGCACCAATGCCGCATGGAAGTGGCCGGGATCCAGCGTAATCAGCCGGATGGGGCCGATGGCGTTTGGCCCGCGAAAAGCAACTAGCAAAGCAACACCGATGGTAAGGGCAATAGGAATCGCAATTTTCATAGTTCTGTAGCACCGGAACTCCAGCTCCGGTAGAGTATTAATATCGTTCTGATTACCGAAACTGGAGCCGCGCGGCGGACCGTTTCGGTGCTACCTACGCTTTCTTCGCCGTCTTCTTCGAATTCGACGCGACAATGGCGTACTCTTTCCGTTGCGGACGCGACAGCAGCTTGGTTGCTTCCGGGTCATTGATGAACTGTTCTTTATCCGGATTCCAGTACAACTTCCGGTTCAGTTTCATAGCGGCATGATGCAGCAGACAGGCCGAGCAGGAACGGTGACCAATTTCGACCGGAGCAATAGGTTCTTTGCGGCTTACGATGCTTTCCAGCCAGTTTCCGTGGTGCTCTTTACTGACGGGCAGGTTTATTTCATTCGGGCCAATCACCGATGTGATGATCTTCGGATCGCTGGCGTCGAGGGCTTTAGCCGCATTTTGCTTGGCAATCGGGTCGCTGGTCGTCACCGACGCGTCGCCCCGTGAGACGAAGATCCAGCCTTTGGTGCCTTCGAACCTGATACCGTTCGGAATCTCATTGCTGACTACCATCTTCACCCCGTTTTTATAGAGCGCTTCGGTCTGAAAAATGCCGTGTACATTCCAAAGGCCACTTTTGGGGAAATCAGCTCTTCCCCAGATCTCCACGGGACCGGTATGTTCTGTATCCATGGCCCAGTGGGCGCAGTCGATGTGGTGCGCACCCCAGCCGGTGATCATACCCGCGCCAAACTGCTCGCAGCGTAACCAGCCCGGCCGGTCGTAACCCATTTGTGGGTGCACCCGTTTTTCGGTGTAATACACTTCCGGCGTTGTGCCGAGCCACATGTCGTAATTCAGGTTTTTCGGAACCGGCATGGGTGGTTCTTCGTCGCCACCGGGGTCGCCGGGTAGGCCGACGTACACCGTTTTCAGGTCGCCAATCCGGCCATTACGAACCAGCTCAGCGGCGTATCGGAACTGCTTCGAGGACCGTTGCTGACTACCTACCTGCACAATCCGGCCCGATCGTTTTACCGCATCGGCCATCATGCGCCCTTCCGAAATAGTAAGCGAGGCCGGTTTCTGCATATACACGTCTTTGCCTGCTTCTACCGCGTGAATAACGATCGGTGCGTGCCAATGGTCGGGTGTGCTGACAATCACCGCATCGATGTCTTTGTTGGTCAGCAACTCCCGGTAATCGGTGTAGACCTTGACGCCGTCGTAGTCTTTACCTGTTTTCTTCGAGTAATAGTCGTTGACCAATTTTTTGGCATCGTTGGCGCGGTTACTATCCAGGTCACAAACGGCCATAATATTCGCGTTGTCGTATTGCCAAACGCCGGGCATGTCGTGTCCTCTCGAAATGCGGCCCGTTCCAATCGCGCCAATATTGATCCGGTTGCTGGGGGCGTTTTTGCCAAAGACAGAGGATGGCACAATGGTTGGAAAACCCACGGCGATGGCCGCTGCTCTGGCAGAGACGTCTAGAAACGTCCTGCGATTTAAGGCGTCTTTCATACAGTATCAGCCGTTTGGCCAGAAAGGTTGATTGTTTTGAATTTAGGAACCAGCAGGTGCATAATACTCCAGGCCGTCAGGTAGGCGAACCCGCAAATGATGAACATGATGTAATAGCCTGTTTCAATGTGCCCCAGCGCTTTGTAATGATCGAAAAGTCGGCCGGCCAGGCGAGCGATCAGGATGCCGCCAACGGCACCAGCCATGCCCCCGATACCTGTCACCGATGCCACGGCGCGGCGTGGGAACATATCGGATACGGTGGTAAAGATATTGGCGCTCCAGGCCTGGTGAGCCGAGGCCGCGAAGCCGATGATGAATACTGCCAGCCAGATATTCATGCTGCCAAGCCATTGGGCAAATACAACCGGCAAGGCACAGAGCGCGTAGATGAACATGGCTGTTTTCCGGGCCCGGAAAATGGACATTCCCTTCCTGGTCAGGTTTAGGGGAAGCCAGCCACCAAACACGCTGCCCACGCTGGCAATGGTATACACCGAAGCCACTGGTATGGCTAAATCAGTGCCCTGAAGGCCGTATTGTGCTTTCAGAAAAGCGGGCAACCAGAACAGATAAAACCACCAAATTGGGTCTGTGAGCAGTTTGCCGCAAAAGAACGCCCAGGTTTGCCGGTAGGTAAGCAGCTTGAACCAGGATACGGGTGCGGCACCTTCGGCGTTGACTTCTTCGGTGCGTTCGTCAACGTCGCTATTGATATGCGCTAACTCGGACGCTGATACTTTATGGTGATCAGCGGGTTTTTTATAGATGGTTAACCACAGCACCAGCCAGATAAAACCCGTTAGTCCGGTCAGAATAAAGGCCCATTCCCAGCCGTAGTTGGCGGTAATGAATGGCACCGTGAGCGGAGCAATAATGGCCCCGATGTTGGTGCCCGAGTTAAAAATGCCCGTTGCCAGTGCCCGTTCCCGCTTAGGAAACCATTCGGCCACGGTCTTGATGGCGGCCGGGAAGTTGCCCGCTTCACTCAGGCCAAGCCCGGCGCGGGCAAAGCCAAAACCGAGGGTCGTTTTAGCAAAGGCGGTAGCAACACCCACCACGCTCCATGCCGTGATCGACAGGGCATAGCCTATTCGCGTACCCACTTTATCAATAATACTGCCAATGCCCAGCATACCGAGTGCATAGGCCGCCTGAAAAACAACCACCAGATTCGAATAGTCGGTTTCGGTCCAGTTGAAGTCTTTCTCGAGAGTAGGTTTCAGCAGACTAATGACCACCCGGTCGAGGTAATTGATGGTGGTAGCAAAGAAGAGCAGGGCAGCAATCACCCAGCGGTAATTGGTCTGGCTCTGGCTGGTTTCCAGTGCAGGAACGGTGGGAGCGGTATGAAGCATAGGAGTTAACAGGTCATTCGTAGGAAGTGTACTACGCTGTCAGGAATAAATGAGTAGTCAAATGGTACTGGCGCTGACTGATCTGGACGACCACACGAGGCAGCGCAGCCTATTGCCTATTGAATAGTCCAGCCGAAGTAATCTACTGTATTGTAGTACGATATATTGGCTGCCAGCTGACCCAGCCAGGGCAGGTCGTTCGGCAATAGTCCCCGTTGAATGTCCTGGCCAATCACGTTGCAGAGAATCCGGCGGAAATAATCGTGGCGGGAGAAAGAGAGAAAACTGCGTGAATCGGTCACCATACCGATAAAGCGACTCATCAATCCCATGTTCGATAACGTATTGATCTGTTTCTCCATGCCGTCTTTCTGATCCAGGAACCACCAGCCCGACCCCCACTGAATTTTTCCCGGCGTGGATTCGCCAGGTACGTTGCCAGACTGCGCGTCCTGGGACTGGAAATTGCCGATCATAGTGGCAAACGTTTCGTTGTCGGCGGGGTTCAGGTTGTACAACACCGTCTTGGCCAACTGCCCATCCTGATCCAGCGCGTCCAGGAAACGGGCCAACCGTTGCGTCTGGCTCCAGTCGCCCATCGAGTCGCCCCCAACGTTTACCCCCAACCGGTTGTACAGCCGGGTACTGACATTGCGTAAGGCGCCGAGGTGAAACTGCTGAACCCAGCCGCGTTTGGCATACTGACGGCACAGTTCAAGCAGAACGTACCCCTGCAACAGCTCGATCGTCTGCGCGTCGGGGACTGTTTCGCCGGCGAGTAATTGCTTACAGGCTGTTTCCAGGGCAACTGTGCGAGCTGATACAGGTGGCAGTCGCTCCAGACCGTGATCGGAGGCCCGGCAACCCAGTTCATGAAAGGCGTCGATCCGGCTGATCAAGGCTTCGAGCAGTGAATCCAGGTCCGTTACTGCTACGCCTGAAATGGCTACCAGTTTAGCCACCTGTTGCCGCCAGGCGTCGGTAGTCGCAGGGAGCAGCGTGTCGGGCCGGAAAGTCGGGTACATTTTCAGCGCCTTACCTTCGGCCGCGTACTGGCTGTGATACCGCAAATCGTCGGTCGGATCGTCTGTTGTACACACGACCTGCACATTATAAGCGTTCATCAGAGCACGGGCCGTGAGCGTGCTTTGTAGTTGCTCGTTGCACGCATCGTAGATAGGACGAGCGTTTTGCTCCGAAAGGAGTTCATCGATACCGAACGGATATTTTAGCTCCATCTGCGTCCAGTGCTGAAGCGGATTCCGCATGGTATAGGGCACCGTCTTCGACCAGGCCAGAAATTTCTCCCAGTCATCGCGATTCCCGGTGATCAGTTCTTCGGGAACGCCGTTAGCCCGCATGGCCCGCCATTTATAGTGGTCGCCTTTAAGCCATATTTCGGTCATGTTGGCGTACCGTTTATCGTCGGCTATCTCATGGGGTGACAAATGGTTATGGTAATCTACGATGGGTAGATCGCGAACGAAATCGAAATACAGCGCCCGGGCTGGTTCGCTTTCGAGAACAAAGTTTTCCGAAATGAACGGTTCGGTGGTTGTATTGAGCTGAGAGCCAGTGAACATAGTGTCAGTGTCGTTTTCGGTTTATGATTGCCAGCCTTCGGCGCGGCTGATGCCCAGTTCCAGCCCGCGTAGCTCAGCTAGCCCGCGCAAGCGGCCAATGCAGGAATAGCCGGGGTTAGTGGTCTTGTACAGGTCGTCGAGCATCTGATGGCCGTGGTCGGGCCGGAAGGGGATAGGCTCGGCAACGCGTTGCTGAATGGCCAGCACTTCGCGCATAACGGCATACATATCTACGTCGCCGTCGAGGTGATCAGCTTCGTAGAAATTGCCATGCTCATCTTTCCGAACATTACGCAGGTGAACGAAATGAATTTTCTCACCAATCCGACGAGCTAATGCGGGCAGATCATTGGCCGGATTGGCCCCCAGCGAGCCGGTACAGAAACAAACGCCGTTGCTTTCGTTGGGCACTTTTGTCAGCAGATAGTCAAAATCCGCAGCTTGTGAAACGATGCGGGGTAAGCCCAGAATTGGGAAGGGCGGGTCGTCGGGATGGATAGCTAGCTTGATGCCCAGCTCATCGGCCAGTGGCGCAACCTCGTTCAGGAAATCGGTTAGGTTGGCGCGCAGGGCATCCGCATCAATGTCCGTATAAGTGGCCAGTCTGGCCCGCATCCCGTCGAGAGTTTGTTTGGCTTCACCTGGTATGCCAAACATAATGATATCGGCCAGTTGTTCGCACTCCTCTGCACTGTACCGGGCAAATCGCCGTTCGGCTTCGGCCACGACGGTCGGCGAGTAATCATCCGCTGCGTTTGGCCGTTTCAGCAGATGAATATCAAAAGCAGCCAGGTCGAACCAATTGTAATAAAGCGCCTTCGACCCGTCGGCCATAGGATAATTCAGGTTCGTACGCGTCCAGTCATTGACCGGCATAAAATTGTAGGTAACTATCTTTAGCCCGCACTGGGCCAGATTGTGCAGGCTCTGTTTATAGTCTTCGATATGCTGGCGGTAGGCACCAGACCGGGTTTTTATACTTTCTGAAACGGTAAGGCTTTCAACAACGGCCCAATGCAGTGGCCAGGCCCCAGCCGGAGCCGAACTAATTTCTGCCTGGCGAGCCTGAATGGCATTGACCGGCCAAACATGGCCGTGGGGAATTTGGTGTAGGGCAGAAACAATACCGCTAGCTCCCGTCTGGCGAATATCGGCGAGTGTCACCGGGTCACCAGGCCCAAACCAGCGCCATGATTGAAGTAGATTCATTCAGATAAAAGTTGACAGTAAAGAAATGGCAATGCTTTTCTACAATGGATCAGGAGGGCTATATCCTACTCACCTGTCTATGATTCGATGCCATTTTCATTTTTCATTCCAGTCTATTCGTGGTTCATTACTACTCATTGCGTCAAGCTGCGTCTGATGCTACTGCTGTCAATGTGAGCTGGTCACGCATCGAACGGAGAAGATCGTACGTACCTGGATTACCGGTCAAGCGGGGAAAAGGGTTGTCATTATGGATTCGTTGCCAGTCGGCTGATTTGTGGACCTTTAGCTGATTGACTACATTCATTGTTTTATACTTTATCAATATGCCTTAGCGCTTTCCGATTCAACCGCAATTATGAGACGAGGTGTTACGCTCAAAGACCTGGCGAAAGAACTTGGCCTGTCCGTTTCGGGTGTGTCCAAAGCACTTCGCAACGATCCGGGTATCGGTTCGGCCACGGTGGCTCGCGTTCGGCAATTGGCCGAAGAGCGAAACTACATTCCTAATCTGGCAGCTATTCACCTGAAGCAGAAGCGCAATTTCAAAATTGGTGTTATCATTCCAGATTTGTTTGATCAGTTTTACGGGCTGACCCTGCGTGGTATTGAAGACACCGCTGCCCGTCACCACTATTCAGTTGTATTCACCCAAACCCATGAGCAACCCGACCGCGAACGAGCACTCATCGAGACCATGATTCGCAATCGGATCGACGGGCTGCTCATTTCAATTACCACAAAAACAGACCGTACTGACTTTGTTGATCAACTGGAAGCCATTGGTATTCCGGTTGTCTTTTTTGTGCGTGCTCCCCGCGACCGGCCCAGTTACAACGTTACCGCCGATTCGTTTGAAGGAAGTCGGCAGGCTATAACGTACCTGATCCAGAAAGGTCACCGTCGCATTGCTCACTTAAGGGGCCCTGCTACACTTTCGCTTAGTCAGGTACGTTACGATGGCTATCTGCAGGCCTTAACTGATCACCAGGTACCGTTCGATGCTGATCTGGTCAAACAGCCAGATACCACCCCCGATTTGGTGGAAGGTGCCATGCGGGCGCTAATGCAACTCGATGACCCACCCACGGCTATTTCCACCTTTAAAAGCTACCAGACGCTGGATGCTATCTCGTTTATGCAACGCGACTATCCAGCCAGATCCAGCTCAATCGATTTTATTGGCTTTGGTAATTTGCCCTTGTTCAAACACATCGACTACCGCCCGCTGGCTGCTGTGGATGCTGATCCGTTTGACCTGGGTGCCGAAGCGTTTGGCTTACTTCATCAGCGTATGGTCAATGGCTCGGCACCGATCAGCCAGCAGATTAAGATTCCGTGTCAAATGACCATTTATTGAGCGCTGCTGTTATCAATGGATGACCAGTTCGCCGGGTACCTCAATGTGCGTTGACCCGGCCGGTTTGTCGCTCATCAGTTGCAGTAACAGACGCACCGCTTCCTGACCCATCAACCCCGGATTCTCTTCAATGGATGCCGCTGGTTTATGGGCCAGATGCTTGAGCAATGGTAAATTACCAAAGCCAACAAACTCTACCTGACGTAGCCGCTCTGGATACACCCGCTTCAGGTAAGCAATGGCATCGAGTACCGTATAGGTTTTGAAAGCCAGAATTCCGGTTGGGTAATCGGTGCGTTCCATAACCGTTGCCATGATGGCTTCCGTATCCGTTGCCGTTAAACCAGCTGGCTGGTACACTGTTCCATCGGCTGACCGGTGCCGTTCCTGCAAGGCTTGTTCAAAGCCGGCCCGTCGCTGTTGACTGGCGTTGATGTTGGGTGGACCATTCAGACAGGCCAGTCGCTGATGTCCCCGATCGAGCAGAAAATCGGTTGCCTTCCTGGCCGATTCCATGTTCAATACCGTTACCTGAGCGCAGGCTGGATCATTAGGGCTTCGGGCAATGTAGACAACCGGAATGCCTGCGGCTTCCAATCGGCGGTAGGGGGTAAGATTCGTTGTATTGGGTGTAATGGTGGCGATCAGGCCGTCAACACCGTCGAGGCGCATCAGCTCCAAAATGGCGTTGGCGCGGTCTTCATCGTCGAGGGTCTGGCTAACCAATACGCTATATTGTTTATCGCCCGCAACTTCATCTACCCCATTGATAGCCTGAACAAAAAACTGATCGAGCACATTGGGTACAATCAGTCCGATGGTCAGGCTTCGTCGCCGTTGAAAATTGCGGGCTACCTGATTGGGAATGTAGTGGCGGGTCCGGGCAAGGTGCTCAACCCGTTCGCGGGTATAGTGCCCAATGGTCGGGTCATTGTTCAGCGCCTTGGACACCGTTGATACCGACACGCCTAATTCCAGCGACAATTCTTTCAGTGTGACGATCTTCTTCATAACTGAATTGGTCTGATACCAGTGGAGGTGGTCAGTCTGTGTCACATTCGACACTGTCTGACCACCTCCGGCAAGCCTGCGAAAGGGTACTGCCTAGAATCCGGGGTTTTGCGCAAAACCGGAAGATCCATCAGCGGCCTTCTCGGTCCGGTCGATCTGGGTTTGTGGAATCGGACGCAGGTTGTGAATATCCTTCACGTTGGCAGCTCCATCCGGGTTATATAATTTAACCCGCTCAACCAGCGTGCCCCAACGCTTCAAATCCATCCAGCGCGTTTGTTCGCCAGCCATTTCGCGGGCGCGTTCCTGCATAATCATTTCCATATCCAGTTGCGCGGCGGTGATTTCCATCGCCGATTCTTTGCCTGCATTGGCGGCCCGGCGACGAACTGCGTTGATAGCAGCTACCGCTTCAGCTGTTTTGCCCTGCTTAAACTGAGCTTCGGCCAGAATCAGGTACGTCTCTGCCAACCGGAACGCCAGGTAATCGCGGCTACCCTGTTCGTAGGTCAGATCGGGACGAAGTGGATCAAGGAATTTTTGCAGCGTGGGAAACAAGGCTGCTGAGTAGGCACTAGGCACAAGCACCTGGTATGGCTTGGCAGCCCGCTGAGCCAGCGTCCACTCAACACCTGGAATGTAAATGGCCGTATCGCCTGCTTTCAGGGTTATTTTAGACTTACTTACATCAAACGAAGTATTCAGGTTTGTGCCGGGGTTATTACTCAACCACGTGTCCTTGAATGTCTTTTTGTAGCGTGAGTCATTCACCCGGTCTTTAAAAACAGTCTCGAGCAGGTAGGTTGTTGGGCGCAGCCGCTTGAAGGGACGGTCATTGGCGATGTCGCGTTTCATGCCAGGTTGTACGTCATACTGCATACCAAAATACAAGTGGAGCTTGTTACCATCACCGTTGTTGGTATTGGCCGAATTGATGTTGGTCAACGGGTCTGAGGTATACTGAACCGCAAAGATCACCTCATCATTGATCTCACCAGCACCCTGCGCAAACACACTGGCAAAATCGGGCAACAGTTTAAAGCCGTAGTTGGCAATGACGCTCTGGGCGTACGTGGCTGCCTTAGCGTAATCATCAGTCGCTTTAGCCGACGATGTTGCCTTGGTTAAATAGACACGAGCCAGCAAATGCTCGGCAGCGCCTTTCGTAGCCCGGCCATAATCAGACGATCTGATCTTCGACTCCAGGTCCGGTATGGCGGCTTCCAGATCAGCGATGATGGTTTTGTATATATCCGCCTCCGAGGCACGCTTGGTCACTTTTGTTGGTCCCAGCGTTTCTGTTAGCCGAAGATCAACACCACCCCATTGCTGAACCAGAATGAAATAATAATGCGCCCGGAGAAACTTCATTTCCGCAACACGCAGTTTTTTTACGGCATCTGTCACGGTGGCAGCAGGAGCCCGGCCGATAACGGCATTACAGGTATTGATGCCCTTGTACAACTCTTCCCAGACCTGCTGAAGAATGTCAACGAAGCTATTCATCTGGGTATCATAAAAGTGAAACCCTTTGTAGCTTCCGTCGGCCCCCGTCGTGTAGATGTCCGTACCGTACTCGGTCATGGTCAGGCCGCGCTCCGATCCGTAGAAGTTCCGTAACGACGAATAGGCTGCTTTGCTGGCATCTTCAAACCCTTTGGGAGTATTGATATAATCGTTGCCAATGGCTGAGACTACTTTTTCATCCAGAATATCCTTACAGGCCTGACCGCTAAGCATGAGGGTGGCAAGAGCAAGGACACGGATTGATTTATGTGCAAATTTTGATTTCATGTTTTTTAAGTCTTTGACTGTCTGTAGACACATCAGGTAAACCAGTTGCGCTTAGAATTTGACGTTTAAACCAAAGGTCGTTACCCGGGTGGCTGGCGTTACACCGTTACTCACCGTTCCATCGCTGGTTTCGGGGTCAACACCGTTGTACTTCGACCGGTACGACGAGAAGATGAACGGCTGCTGAATGCTGGTGAACAACCGAAGCGATTGAACGTGGAGTTTAGACGTAATGCTGGTCGGGAAGGTGTACCCAAAGTTGATGTTCCGCACTTTCACAAACGAGCCGTCGAAGTAGATGATTGCCGCGTTGTAGACCGGGAATTCCTGGCTTGAGTTAGGCCGTGGGAATTCATTGGTTGGGTTGTTTGGCGTCCAGTAATCAACCTTGATCTGCTGATAGCGGCCGGCGAGCTGATTATTATCCCGGTGGAAACCACTTAGGATAGTCTGACCGATCCGGGCATAGATGAAGAAGTTCAGGTCAAAGCCTTTATACGCGAACCGGTTTGTAACACCACCGCTCCAGGTTGGGATGTCAGAACCTAAGTACACCCGGTCGTCGGCCGTGATTTTGCCATCATTATTCGTGTCCTGCACTTTAATCTGGCCAACTGTACTCTGGTATGATTTAGCTGCGTCAGCTTCACTGGTTTGCCAGATGCCTGCTTTCTTGTAATCATACATGGCGGTCAGGGGCTTCCCAATAAAGCGCTTGTTCCCTACGTCATCGATCGGTCCATTGAAGAGCGAGATAATGGCTTCTGTATTCTTCGAGAAAACGAAGTCAGACGTCCATTTAAAGCCACCTTTGTTCATGTTCACCGTCGATACGCTAACCTCGATCCCTTTATTCTGGGTCTCACCGATGTTCCGGGTTACCGCATTGAAACCAACAGACGTTGGCAGCAGGTCAGACAGCAGCAGATCAGTTGTGTTGGTCAGGTACGCTTCGATGGCACCCGTCACCCGGCCACGCCAGAGGCTGAAATCCAGACCGATGTTTGTGGTAGTCGACGTTTCCCATTTCAGATCAGGGTTACCAATTGTGTTGGGGCGATAGCCATAAGCCGGGTTGTTACCCCAGGCGTATACCGTACGGTCGAGTAATCCCTGCGTCTGGTATGGCGCTACGCCCTGGTTACCTACCGACCCCCGGCTCGCCCGCAGTTTCAACAGATCGACCCAGGTTGATCCTTTCATGAACTCTTCGTTGCTAATATTCCAGCCCAATGCAATACCAGGGAAGTTACCATATTTGGTATTGACACCAAACCGGCTCGATCCATCCCGGCGAATCGTGGCCGTTAACAGATATTTGTCTTTGTAGTCATAGTTGATCCGGCCCATATACGAGTTAATCGTCCACTGGGTCAGACCGCTACCTACACCCAGTACAGAGCTGGCGTTGCCTTCGTTGTAAAACTGCTGCGATTCAGCCGGAACACCCTGTACTGAAATGTTATTCTGCTCAAAGTTGTCACGCTGAACAGACCACAGTCCGGTGACACCAACGTTATGATCGCCAAATTTTTTGTTATACGTAACTACGTTCTCCAGCGTGTAATTGAAGCCGAATGCGCTAGCCGTAGCTGCCTGTGGGTCTCCCCCCTTACGGGCGTTGGTTTGAGCGCCAATGAACCGGCCAAATCGGTTGATGGTGAAATCAGGTCCGAAATTGACCCGGTATTTCAGACCGTCAAGGATGTTTACTTCCGCATAAATGCTGTTAAAGATCCGGTATTTCTTCCGCTCTTCAATCTGCGCACCCGGCACAACTTCGGCCAGTGGGTTAGTCAATAACGCATCGTTTGTGGGCGAAAAAATCAGATTCCCGTTGTCGTCGTAGGGGCGGCCCAGTGGATTTTGCTGCAGGGTAAAGTTGTATGGGTTGAGCGTCTCCCCATTGCGCAGGCTGTACATCATGTAGGTCGACAGACCAACGCGGAGCACTTTATTGATCTGATGATCGACATTGGCACGCAGCGAATAACGGGTAAAATCAAGACCTGGCATAATACCCTGGTCTTTAAAGTAACCGGCCGAAATGTAGAACTGCGTTTTGTCGTTCCCCCCTTGAATACCCAGCGAGTGGTTCTGCTGAAAACCCTGCTTCAGCAGCAACGACTGCCAGTCTGTGTTCCGGTTGGCAGCAAGACCTGCGGCTACGTTCGGGTCGCCGCCCAGTACGGCAACTTTCGAGTCAGCATACGCATCTGCAACGCCCGTTGGAACCGGATTGCCGTTTGCATCCTTGTAGTTACCCGTGGTCCGGTAGGCTTCCCGAACGTATTCGGCAAACTCAGCACCGCTGAACAGGTGAACCTTATCAAGCGCGTCGGTAACACCCGCGTAGTTATCGTAGCTGATCGTCGTCTTGTTATTGGCAAGACCCCGTTTGGTCGTAACCAGTACAACGCCGTTGGCACCCCGAGCCCCGTAAATGGCTGTGGCAGTAGCATCTTTCAGGATTTCCATTGAGCCAACATCATTCGGGTTGATATCCTCGTAACCGGCCGACAGTGGAATTCCATCTACTACATACAGGGGGTCATTACCCGCATTGAACGAACGACGACCACGAATCCGGATCGTTGGCACAGAACCTGGCCGACTACCCGACTGCGCTACGTCGACACCCGCTACCCGGCCCTGCATGGCCTGGCCAATGTTGGTAATTGGCTGCTCGGTGATTTGCTTGGGTGTAACCGATGAGATAGCGCCCGTTGTCTGGCTTTTTCGCAGGCTACCATACCCCACAACCACCACTTCATTCAGCGCCCGCTCGTCGTTGGCCAGCGTCACGTTGATGGCGCTACGGCTGCCAACAGTCTGCTCCTGTGAGGTGAAGCCTACTGATGAAAATACCAGTACGGCTCTGTCGTTTGGTACACTGATGCGGTAGTTGCCTTCTGCATCAGTAGTGGTGCCGCGCGTGCTTCCTTTAACAGTCACGGTCACGCCGGGTAACCCAATTTGCTCGTCGCTGACGCGGCCAGTAACACTGCGTTCCTGCGCAAAGGCCGAAGCCGTACACAGACAGCATAGCCATAAAAAGGCTAATGCAACTTTCCGCCGATACTGCGGCGCACTGAGGTAGTAAGAGATCATAGATTGGAAGGGTATTATTTAAACATAGAGTTTAACTAAATGAACTTGCGATTGAGAATACTTCACTATTCGTGGCAAAAGTTTACCTTTTACCGGAATCTACTTGTTTAGATTTAGGGTAATCCCTAGCAGCGATCAATTAATTCCGGCTGAATGGGCTACTACACCGTTTTCGTAAATTGCCTATACGATAAAATACTTGCTTACTATAGGTCAGGTATGAGTATTTATCCATGCTTATCGCCTGTTTGCTATCCTTTCGATCCGGGATTATGGGTTAGTGGGCCGCCGGAGACAGCTTCGGAGAACAACCTACGGATCAAGTAGAAAATTGGTAGGATTAGCGGTCAACTGCCCCTTACCACACCACCAAGTTTGGGATGGAAGGCTTGTCAATCTGGTTAAGCGTTCAACATAGTCTGGCCAATGTCTGGGTAACGGTGACCGTATCTGTGGGTACGTACCGATTGGGCAACCCCATTCGCTGAAGCAGACGGTTTGTAAAAACAAAAGCCTGAAAATGGTGTGATTTGGCGCGTTCGATAAACGAACCGGAACCACTCGGCCCGAAGCAGATCGTCGAAGCAATTTATTGGCCGCCAGCGATGGAACGGACAAACTCAGGTACGTGGCTTACACCGATTTTTTATCGGCGTTGGCGATCTTTTTCTATTCCCGGATAGGGGCTGTACTCAGTTTGCCGACTCGCCAGTTCAGCGTCAGGCAGCTGTTCCGATTGGCCGTGTAACTGGAGCCGTCTGACAGAAAAGTAGCCATACGCTGCTGTGAGTTGACAAGGCTGTACTCCCGAACGTGGCCGTTCCGATGCTGTTTTGCGGCCTGATCACTTCCCTGGCTGAGAAACCGTAGTGATGGAAACCCGATAATGGACCTTTTATCGAAGGCATTGCGAGGGACACGACCCGTTGGTTTGGCTACTATAATTTTTTGAAGTTGAACCGATCGATCTATTGATCGTCATCTGATGACTCCAGTTCCGGTTGCTGGTCTGACAGGTGGGGCTGTTCCGTAGGTTGTAGTGTAAGCCAATCGCTGTTTCGTTGATTGGGGCGGACTGGTGAATAGGTAATTGGGGTAAATTGGTAATCGGGTGATAGTTTGCAGCCATTTAACGTAGGTTGAAGCTGGCTCAACTGTTGAGTTAACTCAGCTCCTGGCATCCCAACAAAGCGGCGGTCCGCCGTTACGGGATGGCAAATGGCCACGAAGCCTACGCAGACCGTACCCTTCAACAGCTTTGCAACCTGTTTGCCTTTCCATGATCAAGACCATTATTTTCGATTTGGGCGCGGTGCTCATCGACTGGAATCCGCACTACCTGTATAAGACCATTTTTGCCGACGAAACCGAGCGCAACGCTTTTCTTAACACGGTCTGTACCTCCGACTGGAACGAAGAGCAGGACGGTGGCCGCTCCCTGCAGGAGGCAACCGGTCTGCTGATAACTCAATTTCCAGAACATGAAACAGCCATCCGGGCCTATTACGGCCGTTGGACAGAGATGCTTGGCGGGCCCATTCAGGGAACCGTCGATATCTTTTCGGCGCTGAAGGCCACTGGTCAATACAGGTTCTACGCCCTCACCAACTGGTCGGCCGAAACGTTTCCGATTGCCCTGGCGCAATTCGATTTTCTATCGTGGTTCGACGGCATCCTCGTGTCGGGCGCTGAAAAAGACCGGAAGCCGTTCGCCTCTTTTTACAACACCCTCCTCGATCGCTTCGACATCGACCGGTCAACGGCCCTGTTCATCGACGATAACTACCGGAATATCCTGGCCGCCGAAGCAATCGGCATCCAAAGCATCCACTTCACCAGCCCCGATGACCTACGGTCCCGGTTAACCGATTTCGGTATTGAGCTGGAGAAAGCAGGATGATGCGGTGGTGGTTTTTTTTGAATGCTGTAGGCGTGTTGGGGTATCTCGCGTGTCAGTCAGGTAAAGGCTACATCGCTTCACAAGTTCACGTCCCTTTCCGCGATGAGTCACGGATGATCAATTCGGTGCGCATCATCTTCGTTTCAGGTAGGTAGGTCTCCGTGTCATCCGCTTCAATCTGCTTAAGCAACAGGCGGACGGTCTCCATGCCCATCTCCTGAATTGGCTGGCTGACGCTGCTTAGCGATGGCGTGAGAAAATCGCACAGGGGTTCGTTGTTGAAGCTCACCACGGCCAGATCATCGGGTATTCGAAGTCCTCTTTCTTTTAAGGCGAATAGCGCCACTAAGGCAATCCGGTCGCTGATGGTCAGCAGGCCGTCGGGTGGTTTGGGTACTTTCATCAGGGCCAGCGCTTGCTGCCGGGTACGTTCAGGTGTGAAGTCGCAGTGGAGGATATACGATTTATCCTCGGCTAACCCGGCATCGGCCAGGGCGGCCCGGTAACCAGCCAGTCGCTCGTTGCTGATCAGTAGCTGCGGCGGGCCCGCCAACACGGCAATGCGCTGGCAGCCGTTTTCGATTAAATGCATGGTGGCATTGTAGGCGGCTTCCTGGTTGTTGACGATGACTTTATCCGCCGCAATGGAATCGGCGTACCGGTCGAACAAGACAACGGGAATGCCTTTCCGGACGAGCCGGTCTACGTGTTCGCAGTTATCGGTGTCGCGCGAGAGAGAAATAATGAAGCCTTCTACCTGACTGCGGAGCAGATTCTGAACGTGGGTGGCTTCGCGCAGGTACGATTCGTTCGACTGGCAGACAAGCACGCTGTAACCCGCCTGCATGGCGGCTTCTTCAATGCTGTTGAGCATCGCCGAAAAGTAGTAGTAGCTCAGGTTCGGCACAATGACGCCAATGGTACGGGTGCGGCTCTTAAGTAGATTTTTCGCCAGTTGATTGGGCTGATAATCCAGTTCTTCGGCCAGCCGCATTACGGCGGCGCGGGTGTCGGCATGGATCTCCGGCATACCCCGCAACGCCCTGGAGACCGTTGAAATCGAGATATTCAGGGCTTTAGCAATGTCTTTGATCGTAACCGGCGTGCTTCTCATGTGGGAAACGTTAACTAGGATTATTTCTGGTTTGGCACGCTGATAGTTTCACCATTTGCCAGGCAGGCGGTGGGAGCTGGAAGCCAAACAGTGCCGGGCCCGCCAGTAATTTTCGTTAGAATCGTGTTGAATGCAAACGTTTCCGCAAACGTTTGCACGAAGATATTTTCAATCCGGTCAGTAAATAGCTTGGTATGCTCATTTCCTGCATAGACATTCATCGATACATCTACGTTTCACTGGCCCTGGGCGTTGAAAACAGCCATGGCGAAGTCAGTAGTAGATGATCTCGATAATTTAACTTTTCCTGGAAACAGCGCAACCAAACAATGAGCTTACCCATCGCTTCGCTACCTATTCGTCATGCCATCGGCCTGAACGAACTAAAACACTCGACCACTGAGAGCCTGCGTGCTGATTTTCTGATCGAATCGCTGTTTGAGGCCAATACCATTCAGGCCGTATATACGCATTACGACCGGGTGATTGTGGGTGGTGCCCTGCCCACGACCGAATCGGTTGCGCTGCCAACCTATGACAATCTGAAGTCGACCTACTTTCTGGAACGGCGTGAACTGGGGATTATCAATGTGGGCGGATCTGGGTCGGTTACAGTCGATGGGACGGTTTATTCGCTCAATAAACTGGATGGCCTCTATGTGGGGAAGGGGTGTCGGGACGTATCGTTTCAAAGTGCCACCGCCGCCGACCCTGCCCGTTTCTTCCTGATGTCGGCCCCTGCCCATGCGGTGCATCCAACCGCCAAACTGGCTAAAGAAGAGGCCAATCCAACCCGTCTGGGCGCCCGCGAAACGGCCAATGAACGCACCATCTACAAGTACATCCACGCGGCCGGACTGGCGAGCTGCCAGCTGGTGATGGGGCTGACGGTGCTGGAATCGGGGAGTATCTGGAACACCATGCCCGCCCACGTGCACGACCGCCGCATGGAAACGTACCTGTACTTCGACGTACCTGCCGACCACCGTGTTTTCCACCTGATGGGCCCACCCGACCAGACCCGGCACATCGTAGTCGCTAATCACCAGGCCATTCTGTCGCCACCCTGGTCGATTCACTCGGGCGCTGGCACCGCTTCCTATTCGTTCATCTGGGGCATGGCGGGCGAAAACCTCGACTTTGCCGACATGGATTTTGCACCTATTTCTACCCTTCGATAAATGATCCGTTACACAACCCTGATTGCCCTGTTGTGTTTGACCCGGCTGGCGTCGGCGCAGACACAGGCCCCTATTGATGTGAAAGGCGCTTTCGCCGTGGCTGCCAGGCAGTACGACGGCATGCTGAAAGCGCACCCCGATACCACCCGATTCCCGCAGTCGACGAATCCAGATGGCACGCCGCGCGACATGAAATCAGACTGGTGGTGCAGCGGCTTTTTCGGCGGCTCCCTTTGGTACCTGTTTCAGGAAGCTGGTGATGTACGCTGGAAAAAATCGGCTGAACTTTGGACAGCTGCCGTGAAAAAAGAGCAGTATAACACCGGGACGCACGATCTGGGCTTCATGATCTATTGCCCGTTCGGGAATGGCTATCGGCTCACGAAAAACGAATCCTACAAGCCCGTTATGCTCACGGCGGCCAAGTCGCTGGCGACCCGTTTCGATCCGAAAGTGGGGCTGATCAAATCGTGGAACAAGTTTCAGACGTATAGCTATCCCGTGATCATCGATAACATGATGAACCTGGAACTGCTGTTCTGGGCGGCCAAGAACGGCGGTGATAAACGGCTGAGAGAGATTGCCATCATCCACGCCGACAATACGCTGAAAAACCACTACCGTCCCGATGGCAGCAGTTTCCACGTGGTCTGTTACAACCCGGACGGAACAGTCGCCGCCAAAAAAACAGCGCAGGGATACGCCGATGGATCGGCATGGGCACGCGGACAAGCCTGGGGATTGTACGGCTACACGGTCATGTATCGGGAAACAAAGGACAAAAAATACCTCGATCAGGCGCGCCGCATCGCCGACTTTTATCTGAATCACCCGAATCTGCCCGCCGACAAAGTGCCGTACTGGGATTTCAATGCACCGGGTATTCCGAACGAAGAGCGCGACGCCTCTGCCGCAGCCATCACGGCATCGGCGCTGCTGGAACTAGGTACGTATGGCGGTCCTTCGGCTAAAACCTACACGCAAGCGGCAGAACAGATGCTACAAAGCCTGTCGAGCCCAACGTACCGGGCCAACCCCGGCGAGAACAACCACTTCATTATCAAGCATTGTGTAGGCCATAAGCCCGCCAAAAGCGAAGTCGACGTGCCGCTCGTTTACGCCGATTATTACTACCTCGAAGCCCTGCTACGCTACGAGGCGCTGAATAAGAAACGGGGGTAGTGGTAATATGGGCTTTTGAAAAATATCGTTGTCGCTCGCCTGTGGCGAGTGATGCTTATCTGTAGGGCCTCTGGCCCGGCGTTACATTTCGGGGTACTTAGGCAAGTTTCGGGAACGGGCCAGAGGCCCTGCAGATAAGAGCCACTCGCCACAGGCGAGCGACAACGGAATTACTAATAGCGTCAGCAACTTTCAGCAACACATTTACTGCTCCCTAAACCAACCTCGTAATGAACCAGAATCGGCTGTATCTCCTACTGATTGTTTTACTGAGTAGCCTGCCTGCTTTCAGTCAGGATAATCCATTAAATGCGGCGACAAAGGTGCCCGCTCATCCGCGGATCTTGCTGTTGAAAGGGGAGGAGCAGACGATTCAGAAAACGATCAACGCCGATCCGACCTGGGCGAAAATGCATCAGGCTATTCTGGCAGAAGCTGACGCATTGCTGAATGCGCCTATGCCCGAACGTACCTTGATCGGTCGACGGTTATTAAGCGTATCGCGTGAGTCGCTTCGGCGCATTTTTATTCTCTCGTACGCCTGGCGACTGACCCAGCAACCAACGTACCTGAAACGGGGCGAGAAGGAGATGCTGGCCGCTTCGGCCTTCACCGACTGGAACCCGTCGCACTTCCTCGATGTGGCTGAGATGACCCTGGCCGTGGCGATTGGCTACGATTGGTTATATACCGGCTTGTCGGATCAATCGAAGGCCACGATTCGAGACGCAATGGTGAAAAAAGGCATCGAACCGTCGCTCGATCCCAAGAACAACAGTTGGCTAAAAGCTACCCATAACTGGAATCAGGTCTGTAACGCGGGTATCGCCTATGGTGCGCTGGCTATCTACGAAGACCATCCCGAACTGGCCCGTACCCTGATCAACCGCGCCATCACAACCGTGAAATTGCCGATGGGGGACTATAAGCCAACGGGCGCCTACCAGGAAGGGTACGGTTACTGGGGGTACGGAACCAGCTTCAACGTACTGCTGATCAGCGCCCTCGAAAAAGCGTTTGGCCAAGATTTTGGCCTGTCGGAGGCTCCCGGTTTTATGAAAACGGCGTCGTTCATGGAGAACATGACGGGCCCAACCGGCACGCCGTTCAACTACTCCGATTCGGGCGGGGGCAGCGAGTTGCAGCCCGCCATGTTCTGGTTTGCCAATAAGCTGCATGACCCGTCGCTGTTGCTTGAAGAACGTCGCCAGCTACAGCAGGTACCCGCCACAAAACACGTCAGAAACCGACTGATTCCGGCCGTTATGCTCTGGAGCGCAGGGCTCAAACTCGACAAGATCAACGTACCTACGTCGAACGTCTGGGTGGGGAGCGGTACCAATCCGGTGGCGATGATGCGCTCGTCGTGGTCAGACCCGGCGGCAATCTACGTTGGCGTTAAAACCGGATCGCCCAGCGTCAACCACGGCCACATGGACGTTGGCTCGTTCGTCATGGATGCCGATGGCGTTCGCTGGGCGATGGACTTCGGCATGGAAGAATATAATCCGCTGGAAACGAACGGCATCAAGCTGTGGGGAATGAAGCAGGACTCGGAGCGGTGGACGGTATTCCGGTATAACAACTTCGCACACAATACGCTGACCATCAATGGTCAGCTTCAGCAAGTAAAGGGTCATTCACAAATCACGTCGTCGTCGGCTAAACCAGACTTTATGAACGTGACCACCGATCTGACGCCCATCTACAGTGAGCAGGTCGCCAAAGCGAATCGGGGCGTTGCCATCGTGAACAAGTCGTACGTGCTGGTGCGCGACGAGCTGGAAACGTTACCGAAAGAAACCACTGTACGCTGGACAATGGCCACACCCGCCACGGTAACCATCACCGGCGACAACCGGGCTGAACTGACAAAGAATGGCAAGAAGCTTACACTACAGGTACAGGCACCGGCTAAGGTGGTCATGAAAACCTGGCCAACGACGCCCTCGCGTAGTTTTGAAAATCCGAACACGGGCACCACGTTAGTTGGCTTTGAGGTCACGTTGCCAGCTGGGTCAACATCAGCGCTTACCGTGCTATTACTTCCCGAAAAAGCGGGCAATTCGGGCTCGTTACCTGTTTTACCGTTAGCGCAATGGCCAAAGTAAGCGGTGTGTCTGTTAATTGCTTCGCGAGCTAGGCTTCGCGCTGTAGGCCCTTCGACCGCAGCGCGGAGCAACAAGCCTTAACGCAGTAAACACACCCTCAAACAGTACTGATCTAAACTCTTTATACAAAATCTCTTTCCTCCACAATGCCCAACGTACTTCACTCATTTTCATTAGCCGGTAAGGTTGCTTTAGTAACAGGTTGCAATCGGGGTATCGGCAAAGCCATGGCCGAGGCGCTGGCCGAAGCAGGA
The DNA here is from genome assembly GCF_041321095.1 of Fibrella arboris. NCBI lineage: Bacteria > Pseudomonadati > Bacteroidota > Cytophagia > Cytophagales > Spirosomataceae > Fibrella > Fibrella arboris. The sequence goes on along the minus strand of NZ_JBGGWE010000002.1, from coordinate 518,398 downwards.
GCCGACATCATTGGCGTGTCTGCCAATTTGCCCGCCGAAGGAAGCGCCGTGGGACAGGCCGTTAACGCACTGGGCCGTCGCTTTTACGCGTACCAGGCTAATTTCGGGCAGCGTGCGTCGCTATACGCCTTTATCGAAAAAGTAAAAGCCGCCCATCCCGTCATCGACATTCTGGTGAACAATGCAGGCACAATACTGCGTCAGCCCGCCGCCGAACATACCGATGCCTACTGGGACGAGGTAATTGAGGTGAACCAGAATGCCCAGTTCATTCTGACGCGCGAAATCGGCAAACGGATGATTGAGCAGGGGAGCGGCAAAGTCATTTTCACAGCGTCTCTTCTGACCTTTCAGGGTGGGATCAACGTACCTGGCTATGCCGCCAGCAAAGGCGCAATCGGTAGCCTGGTGAAAGCATTCGCCAACGAATGGGCAAGTAAAGGCCTCAACGTGAACGCCATTGCACCCGGCTACATTTCGACCGATAATACCGAAGCCCTCCGCGCCGACGCCGACCGGAGTGCATCGATCCTTGGTCGTATTCCGGCAGCCCGTTGGGGTGAGCCCGAGGATTTCAAAGGTCCGGTGGTATTCCTGGCATCAGAAGCCGCCAGCTACGTTCACGGCACCATCCTCACCGTCGACGGTGGCTGGATGGGGCGGTAGGTTTTTAGTTTACCGTTTTCTGTTGCGCTGCAAAGGCTAAATTACCTTCCCAGGCAGCGCAACAGAAAACGGTAAACAGCAAACGGTAAACTTATTTAATCAATTGCGCCAGCTCCGATTCCGAAACCGTCAGTAAACCAACCTTGGGTAATCGGCGGGTGAGTTCGCGCCAGTTCTGGTCCTGTGCGTAAATGCCGCGTAGCATACTGGCGGCTTTGGGGACCTGTTTGGTGTTGGCGAGCGCAATGGCGGTCCAGTATTGCATTTCCAGATTTTTCGGGAAGAGCTTCATGGCTGCACCGTAGGCTTCCATCGCGGCTTTCATATCGTTTTTCTCTGTGGCCAGATCGCCATTGTTCATGAACTCATACGCACGGTGAGTACGTAGCAGACGCCCCATCTCCGTCAGCGGCTGTTCCGCGTCGTCTACCCGCAAGTCTACGAGGTGATTGTCGTTCCAGGGTTCGTCCGTTGCCTTACCCTTCACCACCAGGAGCACTGCCGATTGCCGACCACGAATGTCGCCGCCGGCAGCCTGGGCTGCGTTCAACGCGCTCAATGCCCGTTCGGGAAGGGGCAGAGCACTGTTTTTTTCAAACGCCGTTGCCATCGCATCAGGTACGGTATTGGTAAGCATCATGTTGGCCTGCACCGAAAAGTTCTTGCCTTTTTTATGCCCGGCAAAATCGATGCATTTATTGCCGGTATGTACGGCCACGTTGCCTTTGGCGTCGGCAATGGCTACCTGCCGTACCTCGCGGCCTTCGTCGGTACGGAGTAATTCATCCAGGGCTTCCTGGGCTGTCTTGCCCGATTTGAGCAGTTGAAGGCCTCGAATGCCAAACGATTTATTGGTGAACGACTGGGTCGCCACTACGCCAACGCCTGCCTCGCCCCACGAAACCGACGTACCTACCGAAAACCAGTGGCTTTGAACCCCAACGGCCAGATCGCCCGTCTTTTCGTCGCGGGCAACAATGGAAAAAGTGTGCGCAAACGGATCGCCCTTCAACGTGTGTTGGGCGGTGGCGAATAAAGGCAGGCTGATGAAGAGAAAAAAGAATTTACGCATCGTTCTGGTTGATTGCTTTGGTCAAAAATAAGCGAAACAGACTGGTAAACCGGCTTTTTTGTCCCCCTGCACGGTAACCTGCTCTTGTTTCTCTCTTTTGCGTTCGAGTGCTAAACCGCCTACGTTAGACCAGCTTATGCAGAACCTGAAAATTGCGACTGCCCAGTTTGAAAATGCCAGTGGCGATAAGGCCGCGAATCTGGCCATCATCAGGCAACTGGCGGGAGAGGCCGCCCGGCAGGGAGCGGAGGTCGTTGCCTTTCACGAATGCTCCATCACGGGTTATACCTTTGCCCGGCACCTGTCGAAAGAGCAGATGCTGGCGGTGGCCGAGTTTATCCCGGAGGGGGAAAGTATCGAATCGCTTCGGCAGATCGCCCGGGAGCATAATATTGTCGTACTGGCTGGCCTGTTTGAAAAAGACCAGGACGATCAGCTCTTTAAAGCCTACGTCTGCGTTGATAAGAATGGGCTGGTGGCCAAGTACCGCAAGCTGCATCCGTTCATCAATCCGCATATTCTACCTGGCAACGAATACGTCATCTTCGAGCTGTTTGGCTGGACATGCGGCATTCTTATCTGCTACGACAACAATATCGTGGAGAACGTACGGGCCACGGCCTTGCTCGGTGCCGACATTATTTTTATGCCACACGTGACCATGATGACGCCCTCTACCCGGCCCGGCGCTGGCTTTGCCGATCCAGCCTTGTGGGCAAACCGGGAGGCCGATCCAACCTCCCTCCGGCTGGAGTTCGACGGGCTGAAAGGACGTACCTGGCTCATGAAATGGTTGCCCGCCCGCGCCTATGACAATGGTATCTACGTGGTTTTCTCGAATCCAATCGGCATGGACGAAGACCAGCTCAAAAATGGGTGCTCCATGATTCTGGATCCGTTCGGGGATATTCTGGCCGAGTGCCGCCAGTTGGGTAATGAGGTCGTAACGGCCACCTGTACGCCCGAAAAACTACAGCAGGCGGGTGGTTATCGCTACCGCAAGGCCCGCCGCCCCGATCTGTATGCCGACGTGCTGGGACAATCCCATCAATCAGAGCAAAAAGTAGTCTGGCTTACCAACGACGAAACTGCGTAATCGATCTTTCCAATCAACACTAACTAGCTAAAAACCAAGCATGGATCAGCGCATTATTAACCTGTTCGACGAATACACGCACAAGCCACTCAAACGCGACGATTTCCTGAAGCGACTGGCCAAATTAACGGGGAGCATGGCTGCTGCCATGAGCGTTTTGCCACTACTGGAAGTCAACTATGCACACGCCGCCACCGTAGCCCATACCGACGACCGGATCAAAACAGAGTCGATCACCTACCCGGGCGACGGCACAACCATGAAAGGCTATCTGGCTCGTCCGGCGGCGGCTGGAAAATACCCTGCCGTGGTGGTGATTCACGAAAACCGGGGGCTGAACCCGCACATCGAAGACATTACCCGGCGGATGGCGCTGGCCGGCTTCGTGGCCATGGCCCCCGATGCGCTGTCAGCGGCTGGCGGTACGCCAACCGACGAAACTCAGATGCGCGACTTGTTCGGCAAGCTCGATGCAACGGTGACGCGTAACAACTTCGTGAAAGGAGTCGAGTACATGAAGAATCGCCCCGATAGCACCGGCAAGGTGGGCTGTGTTGGCTTCTGTTGGGGCGGTGCTATGGCCAACCAACTAGCCATCCATTCGCCGGACCTGAAGGCGGCCGTGCCGTTCTATGGCCGCCAGCCCGAAGCCGCCGACGTACCCAAGATCAAGGCGGCCGTGCAACTCCATTACGGTGGCCTCGACGAGCGCATCAATGCCGGTATTCCGGCTTACGAAGCCGCCTTGAAAGCGGCCAAGGTGCCCTACGAATTGTATGTATACGAAGGAGCACAGCACGCCTTCAACAACGATACGGCCCCAACCCGCTACAACGAAGCCGCTGCTAAACTGGCCTGGGAACGCACCACAAAATTCCTGAAAGAAAAACTGGTGTAGCTTTTCGACTGGATGAACAGGATTTCAGGATTTATTCTGCGCTGGTCCTTTTGTGCGGGTAAAGTAGCCATCCTGAAAATTCTGTTCATCGTGCCGGAGAAACTCTCCTAACTACGCCTGCGTACTTGCCTGAAAAGGAGTGCCGGGCTGCTGTAGGAATAGTTAGCTCCAAAACCGGATTTGTCAACTTGAATCCTGTCACTTCTATGAACTGACAGGGCTTTCTCATAAAACAAAATCCTTCTAGCATTGCTTCGCGCTGGTTTATGGCTGACGCATGGCCCGCCGCTGCGGTCGACGGGCCATGCGTCAGCTATTTTCACCTATTTCCCTGCTAGACACTTTCCCTGTTATGAAAAAGCACTTGCTCGTTGGTCTTTGGTTGATTTATGCACTGCTAAATCAAACGGTTTTGTTTGCTCAGTCACTTAAAGGGACATATGCCATTAAAAATGTGCAGACGGGCATGTTGCTCCGGGTAGAAGACGCCAACCGGAAAGACGGGACGCCCCTTGTGCTCTACAACCCGGTAAACTGGAAGTGCATGACCTGGGATTTTCAGCCGACATCCGTTGGCGATGGCAATGGCAGCTATAAACTGAAAAACCTTTTTACCCGCAAAACACTTCAACCCGTCGAGGCTGATCCGAAAGCAGGTGTGGCCCTGGAACAGCGACCACTATCAACTACGGCACCCAATCAGGAGTGGGAGTTTATTTCCGTTGCGGCCAATACGTACCTGATCCGGCTGAAGGGCTCGCAACTCTATATCACGCCGGCCAACGAAAAAGGATCGACCAATTCGCGGGTCATCCTGATGGGTAAACAGACTGGCCAGCTTCAACACTGGACCATCTACGAACAGCATCCAACCTCGTGAACAGCCTTCATGCTTCATCAGGCTCAGCATAAGGCTAGATCTTGTACGTATGTCGATTTAGTAAGTAGTTGATTATGAGAAAACTAGTTGAGGGTCTTATCGTTGCTTTAGTGTTGGTTGGTGCATTGATCAAGCCAGCTCAGGCTCAGTCTACAAAGCCGACAATGATGTTTGGTGATACAGATCACCGGCCGGGAGGCTACGCTAAAGATCCGCACGTGGTCTGGTTCAAAAACCGATACCTCCTTTATTATTCCGTGCCGGTGAGCAAAGATTCGTCTGGAGCCGATCGTTGGGGGATTGGCATTGCTGAAAGCCGGGACTTAACAACCTGGCAGAAAATCGCCGAAATAGCCCCCGCTGCCGACTACGAACGGAAAGGATTATGCGCGCCGGGCGCTCTGGTCCGGGATGAAAAGGTACATCTGTTCTACCAGACCTACGGCAACGGCCGCAACGACGCGATCTGCCATGCCGTGTCGAGCGACGGTGTTCATTTCGACCGTAATCCGACTAACCCGATTGTCAAGCCCGCCCTCAGCGACTGGTCGTGTGGGCGGGCCATTGACGCAGAGGTGATTCAGTTCAGGGATCGCTACTTTCTGTATTTCGCCACGCGTGACCCTGCCTTCAAAATTCAGCAGCTAGGCGTTGCCGTGGCGCCCGCAACGACCAATTTTGACCGTAAAGACTGGACGTTGCTGTCGACAGATGGGCCAATCCTGAAGCCGGAATTGCCCTGGGAAGGCGAGTGCATTGAAGGCGCATCGGTGATTCAACGCGGAAATGAACTGGTCATGTTTTATGCCGGTGCCTACAACAACTGGCCGCAGCAGATCGGCGTGGCCCGCAGTAACGATGGCCTGCATTGGGAACGTACCCAGACCGAGCCTTTTCTGCACAACGGGGCCCCCGGAAGCTGGAACAGCAGCGAGTCGGGTCATCCGCATATTTTTACGGCCCCCACCGGTAAGACGTACCTGTTTTATCAGGGCAACAACGATAAAGGCAAAACCTGGTTTCTGTCGAATCGGGAGGTCAAGTGGAAAAAGAGTAACCCCGAGCTGATCAACTGACCAGCGGATCGGTTGCTGGCAGGTGACACAGAGAAGCCACGGTAGACGAGCGTGGCTTTTTTATTGTGCTGGAGAGTTGCATATGCAACTTTGGTACTTATTTTTGCCACATGACAGATATAAACGCTTGTGTGGCAGGGCAGGTACGTCGGCTGGCGCGGGTAGTCACCAACCTCTACAATGATGCCTTTGTGGGGGAGGGGGTCACGTTTGCGCAGGCTAGCCTGCTCATGTATATGTTTGCGCAGCCCGGTGTGCGGCAAACCGTTTTGTCGCAGCAACTCCAGATCGAAAAGTCGGCGCTGAGTCGGGATCTACAGTTGCTTCAGCGCAACGGCTGGCTGACCGATAACATTCGACAGGGCCTGTACCTTACTGAAGATGGTCGCCTGCTGGCAAAACGCTGTCACAAGATCTGGAAAGCGTTGAACACCCAGGTACGTGAGCAGCTCGGTCCCGAAGCACTTACCGGCCTATCTGCGCTGTCGGAAGCTATTCGTCAATTACCTCACTAAACTTACCAACTCTTTTTTCGATGACTATTCAGGAAGTTTTAGCCCGTCAGTGGAGCGTCAATCAGCTCACGATCATGGGGCCGATCAACAAAATGACCGACGAAACGGCTCGGTTTCGTCTAACGCCCGACACGGCGTCGGCGGCATTTATCACCCTTCACACCGGCGAAGCGATACACCGGTTCGCCAAATTATTATTCAACCATGACACTGACCTGGAAACCCAGGCAACGGGTGGCATGTCTGACGATGGCCGGGTACTTGATCTGTCAATGGTGAGGCAGGTGCTCAACAGTGGATTTGCGCTCATTGCCGAACGCATCAAGCAAACGTCAGATGAGCAGTGGACAGAGATCGTGACCACACCCTTTGGCGAGATTCCACGGATGGGCGTTCTGCAGTTCCTGATGCACCATAACTCGTATCACTGCGGGCAGATTTCGCAGGCAATCAAAAAAGGAAAGCGCTACGCGTAACCGGCTGTTTTACTTCCTACTCAACGTTTCTACCCGTATGAAACCGACAGTGCTGCAAACTACCCGGACCGAATCGGGCAAAAGCTGGCGATTCAGAACGTTTATGAACTGGTATCCGATGTATTTCGGCACCGGCGGAAAAATCCTGTTCTGGTCGGGCGACTGGCGGGAAGTACACATACGCCTCCGCCGGAACATCTGGACCTACAATTATGTCGGGACAATTTTTGGCGGGAGTCTGTTCTCCGCATCCGACCCGTTTTACATGCTGATGCTGTATCATGTACTTGGGCGCGATTTTGTGGTGTGGGATAAAGCGGCCAGTATCCGCTTTCGAAAGCCGGGCCGCACCACGCTCTACGCCAGGTACGTGCTGACGGATGAACTGATCGACGGCATCCGGGCCGATGTAGCCGCCAATGGACAAACGGAACGCGTATTGCCACTCGAATGGGTTGATACGGACGGGGTCGTGTACGCCCAGCTTGAACGAACGCTTTACGTGGCAGACAAAGCCCATTACGAACACAAAAAACAGGATCGCCAGTCGTCGCGGTTCGATCGGAAGGCATGATCACAGAACACCACGTAACGGTTCAACGGACCGCCCGCTACTACACACTGGGCGGGTCTGCCGAAGCGGCGCACCGGCCAGGTACGTTGCCGGCGACGATCCGCCGGATCTGGTTTGTGCTCCACGGGTATGGCCAGCTGGCGCAGTATTTTATCCGTCGGTTCGATGTGGTGGCCGATGACGAAACCCTGATCGTTGCGCCTGAGGGGCTGTCGAGGTTTTATACTGACCAACAGTACGGAAAAGTGGGTGCGTCCTGGCTTACCCGCGAAGACCGCGACAACGAAGTGATCGATTACGTGGCTTACCTTGATCAGGTACTGGCTGAGGTTCTGGGAGACCGGACGCTTGACGATCTAGACGTTACACTGATGGGCTTCTCGCAGGGAGCGTCAACAGCCTGCCGGTGGGTCGACAAAAGCAGACAACTACGTGCTGACCGGCTACTGCTTTGGGCGGGCTATTTCCCCAACGGACTCAGTGATGTGCTGAGTCCCGAAACGATCATCGACCTCCCGGTTTCTTACGTGTATGGTGAGCAGGACGAGTACATCAGCCAGTTGAGCGACATCGATTTGTACCTGAACCGCCTCAAGACCGATGTGCCTCAGTTGGAACTGGTTCCTTTCGAAGGGAAGCACGTAGTAGATCGGCAGGTGTTGGTAAAGCTAATCGACCGTCAGCAGATCGATTTGGAAGATCAGGATTGACTTGGCCGGAATACCCGACTGCTCCTGCTCGCCGTAAGCCAGACTTGGGGGAAGATACAGGGTGATGCGTCCACCGGGGGCAATCAGCGGAATGCCTTCCTGCCAACCCAGAATCAATTGGTTCAGACCAAAGCGCACGTCGTCGCCGCTATCGAAGGAAGTTCCATTGGTTAATTTCCCAGCGTAATTGACCGATACGCGCGAACAAACGGTAGGTTTAGTGCCTTTGCCCGGATTCTGAATCGAATAATAAAAACCCCGTTCATCGGCCACAGCCTCAATCTTGTTGGCATCGATATAGGCTTTCAGGTCGGCTTGCTCAGCCTTGGGCGCGGTGGTAGTAACGGGTGTGGCCTCGCAGGGCGTCTGATCGCCAGGCTGGCAGGCCGTTAGGAGCGAAACGATGGCCAGGCAATAGATCGTTGTTGACTTCAGGTAGTCTATCATAGCGGCAAGTTAGCCGTAAAATGACTAGCGGCCATTGACCACCGTCTGATCAGTGCCACGCGTCAATCGACTAAAGGCGTCTCGCCGCCCCTTCACATCCGCCTCATCGAACCGCCGAAAGGTGACCCAGTCGACATACGCGTAATTGGTCTCCGTATCCAGAAAACCGCCTGATTCCAGTTGCCTGGTGTCCAGTTCAGGTACGTAGACCACCGTCAGTGTTACCGATACACGCGGCTGAGGGTAGAAAGTCCAGGTGAGTTTCATGCTATTCCGTATCGGATCAATAAGATTGACTGAGTTGACTCAGGTTAATGACCACCATCAGGCCGGCATAGTTCATTCCTGATTGCCACTACCTGAAAACCAGTGTCGACTTTTTCACGGCTGTCTTCTTATTTTGCACGATCATATTCTATTTAATCAGCCACATGATTGGTCCTGATAAGCCGACGCCAGCTAATACAGTACCGCAGCAACCCGATCCTGGCTTTGCACTACAGGCGGCAGGGCTCGGAATATGGGAGTTGGATCCCACCACAAGACTGATAAACTGGGACGATCAGTGCCGCCGTTTTTATGGCTTCCCGACTGGTGGGCCAATCCACTACGCGCAAACGCTGACGGCCATTCATGCCGATGACGTTAGCCGGGTCAATCAGGCTGTTGAGTGGGCCATGAACCCGCAGTCTGAAGGTCTACTGGACATCACCTACCGACTGGTTGATTTTGCCGACGGCAGGCAGCGCCGGGTACGGTCAACCGGACGGTGCTTTTTTTCGGACAAACATCAAGGGCTGCGCTTTGCGGGTGTATTGCAGGAGGTTACCCCAACCACATTGGATTGCCAGCAACGGGAGCTGGCAGAGAACGCGCTCAATTTTCGGTCACTTATTGAGGAAGCCCCCGTTTCTACCTGTCTGTTTGTGGGTCGCGAGCTTCGGATCGAGGTGGTGAATGAGGTCATGCTTGGGTACTGGGGGCGAGACAAGAGCGTGGTTGGCAAAACGCTGATCGAGGCTTTGCCTGAACTAAAAGGGCAGCCTCATCTTCAGATTCTGGATGAAGTGTTCACGACGGGAAAAACCTATTCGGCCCGTAACGTGAAGGCCGAGCTGTTTGTTGATGGCCAACTGCGAACGTATTACTTCGACCTGATTCATAAACCTATCCGGAATGCGAATGGCGAGGTGTACGCCATCATGGATATGTCGACGGATGTGACACAGCAAGTGATAGCGCAGCAGCAACTGGAGGAAAGCGAAGCGAAGTTTCGTACCCTGATCGAAGAGGCGCCAGTGGCCACTTGTCTGTTTGTGGGCCGCGAAATGCGGATTGAGATTGCCAATGATAAAATGCTTGGTTTCTGGGGGAAAGACCATACTGCGCTGGGCCTGCCCCTGGCAGAGGGTGTTCCTGAGTTGAGGGGCCAATCCTTTCTGACTATACTCGACACCGTATTTACGACAGGCGAGGCCTACGAGGCACGGGATGCCCGCGCCGAGCTAAAAGTAGGTGGTGTGCTGGGTACGTTCTATTTCGACTTCACCTACAAACCTTTACGTAACGCCGCCGGTGAGGTATACGCCATCATGGATATGGCTGTTGATGTAACAGAGCAGGTACTTGCCCGCCAGAAACTGGAAGAGAGTGAGGCGCGCTATCGTTCGTTGTCTGTTCAGCTGGAACAGCAGGTGCATCAGCGCACTGAAGAACTGGCGGCTATGAACGAGGAGTTGATGGCTTCCAATGAAGAACTGCTCGCCAACTATGATGAGATGGCGGCCACCAATGATCAACTAAATGAACTGAACCACCTGCTCAGCCGCTCGAACGAGAATCTGCAACAGTTTGCCTACGTGGCCAGTCACGATCTGCAGGAGCCACTTCGTAAGATCCAGTCATTCGGCGCCTTATTGCACGATCAGTTTGCCGACACCCTGGGCGGTGGCATCGATTACCTGGATCGGATGCAGGGAGCCGCTGGCCGAATGTCGACCCTGATTCAGGATCTACTGACTTTCTCCCGCATTGCTACCCATCAGGAAACCAAAGCACTCGTCGATCTCAATCAGGTAGTGACCCTGGTGCTCGGCGATCTGGAAATGATTATTGCCGAGACAGGCGCTAGTGTGTCTGTCGATACACTACCAACCGTGTTGGGCGATCAGTCGCAGTTAGGACAGCTCTTTCAGAATTTGATTAACAATGCCCTTAAATTCCGGCGACCTGACGTACCGCCTCAGGTTTCAATAAAGGCCGACGTGTTGCGCAATTCACAGCTTCCGGCAACAGCCAGACCTAACCGACAGGCCAAATCTTATTACCGGATTGACGTGGCAGACAACGGAATTGGGTTTGAACAGAAATATGTAGACCGAATTTTTCAGGTTTTCCAGCGGCTGCACGGAAAGAGTAAATATGCGGGCACGGGTATTGGCCTGGCCATCTGCGAGAAAGTAGTGGCCAATCATGGGGGAACGATCACCGCTACCAGCCAGCCAGATGCTGGCGCTACGTTTAGTATCTACCTGCCAGCGTAGTTAGTCCTTGCCGGAGCAGTTTGTCGGTATTCATCAGAAGCCAAAGGGCCCACTCCCAATTGAGCGGGCCCTTTGGCGTATAAAAGGTACTACTGAGTACAGGCTATTCGGCTTTAAGTACCCTCACCGTCCGGCTCTGAGTGGGGGTGCTTACCTGCAGCATAAGAACACCAACACCCTGGTTCCCTACCGATAGGTCATGCTGTTCCACGTCTTGCGGACTAGCCACCAGCTTCCGGGCAACAACCTGACCCTGAGCCGTGACAAGCTGAACTTGCAAAGGTTCAGCGCGGGCTCCCGTGACCTGAAAGGAGACGACATCGTTCCGTACCGGATTGCCCATCAGCGTTACCGCCAGCTCCGTACCGGGCTCAGCCGAGGCTATACGGGCCGAGGCCGTGCTTGCTGGCTCAGTGCCCCACGCACGCTCACCGGCTACGTAAACCACTACGCGGTTATTCTGGCTGCGGTCGGCGGGTTGCTCCTGGTAAGAATAGTCGTTTGTCTGGTTGAAACGACCACCCTGGGGTTTGCTGATGCGGTAGCGAATGGTTCCGGTGCTGCTTTGCGGGGCTAGCTGACCACTTTGGTTAAAGCTGATCTCCACGTACCGATCTGCGTTGGTGGCGGCGGGAGACAACGTGTAGAGCTGCGCGCGCACATTGCCCTCATCTACTTCCACCTGCAGGTTTTCCGGGCCATCGGCGGTGAAGTAATACCGCACCTTCAGATCGCTGTAGTTAACCGCTGTGTTTCCCTCGTTACGTACCTCCAGGTACGTGTTGATCTGCGTGGCCGACGGGCCATTCTTGCTTTCTGTCAGTGCGCGCAGGGTCCGGCCCGAAGCAGTCGGTGGCGGGCTGCTTGTGCCTGGTTCCTGACCCGCAATCAACACGCCGTTATAATAAGCTGTGATACGTGAATTGGCGATTAGCTGGTTGCGCACAGTGGCATACGAGTAATCATCCAGTTCGTTGAGGGAACCGTAGTCGCCTTTGGCGAAATACGCCTGAATCGACCCTGAGTTGGCTCCCGGTGCCAGATTTCCTGCTCCCGACGTAAAGCTGAACTCTACGTACCCCTGAGCACCCTGTTGCGCAGGTGAAAGGGGTACGTAACGAAGCCGCACATTCTGATTGCCTAGCTGCGCGTAGTTGATAAACAGGTTGCTTAGCGTGGCGGCATTTTCAACCGTCACGTAGTAGCGTAAGGTCAGGGCTGAATAAGGCAGAGACAGGCTGCTGTTGTTTTGAATCTGCAAGACGGGTTGGATGGCATTATTGTCGGCGTAGTTATCCACGTCCCGATGCAGTATTGTCAGCAACGGCGAAACGGGTGGCTGGATCGTCAGCAAAAATGTAGTAGACCCTGACAGGCCGCCTGGATCGGTCGCTGTTACTGTAATGGAAAAAGGAGAGCCAATGGCTGTCAACGGCGTGCCGCTGATGGTAGCCGGTGCAGTGAATGACAATCCCGCTGGCAGGCCAGTAACCGATAGCGTCAGTGAAGTAGGGGTTTGCAGGTCGGTGAACGTGTTGGTCGGAATGACGTAAGAAAAAGCTTCGCCTACCCGCCCAGACTGTGCCGGAATGGCGTTGGCAACCGTTGGAGCGGTGTTACTCGCCTCCAGGGCTCTGTCTGCCTGAATAAACCCATAACCGGTTCCTGTATCGAAACCGGTATCGAAACCCGTTGTCGCCGGGTCGTCCATATCCAGTGCCGTTTGCTCCAGCAGGGTCAGGATTCGGTCTGGCGACAATTGGTTTCTGTTAAACTGCTGCAACAGTGCGGCAACGGCGGCGGCATGCGGAGCGGCGGCCGACGTACCAAAGAAGTTAGGAAAACCATCGCCTTCGACGTCACTGCCGAAGAACGTTGTGTTACCGCCATCCACTGAGGTGATCTCTGGTTTCTGACGGATCACCGTAGCAATGCGTTGCCCGGCGGTGTTGAACAGGATAGGAGTTCCACCAGCCGACGAGAAGCCTTCGAGTACGGCAGTCGTCAGCGATGGGTTGAACACTGGTGTCCGGCGGTAATCAGCTGCACCGGTAGCAATAGCACCAGCGGCATTGGCGTGGCCCACACAGGTAGAACTCCGGGTAGGGTATTCAAAGGTGATGCCCAGCCCGTTGGTGAAAGCTACCCACTTAACCAGCGTTGGAGCAGGGCCAGCATAATGGGCTATGATCAAATCATACGTTATAGCCGCGTTCGTAGTATTGGTTAACGTAACCAGCTCAAGGGGATCGCCACCCAGGTTATTCGTATAGCCGATGATATTTGACTGGAACGTGGTGCCTCGATAAACCAGAAGGTCCATGTCTGTTTGGGCACCAGCGCCGCCGCTAACCGAAGCGAACGGATTGTCCCACTGGAAACCCATTCGAATTGAGCTCCGGGCCGGTACGGTCACCGAATGACGAATGTCGCCGCCGCCAAAATTATGCGCCCCAATGTACGGGTCATTCGCGAATGGGCCGGCAAAGGGAGTAAGTTCCGAATACGCACTTTGGTAGGAGTTCCGGGCATTGTTACCTGCCGATGAGAAATACGTTACGTTCCGGGTCGACTTCACTTCATCGACCGCCTGGGCAATAATGCCGTCCTGGAAGAAAGGCTCCGCGAAGTAGATCACGTCGTCGACGATCACATTACAGCCTGCTGCTGCCAGATCCCGGATGCCTTTGGCAAACCCGGCCTGCCCTCTGTTTGCCGTATTAAAAGCAACGGCCGCGTCTGGGGCTACGTCGTGAACCAATTCAACCATCGCCCGCCCTTCGTCGGTTGCCGACGCAACGAGATAATCGTCGATCACCTGTACATTGGGTAAATCGCCGGAAGCTACCCCGGCAGCTGCGCCTCCTTTGGCGTTATACGAGTCCGAGATGACACCGATTTTAGTGCCGCTCCCCGTCACACTATTTACCTGCCGGGCCACATCGGCTTTCATCGCCCGGTCACCCTGCGACGTTACGTTCCCAATGTTGTGAATGGGCTCGTAAGAAGGACGGGCAAACCGAAGCGCACTCAGGTTTTTCAGCTCATCGATTTTGTCGATGGGTAGCAGTCCCGACACGATCCGCTTTTCGAAAATCCCTTCGGTTAAGCCCAGCGACTGTAGTTGAGCCAGTAACGTGGAGGCATCCTGCCCATCAACGACTACCGCCTCAATAGCAACCCTGTTATCCTCGACTCTGAGAAACTGATTCTGCTTGCCAAGCCCCTTTGTTTTCGACGATGAGTTAGACGAGGTGCCTGTGATTTCCTGCTGGATCCGCAGCAGATCAACCGTAATTTTCGCTTCGGACGCCTGCACTTTGTCCGATTTCTGCGCGTATGTTGCCGTAGTCAGTAGCAATAGTAAGCCAACTAACCAGCTATGCGCTAGTCTGGTAGAATGTTTCATTCGCATTTATGAGTTGAAAAAGTGAAAATAAATTTTCCAGAGACTGGAAGTGACAAGGCCTATCTGGTAGCTGGTGGTGCTCTCAGTAGGTAATAATCGGCGGTAAAAGGCATAATACTACTCATGATGGTATGATCAAGCCTTAATATTACTCTTACTCTGCCAACAAGCAAGAGTATTCAACTGATTATTAGTAGACGGTAGGACAGCAGGCCCTCCCGGAACAAAACAGGCTAGTATCCCTTGTCCAGGGCGAGTGCATGGCGTAGTCACCGCCAAACGTTGTCTTCGCCTTTTTGCGGGTCAGTTTTAATTGAAACAGCAGGGTACCAAACAGAAAAAGCCCCAAATGAGGGGCTTTCTCCAGACTTTATATCGCGGGATGGTGTTGCTTAAAATGCCTAAGACTTATCCGTGGAAGAAATCTTTCATCTTCTCGAAGAAGCCTTTATCGCTCTTATTCGGCTTGGGGTGGAAATTTGGCGATAAGCGAAGCTTTTCCAGGATGCCCCGTTCTTCAGCACTGAGTACCTTGGGCGTCCAGACATTGACATGAATCAGCTGGTCGCCCCGGCCATAGCCGTTCAGGTCTTTGATTCCTTTTCCTTTTAGTCGAAGGATTTTACCACTTTGTGTGCCGGCTTCGAGCGAGATGCGGGCCCGACCGTCAATGGTGGGCACTTCAACGCTGGTTCCCAGCGCGGCATCGACGAAATTGACGTACAGATCAAACACCACGTTGGTACCATCGCGTTTCAGATCGTCGTCTTCTTCCTCTTCGACTACGATCAGCAGATCGCCGGCAACGCCACCACGCGGGGGTACGTTGCCTTTGCCACCCACCGATAGCTGAATACCTTCAGCAACACCGGCTGGTATTTTGATTGGGATGACATCCTCCTGCAACACCCGACCTTCGCCATGACAGACGTCGCAGCGGTCTGTTACGATTTTACCCTCGCCATTGCAGGTACCACAGGTAGCCGTTGAGACCATCTGCCCCAGCATCGTGTTCACCACTTTGCGGGTCTGGCCCGTTCCCTGGCAGGTCTGGCAGGTTTGAACGGCAGTGCCATTTTTTGAGCCATTGCCGCCGCAGGTCTGGCAGGCTACATGGCGCTTCACTTTAATTTTTTTCTCGACGCCATTGGCGATCTCCTGCAGATCGAGCTTCAGCTTGATGCGCAAATCAGAGCCACGACGAACGCGCTGTCGTTGCTGACCACCGCTACGCCCTCCACCGAAAAACGATCCAAACGGAGATTCGTCGCCGAAAATATCGCCGAACTGGCTAAAGATATCGTCCATCGATGGACCGCCGCCACCGTACCCACCGGCTGCTCCGCCCAAACCAGCATGACCAAACTGATCGTACCGCGCCCGTTTGTTGTCGTCGCTCAGTACGTCGTATGCTTCCGCTGCTTCCTTGAATTTCTCTTCGGCGGTGGGGTCGTCGGGGTTTTTATCCGGGTGATGCTTGATCGCCATCTTGCGGTACGCCTTTTTAATATCGTCCGCCGAGGCTTTCTTGTCAACCCCCAATATTTCGTAATAATCGCGTTTCGTTGCCATCTGAATTAATGCGTGAATGAGCGAATAAGTGAAAGAGCAATTAGGCTGGGCTCGCTCATGCACTCATTCGCTCATTCACGCATTCTTTTTTATGCTCCTACAATCACTTTAGCGTAGCGGATTACCTTGTCGTTCAGCAGGTAGCCTTTTTCAATTTCGTCGATCACCTTCCCTTTCAGGTCTGCGGTAGGGGCGGGGAACTGCGTGACGGATTCGTGCAGATCGGCATTGAACGACTCACCTTTGCTGGCCATCGGCTTCAGCCCTTTCCCCTCCAGTATTTTTGTGAGCTTGCTATAAATCAGATTGATGCCTTCCTGGGCTGCTGCTACGTCGGTAGTGGAGTCCAGCGCCTGAATGGCCCGCTCGAAATCATCAACGACCGGCAACAGAGTGACCATTAATCCCTCGCTGGCGGTTGATATCAGGTCTAATTTCTCTTTGGCCGTGCGCCGCCGGAAGTTTTCAAAATCGGCATACAGGCGCAGGTATTTATCTTTCATCACGGCCAGTTCAGAGCCAATGGGTTCGGTTGCGACATCAGCATTATCGCCATCTGCCGTACCTCCATTTATCACGTCAGCCTCCGCGACCTCACGGTCTTCGGCCGAAATGGGTTCGGTTGAGTTGTCAGGTTGTGGCACAGACTCGTCCACTATGTCTTTATTTTCCATACAAACAGGTCGTATTTCATGCTAAATCGGGTTGCAAAGGTAGTTGCAAATCAACTGCCAAATCCACACAGGCTGACAAGATGACACACAGAGCCGCGAGCTGATCGGGCCTGGGTACGTTCCTGCCAAGCGTCGGCGTTGTGCAGGAACGTACCCAGGCTATTGTGAACAATAAAAAAGCCAGTCCTCATAGCGGGACTGGCTTTTTGGTTTACTTAACCTAAACTGAACTTACAAAACAACCCATGTCTAAAGACGGTTATATTTTAAAGATCATTGACTATCAGTTGTTTAGCTTATATGGTTTACCTGTTTAGTTTGGGTTCTTATGGGTTATTTTGGTCTTTTTTGTTCCTTATTTGTATCTTTGCGTAAGGAACAAAAACAAGAAAAAACTGCCTGTGCTGCTTGTATAGGCCGATTTTATCAACGTGTATGAAGGTTACTATACGTGAAAAGGCACTCGCAGACGGGCGTAAAAGTTTGTATCTTGATTTTTACCCACCAATACCGCACCCCCAGACCGGTAAAGACACTCGTAGAGAATACCTGAATCTATACGTTTTCGACAAACCCCGAACCCCTTTAGATCGCACACATAATAAGGAGACGTTAGAACTGGCAGAGAACACCAGAGCCAAACGGCAAATAGACGCGCAAAATGGACAGTATGGGTTCCTTGTGAAACGACCGGTGAAAACCGACTTCGTGGAGTACTTCACAGAGCAGGTAGAAGCCTATAGCGGGCGAAGCAAAGGCGCAAAGTGGGGATACCGCAAAACAGCCAGACTACTTACCGACTACTGCAACAATAAACCTCTACGCCCTAAAGAGGTGACCCGACAATTTTGTGAGGGGTTTCGTGGCCATCTGGAGACTCTACCGGAAATCTCTCATAATACAGCCGCGCTCTATTTTACCTATTTCAAAACTATACTTAAACGTGCCGTAGTTGATGGGTTTCTTGATGCGGAACCACAAGTGAAGCCAATAAAAGAGCAGGATGCACACCGGGAGTTCCTCACTATGGAAGAGTTGATAAGGTTGTCAGAGACTGGCACCCAGCGTCCTGATCTGAAGCAGGGGGCATTGTTTTCGGCCCTTACCGGCTTACGCTTTTCGGATGTAGCCGCGCTAACCTGGCAACAGATACACAAGACCGCCGAGGGATATTCTATCCGGTTAAGGATTCAAAAAACGCAACGGAGCGAAACTATACCCATAAGTGATGAGGCGAGAGCCCTACTAGGCGAAGAAGGAGTAGCGGCCGACAGGATATTTCCAAGACTTAACTATACCGTATACCTGAACAACCTGCTCAAGATGTGGGTGAAGGAGGCTGGTATTGATCGTAAGATCACGTTCCACTGTTTCCGGCATACGTTCGCCACGCTACAACTATTAGCCGGTACAGATATATACACCGTCTCAAAGCTACTTTCTCACAAGAACTTGAGCACTACACAGATTTATGCCAAGGTAGTTGATCAGACAAAACGGGATGCCGTTAACCGGCTTTCGTTAGCCGTTAAAGTAAATAATGGCTAGACAGAATAGTATATGAATGGTAACGAAGATTTCCAAAAGTTCTTTTATTCTAAGATCGAAAGTTCGGTTGCACAGTGTATTCTCGGTCTGTTACCTCCTATCGTGTTTCAAGATGAGGAAGTGAACGTAAATGGTTTAAGGTGGACTGTTTTTAACAGGTTAAATAATCACTTCAAGCGAATTGTCAAAGTCGCTGATGATTTTAACTCAATGGCTGGAGATTATAAAGCAGTTTTCAAAATTAGGGGGTATAGGAAAGCGGAGAATGATAATGTTCCAATACGATGGGGTGATGTTAGTCACTATTTACATGAAATAAAAAGGGACATAAAAAAGCTCACTGAAGCAGATCTGCGTTTAGAGATTCGGGATAACATTTTACAATTATCACTAGAAAATAGAATAACTTATTTGAATGAGTGGATTGGATTGATTGATCGGGTATATTTTTATAGTAAAGGAGCGTTTGAAAATCAATTGAAAAATATAGAGAAGCTATCAGGTACATTCATAGATGAGGAGACTTTCAAACATTTTTATGTAGCATTACTATTCGTCCTTGCTCCATACGATGACATTGCTAGAATAATTATTGAGCTTTTAAGTAAAGATGTTGCTTATAAGAAGTACCCCGATTTGATGACTATTAGGTGGGAGCCAAGTTATGAGTCCGGTTCATTTGATGATTATATCGAATATCTGAAGCATTCAGATTACCAGCCTCTACCGTCTCCGACTGAGAAAGACCTCTTACCCCCACCGGTGTCTAACCTGCCTGTCTTATTCATCGTGCCTGAAGTACGGCAAACTTTATACGATGCTCTTAAACCGTATGTTAATGAAGAGGAACGCCCCGCTCTCTTGGCTCTATTAGTTGATAGCGAGACTCCTGCTACTCTGATAAATTATCACTGCAAGCAGAACAGCTTTGCTTATGTATTTCACGTATTGTACAAGGATAATAAGATAACTAATCTACCAAAAGATATAGCTAATTGGATTTGTGCCAATTTTAGCCCGGCTAATTATGACACCATTTACGATATAGTTAGAGGAAAAAGCGGAACAGCACCTACGAAAAGTAAGCGAATCCCGATTAACCCATAAAAAACAATACCCTTTCTGTACCCCTATCACACCCTGTGGGCTTGATAGGGGTATATTTTTGTTATGTCCTTGCCATCGGCTTTGATAAACCAGCCGATATATGATAGTCGATTTTAACAAGATTGCAGATGAGGTGAGCGAGACGCGCCAACTTGTGCAATCGTTACTTGACCGGCTTAACCAGCCGATAGCCGACCCCGCCCCGGTTGAAGAAACACCTCTCAATGTTCAGCAAGCTGCTGAGTTGCTGGACGTGACACCTGCCACTGTGTATGACCTTGTACACAAACGGCGTATCCCAAGCCACCGCCCTGGCAAGCGGCTATATTTCCTTCGCTCTGAGTTAATGCAATGGATTAAGAACGGACGCCGTAACACAGCGGATGAACTTGTTGCTACCGCTACCCGTCGCCCAACCCGTCAACAAAGTAAGGGAGGGCGTAATGCATTGTAAGAACTCAATCGTATGCACAACGCTCCTGATCTACTAGCTTCTATAGCTCTGTTTTGTCTATTCATGGCCACCAACACGTGGCTTTGCTGCCGAAAGAATCGCCGTTAAACTGCATCCACACAAAAGGGTCGATGCCCCCGCACCGACCCTTTGCATGCCTTCCAGTTATGGAAACTAATCAAGGTAAAGATACGCCTAAACCAACTGAGGATAAATCCTACCGTCCGCCTCTGTTCGATCTAGCTGATGAGACATTAGCCGCAACTGCTGATTATAGGTTCGATGCCGACGTAGCGGAATCCCCTGAACCCAAATGGAATAAACCTCAACCAATAGAAAAGCATTTAATCCCCGTTTCGCCACTCGAGCCGGATATGATACCTAAACCATTACGCCCCTGGCTGTGTGATGTTGCTCAGCGAATGAAATGCCCATTAGATTTTGTAGCGGCAACCGCGGTAGTGATGATATCCTCCTTGATTGGCACAAGGTTAACCATAAAGCCAAAGACTCGCGATGATTGGACCGTAGTACCTAACCTTTGGGGAGCTGTTATTGGTGAGCCGTCTACTATGAAAACTCCCTCAATCAGTGAAGTGCTAAAGCCCCTTAGCCGTTTGGTTGCTGTAGCACGTGCTGACTTTGAGGAAGCTTTAGCCCAGTATGAGCGGACATTAGTTGAGTACGAGGCACAGAAGAAAGCGTATGCTGCACAGGCACAGGACCGGCACAAGGGGAAGAAAATAGACAATCCAACTCCTTACCCAGAAGCTCCAACAAAGCCCAAAGAACGGCGATATATGGTCAATGATACGACTGTTGAAAAACTAGCCGACCTGTTGAATGAAAACCCCGTCGGACTTTTACAATTGAGAGACGAATTAACTGGCCTGTTAGCTAGCTGGGACCGAGCAGGGCATGAACAGGATAGAGCGTTTCATCTGGAAGCCTGGAATGGCAGTGGGTCAATGACTATTGATCGGATTGGGCGCGGTACAACCCATGTAAACGTTATATGCGAATCACTTTTTGGAGGCATCCAGCCTGCTAAGCTTTTACCCTATTTGCACGCGGCTACTGGGTATGAAAACGATGGATTTGTCCAACGTTTACAGATTGCCGTTTTTCCTGACCGCGCTCAATGGGAGTACGTCGATGACTACCCCGACAAAGCAGCTCGAGACAAAGCGTATAATCTTGTTCAACAGATCGCTGACGCTGATTTTAAGGCAATTGGCTTTGATACCAGTGAATTTGAGAAATTCCCCTTCACCCGGTTTGACATCACTGCCCAGGATCTTTTCAAGCAATGGCTTACCGATTGGGAAACCAATGTGCTACCAAACGAAAGGGGCCTGTTACAGGAACACTTCACTAAATACCGCTCGTTGATGCCTGCTCTTGCTCTCATCTTTCATGTAATCAACTGCGTTGCCAATCCAGCAGTAACCTCGTCAAATATTGAAAAGCAGCTTGTGACAATAGAGGCCGCACAAATGGCTGTAAAATGGTGTGACTATTTAATGAGCCATGCCCGGCGTATATACGGACTTCTGATTACGGCTAATATTGAATCAGCGAAGGAGCTTATCTACCACCTGAAAAAAGGAGATCTGAAAGACGGGTTCAAAGCCAGAGACGTATACCGCAAACAATGGATGTACCTGACAACAAGTGAGCAGGCTGAAGCAGCACTAAGCCAGTTGGTAACTCATCACTATATAGTGGAAGTTCAGTCACCACAGACAGCGAACGGCCGCCCCCCTGCTCCCTATTACCTCATCAACCCAAAAATCTAATTCAAAGCGTAAGGTGAGGTACTGACTAAACTGACAAAAGGGGTTTGGTCAGTTTAGTCAGTACCTCACCTTACGCTTGAAGGTAAAGCAGTATGGACAACCAGCAGCACCGCCCAACCCTATTAGATGTACCGATCAGCTTCTTTGAGTTCGATTATCAACGGGGCAACTTTGCCAACGTACCCAGCCAGCAAACAACCTTAAGACGGGTTGCCAGAACGAAGTACTATCAGACCAATATCGAGAGAATACGGGCCGAAATAGATAAAGCCGCGCAAGAGCAACTCAAGAAGCAATTACCGGCAATTAGCCCGGTAGCGCTGATGTACCACCGTCGACGGGACACCAGCTTTGCCCAAAAGATTAAACAGCAGTGGCCGCTATTGATGGGCGACATTGACCGGAAAGAAAACCCCGGCGTTGATATGGCCGAACTCAAAACACATCTTGCCCGCCTGTCTTATGTTCTGCTTTGCGGGTATTCAGTACGTGGTGGAATATGGTTTGTGGTTCGACTACCAGACCACCAAACCCCCGACACTTTAGCGGCTCATTTCCGATACATACAAAAGCTGTTCAGCAAAGTTTTTGGCATCTATTTGGATAAGACAAAAGGTGGTAACCCCACCGACTTACGGTTTGTCTCTTATGATGCTAACCCATACATCAACGAAGTAGCTACAGTAATGAAGGGAACATGCACCCCGCCGCCACCAAAGCCCCTCCCGGTTGAATGTAGCCAATTCAATGGCCAGGATGAGGAACAACTACTAACCCGGCTTGTTCGCTTTGCTGAGGCCACAACAGAGGGCAACCGGCATGACATTCTATTGAAAGCTGCAATAGTGGCTGGTGGGTACGTGGCCGCCCAACGGATAGAAGAGCAAAACGCCGTGTATGCTTTAGAGACCGTAGCAAGCAATTGGCCTAACTACACCAAATCGCAAAAGACTATCCGGGATGGTATCAGATATGGTCTAGCGAAGCCGCTGTCTGTATACAGATGAGAAGACTTATCACACTGCACATATAAGACGAATTACTAAAGTTTAAAAACGAAATAACTCAATAATCAACTATATCTGTTCTTTACAACAAAGCTGTTCATAATTAAATCGAAGTATTTATTATAATATAATCTATCCATTTTCATTGAGGCAATATTTACTTGGAAGTTAACAGTGGTAATATAATTAGAGTACACTGCTAAATATACTCTACAATAGTATTTGATAGTGGTATCTAATTGATTAAACGTTCCATCGAAATCTGCCACAGCACCAAAACAGCCGTCTATGACTACACGTTTAAAATTCACATTTTCTGGACTTTGTGCACTAAAAGAACTAATAACGTTTTCTTCTTCTAGTATAGCATCAGCAACCTCTTCTGCTTGAGTTGATTCAACTGAGTCTATATCTATGTCATAGATGTCGGAAATCAACTGGACAGTCGAGGTCGATATTATATTTTTAAAGTAATTTTTTGCTAGCCATAATACATTTGGACGTTTTCCGTCTCTGATTGTCCAGCTTCTTGGATACTCTATAATAAAATTTAATCCCTTAGATTTTTTCCAATTGCTTGAGCCTATGCTTTGTTTGAAGTTTTTTATATATTCCATAATTGGATTGTCTGCAATTTCGGGAATATTGTTGATAAAAGCTGCGCAATATGGTTGAGGCATAATTCCTTGTGCTCTCAAATTTAAATCACCTATAACACTTAACGTTTCATCGAAACTAATGTCTAAGCCATCTATTTGTTTTTTTATGCCTTCTTCTAACTCAATGTTAAATTGTTCCCACGCTTCATTTGGTACTATTTTCTTCATATTTTCAATGATTCTATTTACAGAAACTAAGAAAGAGTTTTTCCATTTTGCCTCTGCTATAATAAGATCAAATCTTAGTATGGGAAATTTATCTGATAACGTCTTGATCGAGTAACTTTGACTTAAATAGTAGCTATATGTATCTGCCAATTGAAAAAATTCATCTTCACTAATATTGTCTTCAGCAATTTTAGTTTTGGTAAAAACCATCTGTCCGAGTTGATGGCCTATTCCATCAATATGACCCCCTACAGGTTGTTGAGTAGTATTGGTACCTGTTAACTTTGTGACGTAATTAATTATTTCAAAAACAGACATGAATTCAGAGTCATTCTCATTAAAAAGCTTCAATAATGCTTTTGAAAAAGGGCTACCGTCTCCCTGTTTACCGTCAGATACAGTTTCTTCTTTCCCAGAGGCTAAGTACCATCTTGATTTATCAATATCCAACTTGGCATAATGATTTCCTACACTAGATGCCGCTCTAGTTTGCGAAAGAAAAGTGCCAGAAAAGCATGAATCAGAAATAAGAAAAATGTGCTTTGCATTAATATCTTCTAATTTATCTTTAATAGTAGAGTTTGATATATAGTCACTTTCAGAATTTGACGCATCATTTGGAACCCAGTAACCTTTCTTAGTACTAGGATTCATCGAACCATGCCCAGCATAATAAATAACTAGATTATCTTCTGCACTGATTATATGGCTCAAATGACTCAATTTTTCTATTATCTCTCTCCGCGTGGCAGCAGAATCAAGTATTGGATCAAAAGCCAGTTCAAAGCTATAATGCTCTGTGAGAACTTTTACTAAATTTAAACTATCATTAACAGAATTGGGTAAGTCAGAATACATATCATTTTGATACTTACTAATTCCAATTACAAGCAAATAGTTGATTCTCTTCTTTGGGCGCTGCATTTTATTGATATTTAAAAGTGTTTATGAAGCTTTATAAAAAGAACTTTAAAAGCAACACATATTACCGCCCCTCTACAATCGCTATCTCTTCATCCGTCAACCCATAAAGCCCATAAACCAGTTGGTCTATCTCTGATTCTAACACCGACGTGTCAGCGGTTGGATTGGTAGCTTTGACTGTCAGAATTTGATTAATAAGATTTACAAACGGTTGTTGCTCGTTCTGACTAGTAACTTTTATTGGCAGTTGACGAAACTCTTCAACTCTAATTTTAGGGAACAAGTCGTCAAATTCATTTTTTTCTAAACGGAAAGACCAAGCTAGTAGTTTGGACGAAACAACTGCCAAGACGTACTTAACATTTAAAGATGAGTTGCGAGGCTTTGCGATATATAAACTACGGTCAATAATAATATCTTCATCAATATAAGCGGCAACCAATCTCTTCTTTCCGAGGATTTCCCTAATTATAAGTCTCTCTCCGGTGAAATAGCGTTCTTCACGAGGTCTGGATAGCCAAGAGCCATAGCTTATGTAATTATTAAAGTCTTGCTGATAGTTAAACTCTTTTACGTGTTTACCGCGAATCTCTGGTTTGTATGTATCATCTTTCTTATACGAAGCATGATAAAGCCTTTTATTGATAATATCTTTTGTTTGTATTGACGAAATTTCGTAAGGTTTGACCCCCGGAGATGTGTCATAATAATCTTCGAGTTTCTTAGACTGATTTCGTATCTTTTGCAATAGCTGTTTACTAGCATTATTAGCTTCTACATCAAATACATACCCTTCGTTGTCAGAAAACCTTGATTGTGGCATTTGATTTCTATCGACTATTATATTAGAATCAAAGTTCCAGATTTGAACATTCCCACTATAGGTACTTTTAATAGCTATCAGGATTGATGTATCTACCTGTGCTTCTTCAAAAGCCTTAGCTATGTTTGGATTTATTGATAGTATATTAAGATTGTCTAAGATGAATTTCCTACAACTTGACATCATAAGATTTTTGAGCCATGAATTTGGGGTTATGAGTCCAATTAGTGCATTTTGAGAAACTAACGTTACAGACTTCTCAATGAACAATACATATAAATCTAACTGATATTGGGATGTAAAGTAGTGGCGTTTATAATACTGCTTTTCACTCTTGTTAAGAGCAAATGAACCTGTTACATACGGTGGATTGCCAATAATTGCATTGAAGCCAATAAAGTCGCCTTTGTCGTCCAATACTTCAGGAAACTCAAACCGCCATTCAAACGAACCACGATACAGGGCGTTATCTTCTATGTCTGCAATCTCAGTTTCGATCTGTTCAATGTACTTGTCGAGCCGTTTCTTTTCGACTTCTACTAACTTAGGGTCTTTGATAGCATTGCCGAATACATCAATATTATTGTTGAGCAATACCCGTTGACCTCTTAGCGTGGCTAGCTTCTTACGGCGTGGGTCCCGGTTGTACACCGTTTCACGAAACTGGCTTTTGATCTCGTTTATGAATCGCAACAGATCAGCTTTAGCGTCTTTACTCTTTGCCTCTTTGTAGGCCGCTACCGCGTCTTTGTAGGTACGTAGCGAAAACTTCTGTTTTTTGAACACGTCGCTCAGATCTTCAGTGAGGCTAAACTTGCTCAGTAGGCTATTACCCTGCTTGATGTTGATGTCAATATTAGGCAGCGTTTCCAGTTCGGCAAAGCCTGATTCGTCCGTATAGTAGGCGTTCTTCAGCAACTCAATCCACAGCCGCAACCGGCAAATCTTTACAGAGTTGGGGTTAATGTCAACGCCAAACAGGCAGTTTTCAATAATGGTCTGTTTTTCGTGAAACAGCGTCTTTTGCACCCGTTGGCGTTCAGCTGTTGGTTTGTCCGTTGCTCCCAACACGTACTGAAACGGTACTTCGTCTTCATCCTGAACAATCAGTTCATCGTTCAGGATGCTTACCGTATAGTCTTTTATCCGTTTGCCGCTTTGGTCTACTAATACGCCCAAATCAGACTTCACGGCAATCAGTTCGTTCAGGGCTGATACCAGAAAATGACCGGACCCAACGGCTGGGTCACAGATACGTATTTCGTTAATGAGGCCGTTTGCTTCAGCCCGGTCAAAGTCTTTGTTTTCCAAAGCTGCAAAGTCGGCACAGTCCCAGCCTTTGGCCTCATTGAACTTTTGCACCACCGCCTTACGAATGGTTTCGCGGCACATATATTCGGTAATGAACCCCGGCGTATAGAATGACCCGTCTTTATATCCATTGATCTTCTCGAAGATCAGACCCAGAACAGAGGCGTTAATCAGCGTCCGGTTCTTTTCCTGTATGACCTCTCGGCTCTCGGAAGCAAAGTCATACGCCTCTAAGAAAGCAAACAGATAAGCCAGCGTAGGTAAGGCTTTGGCGGTTCGATAGGACGGGTTATCGTTTAGCACACTTTGGCGCAACAGCGGTAAGGTTTGGCCGTTGTCTAGCTGATTGATACCCAAAGTATCATTTTCTAAGTCAGTAACTTCAAACAGCGAACTGTTCAGGTAAGGAACCCGCCCAAATTTAGCCTGAATAGTGGCTTGGCGCTCGGATGGTTTGCGGGCCAACACCCGAAAGAACAGTTTATTCAGTTCGTCAAAGTCTGGTATCGTTTCCCGGTTTAGAAAGGCATAACCTTTATTGCCGTTGTGATAGGTCACTAACTGCGATTCCAGCAGCTTCAGGAACAACACCCGGTTAACCCACGTAATGCACAACTCCAACGCAACACTGAACAGTTGTTCATCAACGCTTGCCCCGTATTGGCCCCGGTCGTGTAGTTGGTAAAACTTGCCGGATGAATCCAGTTCAGCCAGGGCATTTTCTAGTAGTGACCCCTCATCCCGCTTACCCGCTTCTTTGCGCCGTATCACTTTCTTACCACCATCTTTGACCTCTTCCAAGCCGATCAGGTGTAGGAGTTCCCCGTAAAATTTAGGGTTCAACCGGTTACTGTCTGTAGCCGTTGGCAGCTTCAGCAGGTGAGTTGGGGAGAGTACCTTGTAAAGCGGTAGCAGGGCTTTATCATTGGCCGGGTCACTATCGGTAACAATGGTCTGAAAGTCCCGTAGATCGAAATGAGTAAAGGGTATTTCCTCATCAAGAGCCGCCAGGAAGGGTTTAGCAATCTCATTATAAAACAGGTCATTGTTGGTGCTGACTTTCCGACCACCTGCCCAGTCTCTGTAGTCTTTGGCTAACTGAGCGTCCCGAAAGAATATCCGATCAATAACCACTGCATCAAAGATGAACCACTCATATACGTTAGTCACTACGCAGTACCGAATATCGTTATTATGCGCGTCTATGCGTTCTCTGAAGTAGTAGAGTAGCAGTTCGTGAAAGGCTTTACCATTGAGGTTTTGGCTGGTAATCATTTCGCCCTTATTGGCGGGTCTTTTCACTTCAACCAGCACCCCGGCCGGTGTAGTCGCATCTTTCCCGGTATGAATGACAAAATCAGTTTTGCCTTTGGGTGCAACGATGTGAGTGTCTTTGTAATAGACCTCTTTTAGAAAGTCCATCAAATGCCCTTTTACGTTTTCCTCACTCTCCTTTTCATTGATAAGGCCCAACAGTTTTACAAAACTGACTTTGAAACGGTCAATGTGTTCACGGTTGCCTGATTGTAGCCGGTACGCTTTTTCAAGGGATTCAGTAGGGGTAAGGGACTTAAGCAGCATTTTTTGTATCTTTAAGTGAGGCGAATGTAGCGTAGGGCCAATAGACAAACAAGCCTACTTGCTAGCCACATGAGGGGAATTAATCAGGTTTTTCTAAACTCGTCTACTTTAGATAAATGGCACACGGAAAGAAAACGGGGGGGCGCAAAGCGGGAACTCCCAACAAAGTAACCGCCGATCTAAAAAGCCGTATCAACGCCCTAATCGAAGAGCAGTTTGATGCAATCACCGGTGATCTTGAGCACCTGGAGCCTAAAGACCGAATTGCGGCTTACCTCAAGTTTTTAGAGTACGTATTACCTAAGCAGAGGGAACAGAAGACAGATGTTAATGCTCGTCTGGACACGTTGAACGAAGACCAGCTTAACTCACTTATTGATAAAGTTTTAGCCAACGCCTAACCGTAGGAACCATGCCCTTTGTTATACTTGAGCCACAGGACCCCCGCTATAAGAAGCTAATCAGTGTAGCCCTCAAAAACCGGGATAGAGCGGTCTTAGCTGCCCTACGGGGAAACACAACCAAAACCATTCACTTTATCACTAACTGGTTCTACTACTGTTTAATGCAGAGTGAGCACGAGCCGCCCGACGTAGTAGAAATCTTTAGTCCGCAAACACGGTTAGATTGCGTTAATGTCCTTGATGAGGACGTAGAACTACAAGTCGTCCCTGAGGGCATCTACGACTTTCTGTTAAAATAATCTGATACATGGCCAGAGCAGTACAAAAGATAATCTTGTCGGTAGAGGTGCAACGTAGGCTCTTAATGGCTATACGTTCCGGCAAGATTGACTTAGTTGCTTTTCCTGAGATGAAGCCAGATCGGGATGAATCGATAGAAATACATATTGATGAATCTTCTTTCACCCAAGATGAGATTGAATACTTTCTTAATCTCTGTGTTAAAATGAAATCCTTTCCTCAAACGGCAACAGTGCTGCCGACCAGAGAAACTAAGATAGCATTATTGAAAGCCTGTAGTGCTGGAGTTTTGAACCTAGCAAGTGTGCCTCAGCTAAACGAAGCATACCAGAATAGCGCGGCTGATATTTCAGCTTTAAGTGAAGAAGACTGCAATCTATTAGTTAGAGTAGCACGAGCTCAGAGAAGCTAGAAGCCATCTTTTTAAAATACAAGTAATGACAGAAAAAGAGTTTAATTCATTTACCGAGGAAAAGTTGCTGGAAGGATGTCGAGCTTGTTTTACCAATGCGAAAGTTCACTTTGACTGTGCACAGCGAATAGCCGAATCAGACCACTACGGTATGGCCTCTTCTCATTTGATTTTGTCGGTGGAAGAAGCGATCAAAGGTTTTGTGTTCTGGGCAAAGATTTTTAATCTAACTATGCCTGAAAAAGTGGACCGTTACTTTTCTCAGCATGAACCACGACATACAGCAGCTCGTGAGCTTTATGGAATCTTCCGTGACTTAATGGAAGCTCAACAAGAGATGAAAGCTGTAGTTGCACGCCTTGGCACCTCAATGGTTCAAAAGCATATAATAGCAGGTACGACTTTAGATGAAGCCTTTGTTAAGTCAACGCTTATCAAAGACTTAGCCCAAGAAATTACACTTGAAATAGGAAGAATGCTTCTTGAGAAGCAAGCGAATGTTAATATCGAACAAGAACGTATTGACAGGAAATGGTGGAAAGCAGCTAATAACCTTAAAAATAGGGGCTTCTATGTTGATTATGATGTAAACAAGGGTTGGATTTTACCAGAGAATATAGCAGAAGGTGAATATATTGACAGTTTGCAACGAGTTAGCAATATTTTAGGCTCTCTTGAACGACTTGGTGAATTAAATATGGAATCGATCAATCAACTTAAAATGTACATTGCTATGAGTAAACCGACACCCATCGAATTATACGAGGTGTCCCCCAATGGTACCAAAATCGATATTATTTATCTGACTAAAGTGCCTCTGCCAGATGGTAGTGGTTTTGAGTATTTAGTTGAATTTAAGGAGATGGAATTTTTAGAGAAAATGGAAATTGGCCGTGTTGGACTGATTGACGGTAAGTTATGGCTTTTTGATGTTACCGCTCAAATTACGTACAAAGGAATGCTGCTTTTAGCAAACTGGATTGAGGCGAATTTGGAAGAGGATGAAGAGTAGTTGAAGGCTTAATATGTAAGATCATCCACTCTGTAAGAGGCTCTTGACCATAATATTACTTAGTATCTAAGTTCTGTCGATTACTTTGATTACCATTTTATGTTCAATCGGCCTTCGTAAGTTCTTTCCGTATATAGTTAAGAATATGCTTATTTCTTTTCCAATTAAAGTTGGAAATATGGCTAGACGTAGCGGCTTCTCGAAGACCTCATGTGGTCGTAAGTGTGGTAAATTTCCTATATGCTGATTATAGGTATAAAGCCCTGCATTCTTTTCTCGTAATTTAAAAGTTAATTTATCCCACTCTTTGACAGGATTTAAGACGCTGTAGTTGAATT
The DNA here is from genome assembly GCF_041321095.1 of Fibrella arboris. NCBI lineage: Bacteria > Pseudomonadati > Bacteroidota > Cytophagia > Cytophagales > Spirosomataceae > Fibrella > Fibrella arboris. The sequence continues at coordinate 487,943 of NZ_JBGGWE010000002.1, read as the reverse complement.
GTTTTACGTATAATGCCTCAGCTATGCCGAAACTATCTGCTTCGGTTATATCTATTTTTACTAAGGTGTCTTCTAAATATTTCGTTCCTTCATTGTGGATAGTAAAATTTATTCTCTGTGATCTATTGTTAAAAATTTCAACAAGATCTTCATCCGCGTAAGTTTCAGTGATATTTTTTAGGTTCTCTTTAAGTGTATCTGTGGATCTCTGTTGATAGCTAGTAAACCCATGAAGCAAATCAGTTGTAGATATGTGCGGATTATCTATATCTCCAAAACCTTTACGGTAATCATTCATCCAAGATAAATCAATACCGCCTAATTTAGGCTGAGGTGTATTTTTGAGCCTTTCTTCATCTTCAGCTCTCTTTTGTTTTAATTGTTCACGTTCTTTAATTATACCTTGAATTATTTTTGTATTCTCTTGAGAAGGTAAAACAAGGTCAAAAATTGGAACTAATTCTATTGTGCTTTTGCCATTAGTTCCGGAGAAATATGCTTTAATCTGATGGTTAAATTGAGAGCTATCTAAACGTTGTTCAAAAATCACGTCAATATCTCTACGCATAAGTGGTAATGTTGTAGTCCCCTTACGTATAAAACTTTCTCCTTTTTTTCGAATTTTGTCGCCATTCCCAAAATCCTTCTTCATCATATAAGGCTTGTCATTGGTTGGCTCAATCTTGAATATACCAACGAGTTGGTCTCCCTTAAAGCGGTACGGGAGATAATCTATTTGTAGATCAGGCTCAATATTATCTGCAACTAGCTTTTGATAGGTGGCTGAGTCTACAAATTCACCCTCAGGAATTGGTAGTACTGTGAAAGTATTATCTGGTTTCTTTTTAACACCAGTTATTATAAGTCGCTCCTGGTCACTATTGGCGTTAGCCATGGCCAGTACGTCTTTCAGAAGCTCATGAAACTGTTCTTTTTTGTACTGAATTGCTTTGAAATCGAGCCGGGTGTTCTCTGACTCGAACTCAATTAGGTCTTCTACACTGTTCATGAGAGAATTGTAGAGTTAAATGATTTATCAACATTATGACTAATTTATCATTCTTAATAATTATGTGATCTAGTGTGAAGCGCTGTGTTATGCTATGTTTTGCTCCTTATTTATACCTTGATTTCTTATGAATCACAATTGATACACGTAATCTGTTGATTGCCAGTACATAAAAAGCCAGTCCTCATCATGGGGCTGACTTTTTGGTTTATTAGGTAAAAATAATTAAATCTACTAGCTGGTGAACAATCACGAAAAAGCCGCCCGATTACTCAGGCGGCTTCTTTTGATTGGTGTGATAGGGCGGCTATTAGCCAGCCCAACGTCCTTCTTAGTGGTTTGGAATCTCTTCTATAAAGCAAATGAATAAACAGGCATACGTATTACCACAAGTAGGACGCCACACACAAGCCATTCAACACAGTATTACTTTCCATTTTCTCGATCAGTTTAAAGGTTGGAACTATTTTGTCTTTCATCAAGTCAAGCAGCACTTTCTTACCCAGGTCTACGATAAAAAACGTAAATGGGCCTGAACAAACGGAATTAACACAGTCACTATCCCATAAGAAACCAATTGCCAATTTCTTTGAGCGATTTACGCTCACGGCAAATAAACAACTGTCCTTTTCATTTTGGTTCCCACAGCCGTTTCAGGCTTGTATACATGCGGCCTGTCTCCTGCACCACGGTATTGTTCAGGCTAGTACTCTAATAGTATTCGTACAGATTGTATCCAGTCATGGATACTTCATATAAAGCCATTGAACAGATAAGTAATTCTAAGAAAAGGTAGTGTATTATAAGGGATGACCAAACAGTAAGTACGGTTTGTGGGGACCTGTGCACGTTGCTTGATTAGAGCTTAGGCAAATACTTACACTTGGCATAGTGCAAATCAGGCATTAATCTTACGCTTATAGCACTAACAAAGCTTGTTTATACGCCATGTCCCCACAGAGCACTACACCCTCACAGTCGCTCGAAAAGCCAGGAAGATGACTCAGACTGAATTAGCTAGACGAGTTGGACTGCAAAGCTCATACATATCTCAAATTGAGAGTAATGACAAAGTACCAACCTTGCAGACGCTGGAAGCGATATGTTATGTACTTGATATTCCCTCAGGTGTAATCCTGTTGAAAGCAAAGATCCAAGAGAACGTTAGCGAAGAAGATCAGGACGCATTCGGCACGCTGATTAAAGCCCTTGACACGCTTTACTTTAAGCCTCAACAAAAGACCAAAGCTGATCTAGAAGCCGCATAATTAGTGCGGAACCTGATTTGATCGAATACAACGAAGCCCCTCGCGGTAAATTAAGGGGCTTCGTTGTATCTTACCACGCCCTAACTGCCACCTATATGCGATTAATTTATCTGTTGTTGCTTACCATCTCATTAGTCGTACCTACCACTGCGCAGACGTCGAAACGGCCATCCGTAGACTCTATTAAACTGCGTATATATCAACTTGAAAAAATATACCAGCACCGGACTGACTCGCTTCAACGTGAACTGGTCTACTTCCGTGCTAAGGAAGATTACTTTGCGAATGCCGTTTCAGACCAGGCCAATTTCTTTCTAGCTGTTTTCGGTAGTACGTTGACAATACTTGGAATTTTAGCTGTATTTGTCAATTTGGGCTACTTCCGTATACAGTTTAAAGCTCTCAAAACGGATTATACCGAACAGGTGAACGAAACCATCAGGCGATTAGAAGAAAGTAACAGTCTAAGTGTTGAGCGATTAGAGGAGTTGCAAAAAAGGGCAGCTAATGAGAGTGCAGAAATCAGAGTACATTCTGCTTCGACTCTACAACAACTATCCTTAATATTGACTACGTTGGGTAATCAGGCAGCTGCTGATAACCGCCTCTATAGTTCATTAACTCTATATGCTCTGGGAGCCTTGACACTCATAAAAGCTCATGAAGTTGACCCAACTTTTTCTACTTTGGAGGAGACCCAAGAGCGCGTTGAGAAGGCGCTTTCATTGCTCATGAGCCTAATGGAGATGTTAGAAGAGTCACCTGTTGATACCACAACACTCAACGGAAAAGTTGCCTTCGCCTCGTTTACTGCGTTTTTTGACAATAACATCTTTAAAGACTTAATACTGAGTCTTAATAGTCAAGCTGTAAATGAGTCACTGTATGAACTAACACGAACAATTAATACTCATATTTCCACCGAACTTGAGAAACAAGCCCAATCTGCATAAACACGGCCTAAAGCACTAAGCTAATCAGTTAATCAATGAGCCGTTTTTATATACTTTCGACTGAATTAAACCAGCGTTATGGCATCCAATTATTGTGAAACCCATTTAGGTAAATCAATTTATAAGATTAGCAATCAAGAAATCACTGATTTCTTCTTAGCCGAAGAACGCAATGAGATGCTTACTCTTGAATTCAAATCATATGTTCAACATGATAATAACCACAACATTAGATCCAAAGAACAGGCAATTCTCAAAACGATTTGCGCTTTTCTAAATTCTAATGGTGGATTGTTGATTTGGGGCGCTCCTGCAGAAAAAACTAATGCAAGCGGACAGAAAGTATGCATAGGCCCTCTTTCATTAGTTGAGAAACGATACAGCCGAGATGAGTTTGTTAATAAGATCTCAACCAGAATCGATCCTTTAGCGGTTGGAGTTCTTTTCGAATCTTTTGAGATAGAGCCAGGCAAATTTGTTTACATCTTCGATGTGCCTGAGAGTCCAGGCAAGCCCCATCAAGTAGAAGGTTGCTATTACGTTCGCCTTGATGGGCAGACCCGTACAGCGCCCAATTATTTTGTAGAAGCACTTTTCAAGCAAATAAAAAGACCAGCACTAGATTGTGAGTTGATTTGTGACAAGTCTTTCCCAAGTACCAAAGCTCCAGCTGGTGATGCATATCGTCATCAGGATACTCTGCGGATTGACTTTCTGGGAACCGTAAAGAACCTAAGTGACGGAACCGCTGAACAACAACTCTATTGTCTTCTAGAAACTGACTGTGGAGAACTGATTGGTAGGGATGGTATAATTGTGGGCTCAACTTACTTTGCTGAGGACGTTCGCGGCATTCTACCCATGAAATTGGATTTCACGTTTGTGCAACAACTGATAGTACCAGCTCACAGAATACAAGCACAACCCGTCATAACTTTAACTCTAACTGTTGGTGGTTTGCTGTCGAAACCAGTAAGAAAGAAGTTTACTTTTTCAATTCACGTTACTGAGTTGGACAAATATGAAAGGCCTGACAAAATCGAAGTGTCCCTACTTACAGCAACCATTGATACCCTATAAGCTTTGGGCCAAGGCTGTGCTACGAGTACGTCAAGCGTAGCATCGAGGTAGACTGTTTACGTTGAGTTTTGCTCCTTATTTGTATCTTACAATATCCTTGTTTTATTTATATTTGGTTAATCTATTGATTATCAATGTATAAAAAAGCCAGTCCTCATAGCGGGACTGGCTTTTTGGTTTACTTAACCTAAACTAATCAAAAAAATCTTCAGCCATGCGCTTAACTACCCGACTGCATACGGTTTTTGAGGTCGTCGGCACCGGTGTTGCGCTGGCGGGCGGCTTTCACGTTCTGGTTGCCAAAACGGTAGGTAAACGACGCCCGGACCACACGGCTTTGCCAGAACGATTTCACCGAGAAATCGATATCCTGGAATTTGGCTACGCCAATAAATCGGTTTGTCCAGAAGAGGTCATTCAGGTTGAGGCTAAACCGACCTTTCTTTTCCCAAACCTGTTTCTGTATACCGATGGAGAGGGCCCCCTGCGGCTGGAATTTATAAAAACCGTATACCCCCGCGCCATTGTAAAAGCCGCTTACTTCGACCGATAGCGTTTTGCTAACCGTCAGGTTCTGGCTGCTATACATGTTCCAGGACGTTTGCTGGAGTGTAACCAGCTGATCGTTGTAGAACGTTTTGTAGTTGTTATAGAAGGCCGACAGGTTGGTCTGCATCTGCCACCACTTGGTCACTTTCACGGGGAAGCTGATCGTCAGGTTTATGTTGTCCTGATGATCGATGTTCTCGCTGGTGACGTATGTTTTGTTTTCGGCCGGCAGCTGGTGCGGTACTTCGCTGATAATGGCGTCGCTGATGCGGCTGTAGGCCAGTGTGGTGATGAAAGCCTGTTTGAAGGTGTGCGTCAGCTGGAAGGAATGCGTAAACTGCGGCTTCAGGTTCGGATTGCCCTGCTGGTACGTATACGGATCCAGGAAGAAAATGAACGGGTTCAGCGTCTGATAGTTGGGGCGGTCGATGCGGCGGCTGTAATTCAGCGAGATGGCGTTGTTGGTATCTAATTGCTGAGTCAGAAATACACTGGGAAACAGATTGGTATAGGTACGTTCCCTGACATCATTCAGCGTGACCGAATTGCCGACCGAATGCGTATGCTCAAGGCGAAGGCCCGTCTGCAACTGCGTTTTCTTGCTCAATTTGGTGCTATAGTTGACGTAAGCAGCCGAGATGTTTTCCGTGTATATGAACCGGTTGGAGCGGGTAGGGTCAACTAACCAGTTATCCGATTTGGTTTCAAAGGTCAGGTCGTTGTCTGACTGAACCCGGCTGCTTTTTAGGCCCGCTTCTACTTTTCCATGTTTGAGCGGATGGGCATAATCTATTTTTCCAACCAGGATCTGGATGGCCGATGGCATGGCGTTGCGCACTGAATCGGGGCGGCCGCTGAGCGTTCCGTCGGGGGTGAAATACTGCGTACCGAGCACATTGCGCGACCGGCCATTGTAGGTGACGTAATCAATATCAGCGCTCAATTCCCGGCCTTTATCGTCAAACTGGTGTTTGGCGTTCAGGTTGTAGTTACCGTTGTTCAGTCTGTTGCCCACCATACCGACGGTGGTGAAGCGGCGGGTCACGGCAAACTGCTCGTTCAAAATATTGGTGTTGCTCTCTGAACTGGGCTGCTCCCAGGATTCGGCAAAACCGCTGAAGAGTGCGCCTACCGTGGTTTTCTTCGACACCGACCAATCGACCCCTGCCTTGAAATTGTGGTTTTGACTGCTGCTGAACCGGCTGGTGTGCTGATCGAAGTACGTGACATTACCCTGGTAGGGAATCCGGCGGTAGATGTCGTTCCGGTTGAAATTATTGTACTGACCGAAACTATAGGTGCCGAATAAATTGATTTTCCCTTCCCGGTGGTTCAGGTTGAGTGAGGTCGATGCGCGCCCCCGTCCGTTGGGTTGTAGCGTCTGCCCGGCGCCAACCGTGAAGGTGCCGTTGGTGCCAAAATTCTTGTTCTTTTTGAAACGGATATTGATGATGCCCGAGTTGCCCGCCGCATCATATTTGGCGGATGGATTGGTAATCACTTCCAGCTTTTCCACATTATCGCTGGGGGTGTTGCGCAACAGGTTCATCAGCTCCTGGGTGGATAAGTACGAACGTTTACCGTCTATTTCCACGATCACGCCACTTTTACCCCGCACCTTGATTTCCTCATTTTGCTGATCGACCGTCACACCGGGAGCTTTCTCGAGAACTTCGAGCAGGGTGTTACCCGCCGCCACGGCACTGTTTTCCACGTTCACCACCATCCGATCGACCTGCTGCTCGATGAATGGGCGTTTGGCGACAACGGTTACTTCGGCCAGTTTACGTTGTTGTTCAGCCAGTTTCAAGGCTGGCAGTTTTATGGTGGTGTGCTCGGCATCTACAGCGAATGGCTCACTATAGGTTTTAGCGTAGCCGACCTGCTGAGCGGATAGTCGATACTGACCGGCGACAATATGCTCGAACAGGTACGTTCCTTCTGCGTCGGCAATGGCGCCTTTTACCAATGTTGAATCGCTCGCCTTGACAAGCAGCATAGTAGAGAAAGGAAGCGGCTTGTCGGTCTGATCGATGCACTGGCCGGTAATAGTAGCCTTAACAGCCTGCTGAGCCTGGCTGTTGGTAGTTGCGAACCAGTAGAAAACGGAGAGTAAAATGAGTAGTCGCATACAGAAGGTGGCGTGTGGCCGTTAATGATGTTGTAAAACAAAGGTACTATGCACTACATAGTACCTGATCTTACACGAACGGTGTGTTGCCCTGTTCAATGGCTTAAGATGAGAGCCAACCGATAGCTACAGTCAATCAGAACGGGATTACTCAATAGATGAGGAAGGGGGTCTGATCGTTGCATGGAAGCACCAGAAAAATTTAATCGGCTGTTGGCGAGTGGTACTGGTAGGGGTATCGGCCATAAAAAACCCGCTCAGGAGTAGCCGAACGGGTTTAGTCAGGAAATCGGGCGAGTAGGGTCAGCTAGTCTGGTCGCTACCAATTAGCGGGACGTACCCAAACAGGTTGTCGGACCATAGACGAGGTTGACAGACACAGCGGGGTTATTCGACGCGGTAGGCGACTACCGTATTTCTGGAGAAGGTTGGTACCAGCAGCAAGTTGCCCTGTTTAATATAAGTTATATCGGCCGAGTTTATCTTATCGCCACGGGTATCGAGCAGGCTTTGTTTTTCGCCGTTTTTAGGAATATAGAATAGCTGACCGTTCCAGTCTGAAACGAAATAGCCCGCTTTGCCATCGGTCACGATGCCATCCGTATTGCCCATGCCGTCGGCCAGTGTGGTCATTGCCCTGGTGGCCAGGTCTAAACGACGTAAGGCGCCGGTCTTCGTACTACCCAGCAGGAGAGACGATTTTCCCTCGGCGAGCACACCGTTTGGCCTGTTGAGCTGTTCTCCCGCCATGAAGATTTCCCAGTTGCCATCCTTCAGCCGATACAATTTATCGAAGCGGTTATCGGTAACGTACACCGTGCCATCGTTGGCGACAGTCACGTCGTTTAAAAACGAATTTTTGGGATCAACGGCGTCGTACGTTTTTTCAACCTGTCCGGTGGCCGTATTGATTTCGACCAGCCTGTACACGTCCGTCACATACAGTTTGTCCCGATACAGCCCCATGCCCTTGGGGGCATTCAGGCCGGTAGCCCAGTGGAGGTTGGTAATTTTGCCGTCGGTAGTCATTTGGCTGATGAAGCCGTTGCCATCGAGGGCATCGGGTTTGCCATCAATATTGGTCACGTATACGATGTTGGCCGCCCGATCATAAAGCACCGATTCGGGCACCCGGAGCGTGGAGTCTGATTCCCAGATTTTTACCAGCTTTTTTGGCTTGGGTTTTGCTGCAACGTTCTGGCCGAGCCCAGCCAGCAGACTGGTGGTCAGCAGCAGGCAGGCAAAGATGCCGGATAGAGTAGACATAGCGAATTGGTTTTAAGAACAAAAAAAGTACAGTTTCCGGCCACCGCCAACTGCACAGCCAGAATTCCATCCATTGGTGATCCATTCCGACCCGTCCACTAACTGCGCCTCACCACCCACGGGTACCCGTATTGGCTAAGCCCAGATTAAAATTGACTGGCAGGCATTTTTTAATAAACCTTCTCACTATGACCCGGTTAAAGACCTGCTACCTTCTAAATCAAACGCCCATGTTTACCCAACAAAACCAATCGAGTGTGGCCTCTTCGCTGAAGGCAAGTATTCAGGACCTGGCCCGGCTGAATCAGGTGTATAATCCTTCTGATGAACTGCTCTGGGCTTTTTTCAACGCCCGTGTACTACTCGATCAGCCGATTGAAGTAGATGATTTTGTGGTACAAACCATGCTGGCCGGCGAGCCTTACGGACAGATTCCGACGGTTGCCGTGGGATAAATGCCGGGCTATGCGTAACATTACGCGGCTTTCCGGGGCTTTTCCGGCATTTAGTTTCATTCCACTCTCCGTCTGTTTTATGCAAATTGGATTTGTTGGCCTTGGTAAAATGGGCTTTAATATGGTGCTGAACTTACTGCGCCATAAGCACGAAGTAATTGGTTACGACATCAACGAAGCGTTGGTGAATGACATAAAGGGAGAGGGCGCCCAGGGCGTTTTAACCCTGCCCGATCTCTGTAAGGCGCTCGAGGGGCGGCGTGTGCTCTGGCTAATGATTCCGGCCGGTCCGCTGATTGACCGGGTTATTGACCAGCTGTTGCCCCTGATCAGCGAAGGCGATATCATTATTGATGGCGGTAATTCACATTATCAGGACACACTCCGGCGCTACGGGATGCTGAAAGAAAAAGGCATTAACTACGTCGACTGTGGTACAAGTGGTGGTATGGATGGCGCCTTGAACGGGGCGTGTACGATGGTTGGTGGCGACCCGGAAGTGGTGGCGTACATCGATCAGGTATTTAAAGATATGTCGGTTGAAGACGGTTATCTTTATACCGGTCCGGCGGGGAGTGGCCACTTCACCAAAATGGTTCATAATGGCATCGAGTATGGTATGATGCAGTCGATTGCTGAAGGATTTGAAGTGCTGGAAAAGAGCCCGTTCCCCTACGATTTCAAAGCCGTGGCTAAGATGTGGAACAATGGTTCAGTCATTCGGAGCTGGCTCATGGAGCTGACCGAAAACGCGTTCACGAAAGACGCCAGGTTAGACGGTATCCTGGGCCGGATGCACTCATCGGGTGAAGGAAAGTGGACGCTCGAAACAGCACTGGATATGGGTGTTCCAACGCCCGTCATTGCCCTGTCGGTACTCATGCGCTACCGGTCGCTACAGGAAGATACCTTCTCCGGTAAAGTTGTGGCCGCCCTGCGTAACGAATTTGGTGGCCACGCAGTAGATAAGAAGTAAGACTCGAGTTTCAGGTGTCAAGTTTCAGGTGTCAAGTTTCAGGTATGCCGCCGCGGTTGCCGTCTGAATCTTGACACCTGAAACTCGAAACGTATAACTATTTCCGATAGCACCGGTTGATAGCCTATTCACTCTTCGTAATGAACTATGGCTGTCAATCTGCTAGCTTACCTCTCCGACCAGTTCACGCCCTCGGTCATTGACCAGCTGGGCCAGCGAATTGGCGAAACCCCCGCCCATACCGGCATTGCTGTCAAGGCGATCATTCCAACCCTGCTCGGCGGCCTGGCGCAACGTACCCACAACCTCGCCGATGCCGACGAAATTGTCGATTTCCTTCGGCATACCACCTACACAAAAACAGCAACTCCACTCGATATCGCCCAGGTGAGCGATACCGATGCCGAACTACACGATGCCGTTTCGTCGGGAAGCACTTTTGTTGAGCGGATACTGCCTACGCAGGTTGAGCGGGTAGCCCGCGAAATAGCCCATCACAGCCAGATCAACAGAACATCGGCGCTGAGCCTGATGGACCTGGTAGCGGCCACGCTCGAAGGTGTTCTTGGGCGGCAGTCGCTCGAAAACGGGATGACTGGCTTGAACCTTAGTACATTGATAGGCGGGCAGATCGCCGATATTCGGGCGGGAATGCCTGCCGGTCTGGCGAGTTTGGCGACCTCACTTGGCTTTGATAAACTAGGGGTGCCCGATACCGGCGAAGCGCAGAGCGTGACCACATTCATGAGCACACCCGTTAACCCGGATATTCCAAAAAGTCCGCTGGTTGAACGGGAACGTGAGAATATCAACTGGTTGCGCTGGGCCATGATTGCCGTGGGTGCCCTGATCCTGTTCCTGATCATTCAGAAATGTCGACAACCACAAACGGGGGCAGACGGTGTTTATACCGATACCACGGCCAGAACAGAGCCCGACAGTCGTGAGGACACTTCAGTGGTGACGCGGGCTAATGTGGCCGAATCAAACGGTACGCCGGCAGGTACGTTGCCGGGCGGACCTGCCGGCGCGGCGGCGGCCGCTGCCGAAGAAAAACGGCAGATGGACCTTCCTGGCGGACGCCGGATCAACGTGGCGGCGAATACATTCAACGCCAATCTGGCGCAGTTTCTGGCGGGTAAAGCCAGACCGTTACCGCGTACATTTACCTTTGAAAACCTGACGTTTGACACCAATTCGACCAGGATCACCACCCAGTCGCGGCCCAATCTGACTGATCTGATCGAGATCATGAACGCGTATCCGTCCCTTCAGATCAACATTCAGGGCCATACGGATAATACCGGCGATGCTATTGCCAACAAAAAGCTATCGCTCGATCGGGCCGATGCTGTTCGTTCGGTGCTCACATCGGCCGGCGTTGCCGCCAGTCGCGTCACGACGCAGGGCTTCGGAGCCGAAAAACCGATAGCTACGAACGACACAGAAGCAGGTCGTCAGCAAAACCGGCGAATTGACGTTGTTGTGACGAAGATTTAATTGCCTGTTCCGTGTATCAACGCAGACGCTCGCGTTGATACACGGATTATTTTTGCGACTTAGACTACTACCTATGTTCGCAGACGCGATTGACATCGTCGATCCATTTACCCGCCCCATTCATTCCATTATTCGTCTCTACGGCCACAACGAAGTTATTCCGGGTTCGGCCACCCTCTTTTTTGTCAACAACGAGGCTTGCGCCATTACCTGTAAGCACGTGGCGGAGCTGATCGTCCAGTCTGACTCGATCTTTGGTCAGTTCAATGCATTCCGGGCCGAGCTGCGGCAGTTTCAGCGCGATAAGAACTATGCGCATCTGCTTCAGAAGCTGGAGACGAAGTATGGCTTCAAGGGCGAGACTGTGATCCGGGTACGTAACATGTTCATGAACTGCGTCGATAAGTTCACCGAACTAAAGGTCGATCTGCACCCCACACAGGATCTGGCGATCATCCGGTTCAAAGGGTATGACCGTATTCTGTACAGTAGCCATGCTACCTTCCTGCGCGATAGTAGCCGTGCCCGGCCCGGACGGTCACTTTGCCGGTTGGGGTATCCATTCCCGGAGTTTACTAACTACCATTACAATCCCCAACAGGATGATATAGAGTGGATTACTGAAGGAAGGGATACTACGCCTAAATTTCCCATCGACGGAATTATTACCCGGTTGCTGTCAGATAATGGCACCAACGTGACAGGTATCGAGCTCAGTACACCGGGGCTCCGTGGGCAAAGTGGAGGCCCTCTCTTCGATGTAAACGGGCTCGTTTATGGCATGCAGGCTGAAACGCGACACCTTCATTTAGGCTTCGACATTGAAGGGCGCGACGTGATGGTGAACGGCCGTAAGGCGCGGGTGTCTAACTATCCATTCCTGAACGTAGGAGCCTGTATCCATGTCGACGTGATCAAACGGTTCCTGAGCGAGCATAATGTGGCGTATACAGAAGCCTGAGATAGGGGGGCTTACTAACCAGCGGCTGCAGCACTACCTGTATTGGGTGTGCCGCTCTGGTGCTCACCCTGCTGTTTTACCGCTTCGTTGCTACGGCTACTAGCCTGCTTTTCACCCACCTGCCGGTTGCACAGGCAATCCCCAATTCGTCAGGTACGTATACGTCTGTCGCCATCTACAATCCCGGCCAGGCCGGGTACAGCACCAGCAGTGGCTCGCCGTATGTTCCGGAAAAAGGAGTTGCACAAGGCCTGGTTACGGTAGCCGGAGGAGGCCGGTCAAAAAAGAAGCTACCCCATGAGCCATGATCATGGCAAGCAGCGCTTCGTGGGGCGGGAGCAGTACTACCTGGTTAAAGCTCAAAACAGGGGCTGATGTGAAGCAGATGCTGATGACCTGCAACCAGAGCTAGACAGGTACGTTGCCTGATTTAACTAAGCCTTACCTTGAAGAGATCTTTAGAGCGGGTGTAGATATAGCTCACCACCAGCACCGTAACGGCGCCGCCCGCCAATACCGACCGAACGGTGCCCAGTATACGGGCAGCAACGCCCGATTCGAACGCGCCAATTTCGTTTGATGAACTAACGAAAATGCCATTCACCGCTGCCACCCGTCCGCGCAGATGGTCGGGCGGAAAAATCTGCATGATTGTTTGTCGGATAATCACGCTGACACTGTCAAAAGCCCCGGTCAGCGCCAGCATGACCAGCGAAAGGTAAAAGTTGGTCGACAGGGCAAAGATGATCGTGGCCACGCCAAACCCGGCAACGGCCAGCAGCATATTACGCCAGGCGTTGTGCGTGGGCGGATACTTGGCCATGGTCAGCATGGTTACCACCGCGCCAATAGATGGGGCTGCCCGCAAGGCTCCCAGCCCTTCGGCACCGACCTTCAGAATATCTTCAGCGAAGATGGGCAGAATAGCCACTACGCCACCAAACAGAACCGAAAACAGATCCAGCGAGATGGCATACAACACGATGCGATTGGAAAACACAAAGGCAAACCCTTCGCGCAGGCTGCTCCAGAACCCCACGTCGGTCACCGAATGCGTGGGGACAACGGGATGCCTACTGATGAGCGACAGGAAGATAAAACAGAGTACATACAGGAAAATAGCCGCCAGTAACGTGTTCTCAAAACCGATAGCTGCATAGAGAAGCCCCGCAACGCCTGGTCCCACGATGGCCCCGGCCTGCCAGAACGAACTACTCCAGGTAGATGAATTCGCGTATAGTTCGCGAGGAACCAGAAAAGGTTTCAGCGATGAACTGGCGGGCGAATAGAATCCACGGGCGGTACCGATCAACATGAGCACGCCATAAATCACGGCTAAACGAACGGTCTGCGAAAACTGACTGACTACCGCTGGGCGAAAGGCCGCATACAGGATGACCGATCCCAGCATAATGACGATCAGACTAACCTGAAGAATACGCTTCTTGTCACGTCGGTCGGCCAGATGGCCACCAAAAAGCGAGAGCAGGATGAACGGAATGGCCTCGGCTAAACCGACCAGGCCCAGCGCCAGTGGATCGCGGGTGATTTTGTAGAGTTCATAGCCCAGAATCACTTCCTGAATCAACAGCGTCACCGTGATGAAAAATGAATTCAGGATATAGTAAAGAAAATCGGGAATACGCAGCGAAGCATAGGGGTCGTGCGCGGGGGCAGAAGAAACAGGGTCAGTCGACGACATACAGTAGGGCGTACCACTCCGGAGTGGTACAAAGCAAACGGCCCACAGTATCAGGCCTACAGGTTAAAACCCAAAGTAACGCGTCAGGTTCATTCCTGGTTGCGCAACGTTGACTTTTAGCGGTAAACCAACTACTGTGGACCGGTTAACTACCTAAACGTATCTAAACGAGTCGCCTACGGATACATCGTCTGAACAGTGGCGATGTCCAGCGGGGAGAGGGCCGTGCGGTTGACATCGAAGGTGGAGCCGTCCTTCTTCACCAGCGTGGGCTGGCCGTTGACCGAGAAGCTCCAGGAGTGATACAGCATCACCGAGTTGAAGTCGAAGCCCCCGGGCTGGTCGAAGCCGTCTTTGTTTTGCTGGCCGTAGGTCTGGAAATCCGTCTCGTAGCCGGGCTGAATATTCTGGGTCAGCACCGTGACGGCATTGTCGCGGTCGGCCCGGCTCTGCTCGTGGTAGAGTCCCACCGTATGCCCAATTTCGTGGATAGTGTTTCCCGTTGTGCACCAGTCGGCCAGGGTTACAAACTGCTGGCCACCGATTCGACCGATGTACGATGAGCAGCCCCCGCCGGGTTTGAAGGTGACATAACTGAGTTGAGAAGTGCGTTGGATAAAGCGAATGGCAGTGTTAGCCTCCCAATGGGCCATAGCATCGGTGACGCGCTGTGGATTTGGCAGTGTAGGATCGATGGTGTAATAAACAATTTTGCTGGGCCAGCGCAGGCTCTTGAGGGTGCGCCCCGCTCCCTGCGTGGCATGGTCGGCATCGCCTAATTCATCGGCTGGCAGCATGATGTCGCCCTGCATAAAGGCTTGCCCATTGATGACATGGTAGGAGATGGGCTGTCCCCGGAAAGTAGCTGCCTGAATAGTGCCCGGCTGGTTGGGGAAGGCCACTTCCAGGGGGTGGGCAACAGCCGTAGGAGCAGGCTGGTTGAGTGGCTGGTCGGTTGAGCAACCAATGAGACAAAGAACGGCTAGCGCAGCGCCAGCATGAGTGAGTGAAATGTTGTTCATGGATGTTTGGATAAATGCAGTTGGAAACAAGTGTTATTGCTCAAATTTTAGACCAGAGTTTGGCACGGGTGCCTGTTGACAAACAGATGATATAGCTATTCTGCGCGTATTTATTTACGCGCAAATCGTTTTTTATGCCAATAATAGCACTAACTGAGGCCAAGTAAGAATACTTAATTTGTCTAATATATAGATATAGTAGATATATGCTTTTATGGGTCACTATTTTAACTTAGTGTTTGCTTGAATCAGACTATTGTAACTTTAAAGAGGTGTGTGTTTTAGTCCTCCCGGGTAGAGCTGCTTACCTGAGTTCAGACAGCATCAGGCGCCCCAATTTATTGCCAGCATACGGGCATCCCTCAACGCGAAAAATAACTATATTTTACATCAACTATCTGTTAGTCAGCTTATTGACTTAATCGGTAGGAACGGCTCGATCGTCGCTGAGAAACGTATGTAGCAATCCTTGCGTACCCTTTCAGCGGCGGTCTTGACGACATCGTCTGAACGGTGGCGATGTCCAGCGGGGAGAGGGCCGTGCGGTTGACATCGAAGGTGGAGCCGTCCTTCTTCACCAGCGTGGGCTGGCCGTTGACCGAGAAGCTCCAGGAGTGATACAGCATCACCGAGTTGAAGTCGAAGCCCCCGGGCTGGTCGAAGCCGTCTTTGTTTTGCTGGCCGTAGGTCTGGAAATCCGTCTCGTAGCCGGGCTGAATATTCTGGGTCAGCACCGTGACGGCGTTGTCGCGGTCGGCCCGGCTCTGCTCGTGATAGAGTCCCACCGTATGCCCAATTTCGTGGATAGTATTCCACGCTGTGGACGTGCCTGGTCACGGTACAAACCACTTGCCAACGCGCGGGCCACTCGATAAGATACATGGGTTGACGCCGGCGATCCTGGCTTTTATTAATCAGGCGGTCGATATTGGAATTGTGTTACTTAATCGTTATTAAGTGATAGGGCGTTTGTGATTAGAAAAATCGGTTACTTTCGCCATACATACAGGAACAAGCCTTGTGCTTATTCTCTCTAAACCTTTCACTATATGTCTGTTCGTCTGATTCCCAGGGTATCTACGGCCCATGAGCCTCCGATGCTGATCAAAAACCTGCTGCGACAATCCAATCGCTATGAACCAGATCGGGAGATTGTATACCGTAATCTGTTCAGAATGACTTATCGGACATTCAATGAGCGAGTGCAACGATTAGCCAATGTGTTAACTCAATTAGGGGTTGACGCCGGCGATACAGTAGCTGTGATGGATTGGGACAGCCATCGCTACCTCGAAGCCTTTTTTGCCGTTCCCTGTCTTGGGGCGGTACTCCACACCATCAATGTGCGGCTGTCGCCTTTTCAGATCCTCTACACCATGAACCATGCGGCCGATAAGGTAGTGCTGGTCCATGAAGACTTTCTACCGCTCCTCGACGGTATCCGTTCGCAGCTGACCACCGTTGATACCATCGTTGTCATCAGCGATTCGGTATATGATGCCCGTACGAAAGAGGTAAACCTGACGGGGTATACGGCACCGGCCAATACTACCGGTGAGTATGAGGCCTTGCTGGCGGCGGCATCCGCTACATTCGATTTTCCTGACTTCGACGAGAACGCGCTGGCTACGACCTTTTATACAACCGGAACAACGGGCCACCCCAAGGGCGTATATTTCTCACACCGGCAATTGTTCATGCATACCATGGGGCTTTGTACCTACGTCTGCGGCTATCAGGCGGTGTCGTTCCAGTCGAACACAGATGTATATATGCCTATCACCCCCATGTTTCACGTTCACGCATGGGGTTTTCCGTATCTGGCCACGATGTTGTCGGCGCGGCAGGTTTACCCGGGTAAATATGAACCGGAGCTGCTGTTGAAGCTGATTCTGACAGAAGGGGTGACCTTTTCGCATTGCGTACCGACTATCCTGAACATGCTGGTGAGCAGCCCGGCTGCCAGTCAATTCCGCGAGCAGTTGAGCCGCTGGAAGGTGATCATTGGTGGTTCCGCGCTGACCAGGGGGCTGGCGTCTGCTGCCATGAAAATGGGCATTCGGGTCTATCAGGGGTATGGCATGTCAGAAACGGCGCCAATTATGTCGGTAACGTACCTGAATGATACCGAACGGACCTTGTCCATCGACGAGCAGGTTCCCCTCCTGACGCAGGCTGGGCGTATTGCCCCCTTCATTGAGATGCGGCTGATGGATGAGCTGGGCAATTTTATGCCCCACGATGGCGAAGCGGTTGGGGAAGTGGTGGCGCGTGGCCCCTGGCTGACCCAGGGCTACTGGCAGGAGCCAGAACGCGGCAACGAGCTATGGCGGTACGGCTGGCTACACACCGGCGACGTAGCGAGCATTACCCCCGATAATTGGGTACACATTGCCGACCGGACTAAAGATGTGATCAAAACGGGTGGGGAGTGGGTGTCTTCGCTTGACATTGAGGATTTACTGTCGCAGCTGGAAGGCGTTGCCGAAGTGGCCGTCATCGGCTTGCCTGACGAAAAATGGGGGGAACGCCCTCATGCGATCATTGTCCCTAAACCTGACTATCGGGATAAGCTGCAACCCGAGGCGATCAAAGCCGCCCTGCAGGCACGCGTCGACCGGGGCGAACTGAACAAGTGGTACGTACCCGACCGTATCCTGTTCGTGACCGACATACCGAAAACCAGCGTTGGTAAACTGGACAAAAAACGGATGCGCTCAGACATGAAGGAGGCGATATTGAAATAAAGAAAGTGGGTTTGCTGTTTTTCCTTTACTGGCTTCTGCTGTTCTGCCAATTTGCGTGCCATTGCTGGGGGGAGGAACAGAGGACAGTAAAGGAAAAACGACAGACTACGTTTCTATGACCCGAATTGGACTCATATCCGACACCCACAGCTACCTTGACCCGGCGGTGTTTACTCATTTCGCTGATTGCGATGAAATCTGGCACGCGGGCGACGTCGGAGCGGCTGAGGTAGTTCGTCAGCTGGCCGATTTCAGGCCCTTGCGGGTTGTGAGTGGTAACATCGATTCAGAACGGGATTATCCGGCCAATCTGCGGTTCGAACTGGAAGGGTTCGCTGTCTGGATAACGCACATTGGGGGGGCACCTCCCCGGTATAACCCACTGGTTCGGCCCGAACTGCTGGCCAATACGCCCAATCTGTTCGTTTGTGGGCATTCGCACATACTGAAAGTGGTGCGTGACCCTAAGCTGGCCAATATGCTTTACCTGAATCCAGGTGCAGCCGGGAAAACGGGCTTTCATGTGCAACGTACCTGTATACGATTCACCCTTGATGCCGGCCGGATCAGTGATATGCAGGTTATTGAATTGGGCAAACGCTGAGCCTCCCCGTAGTCGTTTCACCAACTGGTTGCCCTGGTCGGGCTTCTCTGTTTTTGCGTACGTTCTCAGGCTATGACGTTCGATCGGGTCGCTCCCTTTTATGATTTATTGGCCCGATTGGCGTTTGGCCAATCGTTAAGACGGGCGCAACTGTGGGGAATTGACCACATCAGGCCGGGCAGCCGGGTGCTTGTGCTGGGGGGCGGCACCGGTGGCACCTTAGCCCATCTGCTGGCCCGCCAGCCCAGCTATGTTTTGTACGTCGAGGCATCGGCCGTGATGCTGAAAATGGCGAAGCAACGTACCCAGCCCCACGCGCCAGTCGCGTTTGTGCTGGGTACCGAGCGGGATGTACCGGCCATGGAGCTGTTCGAGTATATACTGCTTCCGTTTGTGCTGGACGTGCACCTGATCGACACCCTGACGACGCACATGCTCCCCCGCTTGCTTGCGCATTTGCCCGCCGGTGGTCAGCTGATCGTGACCGACTTCGACCGGCCGCAACGGTACTGGCAACGGGCTTATATGTGGGTGATGCTGCGTTTTTTCAGGCTAACGGCCGGTATTCCGGTGAAAACGTGGACAAACTGGCCCCAGACCTTGTGGCAGGCTGGCCTTGTTGAGCAGGACGTCTGCCTGTTCAGAGCGGGTCAGGTGCGCTCCGGCTGCTGGGTACGTGCCTGATTAGCAATGGCCGTCAGCTTACTCTAAAAACCGCGCCATGGCGTCGCTAATGTCGTCGAGCGTGCTGATGTCGTACCATTCATCTGTGCCAATGTTCAGGTAACGGCCATCCCGTTTGGGCGGCTTTGCGGTGCCTTCGCCGGGAATAAAATCGTGCGCAAAGACAATGCTCATCAGGCTGCGCAGTTGTTCCCAGGGCATGGTCGAACGGCTTTGCTGCTGCTGCCTGATGGTTACCAGCTTAACCGTTCGGGTGGCAAACTGTGCCTGGAGATGCACTTCATCGTCGCCGCTACGCTGGTAACTGAGGTAGCTGAGTTCAAACGGTTTTTCCTTGCCGCCCGCCTCATAAATTGCCTGAATCAACTCCTGAATAGCATACAAAAATGTATTGGCGTCGGTGGGTGTCCCCACGTTGGAACGCCCATTCTGGCCTTTATCGATCGTTACTTCCAGGAAATCATCGTCCTCATCCAGCGCTGTTTCATCGAAAGGGGCCATTTGCGTGGTCGCTACCAGCTTGTCGATAACCGGCAACCAGGCGGCGCCAAGTTGACCCGACCAGGAGAAATCATCGGTGAGCGTGAACCCTTCTCCCACGATATCTTCTTCGTCAAGCTCTTCCCGGTCGGTATAGGTAATGGCGAATTCGATTTGTAACCCACCTTTAGGGTCAGGCCTGGCTGTAAGTTCGTAGAAATGCGTGTAGGGTGCCGGGATCATACCGGCCGATTGAAAGCGAATGTGAAGCGAAGCAAACGACATAGGTCGGTGAGATTATTGGCGAAATGAGTAGGCAGCCCCCGCCAGCGAATGATACAAAGATACAGCGACGGTGGCAGCCAACGTACCCACGCCAGCTCCCGCCAGTATATCGAGCGGATAATGGGCACCCACGTAGATACGGCTGTAGGAGACAACGAATGCCCACAAAAACAGCCATCGAAGGCCTGGGTAACGCCGACCGAACAATAGCCAGAGGCACATAGCCAGGGTAAATGTGTTGGCCGCGTGCGACGAGGCGAAACCATACAGCCCGCCACAGGGCAACACCGGGTGCATCAGCGGTTGCAGGGCCGCTTCATGGCAGGGCCGAAGCCGAAGCGTGATTGGCTTCAGAATGGATGTACAGGCCTGATCACTGGCCGCAACCGCAATAGCCAATGTGAGCACGATACCTACGGCCCGCCCGCCAAAGCGCCAGCCGAGCCAGACAACCAGCAGTATATAGAATGGAATCCAGGTGTTGCGCTCCGTGAACAGGACCATCACCGGGTCGAGCCAGGGCGTGTGAAGACCATGTAGGAAAAGGAAAAAGGTGGTGTCGGCTTGATTCAGGGCATCACGCATGGTGGCGCAAAGATAGCGGATGCGGCACGGTATCGAACAGGCAGCCCTACATGGCTTCCAGCAGGAGCTTGGCCTCTCCGCCCAATTCGATCTGGTCACCGGGTGAGACGGTGTACCCAACGCCGGGGAGATCGGCCCGTTCAACGGTATCGTCGGCCCGAAGAATTTTGGTTTTGTTGCCGTTGGCAGGTAGGCCACCCGCGTCGGCCATCAGTCGGTAGCGGCGGGTAGCGGCATCGTAGCGGAGGGTGGCGTGTTGCCGGCTTACACTCCCGTTTGGCTCGCCCCGTGAGGCATCGTAACCCACTTCGTTCGAATCCAGAAAGGCGATATCGTTCGTACGAACACGCCCGGAGGCGGTTTCAACCGTTCGGCCCCGGCCGATCCGAAAGTCGGTTTGCTGGGCTGGATCGAGAATATAAAATGTTTGGGTCGTTTGGCCTGTCAGGGTTCTCACGCGCATCTTGAGTGGTTTACCCGACGATGGCCGGGTAACCTCCAACCCGATATTTCCCTGTTGATAGGTACAGTCGGCTGGTAGGTCGTCGCGCACAAATTGCCAGCTGAATGTCCAGTCGGGCGCGAGTTTGATGTACTGATCGGCCAGGTGACGGCTTAACTCATTCCGAAAATGACCCGGTTGTGTGGCGTAGAGGGCTACCGCCATGTGGTCTTCCTCGGCCGTATCGAGGCAACGTACCCAGAGTTTTAACCCGGTAGGCAACCCATCCGTTTCGCTGGAGTAGGCCCCCAGTTTTTCGACGATGAACCGATACAGATTTTCGCGCTGCCGGGGCGTTGTTGGCATACCCGACGAAGGGGGCGCGGGTACGTTGAGCGCCGATTCGGCGGCCGCCGTAGTGTCGGCTGGGTACGTTCCTAAACCAAACAACTGCTTTAACGAATCGATGAAGGCCATGGGTATTGGTGAGTGATCGTGTAATTGAGAAATAAAGGTAAACGGGAAGGGATTGGGGAAATAGGTAGCCTCAGGCACCCGCTTCCGTCAACTACCTGTTTACCCTACCCCCTAAAACGAACCAAGATAGCCTCGTTCTTTCAAAATAGGGGCAATAGCGGTGTTGGCTAATTTAACCGCATCGGCTGATGATTCGCCCAGTTCGATGCGCACACAGGTGACCGTGTGGGACCGGCCGTCGGGGGTAGGCGCAAAGAAAACGTACCACCCGTCATTCCGTTTTTCGCCCATAACGATCCGTTCGGGCGTTCCCGTTTTCCCGGCTACTTTGCTGATACTGATTTTTGCCCGCCCGCCGGGGTTCGATTGCTCGATCATGAAGTCACGAATCAGGTTGGCGGCAGGCTGCTGGGTGAGTGGTATACCCTTCGCCATAGGGACAGATCTGCCTCCCCGTTTCAGCACGTAGCGTGAGGGTTGCATGACACCACCGTTCGCTACAGCCCCAGCCATACGGGCCAGCCCCGCCGGTGTGGTGGTTAACTGACCCTGCCCCCAGGCCAGACCCGAAAACTCGCTTCGATACCGACGTGGATACATCAGGCTTTTATACAAATTCCGACGAACCACGAAGGAAGAGTCGTGCCAGTGCTTCAGAATCCGGGCCTCGTCAGTGGCGGTGCGCGTATCGGCAAAGGAGTAGCCACCCACATAATCGATGTTCATGCCCGTTGCCAGATACAGTTTCGCCAGGTCATTGTCGAGTGTATACTCGTTGGCAATCCGGATAAAGTACACGTTGCTCGACCGAACGATGGCCTGTCGCATATCGACCCGACCGCCGCAGGGCTCGCTTTCCGTTTTGCCCCGCCGGATGATCTCGCCGCAACTGATCGGGAAGGTTACCTCGGCGGCTTCCAGACCCAGCTTGTTCAGCGCGGCCGTCGCCGTCATGATCTTGGCTGTTGAACCCGGCGCGGTCGGGTACGTCAGGGCCGGGTCGCGCTCGGTGGTCAGGTAAGGTAATTTCATCCGGTCGCGGTCGGGCATGGCCAGTTCGTCGGGACGTTGCAGGTTCGGCAGGGGATGCATCGCTGAGGCCAGCACCTCGCCGGTGGCTGCGTCGAGCACGGCTACTGACAGTCGTTTGTCGTTGTATTCCGATTGGGCCAGCGCGTTTTGGAGATCAACCTGTAGGGCGGCGTCGATGCTCAGTTGCAGGTTTCGGTTGCGGTTTTTGTGCGCCTCAACCACCCGGCCGTCGATGCCCGACCGTATGGCCGGCGCCAGTTCGCGGTAGTCGTAGAGTGGCAATGTCAGCGCCCGGTCAATGGCTGGCGTAAATCGATCGGAGCGATACCGGGTGGTTAGCAACGTGTTCTGACGCGGGTGGTTATCGAAACCCCGTAGGTCGCTCAGGTGAGCGGCTTCGGCGAAATAGCCATTTTGTTGGCCCCAGAAGAGCCGTGTGTTGGCATCGCCAACCATGTAGAACAACTGCTCGCCGAAGGGGTAAAATCGCTTCAGTCGCTTGCCGGTCAGTTGGTTGAGGCGGGGGGCGTCGAGGCCCGCCTGTGTAAGCTGCGGGAGGTTCCGACGAACCGAATCGGGCGAGCTGGTGGCCAGAATCCGGCCGCCCCGGTCATACAATGTACCGGCAGCGAGGGCATCGGTGATCCGGTTTATGCGTGGATTGTAGCTGTAAACGGGTAACCCGTCGCGGCTGAGTACCCGGCTTGGGCGCACAATATAATCGGCCCAATGCAGGAGCGATACGTCGCCTGCCCGCCCAACGAGCACCAGCGCACCAAGCAGAAAACCCGCAATGCCGGTGGCTAAAACAGGGTCGTAATGTTTGTCCAGGTACGTATGCTGGATGGCTTCGCCGGGGCGACTGGCGATAGCGAATACCACCCCCATAGCGGTCAGGTTGATGATCAGCGATACATTGCCGTAGCTGAGAAACGGTACGGATATACCCGTCAGGGGCACCAGACCGAGTGATCCGCAGGCGATCAACAGAAACTGAACACCCGTTGCCAGCGCAATGCCCGCACATAAATAAAAACTAAATGGCTGGCCTGACCGCCGTGCGTGAAGTAAAGTCCGGTGAAGCAGCATGAATAGCAACAGACAGACTGAAACCAGCCCCACCCAGCCAAGTTCTTCGGCCAGACTGGGCAAAATCATGTCGGTATGGGCAGCGGGCATGGCGGTGGCAAACCCGTTGCCCAAACCCTGACCGGTCCAGCCGCCGGTAGCCAATGTCCAGAAGCTATGGGCCAGGTGGTCACCACCATACACATCGTTGTTCCAGGGGCTGAGCCACATGGCTTTGCGGTCGGCCAGCCGGTCGCCAACAACGGGTAGCTGATCACCAAAGGCAAACGCCGCCAGCACCAGCACCAGTAGGACGGGCCCTTCGGCCAGTAAGGCCAGCCAGCCAGTGGCCGTTGTGGTTCGGGCGTGCCCTTTCCAGATGAGCAGACCAATAGCCGCCACCAGGCCGATCAGCGTAGCCGTCAGGCCGGGAAGTAACCAGAGGGCAACGCCGTAGATGAACCCCGCCAGAAGCGTGATACCCAGCGTCTGGCGGGCAATGGTGTAGAAAAGCAGGAAGGTGAAGCCAATCACCAGGGCCGGCCCCATATCGCCCAGCAGCAGGTAAAGCCCCATCAGCAGGCCCGTACTGATGAACACGCCGATACTGACGCGCCACCGCCAGCGGAGATCGGGCAGGGTGCGGAGTTGTTCTTCATTGGCTGCAAAAAAGCCCGCCAGAAACAGCAGCGTCAGGTATTTGGTCAGCTCGCTCGGTTGAAACAGCAGACCACCAATCCGTAGGTTTACCCGCACACCACTGCCCTCGGGTCCCGTACCAATGGCCAGCGTCAGCCCTGCCAGCCCGAAAGCGAGCAGCAACCAGGTCCAGCCCGTCAGGCGGAAGGTGGCTCGTTTCGCGATATTGGGGATGGGATCGAACCACCAGCGGGTATAGAACTTGCCGATGTTGAGCTGAGAGACGACCGTTAGGCCCAACAGCCCCAGTCCCACGCCCCACACGGCCTGACTACCGTAAAAAGTATCCTGCAACGGGTCCTGAATGGCCAGCAGCGTGAGTACAGACAGTCCTGTCAGCAGCATCAGGATGGGTAATAGCAAGGGATCGGGCTGAAAACGACGGATGGTCCAGATCAGGTGAACGGCCCAGAACGCGGCCAGGAATAAGACCACCTGGAGCCAGAAGAGCAGCCTGAACGCAGTGGGGGTACGTACGGTAAAGGCATGATCAGCTTTCAACTGACCATAGGCCAGCGGGCCTATCAGCCGGAGGGTGTGCGGGCGGGCGGTGAACGTGTAGTCGGCAGAGCGGGCTAGTGTTGCCGTGCCTCGTCGACTGCCAAATTCGAATCCGGGTTTCAGGGGCAATACGCTGTAGGCCCCTTCGGGTTGTAAACCAGCAAAGGTGAAGCGGCCGTCGGTATCGGTGCGGGCGTAGGTAAGCTCACCAGGCAGATCAACGGCCGGATCCCGGTTTGGTACGTGATGTTTTAACTGTACCAGCACAGCGGCCAGGGGCCTGGCGTCGGGCGATGCGTCGACTACCCGGCCTGTCAGTTGAACGCCGCCTGAACCAACCACCGCTGGGTACGTTGCCGGCCGGTTCAGCTCCCGGTTATACAGGACGGAATCGAAGCCAATTTGCTGCCGTGACACGCGCAGGCGGCTCTGGAAGTCATTACCGCCAATCTTACTTTGCCAGGCAAGTGGCGTGCGGATGGCGAACGCCCGTTTGTTAATGGCGCCCAGGTTATCGGGCGTACCGTTCTGCGTAAGTTTGGTCTGTAGTGAATCGCTGATCAGATCCGTGTCGCGGGGGTCGGTCAGGTAGTTCCCCTGCCGAAGGAGCCGTTGAATGGCCGAGGCACGCAGACCCGGTTCCAGGTTCAGTTTGAGTCCGGTATCATAATCAATGGTGGCCGCAGTGAGCATCGGTTGCCGATTGAAAAAAAGCCGGGTAAACAGCACCAGCAGCAACACTGTTGCGATGAGTAAATAGCCGCGTTCCGAAGAAAGGAGTTTCATGAAGATAGTGGGTACGTTGAGAAACGAAAGGGGTGGGTCGCTATTGCCCCGCTGAGTGGCTGCCAGGAACCTGTTTACTCCGTACTATCCGGTGGGGCCGTTGCCAGGGTGTCGGCGGGCGGGCGAGACACTGAGTCGGTCGGTGTTGGCTGTATGGGCTCACTCTCGGGCTGATCATCGGTCGATTCCTCCGCCTGGGTGTTGCTCAATGGAGCCCTACCCTCCAGGGTATCGCCGCCGACCGATGGGCTCACTGGCGGCATCAGCATGGTGGAATCGATGGATGACTGCGAGGTGCCCGGCGTTTCCCGATCCGAATAGATGTAGAGACCAGCTGCCAGGCCAATAGCCATGACAATACCACCGATGCCCCACCAGGTGCTACTACTCAGGCCCGTTTCGTCGTCGGCAGTCTCGTCGCTGTAGCCAACCGGCTCGTCGGCAGCTGCGGTGGCCATTACCGGCCCGGCCATTGTCTGGTTTCGGACAACGGGCACCGGCTGTCCCAGTCGACTGGCTTTCAGGTATTCGACCCGGCTTTGTTCGAGCAGGAGCTCCAACTGATCGGGATTGCGGAGGCGGTCGTTTGGGTTGCGTGTCAGCAGGCTCAGCAGCAACGTACCCAGGCTGGGTGGCAGAGGCTGTCCGCCGGGTAGCATGGGCGTGGGGATTGGCGCCGTAAGGACCTGATTCATGAAGCCGCCCAGTCCGTTCTCGTGGTGCAGTACAAACGGCACGTGACCCGTCAGACACTCGTACAGCACCGCACCAAGGGCATAATAATCGGCCGCCTCATCGACCTGGCGCGGGTTATCGAACTGCTCAGGAGCCGCATACTCGTAGGTCATCAACGACTGCCCGGTGCGGGTCCGGGTGCTGTCGTCGGCGCGTAGTTTGGCAATACCGAAATCGGTGAGCAGGAAATGGAGTTCGCCGCTAACCAGCCGTCGGAAGAGCACGTTTTCCGGTTTCACGTCCCGGTGGATCACGTGCAATGGGTGCATCGCCCTAAACGCCTCCGTCAGCTGAAGACCCAGGCGGAGCGTAGTCGGTATGTCCAGATGCCCAGCCTGTTGCAGCAGGCCACGCAGGTCGCCACCTTCCACAAAATCCATGACCACATAAGGCATTGCCGCGCCCAGTTGTACATCACGCACCCGCACCACATTGGGATGGTTGATCTGGGTCATGATCTGCGATTCGCGCTCGAAGCGTTGCAGCGTGTCGGCATCTGTAGCAAAGGCATATTGCTTAATGGCAACAATATCGCCTGTGAGCAGATGCCGCGCCTTCAGCACGCGGGTGTTACCACGGCCCAGCTCGGCTAGTATTTCGTAATCGGGGAGGTGTGTGTTGAAACTTACCGTTGGCATTGAGTATCAGGGAATGTGTGGCGTAGTAGAACCGAGGCTATCCAGACTCAATGCATCGGCCCGAATCACTTCGGCACTGAACCGGGTCCCGCGCGGGCTGTCTGGTGCCACACGCACCACGGTGGCGTTGGGCGCAATCTGGTTGAAATACATAACGGTCGATTTATACAGATCGCCGCTTTCTTTGATGTATTTTACCCGGACAGCTACCGAGGTGAACAGGATCGTCGACGGATTACGCAGCTGAATAGTTAGGCCACGCACGCCTCCCAGTAAGCCAACTTTTCCGCCAAACGCCTCGGCGTTTAGTTGTTTTGTGGCCACAGCAACCTGCTCATCGTACTGGCGGTGGGCCGCTTCCAGCTTTTCCCGCTGTCCCGTCTCTGTTGGCTGGCGCAGAGCCGCGCTGGTCTGCGTGCTGTCGGTCGGCACCGTCTCATCGGAGGGTTCGCCGGTTGGCAGAGTCAAGTCAGACAGGCTCTCGTCTGCGCGCGCCGTTGTCGACATCGGCGTTTTGGCCCGCGAGGGTTTCGGTTTGTTTATGAACCAGTAAGTGCCCAGGCTCGCCAGCAAAAGGGCGCCCACCAGGGCTATGATCGGGATAAGGCTCCGCCTGCGGCGGCTTGCCACGTTGGCGGGCAGACTGGTAGGCTGCTCAGTGTGTGAGCGGGGAATAACCCGTGGCGCGGCGGGTTGATACGTCTCCGTCCGGTTGACAACAGCCGGTACCTCCTGCCCGTTTTCGCCCTGGAGTTGCTCTACTTCGGCCTGTTTCAGAATGAGCCGTACCTCATCAGGATGCTGAATGCGTTCGGTCGGATTTTTTACCAGCAGTTGTTTAATAAGCCTGACCAGGCTACTGGGTAGCGGTTGCGCCGTTGATAGAACCGGCGTAGGAGGGGGCGTGGTCAGCACGGCATTCATGAACGTGACGATGCCCGTTTCGCCCCGCATGGCAAACGGCACCTTGCCCGTCAGGCATTCATAAAACACGACGCCAAGGGCGTAATAATCAACGGCGGTGGTGATGTTGCGCGGATTATCGAACTGCTCGGGGGCTGCATACTCATAGGTCATCAGCGACTGCCCCGTCATGGTTACCGGCTGTTCGTGGAGCCGGGCTACGCCGAAATCGGTAAGCAAAAAATGAAGTTCGCCACTCGCCAGCCGGTGATAGAGGATGTTCTCCGGTTTCACATCGCGGTGGATGATGCCCTGCGCGTGAATCTGCCGAAAGGCGTTGATCATTTGCAAACCCAGCCGGATCGTCAGTTCGACCGAAAGGCCGCCCTGTTCGGCAATCAGCTGACGCACATTACCACCCTCAATATAATCCAGCACGATATAGGGCAGATCGGCCGCCAGGCGAACTTCCCGCACCCGTACGACATTGGGGTTCGACATCCGCGACATGATCTCCGATTCACGCTCGAATCGACGCAGCGTATCGGCGTCGGTGTTGAGGGCGAAGTGTTTGATGGCGACAAGATCACCGCTGGCAATGTGCCGGGCTTTCAGGACACGGGCATTGCTACGGCCGATCTCGCCCAATACATCGTACCCCGGAAAATTGGTATTAAAACTTACTGTTGGCATGGTTCACCGCGTTTGGCGGGTAGTATCGGGGTGAGTAGGTACATTATTGATGCCAGCGCTATCTGATGGCACAGTGATGGGCACGGTCCGTATCGAATCTGGCGCCGCCCGCGTTGGTTGGGGTGAAGCCAGGGGATCGTCCAGCCTCCTGCGCGTAACCAGAAACAACACAATGAACGCTACCAGGCTTAAAACGAGTATCGGCCATTTCCAGGTACGTTGCTGCCCGGGCTGACCGGACAGCCTGGGCGCAGTAGCCAGGAGTGCAGGGGGTGGATCGCTCGTTCGGCCGCGTGGCACAGGTACGTTACCGGGACTAGCTGTTGCGCCCAGATGCCGGGCCATCACGATGGTAATGTTATCCAGGCCGCCCTGGTCGTTAGCCAGTCGGATGAGTTCAGCGATCTGCTCATCGGCTGGCCTGCCCTGCGCCAGCACCTGCGTAATTTCTGCGCGGGTAAGCATGTCGGTCAGGCCATCACTGCAGAGCAGGAGCACATCGCCCGGCAGAAAATCCGTCTCGTTCGATTCAAGAAAATCGGGATCGTCGACGCGGTGAATCGCTGAGCCTATGTCACGAAGGATTTCGTTGCGGCGGGGGTGGCGCATGGCCTCCCGTTCGGTGAGCTGGTTGGCGTCTTCGCGTACCCCCACCAGCGAATGATCGTGCGTCAGCTTTTCGAGGCGCTGCCGAAACCGGTACAGACGCGTATCGCCCACGTGTACATACAGCAACTTGTTGGTCGACGTGTCGACGACAGCGGCGGTGAGCACGCAGCACATCCGGCCCCGGGCAGGGTCTTGCTGGCGGTGCTTCGCAATCTGGTTATTGGCGTGAATCACGGCTTCGCGCAGCATGGTCAGCGTATCGCCCGTGGGCGTCGCCATGTACTGACTAATCGACTCTTTAGCCAGCGCGGCGGCTTCGGCACCACCGGCGTAGCCGCCAACGCCGTCGATAACGACCAGCAGCGCGTCGTGCGCCGACCAGAGTGATTGACTGATAAACGTATCCTGATTATCCCGGCGAGAGCGACCAACGTCAGTCTGTCCGGTTATATAAACGGTACTGGTCATAGTGGGCTGTGGTACCAGTGGGGAAGTGAACAATGCGCCTGAGGCTGGCAGATTAGTGAACGTACCTGGCTGCTGAGGCAGCACGTTAGCGCGGCAACTTTCTAAAATGCTGTACCAGTAGTACCAGCACAAGGCTACTCAATAATAGGGCCGTAATTACATCGAGCATGGGTTACAGGTTGCTTTGAAAGGTGAGCGTAACGACTCCGTTGAGCAGAATCTGTGCCGAATTGGGCAGTGCCACCCAGACCGGATTACCCGGCTCGCTTCGGGCGATCACCTGTTCATTCAGCCGGGTCTCATTTCTACTGAAGGAAGCGAGTTGAAACTGACCCGTTGTGGCATCGTATCGAATGCGGGCGTGGGGATTCGAGACGTAGGGGGAAGCTAGCCGGATGTAGTTGCTAAACGACTCATTGTCAGGTTCCAGGCGGGCGATAACCACCTCCCGGTCTTTCATCCAGTAGGTTTCTTCGGCGTTCTGATCGGCCATGTAGCAATCAATTCGGGCGAGGGCGTCGGGGCGCACCGGACTTGGTGCTGGCGCAGGCGATGCAGGAACAGCCACCGGGGCTGAAGTCGACGGGGCGGCATCAGGCTGGCTTACGCGAGGGGTAAGCAGGGCCGGCTCAATACGGACGGCAAATGCACCCGACTCGCGGAAATCGATGTGGCTGAAGGCCGGCAAATTCAGGTCCAGTTTTTCGTAGACATTCGTATTTTTCACTTTCCTGGTTGCCTTCAAGTTTACATTGCCTGCTTTGGGAATACTCAGGCTGTCATTTTCGAGCGAGGCCCCGGTGAGCGACCCGATGACTTCAACATCGGCCGGTGTAATTGGCCTTCCATCAAATTCAGTACCCGGACCGAACTTGAAATGCCAGTGCGAAGCCACCGTTACAAGGCGGTTTGGCTCCCGGTTGCGTTCCTTCAGCCGGGTATTAAACGCGTTCACCGCTTCATTGACAATAACCGGTAGCGCGCCCAGCCGTTCAGCATAACTCGCCGGGTGAAGAATGATGACATAGTGGGCATCGAACAGCAGGCTTGTGCCGATACTTTCCCGGTTCAGCGATGTGTCGAAACAACGGATCAACTCCGCCAGAATCTGCTCATTGGTAACGGTACGGGCTGCGGTCGACTGGCGTTTAGGCACGAGCAGGTTGCCTAACTGATCCCAAAAATGACTGGGTGTTTTTTCCATTTTTCTACTAACGAACAGATGCCGTTCTCCTGCATATAAGACCAGCAGAGTGGTCGTTTAGTTTTCCAACGGCATGCGGCGCAGGTACGTTAAAGGGTCGCTGAACGTACCCAGGCTAACACATGCATGGCGCGCCAACAGGGGAACAAGTTGGTCGGGAAACTACTTTGTCAACGGATAAATCGCTTTGACGGCATTGTATACGCCTTGATGAAGCAGGGTAGCGTGGGTTTCTGTGGGAAGGTAGTCGAATAGCACCCGCAGTTTGCCGGCAGGTTGCCTGCCAAGCAGGTCGGCTAGTGCTTTCGCATCCTTGTACATGACCACGCTGCTGGTTTTTTCACAGGCCCCCACGTAAACCGTTAGCGGGTGGCGACCAAGGGTAGACCAGCCGGGCTGCCGCAACAGCGATTCGTTGTCCCACCAGAGGCTGGGGCTCAGAATGATGTAGGTGTTGAACAGGGTCGGTTTTCTAAGCAGTATTTCGGTGGCGAGCAAGCCGCCCAGCGATTCACCAATGAGCGTTCTGACCGTATTGGCCGCGTAGCGTTTCTCGATAAATGGCTGCAGTTCCTTCTCCAGGAAGGCCATGAATTTAGCCGAGCCCCCATAGGCGGTAAACTGACTCCTGCTGAACCCCGTCTTCTCCACAAAATCCAGATTGGGAACGGCAAACGTAAAATCGCGCCGACGGTTCACGTTCTGGATGCCCACTACGATAGAGGGCGGAAAGCGGTTTATCCAGGGAGTAGTGTTGTACCGAACCAGCCCGGCAATATGAACAAAGTCTTCGTCGATGCCTCCGTCGAGCAAATAAATGACTGGGTACGTCCGGGCCGAATCGGGCGAGTAGCCGTCGGGCAGGTAGATGTTCACCCGGCGGGTTTCGTGGAGGATCGTAGAAGCCAGCGAATCGGTAATGCCGAGCTGTATCGGTGGGGCACTGGCTGGTTGTACCCGGCCAGACTGGCCGAACGAACGGGTCGCTGTACAAAGAGCAAGGGCTATAAGCAGACGGATCGCCTGATGCATACGTGATTGAAGGTAGTTAAGCTTAGTCGCCGGTTCTGGTGCCGTAGCGGGCTTCCCGAATGGCCTGCCAGTCACTGGCCGTGCCACCCTTACTGAAGTGTTCGTCTTCATCCTGGATTTCCTGATCCCAGCTATAGGTAGTTGTATACTGGCCGGCAGCGGTCAGGTCGAGCTGAAGAACGTTGGCGCGGGGTTGTGCGTCGCTGTTGCGAAGCTGGTACAGCCGTTGTGTGGCCTCTGTCACTTCGTCGGGGAAATCGGTGGTGAGCGGTTGTGGCTCGCCCTGCTCGTCCAGGTAGGTACCCGAGAATTCGACATCGGTACCATTGGTCAGAAAATGGACGTTCAGTCGTGCAATCGTCCAGCCTTCGGGAAGGTGTTCTTCCATGGCTTCAATAAGCAGATCGTGGATGGTGGCTGGTTTCATGGGCGTTGAGCAGCAGGCGTTATCTGATAATCACTAAAAACCAAAGGTACGGATTTACGAATCCGAAGTGAACCACCGCCTACCGACCCACTCGCTAAGAAAGAACCGGTAGCGACTCCACTGTCACAGAAGAGCTTGACAAACGGCCGTGGGCACGCTACATTTTAGTAGTGTGCCAACGGCTCAAGTGCATCTGATGGCCACATTACTACGTAATCCTGTTCCATACTACTTCGCCTCCGAATGAATGCACGCCCGTTGTTACGGTGGTTGGCGGTCATGATGGGCCCTGAACTCCTGTGGTGGCTGACTTTCGAGGCAATTATCCTGCTTGTGAAAGCCAGCTATCCGCCGAGCCCGCTGACCGACAAACTGATGCGATGCCTGCCAATTGTCATGCCTGTCATCGCTGCATTGCCCTTTCTATCGTGGTACATTCCTTTCACTGAAAAGCGGTGGTTATTGGTCCGAATCTGGGTGGCGGGCATAATCGGAGCGCATTTGACCTTACCATCTGGTATGGCGGCCTACAGTAAAGGCCATGAGACCGGTACCATGTATCTGGCAGGTATGGTGCTTACCGTTTTCGTCCTGCTGGTCGGTAGCTTATTCGTGCAGCTACAGTTCAGAAGCCGTACAGCTGGGCGCCCGTAGCTCCCCGGCAAGGCGACTGCGTTTAAGTGCCAGACGACACGTTGCCGACTCGGTCACCGAAAAAAGCAAAATAGACAGACCTCCTTGGCAACGTACCTGAAGTATATTTCTTTGTGCTGTACTTTTCCACGCGAGTGGGCCTAAACAATTCGTCATGAAACAGAAGAACCTGGTCAGCCTGATGGTGGCTGCCGTATTCACCGTACTATCAATCAGTGGTTTGCTCATCTATTTTGGGCAAAGCAATCATACGATCGACCACACGCACGCGTGGTTTGGCATCCTGTTTTTTGCCGCTGCTGTCTTTCACATCGTAAACAACTGGTCGTCGATCAAGGGGTACTCAACCGATAGACGGACCGGCGGAGTTAAACGCGAACTGGTGATCTCAGCGCTGGTGGCATTGGTATTTGCCGGCGGTATTGCTGCTGATCTGCCCGTATTCAAAGACCTGGCCAATGCGGGCAAAAAGCTGTTTCGGCCAGAACGACCCGAAAAACGCGGCATGCCAAAGCCAATCCTTGATTCCATTGCGCTGAGTGCCACTACGACTGCACTATCCGTTGACGCTGCGAGTGTCCATTTCGATTCAACGGCGTCATTGGCCGAAAACGTGATCATGGCCCAGGGAACCGCCTCTCGCTCCAAACCAGACACGGCTACATTCCGGTTCACCGAAGTGCTGACAAAAGAGGGGAAAGACTGGAAAGTAGCCGCCCAACAAATAGCACCTGTAAAGTAAGGTCGCCGTAAAGAGTTGACGCGAATACGTTTTTACTGGTTACGCCGTGTATAAAAAAGGCCAGCTCGTCATCAGAGCTGGCCTTTTTTTGCATTGCCTGTTCATTAGTTATTGCCGCGAGAGCTGCCACGACCAGATGAGTAGCCGCCCTGGGTCTGGCCACCGGGAGACCCCTGTTCACCGCCCCCAACTCGCTGTTCACGACCACCCGACGGTTGCGCCTGGGGTTGTTGCCGGCTCTCGAAACCACCACGTTGTGGTTGAGGACTGGCGGGGGGCGGAGTGGCCTGTGGCGAATAACTGCCACCACCCCGTTGGCCGCTCCATTCGCGCTGAGGTTGTGGTGTCGCCTCTGGGCGGCCTGGCTGCTGTACGGGTGCCGTTTGCGTTGGCTGCGGGAACGGCTGGTTTTGCTGCGCTTCGTAGTTAGGCCTGCCATTGCCTCGCGATGAGCCGGTACGTGACGGGAATGACGGCGTAGCATCGGTTGGAGTTGGCCGTGGGCTGGCGTCGCCATAGGTACCGGCACCGCGCGAACTACCACCCGAATAAGTACCCGGGTTCGGTGTAGTCACCGGCGCCGGATTATCCTGGCCGTTTCTGCCACCATTGTACGTACCTGCGTTTCCGCGACCGTAGCCACCGTTGTATGAACCCGGATTGGGCGAGTCTGTACGGGGCGAGCCGTTTGTACGTGAACCATTGTTCCGGTTGTTGTCGAACGGCGCGTTGTAGACGCGGCTGTCGTTACCCCGGCTGTCCCGGGTACCGCGTGTGGCTTCGGGGCGGTAAATGCCAATCGAGTTATTGTTCCGTACTTCATCACGACCCGGACGACCGGCGTTCTCGATCCGATAGACCGGCACCGACCGGCGGGTTACGCGTTCGATATCTTCCCGACGGGGCCCGTAAGCATAGGCCCGGTTATTGACCCGATACACGTTGTTGATGATCGTCGTTTGCTGGTAGATGTTCACTACCCGTGGCCGAGGCACATAATAACTGTAAATGTTTGGGCTGGTGATGTAGATCTGCGGCACAAACACCCAGTAGTTAGCCGGAATATTGATGTTCACGTCGATGTTGATACCAGGGCCCAGCGGTGCCCAGCCATAGTAGCCGCCACCAGTTCGCCACGATACCCAGGCCGGACCCCAGTCGTAGCCAGGTACCCAGGCCCACCCCATCCGCGGATCCTGGTACCAGCGACCGTAGTGGAAAGGTCCCCAACCCCAGGCGTAGTCTGACACCCAGGTGTTGCCGTATTCTGTTACAACCCAGTGCCCATTGGTGGCATAGGGCTGAAACCCCTGCGGTACGTTCGGAATCCAGACGGTGCCATATTGGGGCGTTTGTACCCACTGGCCGTAGGGGCCGAGTTCATTATAAAAATCCTGCGGCTGACCGCCGTACTGGTTATAGCCTTGCTGGTTGTTATAGCCGTTATCATACCCAGGCTGGTTATAACCCGGTTGGTTCTGGCTATAATCGGGCTGGCCGTAGCCGGGCTGACTGTACGTGCCCTGCGCACAGGATGTAAGCACTCCGGCCAGGCTGAAGGTCAGGCCGACCAACACTATCAAATATTTACCTGCTGTTTTCATGGCCTTATTTGGGCGTTTATACCTGTTTGATGCATCTGACGCGCAAACGTTTAGTCGACCACCCAATGTTTTTCTTACAAACGCGAAAAGCGACCTCGTCGGGTCGCTTTTCGCGTTTGTGGCGCCAGAGCGCAGGTACGTTGTCGTTGGAACGTACCTGCGCTCTAGCCTTTCTGACTCAGCGCTCCGGCCTGCATTTTACCCTGTAGAACAGGCCGTGCATCTTTCGTTTTATTGATTTTAGCGATGCTGCTTTCGAACTCGACGGCAACCGAATCCGCGGTGAAGCGGCAGGTGACCGTTTCGTAGTGCGCCGTTTCAATAAACCGCCACGTCATCAGCAGCGTGTTGGGGTCTTGCCAGGTGGCTGTTCCCGCCATGCGTGTTCTCATTTCGCCGGGGATGGGCGTAGGCACCAGCTTGATTGGCTTCGTCGAGAGTGTTGATTCACTTTCTGCCCAGCGGTTCAGGCCACAGGTGAGCTGGTGGCTGCCCTGCTCGTCGCTGAGCCTGACCGTGCAGTTTCCATTGCCGAAGGTGAGCGACATGCTCCGGGTTT
Source organism: Fibrella arboris (assembly GCF_041321095.1). Taxonomy (NCBI): domain Bacteria; kingdom Pseudomonadati; phylum Bacteroidota; class Cytophagia; order Cytophagales; family Spirosomataceae; genus Fibrella; species Fibrella arboris. The sequence continues at coordinate 452,413 of NZ_JBGGWE010000002.1, read as the reverse complement.
TTGTCGGGTTTGGCTCGAACGCATAGGTCTTGCCGCTGATCGTTGATACAAGCGGTGAGTTGGCTTCCAGGTTGGGGTACGTCAGGGCGAGGCTGCTCAGCTTCTTTGTCAGCGCGGCAGTACCGGCGGCATCGGCGGGAAGCGCATTCGGTTTGAAGGCGGTCAGGATGTTATCCCAGACGGCATCCATCACGGCCTGCATATCGCCCGTTTCCGACGTGATCGCCACCACCGCGTCCTGATCGGGAAGAACGATGCAATACTGACCCATGGCCCCATCGCCGCGGTACCCGTTGTGGCGACACCGCCAGAACTGGTAGCCGTAGCCCTGTAGCCAGTCGTTGACTTCCGCACTCCGCTTGCCACCCGCCGACATGACCTGTGCTTTGGTGGCGTCGGCCACCCAGGCTTCCGACAAGATCCGTTTGCCCTGCCACAGGCCTTTTTGCAAGTACAGCTGGCCAAATTTGGCGATATCTTCCGTATGCAGCCGGAGGCCCCAGCCGCCTGTATTGATGCCATTCGGGTCAACTTCCCAGTCGGCGCCTTCAATGCCCAACGGCCCAAACAGACGGGGTTGCAGGTAGGTGATCAACGGCTGCCCCGACAGCTTCTGCACAATGGCCGACAGCATGTAGGTCGCTCCGCTGTTATAGACAAAATGCGTTCCCGGTTTGCGCTCAACAGGGGCTGCCAGAAAGGCCTTGATCCAGTTCGTATTGCCGTCGGCGCGCATCTGGGGGGTTGGCTCTTTTTCATGCCCCGTCGACATCGTCAGCAGGTCTTTCACGCGCATGGCGGCCAGATTCTCGCTGACCGTTTCGGGCAACTGGTCCTTAAAGAACGAGATTACCTTGTCCTCAACCGTCAGTCGACCTTCGGCAACGGCCAGACCAACCGCCGTTGAGGTGAAGGCCTTGCTGAGCGAATAGAGCGTATGCTTTAGCTGCGGTGCGTAGGGTGCCCACCAGCCCTCGGCCACCACGTGCCCGTGCCGCACCACCATCACGCTATGTACGTTCAGGTTGGCCTTTTCAATGGCTGTGGTGAAGTTCAGCAGGCCCGCCGCTTCAACACCCTGCGTGGCCGGTAGGCTGCGCGGCAATTTCAACGTACGGGCGGGTGATAACAGGCTTTCGAGCGAAGTGCCTGCGTTGGCCCAGCCCGTAGTGGCCACGCTGAGGCCGAGGGCACCAAAGCCCAGTTGCTTTAAGAAATGTCTGCGGTTGTGCTGCATCGGGAAGAAGGGAGACGTTACCCGTCAAAGGGTAGGAAAGCCGCTTTTTACTTCCTGGTTATCCGCTGTCAGCGTTTGTCGGCCGCCCGTTGCATCGCCTGCTTGAAGTATCGGCCCTGTCGGGTGGGCGTGTAGTTCCAGTCGCTGAACAGCATGGGTGCCCATTGCGGGTCGAACACCCAGACAACATACGAAATGCCGTTGGTGGCGCAGTAACTGGTAATGGCGTCGCCGTACGATTCGTCACTGATCACCGGTACGTGGGCTCCTTTGTCGTCGGCCCCGCAAAAGCCGATTTCAGTCAGCATCAGCGGGTATTTCTGCGCGACAAAACCCCAGTCGGCGGTCCACTGGGGTTCCCAGGGTTTAGGGCGCTTCATGGGGTAGGGGTGGCTGACGTACCCGATACCGTCGGCGTTGATGGGGTTTTGCGCCACCTCTTTCAGATCATACGCCCAGTTGAAACCGGCCACCAGCGGAATGGCCTTGCTGCCGTTAGCCCGGATGATCGTGATCGTTTCTTCCATAAGCGATTTCCACTCAGCCCAGCTACAGGTGCCGAGCTTGCCGCCCATCACGGTCGGTTCGTTGAACAACTCGAAAAAAGCGACGGTCGTATTGCCCTTATAATGATCCGATAGGGTTCGCCAGAACTCGAACGATTCTTTGTGGGTCGTTTCGTAGTTCGGACTCTGGTACATTTCATTCTTCAGATTGCCGATACTGTGCCAGTCGATGACGACGTACAGGCCCAACTCACCCGCCCAGGCCACCCCCTTGTCGAGCAGTTGGAGATACTGCGTGGCTCCCCGGCTCCGCCAGGCCGACGGATGCACCGGAAAACGGACCAGGGTAGCACCCCAGCGTTTCATTTCCTCGAAATACGATTTATCCCAATGACCGCTTTTGTCAAGTTTGTCGGGATCGCTGGCGTTGAGTCCCCTGAAGACGATCGGTTTGCCGTCGGCGGTGACGAACTGGTTTCCCTGCACACGTAGCTGGCTCATCGGCGTCGATTGGGCCAACAACGGGCTAACTTGAAGAAGGAGTAGCAGGAGGGTTAGGTGGCTGAAAACTACGTTCATTCGTTGATGTAAGTATGACGTTTTAGTCAAAGAAAAGCCCCAATGCGAGCTACTGCCTGCATTGGGGCCCTGCATTTATACGGCTACACGGCGGCAATCTGCTTACACCGCGTTACCGATCTTCATTTTCACGGGGTCCCAGGTCATTACTTTTTTCTGGAACAGGCTCATGTTGCCGCACTGCGTTGGTCCACAGGCGCGTAGGCCGAAGGTGGCATCTTCGATGGCTGGTTTCTTGTCGCGCACCGAATTGAAAAAATTAACGAAGTGTTCATAGCGGTCGCCTTTGTACTCTTTGGGCACCGTGTACTTGAACTCCTTCGGCCCTTCCATTTCCGGAATAGACGGGTAGAGCTTGTTGTAATCAGCCAGGAACAACTCTTTCTGGTCTTTCGGGAAATTATCGATCGACATGCCCGGCGCTTTCGGGAATTTATTCCGGTGAACCGTCAGGCTATCCCAGCCAATAGACAGGTCGCCCTCGGTGCCGACGAGCCGGACCAGGTAATTGCCACCGCCGCCATCTACGAAGTTCGAGCGCGTGGTGAGGTTGAACTCGGGGTGCTCGGCGGTTTTTGGGTAGTCGTAGATGCTGAGCTGAATATCAGGTACGTCGCGGCCGTCTTTCCAATAGCGGGTGCCGCCGCTCGAGTACACGCGATTTGGTCCTAATGAACCGGTTACGGTATGCAGCGACGTGAGCAGGTGAACGTATAGATCGCCCGCGATGCCGGTGCCGTAGTCCTGGTAGTTGCGCCACCGGAAGAAGCGGAGTGGGTCCCACGGGCGCTTGGGGGCGCTACCCAGGTACGTATCCCAGTCGACAGTTTGCGGCGAAGCATCGGGTGGAATCGAATACTGCCAGGCCCCCATGGCACTGTGCCGGTCATAGATCGCTTCCGCAAAAACGAGCTCACCGATGTCACCTGCTTTCAATAGTTCTTTGGCTTTGGCAATAATGATCGACGAGGCGAACTGGCTACCGACCTGAAATACCTTGCCCGTTTCGTTGGACACTTTGATGAGCGTGTGGCCGTCTTCAACCTTTTGCACCATCGGCTTTTCGCAATAGACGTGCTTGCCTTTCCGCATGGCGTCCGACGAGATTTTTTCGTGCCAGTGGTCAGTGGTCGCGTTGATGATAACGTCGATATCCGGGCGGTCGAGCAGGGTGCGGTAGTCGCGGGTAACGGGCAGGTCATTGCCCCACAGCTCTTTAGCCCGGCGCAGGCGACCGTCGTAGAGGTCACAGGCGGCTACCATCTCCACGCCATCGACTTGTAATGCCGTTTGCGTATCGCCAATGCCCATGCCCCCCGTTCCGATCAACGCCAGCCGAACCTTGCTGTTGGCCGACGTGCTCGCGTGGTTTTTGATCAGGTTTAAATACTGCGTGGTGGGGGTGGCTTTAGCCGCTTCGGTCAGCGCAACGGGCGCTGTTGCTGCCAAACCAAGGGTTTTCAGGAACGTTCGCCGATCCGAAGAGCCATTGGGCGAAAGAGAAGATTGATCGTGTTTTTTCATCAGGTACGTTCAACTGGTAAAAGGCAATGCTATTTTTTATCGAGGTAATTTAGCACCTGTACGTACGCGCTACAAGCCGCTAGACTATTTATCCTGATCAAACACATGGCAGAACAGGCGCCCCCGGGCGATCCCACCTTATTGCTCGAATTGATTCGCTACCCAATGCCCTTCGGGAAATACAAAGGGCGGTTGCTGCGTCAGTTGCCCGTTTCCTACCTGGAATGGTTTGCGCAGAAGGGGTTTCCTGCCGGCAAGCTGGGTACGTTGCTGCAGACGCTATACGAGATCAGACTAAACGGGCTGGACTACCTGCTCGATGAACTGGAGAAACGACACGGAACGCCGGGCCACTAGCTTACCTGTTCATAAGGCTGTCGTACAGCGGTTTAACCTGCGAATCGCCGAAGCCGTAAATGCCCTCGCGTTTGTAAAACGCCGTGAAGACAGACGGAAAATCAGTTGGGCCCTCGCTCATGATTGTGTCCAGAACCCGTTCCGGTCTTCCCGGTTTCCCATCGATACCGGTGCGTTCGATGTGCGCCCGGCATACATCGTTCAGGTAAGGGAAACAGGGGGATTCGGCCGTTGCAAGTTCCGCCAGCCTGGCCAGGTCGTTGGTTTGGTACGCATTCCATAAAGCATTACCCAGTGCCAGATCAGCGCTGGTGAAGGCGACCTTATGCGTTGAACAGTACCGCAGATCGCCTACCGTTGCCCCGCCAAAATCGTCCCAGATAGCGTCTCGATTCAGATGAGCGGGGTATACGACGAAGACGCTGTATGTGTTGGTGTGCTTGTAGAGCAGTGACAGCACAAACCACATATTGACCTGACAAAAGAGATCGTAGCCAAACCACAAATTGATGTCTGACCGATCGGGCGCGGCAAGAATCTTGTCAAATTCGCCGACGACACGTTGGAAATAGGTGCCTCGGGTTTCGTGGTAGGTCGCTTCAATGTAGGCCGCCCGGTTGGCCCAGAAGTCGGCAAGGGTATCGCCGGAAACGTCGCCTACGATGAGGCATTCCCGGTCTATAACCACCTGACCGTCGAGTTGCGTGGCAACGAAACGGTCATAGAGTGCGTCGCCGTTTAATACGTGGTAGATCATTGTCAAGGCTTCGAACGTGGTTGACTACACAACTAAGCACTTTCCAGCGAATACAGCAACACCTGCCAGCCTTTCTGACGAAAGAGCCGTATTCCCCAAACGTCTGGCTTCACCAGAAACCCAGAACAGCCAGCCTGATTCAAACGGTTGTCTTTTTCATAATCCCAAGAATAGCCGCCGTAAATACGAGAAAAAAGAAGATAGCAGTCCACATAGTTTATAGCTGTTTTTAGGAACGTTGAGCCTAGACTTTAAATCTATCGGCCTTGTATATATAGCTAAGCAAAAAACTGGCCAACTTTTTTGTACTACTTATTATCATAATAAAAAATCGAGTATGTATACTTATAATTATCGACTGGTCGGTTCAAACGTACTGTTTTACCTCACTGAGCGTAATGGGCGCATCACACATAATGACTATCCGTTCTATAACATTGCGTAGTTCACGGTCATTGGCTTCCCACGGCAAAGTCGACAGGTAGTCTACCGCGGCTGGTTCTATGGCCTTGGTGGGTATGTTGTACGTCAGGCACATAGCAGCCAAAAACGCCTCGATCAGCCGTGGAATGTCATCCCGACGGTCGGCGAGGGGAGGAATATCAATGATGATTTCACCCAGGAGAGCGTATAAATCGGCTATGAAATGTCCACGGCTGACTTCTTCACGCAGGTCTTTACTGGTGGCAGACAGAATACGTGTATGTAGCGTAATGGCTTTGGTGCCACCCATCCGGGTAAAAGACTGGTCCTGAATCGACTGCAGCAACTTCGCCTGGACGGCCAGACTCATTTTGCTGATCTCGTTGAGGAACAATGTACCTCCTTCGGCCTGTTCGAGCTTACCGATTCGACGGGTAGCCGCGCCCGGGAAAGCGCCTTTTTCGTGCCCAAACAATTCGCTTTCGAGCAGCTCATCCGGAATGCCCGCGCAGTCAACGGTGACCATCGGTTGCCCTGTCTTCCTGCCTCCTTCAGTATGTATCCGATGGGCCACCATTCCTTTACCGACGCCAGGAGGGCCTGCTATGAGCACGCTTTCTGTTTGCTGACCTATCTGCGTGAGGCCCGCTCTGATAGCCTGAATCGACGGGGACTCACCCATAAGCTCGCCGACTCTGGCGATCGTTTTACGGAATGGCCGATTCGCCTCGACCCGCCGATACTGCTCAACGGCATTCCTGGTTGTAACAAGCAACCGATTGATGTCGGGTGGTTTAACCAGGAAATCAAACGCACCGAGTCTGGTTGCTTCAACTGCATTCTCAACACTACCGGCCGCCGTGACAATGATAATTTGGGTGCTTATTCCGGCTTCATGAGCGTGAAACAAAACATCAAATCCATGCATCCTGGGCATATGTAAATTGCAGAGAGCGACTTCGTAATAGGCAGTCACGAGCATCTCAATACCCTCCAGCCCATTTTCGGCTTCCTCTACCTCGTAGCCCTCATATTCCAGAATATCGCGAAGGGCGGCCCGAATAAAAGTTGAGTCTTCTATAATGAGGATTTTGGCCATTTTAGTCAGCGCGTTTAGAGTCGCAGTGGCAAGCTGGTTGGGCAGGGTAAGGCTAGTTCTTTATGGCAATTGCCTCCATCATAACCTGTCCATCGGCTTCCCAAACACAAATGGCTGACTGACCGGAAATAGCGAGGCTGGGCATTTTGCCTTTCCCCACCGCAACAGATACAGTGCCATTCTGTTGAAGCCAGACCGTACCGCCCTCGTCCCAGGCCATCGTGTTTCCCGCCGGGCCGTTGGTGATGGTCACGTTCTGGCCAATGGCGAGGGCCTTTTCCGGTTTGCCGGGCTGGCAGGTATACAACGTGTTCTCACGCCGCCATACCGTCGTTGGCTGGCCCGATTGGGTAAGCGTCAGCCCGCCGCCGTCCATGGGGCAGCCGGCCAGTTTCCAGGTGCCGGTGCCGAGCTTTTGTACCGAGCGGTAGGTACGTCCCCCGTCCGTTGAATGGGCCAGATACAGGTCGCGTGCCCCGTTGAGCCAGTTGCGGAACTGAACGTAGACGTTGTTGTTCCGGGCGGCAATCGAGACGCGACAGCATTCGCAGACCGACCCGCCGGGCGATTGATAAATGAGTTGGTTCGTTGTCCAGGTACGTCCTCCGTCGGTCGAGGTTGTGCCTGCGATTTTGTTCTGGTTATCGCCGCGCAGATCCAGCCAGACAGCGTGGAAGGTGGTTGATGACGCGCTGGCAACGGCCTGAAACCCTTCCTTGGCTACCTCAGGTACGTCGTTCAGGCGGGTGGCCCCCGACCATTTTCCGGTGTGGCGGTCGAGGGTGTAGGCAAACAGGTCGCCAGTCTTGTTCACGACCGTGATGACAACGTGCTTATCGGTGGCGGCTATCTGCGGGCCACGTTTAGCGGTGGTAACCAGGCCGTGTAGCGTGGCCACCGCCACCGGTGGCGAAAAACGGGCCGGTTGGCTGCTGGCCGTGGCGTAATAAATCGTAGAGTCCTGTCCGAAGGTAAGATGGACCGTTCCGGCTTGATCAGCCACGACAGCCGGTAAATGACCCGTTGCGATGCGCTGCCCCGAATCGGTTGGCTGGTTTGTGGTGAAGAAGGGAAAGAGAAAGAGCAGTAAGGAAAGGAGTGCGGGCATGGGAAAGGATGGTTTAATGCGCGGGTATCTGTTTTTTGCTTCGCTGGTCGAAGGGCACGACTAGCGAAGCAAAAACCGAAAGTTCCCTCACCTGCGACCCGCGATGAGGATTTTTGTGCGGCGCATCTGCCGGGTGGCTTTGTAGCGCAGTCGTTCACTATACAACATCCAGCCACCAATACCACCGAGGACACTCCCGATAAAAATATCGATAAAGCGGGCGATGATCAATGCCGTTGGGTCGACGGCTAATGATCTGCCCGATTCGGCCAGAAAAAGGGTGAGCACCGTGATGAAAATGACCGCCAGGCCATAGTTGCGCACCACCAGAAACTCGACAATCAGTTGCAGGGCGATGATACCCAGGCAGAATACCAGTGGCGTTGGCTGCAAGAGCAGGATGACCCACGTGACACCCAGCCCGATGAACGTACCCAGAATCCGTTGAACGCTGCGTTGCCAGATGTGTTTGGTGCTCACACCCTGCATCACGGCGGCGCAGGAGGTAGGTACCCAGTAGGGGTTTTCGAGTTTCAGCAGATTGGCAATCAACAAGGCCAGACCAACCATTGACCCGAACGTAGCCGATTCGATCAGGTTGACATACTTGCTCTTCGCAACGGTAATCGTCTGACTGTCATTGGGATGGCTTTTTATGGTCAGCAAACTGTAGATCACCGCCAGGGCAAAGGAGATCATCGTGCCAATGCCAATGAAGCCGATGTTCTGCGGAATGGTAGACAGGTTGAACGGCAGACAAACGGCGACCGATGCAATCATGATAAAGAAGAAATTGCCCGGTGGACGGGTCATCTTCAGGTAGTAAAGCGCCACGTGGACAATGAACGCGTACAGACCCAGCAGTAGTGGGGCAAGCAGCGGGTTAAAACTGAACAGGCTGCCTACCGAAAACGAGACCATGATACCAAACGAGCAGGCCATCAGGATGATGAGCCGGTTGGCAATGCGGATGGAGTGAATGTACAGAATGACCAGCCCAGCCATCGACGCCAGTTTGCCACCCGGCAACGTTCCGGTGAAGTAGCCCGCCAGAATGGGAATACCGACGCTCAGGCCCGCCAGCACCGGAATGTGCCACTTCCGGTCTGTTTCCTTAAACTCAAATAGCTGTTTCAACATGGTGCCGCCCGTTTATTTTCTGCCGGGAAAGTAATCCTTTATACGGCTCAATGCTATACGGATGGACGCTTTATCGAGTGTGTGCGTTTGAGACGTAACTGTGTATGGCTCGCGAAGCCTGGTGAGAGTCATCAGTACGCTAAAAACGCTTACACGCGCACGTAGATCCTGCGGCGGTCGAGGAGCCAGCCAACGCTCCAGCATAGGAGCATGAACGCAAGGGCAAAAAGCAGCGAACCCATAGGGCCAGGCGCGATGGTCTGAAAAATATGGACGCCGATCCAGCCCTGTACGCTCTCGCCTCCGCCCGCTGGAATCATGTAGCAGACGATGACCAGCACTTCAGACAGCAGGTAAATGAAGAGCGGATTCTTGCCGGGAATGACAAAAAACTGTGTCCAGTTGGCCTGGTTCCAGTGTTTGATCTCGATGGCGTAGATCAGCGTTGCCAGAATAGCCAGATCAAGGCCAGTGGTGAGCAGCACGAATGAACTGGTCCAGAGCTTTTTGTTGATCGGGAACACCAGGTCCCAGCAATAAGCCAGGAAAATCAGTGTGGCCCCTGCCAGCAGCAGTTTTGCCACACTTTCGTAGTTCTTGCCCACTCGCTGGACAAACTGACCGGCATAATAGCCGATAATAACGTTGACGATGGCAGGCAGCGTACTGAGCAGTCCCTCGGGATCAAAGGCTACCCCGCCGTTGCCGTGGTACAGATGTGCATCGCCCAGCATAAACCGGTCGAGTTTTCGCACCGCATTACCCAGCAGTCCCAGCGGATCGGCGGGGTCACCCCAGCCTAACAGTAGTAGCCAGTAGCCAACCAGAAACGCCACACTCAACCAGAAGACGGTTCGGGCCGAGAAGAAATAAACCAGCAGCGAAGCCAGCCCGTAGCATACGCCAATACGTTGCAACACGCCCCAGATACGGGTTTCGCCAATCGGAAAACCGGTGATCTCGCCCGAATCACTCAACCGAAAAAACGGAAACCAGTACATCAGGTAGCCAAGCAGAAAGATGAGCGCCGTTCGTTTGGCTACCTTACCCAGCACCGCCGACGTACCCAAGGCACTGTATTTCTTCATGGCAAAGCTCATCGCGTTGCCAACGGCAAACAGAAACGATGGAAAGACCAGATCGGTAGGCGTGAACCCGTGCCAGTCGGCATGATTCAGCGGACCAAACGACGCCGAGCCCGCCCCCGGCGTATTCACCACAATCATGAAGCAGATGGTCAGCCCCCGGAATACGTCCAGCGACAGAAAGCGGTTGTCCGTATCAAGGGCGACCAGTTGGGGCGGGGCGATCGAATGCTCTTCCACGGTAGGTGATGGCTAAGGTGAGTGCGGTGAATAGGTACGTTACTTCCTGATCGTTACCGTTTGTCCGGCCCGGCCAGCCGAATTGAATACCCGGAGTTTGGTTGTGCTGGTAAACGGCAACGGAGCCGTGTACACGGGGCTGGCTGACGTTGGCTCCGAACCGTCGGTGGTGTAGCGGATCGTTAGGCCGGGGAACTGCACATTGGCTATCAGCTTATTATCGACGATGCTGGCACCGGCCGTGGGGATCCGGTACTGAAACCCGCCCGCGTACGAGTCGAGCCGGGGCAGTTCCCGTTTGCCGACCGTGTGCAGAAAGGCTGACCAGGCCTGGTTATACAGTTGCTCGCTTTTTTGCTCGTCTTTTTCGAGGGCCCACTCAGGGTCTTTTGCCCAGGCCCGCTCGGCAACGGCCAGTAGTTTGGGTAATAACTTGTATTCAAACTGAGCCGGGCTGCGGTTGGTCTCTGACCAGAGCGGCGCCTCGATCCCGACCAGGTTGGTCTTCCCTTTCTCCGTGATCATCTCCCGACTTCGGATGCGATTCTGATCGATGCGCTGACCTGTATTGTCGTCTTTCAGGTTGCGGAGGTAGTTGTACGGAATAAAGTAAAACGGCTTGTCAATGTCGACGTACCCACCCCAGTACTGGCCCGCTTCTTCCGACAGCTGGTTATAGGCCAGATCGATGTACAAGTGCGTAACGCCCGTCAGAATGACCTTGTAACCGGCATTGGCCATCCGGTAGGCCAGGTCTTCTGCGCCGGAGCCCGGTTCGTTTTTCCAGACATTTACCCGGAATTTTTCGGGTACGAACGTAGGGTTAGGCACCCAGACCGACTTATTGTTCTGAACCACTTTTTTCAGGCCAACCTCTTCCCAGCCCGACAGGAACAAGCCCCGCTTTTTGATGATCTGATTCAGCTTCCCGAAGTAATAATACCACAAATCGTCGGTTGACTTGACGGTCGAATGGCTGGCCATCAGCCGTTGAACAGCCGGCGATTTTTGCCAAACACCCTGCGGCACTTCATCCCCGCCAACGTGAATCGTCTTCAGGGGAGCACCCGCCTCGCGATACATGCTCGCCAGATCATCGACCACCCGCTCCAGAAAGGCATAGGTAGAGGGCAGCGCCACATCGATCACGTTATCATCCCAACCCTGCACCGACTCGTACGTCGATTTGTCGGCCAGATCGCGAAGCAGATACCGCTCGGCCTCCGCTTTTTTGCCTGCTTTCAGCAACGTTTGGTACCGGAAGTCCATGGCCCTGAGCGCTGCGCGGGCGTGCCCCGGTGATTCAATCTCTGGAATCACCTCGATATGCCGGTCGCGGGCGTAGGTCAGGATATCGATAAAGTCGGCTTTGCTATAGAAACCGGAGCCCGCTTTGTTGCTGGCGTCTGGGCCGGAACCGTAGGATGGAAGCAGACTTTTGGACTGGTCGGCGTTGTAGGCACGCGTTCCGCCAACGGTGGTCAGCTCGGGCAGTGATGGCATCTCTACCCGCCAGCCTTCATCGTCACTGAAATGCAGGTGTAATACGTTGAGCTTATACAAACCCATCAGATCCAGCACTTTGATCACTTCCGATTTCGGTTGGAAATTCCGGGCCACATCCATCATCAGCGCGCGGTAGCCGAAACGGGGGGCGTCTTTAACCACTAAGCCGGGTAGCTGAACGGACCCTGTTCTTGCGGTGAGGGCGCTGGCAGGTATCAACGTCTGAAGCGACTGAATGCCGTAGAAAATGCCCGCCCGCGAAGACGCCGACACCTGAACGCCGTCCTGGTTGACGCGTAACTCATAGCCTTCGACGGTTATCGCCGGGTTTTTTACGAGCGTGATCGTCTTCCCCGATGCCTGCGTTCTGACCGCCAGCTTTTTAGCAACTACCGGAACGAGGCTGTTGACCAGAAAATTGGCTTCAGGAATGAATTCACCCGGCGACACGATAATGGTTTGCCCGTCGAGTACAAATGGCTGTCCCGTTTCCTGATACGAGGCTGGGGTGGGAAATACCTTGGTCAGCTGCTCGTCCGGAATGGGCTGAACCGCCGCGTTTTGGGTAAAGATACGTTCGGTTAGCTTGCGGTCAGACGCCTCGAACAGATCGCCCATGTCGACGGCTACATCGACCGGGAAAGCCTGCCCGGGGTCTTTATCGAACACGAGGTAAAACCCGGCGGGAAAATCGGTCCGGTTGCGTAGTCGCCGCGAGGAAATAGTCACCGTTGCCGACTGACCCGGCGCCACCGGCGAAAAGCCTGCACCCGGACTGAGAGCGTGCAAATCGCCGTTTACAGGCTTAACGCTGGCCTGACTGGCCGCAGTGCTGGCATAATTCCCACCGTTGAAGAACAGCCGCCAGCCGGTAGCTGGTAGCGGTGAACTGCCCGTATTCTTCAGCGTCAGAGCCAGGCGTGATCCTGCTTTTCCGTCATTGCTAACGAGCGTCAGCGTGATAGCGATGGGTTTTGAGATGGTCACTGGCTCGACTGTCGTCGGCAGCGAGCCATATGCCGTGTGTGAAAGAAAGCCTGAAAAAGGGAGGCAAAGGAGAAAAATACCGGGTAGGTTAAGGCGCATTAGAATGGGGGAGTACGTTGGGAAAGGCTCTTTGATTTAATGGTAGGTTGCTGTCGGGGATCGCAGCGGCGAACCGGCCTAGTCGGGGACGCCTAGTCGAAGGGACACGCGACAGCAACCTAATTCGCAATGCAATCCATAACTCAACTTAATCAAAAAAAAGCCCTGGCTTTCTGCGTTGAGCAGCTGGCCAGGGCAGGGAATAGGGCATTAGAGCATCCCGCGCTTCAATTCACTCACGGCGTGGTTCGCTGCGCGGGCCGTGAGGGCCATAAACGTCAGCGATGGGTTTTGTGTCGATGTAGAGGTCATACAGGCCCCATCGGTTACGAACACGTTTTTACAGGTATGAAACTGGTTCCACTTGTTCAGCAGCGACGTTTTCGGGTCTTTCCCCATCCGAACGCCCCCCATCTCGTGAATGTCGAGGCCGGGCGCCTTGTCGGGTCTGTCGTTGGTACGGATGTTTTTGAAGCCGGAAACGGTCAGCATCTCCGACATCTGCTCGTGGAAGTCCCGAATCATTTTCTCATCGTTGTCGTCGTAAGCTACCGAGATTTTGAGCTGCGGAATGCCCCAGGCGTCTTTCAGAGCGGAATCCAGCGCCACGTAGTTCGATTCTTTGGGAATGGTCTCGCCCATCATGTGCGAGCCAACCCGCCACGGGCCGTATTTGGGCTGCATCAGGCTTGCCTTCAGGTCATCACCCAGCCCCGATGTGTCGGTCTCTGATGAACGGTATCCACTAAAGCCCGCCGCGTACCCCCGCAGGAACTGGGACGCCAGCCCGGTCGATTCCTGCTTGAATACGTTGCGGAAACGCGGAATATAGCTGCCATTGGGCCGTATGCCGTCGGTGGTTGAGTCCTGAAATCCGTCGTGTTCGGCCGAGATCGTCGTACGGAAATTATGGAAGGCTACGTATTTACCCAGCAGGCCATTGTCATTGCCAAATCCGTTCGGGAAGCGGTGCGAGGTAGAATTAAGCAGAATCAGGTTGCTGTTGAGGCAGGCGGCATTCACGAACAGGATTTTGGCGTAATATTCCGTCATCTGCTTCGTGTTGGCGTCGATCACCCGAACGCCCGTGGCCTTGTTCTTCTGCTCGTCGAAGATGATGGAATGCACCACCGAATCGGGCCGGAGGGTGAGCTTTCCCGTGTTGGCAGCCCAGGGCAACGTTGATGAGTTGCTGCTGAAGTAACCGCCATAAGGGCAACCCCGCTGGCAAAGTGACCGGTTCTGGCATTGCCCCCGGCCCTGCTTCAGGTGAATGGGCTGCGGTTTGGTCAGGTGGGCACAACGGCCAATGATCACGGGCCGGGCACCGTTATACCGCGCCGCCATCTGATCGGTGAAATGTTTCTCGATGCACGACTGCTCGTGGGGGGGCAGAAACTCACCGTCGGGCAGTTGCGCCAGCCCATCTTTATTGCCCGAGATCCCGGCGAATTTCTCCACATGGCTATACCAGGGGGCCAGGTCGGCATAGCTGATGGGCCATTCTACGGCGAATCCATCGCGGCCTGGCCCGTCAAAATCATACTGCGACCAGCGTTGCGTTCCCCGCGCCCACATCAGCGACTTACCACCCACCTGATAGCCCCGAATCCAGTCGAACGGTTTCTCCTGAACGTAGGGGTGATCCGCATCTTTCACGAAGAAGTGGCTGGCGTCTTCGCGGTTGGCGTAACAGCGGCTGGCAATGGGGTTGGCGTCTACGTACTCTTTCGATAGTGCCCCCAGGTGGGCAAATTCCCAGGGCTGCATCATCGTCGTGGGGTAGTCTGTGACGTGTTTCACGTCGCGCCCCCGTTCCAGCACCAGGGTACGTAGCCCCTTTTCGGTAAGCTCTTTAGCCGCCCAGCCACCGCTGATGCCGGAGCCAACAACGATAGCGTCGAACGTGCGCTCTTTAACGGAATCTATATTGAGAAAAGACATAATCGATTGGAGTAAGGATAAACAAAAACACCGGACGTACCTACCGGCTACCAGCGGCGGTTAATTTCTCGACAGGTACGCAACCGTGGTAATAGCCCGGAGCCATATTGAATTTCTGCACAGTGGTCAGGTAGAACTCCGAGTTGGTATATCCCTGAATAGTCAACCGCTTGATCAGGTTGACAAACGTTTTTCCGGCGGGGTCTGTCGAGGCGGCAACAGCCGTCAGCACGGCTTTCCGCTGCATGGCGTCGCAGCCTGCAAATGGTTTGGTGTACAGCTGTTGCGCTGTAGCTTCCGTCAGCACCAGTCCCTGCTTCAGTGCCGTCTGGGCCGCTTCACCGTAGCAGTCCCGGATCATGCGCATGGCATACTGATACACCTTCAGCGATTTGGCGCCCGGCGTGGAGGCGCCCGGCGTCGTTGTTTCGGGAATAATGGTCTCAACGATCTCGCCAAGCAGCGTTTCGTCATCGACGGAACCAAGCGAAACCGGGCCGATCGAATCAGGTGTCCAGTTCGAAGCCCAGGCTGGCAGAGAAACCAGGCCGCCCAGGGCCATCGTCAGGCCCCGAAGGGCGGTACGTCTTTGCATAAGGATGAGATATGAAATTGACTGTGGTTCAGCTAGTAGTCGAAACAGGATGGCACCAGCTTACCAACGAATAGAATGCCTTAGAAAGTAAGTGTATCAAAAAAAGTGGGTGAAGTAGCTTTGGAACATAGCCTCTAGACCCACAGTAGGAAAAGCTACCAAGCCCGATTCAACTACTCTTTTGATCTCCTCCAGCGTGCGTTGAGCGTGCAGCTACAAGCTGTCTATCAGCATCTGTAAACGAATAATTGGAACACCTCGGTAAGGACTCAATGCGAGTAGATGCTTTTTGTCACCCGTGACAAGGTAATCTGCCTCGGCATCGATAGCCAGGGCAAGCAAGTAATTGTCATCGGGATCAGGACTGTCTGTAACCAGCGTTGTGGACTTGATAACCGACAGTCGTGGTGTCAACGTTGCAATAAACAGGTCGACCGTTTCGGGACTCACGTATTTCTGGAACTTCAGACGACTAGCCACTTCCCGGATCTCTGTTAATAAAGTGTCGTCTGCGAAGCGTTCGATTGCCGGGTTTTCC
Organism: Fibrella arboris; assembly: GCF_041321095.1. Taxonomy (NCBI): domain Bacteria; kingdom Pseudomonadati; phylum Bacteroidota; class Cytophagia; order Cytophagales; family Spirosomataceae; genus Fibrella; species Fibrella arboris. Next base: position 436,689 of record NZ_JBGGWE010000002.1, on the reverse strand, counting down.
AGTACTATCGCCAGCTTCTCTCTATGTGATTTACCAATCAAAGCACTGATAAAATCATTGGTATCAATGACAATCTTTATTCAGTGCTTACTGATTTCGTTCCCGCCTTTTCACGTCGGTACGCGCTTATTTCATCCATAACATCCTGCTCACTAAGCATCGACTCAGTTTGAGGAAGCTGCTTGTCGAGTTTGTTCCACAACTCGACCCAGCTAGACTGAGGCGTTTTGAGTGAAATAATCCCCAGATCAACTAAGTCATCTATAAGTTTCCGCGCTTTAGGCGATTTAAGCTCAATCGTTAGGGTTTCCATAGGCTTCTGTTAGCTACCAGATGAAGCTAAACTACGAAAAATTCCACAGTGATAGCCACTCTTCTATAACCTGACCACCTCGCCGGTGCGTACACTTTCGTCGCAGGCGAAGGCAATGCGGAGGCTATTGACGGCGTCGGCCAGATGGTCGGTCAGGTCGAGGTCTTCCTGGATAGCCTGCAGGAAGTACCGTTGTTCGCGGTTGCACAACTCCTGATGATCCGGCTCATCCTGCATGTCGATCCAGGTGTCGGGCTGTACAAACTGATCGTCGGCGTTGAGCTGTGCATGGTGAACACGCAACGACTCGGTCTTGGTATGTGAATCCACATCGTCGGACTTGCCGCCAGCCCCGGCGTTCTTGGCTACGATGGAAACGCAGCCTTTCGGGCCGATCACGTCTTTCACGAAGAACGCCGTTTCGCTGACCATCGGGCCCCAGGCGGCTTCGTACCAGCCAACAGAGCCATCTTCAAAGCGCATCTGAAGCTGCCCGTAGTTGTAATTGTCGGCGGGAATATCATCGGTAAGCCGTGCGCCGATGGCCGATACCCAAACTGGTTTCGAGCGGGTCATCTGGCACATGACATCGATGTAATGCACGCCACAGTCGACAATCGGGCTGAGCGATTTCATCAGGTTACGGTGCACCGTCCACATATAGCCGTGGCTCTGCTGGTTCAGGTTCATGCGCATCACCAGCGGCTTGCCCAACTGCTGGGCTTCCTGAACGAATCGGGCCCAGGACGGGTGAACGCGCAAAATATAGCCGACCACCACTTTCTTATTGGCTTTCCGGGCAGCGGCCACCACCCGCTCCGATCCTTCGATGGTATCGGCCAGCGGCTTTTCGATGAACACGTGGCAACCCGCTTCCAGCGCCATGATCGCGTACGATTCGTGGGTATCCGGGTACGTTGAGATACAGACGGCGTCGGGTCGGGTGTCAACAAGCGCCTTCGCGTAGTCGTCGAAAAGGGGATAACCGCCGCCGAGTTTATCGTTCAGGGTGTATTTGCTTTGGCCGGTTGATACGATGCCGCAAATTTGAAAGCCGTCGAGAGTGTGGTAGGCGGTGGCGTGCGAAGCACCCATGTTGCCGCAGCCGACCACGAGTACGCGAAGAGAAGAAGATGTCATAAGCTAGTAAGCAGGAATAGAACGCAATATAATGCCAACACCCGAATCCATTTCGCTGGCAGAACCCCTACCGGGTAAACACAGGTATAAGGAGGCGAAGGTTTGTGGGGAGAGGCCGAAGACGTGACCAAGAACCTTTCGCTGCGGAATGAGTTCAACTTACGTAAAGGTTGACTTTGCCTTAAGCATACAGCCTTAGACTACTTAAAACCAATAGGAAGTGGCATCGGGAATTTTTGCAGTATTAGATGATATAGCGGCGTTGATGGATGATGTTGCGCTGGCAACAAAAGTAGCAACCCGCAAGACGGCAGGTATATTGGGCGACGATCTGGCCGTTAATGCTGAAAAGGCTACGGGGTTTCTGGCCGAACGAGAGTTGGCGATTTTGTGGTCCATAACAAAAGGATCCCTGCTCAATAAACTGATCATTGTGCCGGTTGCCCTGCTTCTAAACGTTTTTTTTCCGGCGGCCATAACCATCATTCTTTTACTGGGCGGTTGTTATCTGGCCTATGAGGGAGCCGAAAAAATAGTGGATTACCTCGGCAGTTTACTGAAAAAGAAACCGCAGGTAGCCCCGGCGCCTATACCCGCTAGTCCGGCTCTGGATCAGGAAAAAGAAAAGGTAAAGTCCGCCATTACGACCGACTTCATTCTGTCGGTAGAAATTGTCATTATTGCGCTGGGATCGGTTGTCGGCCAAAGCTCAACGGTACAGTTAGTAACGGTTTCGGCAGTTGCCTTGCTGGCTACGGTAGGCGTATATGGTCTGGTGGCGCTTATAGTCCGAATGGACGATGCGGGCCACCAGTTGATCAGGAAGGCCGGTAACAAAGGAATTCTCGCCGGACTTGGTCGTGTGCTGGTAGGAGCGCTCCCCGTTGTCATCAGATGTCTAAGTGTGGTGGGGACAATTGCTCTCTTGCTGGTTGCTGGCGGCATCTTTGTTCATAACATAGCTTACTTGCACACATTGCCTACGGGCCTTCCGCCTACGCTTTACGAACTGGGTATTGGTTTACTGGTCGGATTAATACTGGCAGGTGCCGTTGCCCTTGTCAGGATGGTTGGTCGCCCTGCCAGAGTGTCCGGTCTGGTCTGAGATCGCGGAGATGAGTTTGCCACCTTGCCGAATCCTGACGGGAAACACCCGTATATTGTGACGAAGGTTTGTCTGTGCCAGTATTGCCTTGGTCTGCCGCCGCCGGCCTAAGGCATCATCAAACATCGTCGTCAACATATGCGCCACATTGTTATACTAGGTAACGGCATTGCCGGTATCACTGCTGCCCGCGAGCTTCGCAAAGGGGGTGCTGATCGGATCACCGTTATCTCGTCGGAAACCGATCATCATTTCTCGCGAACGGCACTCATGTATATTTACATGGGGCACATGACGTACGCGCATACGAAACCCTATGAAGATGGGTTCTGGGCGAAAAATCGCATCGATTTGCTCCGGGCGCAGGTAACGACGATCGATTTTGACCATAAACTGCTGACTACCCAAACTCCTGGCGACGCCGAAACGACCCTGGCCTATGATGTGTTGGTGCTGGCTGTGGGCTCGTCGCCCAACCGGCCCGGCGTGTTGCAAACGGAAATCCGTGGGGTGCAGGGATTATACGGGATGCCTGACCTGGAACAGCTGGAAGCCCTGACCGATGCTAAGCAGTCAGGTACGTCGGTGAATCGGGCCGTAGTTGTGGGCGGTGGGCTGATCGGGATTGAGCTCTGCGAAATGCTGCTTTCGCGTGCTATTCCAGTGTCGTTTCTGGTGCGGGAAAATAGTTTCTGGCGGAGTGTATTACCGGCTGAAGAGTCGGCCATGATCGGTCGGCACATTCGCGAGCACCAGGTTGATCTGCAGGTGGAAACGGAAATTGCAGCGTTACACGATGATGGTACCGGCCGGGTTGGTGGCGTAACGACCAAAGCCGGGAAACGTATCGATTGTCAATTTGTAGGGGTATCCGTAGGCGTATCGGCGAATGTAGGCTGGTTGCGGGAAACCGATCTTGACATAGATCGGGGTATTCTGGTGGATACGTACCTGGCCACGAACGTACCTGACGTCTACGCCATTGGAGACTGTGTGCAGCACCGGACACCGCCACCGGGCCGAAAACCAACGGAGCAGATCTGGTACACGGGCCGCATCATGGGCGAAACGCTGGCACAGACGCTGCTGGGAAAGCCAACAGCCTACCAGCCCGGTGTCTTTTTCAACTCAGCCAAGTTCTTCGATATCGAGTACCAAACCTACGGCGACGTACCGGCCAATCTGCCCAACGATGGTACAATCCAGTCGCTTTACTGGGAACACCCGAACGGGCAGAAAGCTATTCGGATCAACTATGCTGCGTCTGATAGTGCCGTAACGGGCATGAATGCATTTGGCATTCGCCAACGGCAGGAGGTCTGGACACGCTGGATTACCGAAAAACGCTCGATCCAGTACGTACTGGAACATCTGGCTCACGCCAATTTCGACCCTGAATTCTTCCGGCAGCATGAGGCTGATGTGCTGGCTGTCTATAACGCCCAACATGCAGACGCTCCAGTACGGGCACGCGCTAAAAAGGGATTGTTTGCCTTGTTTGGGAAATGACAGTCAGGTCTAACTTATCCGTGGAGAGTAGCTTTGTAGGTTCTTGATGGCCAGCTAAATAGGTTTCAGTCAGCGCTACTCTGCTTCCGCTTTTTCAACCCGGATCTCCGCCGATTTGGCCAACGGATGAGTGGTGCCTGCCTGTAGGGGTGGAATAGCAACCGCCGTTGCCGCGTCTATCGTCCGATCAATGATGACGTGTTTCTCATCGATTCGCCGAAAGTGGTCATCAAAGTAATCGAAGCGAAGTTGTATTCGACGATAACGATGCTGGCTGGATGTGTTGGTAATCGAAAACCGGTGTTCATTAACCCGTACACCCGGTCGGCCAGCCAGGGGTTTAGGCGTCCAGAAAACGCGATCAATCAGTAAATCCCGGACCGGGTCTGGCTTGCTTTGGTAAGCTCGCTTATCCTGACCGCAAGCAACTGCCAGCGCAAGAAAAAACGCGTAGCTTAGGTTTGTATAGCGCATCGGCAACTCTGTAAGAAGGGCAACGGGTCAAACGAATCACTCGTGAAAGATAGGCGATTTACCCGTAGCCGTTAACCAGATAACGTACCTGCACCCGTAAGAAACCGTCAATTGCTATGAATTCTCAGAGAAAAAGTCAGTTCCTGGCCCTATACGAGACGTTCCGAGATCATGACGTTGCCGAGCCGGATCGGCTGAAGCGCTGGCGTAATCTGGAGCCGGAATCAGCGTTACTTCTGGCCATGCTGGTCCGAACGAAAGGGGCTCGGCGTGTTTTGGAACTGGGTACGTCGAATGGATTTTCTACCCTCTGGCTGGCCGACGCGCTTGAAACTACCAATGGTCGATTGACGACGATCGATATTGATGGAGACCGAACGGCGCTGGCACAAAAGTACCTTCGCCAATTTGAGCTGGACGACCGGGTTGATTGTCTAACGCAGGATGCTGGCCTGTTTCTGGCGCAGGCACAACCAATCTATGAGCTGATCTTTTTAGATGCAGAGCGTTCCGCTTACGTTGGCTATTTCCCGGATCTAAGCCGGTTACTGACCCAACGACCAGGTTGTTTACTGGCGGTTGATAATGTGCTTTCTCATGCCGGTGAGGTGCACGACTTTGTCAAGCTACTTGAGGCGGATGCCTCGCTTACGCAGATGACACTAAACGTTGGGGCAGGCCTGTTACTCTGTGTTGGCAACTGATGGCCCTGCCCTTAGCTTATTGATTGCCACAAGACTAGCATTCAGTGTGCTGGCCTGCTATAGACAGATATCCGTAAGCTGAATCAGCCTGTGGGCTACGTCTAGGAAACGCAATCCACAGGCTGATTGGTAACTCGTTAGCAGCGTGCAGCGACCGAGCTTTATTTACTAATGCGTGTCGTAGGCCATTTCGGGCTCAGTTACTTCGACCAGCCCCTCGGGATTGATAGCCGATAGTTGAACCGGGATCAGCTCGTTGATGCGGAGGGGATCATAATTGGCCACCACGCGCACGTAGTTTTCGGTGAAGCCCTGCATACGCCCGGTAGCTTCGTCTACATCATCTTCAAACAGCACCGTTGCCGCCCGTCCGATCTGCGATTCATAGAAAGCCCGTCGTTTTTTGTCCGACAGGATGTGCAGCATTTTACTCCGTTCGGCACGTACCTGGCCGGGTACTACCGGCTTGATCGTAATGGCGGTGGTGTTGGGCCGTTCCGAGTAGGTAAACACGTGCAGGTATGAAATCGGCAGCTCGTTCAGAAATTCGTATGTCTCGCCGAACAGCTCATTCGTTTCACCGGGATGACCCACAATGACATCGACGCCAATGCAGGCGTGCGGCATGAGCGACTTGATTTTTGCCACGCGCTCGGCGTACAAGTCACGCTTATACCGGCGGCGCATCAGGCCCAGCACCGTATCGGAGCCGGATTGAAGCGGAACGTGGAAATGCGGCACAAACCGTTTCGACTGCGCAACAAACGCAATTATTTCGTCGGTAAGCAGGTTTGGTTCGATGCTTGACATGCGAAACCGGTCAATACCCTCCACTTCGTCGAGCGCCTGAATTAATTCCAGAAACGTCTGGGTACGCCGAAGCGCAGGACCGTCCCCTGCAATGAGGCCAAAATCGCCGATATTCACGCCCGTCAGCACGATCTCGCGAACGCCGCGCCCGGCAATTTCGTGTGCGGCCCAAACCACGTTTTCAATCGTGTCGGACCGGCTTTTGCCACGGGCCAGTGGAATCGTGCAGTAGGCACAGGGGTAATCGCAACCGTCCTGCACTTTCAGGAAGGTTCGGGTACGGTCATTGAGCGAGTAGGCCGCGTGGTAGTCAATCGCTTCCTCGATGTTCGAATTCAGTACCCGCCCCGGCTGACCAGCGGCGGCTTTGGTGAACGTCGGCATCAACTCGGCCAGCCTGAATTTTTCGGCAGCGCCCAGCACGGCATCCACACCCGGAATCTCCGAAATTTCGGTGGGCTTCAACTGAGCATAACAACCCAGAATAGCTACAAACCCGTCTGGGTTTACCTTCTGGGCTTCGCGAACGATCTTACGGCATTTTTTATCGGCGTTATCCGTCACCGAGCAGGTGTTGATGATGAAAATATCCGGCTGCTGGTTGAATGCCACGCGCTCATACCCTTCTTTCTCCATCATGCGGGCGAGGGTCGAGGTTTCCGAGAAATTCAGCTTGCAGCCAAGCGTGTAAAAAGCCACTTTTTTCATATTCACTCTTAACACCCGTCATGCCATCGGGGTTTCATCCGGCAAAAATACAACATGGTCTTTAGACCTATAAGATTTCTAAAGCCTTATAGGTCTGCCTACGCCCGTTATCCCCACGAATCCAGCCCTACCAATTTTCGGCCTAAATCAGTTAATTCGGCGGTCTGGTAGCGGGTTTTCTCCCAGTTGCGCGGATCGCCGGGGAAGGCGTAGCCTTCGGGGGCTTGCCGCTCGCGCCAGGAGTTGATTCGCCATTGGCGAAGCGCTTCATTGTCTTCCTGGGCAGGCATCATGGAAATGTACTGAGCGATGCGCACCTTATCCGTCGAATGGTTTGGCCGGATGCCGTGGGCGAGTGTGCTGTTGAAAATGAGCAAATCGCCCGCCTCCAGCTTCACCTTCACAAAATCGAAGCCGGTGGTATCGGGTTTGAACCGGTCACGGTCGGCGGGCTGTGTCAGTTTCCAGGTGTCGTAGGTACGGAAGAGCTCGGGAATGCACTGAAAACCACCCATGTTTTCATCGGTCTGGTCGGCAAGGGCCAGCACACCCTGCACATTCTGGGGGCGTGTTTCGGGGTCGTAATCCCAGTGAATGAACCCTTTGAAGGGCTGGTCGGGCTGTACCGGGAAATTAAGGTTAGCCCGGTCGATGGTGACCCAGAGTTTTTCGGTGCCCCACACATCTACGAAGGCGTCATAGACACGCTGTGCTTGTCGGTTATCCCACTCGTGCTGGTGATTGTATAACTCAACCATCCCTGAGCCGATCAATTCTTTCATCCGCATTTCGGCGCGTGGTGGCGTGTGCCAGGTCGATTGATCGGTGGGGTCTTTTTCTTCAAACTCCCAGATCGTTCGCGCCAGTCGCTCGGCCTGCTCACGCGGAACGGCCTGTTTGATGATAACGTACCCATTATTGCGCCAGAATATCCAGTCGTCTTCGGACAGTACGCGCAATGGAGCCCCGTTTGAGCGGTCATTCAACGGGTATGTGCTGCTGGTGGCGGTTGACGGATTGCCCGGGATGTCGGTATGGGCATTGTCGGGCACCCTAGCGGCAGGCGTTCCTGTTGGGGTAATGGTTGGTTGCATTGTAGGAGTCATGAACAGGTTTTGTTTTATCGTGATCGAATAAGACAAAACTAGGAGGATGCGCTTAGGAGCTGTTAGCACGTACCTGACTGGTTTTTGCACTATATTGCTCTTGAGTAGGTAAAAGGAACCATAAAAGAGTAAATGAGTGTAATGCTGCGGCTCCAGCTTCGGTAGTTGATGATAAGCTAATACTACCGAAGCTGGAGCCGCAGCGGCGGACCGTTTCGGCAGTACACCTTACATGAAAATCGCCCTTGAAGAAATCCGGCCTGACGCAGACAGCTCGTTCCATATGCTACTGACACCGCACCTCGAGGATGTCTTTCTGTGGCATTATCATCCCGAGTACGAGATCGTGTACATTACCGGGGCCAGCGGCACCCGGCATGTGGGTGATCATATATCGCGGTATGAGGGTAGCGATCTGGTATTTATAGGCCCGAACATTCCCCACCTGAACTTCGATTACGGCGTAAAAACTGAGTACCGGAAGGTGGTGGTGCAACTCAGTGAATCGTTCCTGGGTGAAGGGTTCTGGAAGGCCCCCGAGTTTGCCGCGATCACCTCGCTGTTCGAGCGGGCGCGGGCGGGATTGTCGTTCACTGGCACCACGAAGCAGCTCGTTGGTGACCAACTTGAAGAACTCGCCAGGCTGGCACCATTTCAGCGAATGATGGCGCTGTTGACCATTTTTCAGCAGTTAGCAACCAGCAACGAGGTGCGCTCCCTCCACGGTAAACCGGTCTCGAATGCCTATAATCTGCGGGAACAGCAACGGCTGCGTAAGCTGCATCAGTTTGTCGAAGAACAGTTTACGCGAAAAATTGATATTGCCGAAGCCGCGAGGGTGGCCAGCCTGACCGAAGCCGCTTTTTGCCGTTACATCAAACGGATGACAGGACTGACGTTCACACAGTTTTTAAACCAGTACCGAATTAATCAGGCTCAGAAATTATTGCTCTCGGGCCATACGGTCACCGAAGCTGCCGAGGCCAGTGGATTCGAAAGCCTGTCGTATTTCAATAAAATATTCCGGCGTGTGACGGGCGAGAATCCACGTCAATTCAAGAAAAGGTACGCTAAGTAGTTATACATGCCTACTGAGCGGTTAAAAGGACCTGAAAGCTGCAACGAAGTGAGCGTGTTTTCCGTAAGGTGAAGTACGCTGTATAGCCAGCAGGTACTTGTCTATGACCAAACCACTACTTGTTCCATTACTGCTGTTATTAACCACGTTGACCTGGGCACAGGACTTGCCGCCTATGCGGGTGAAGCGGGTTCCGCAGCAGTACAACCTCACCGTTTCGGGGCGAATTACCGATGCCAAAAGCGCCGAAAATCTACCGTTTGCCTACGTCCGGGTACGTAACACCAAGCTGGTCGCCCAGACCAACGTAGATGGCTTCTTTACATTCCTGAACGTACCCAGCGATACCTGCACACTGGAGATCAGCTACATCGGTTTCAAAGATGCTGTTTATCCGCTTACGCCAGGTGAACCGACTCGGCGGTTGGTGCTCGAACTGGAGCAGACCAGTACTGACCTGAACGAAGTACAGGTGAGCGGGCAGAAAGCGGAAGTCATGAAAGCTGCCGAAACGATCGGTATGGTACAACTAACCCCCCGCAACCTGACCAAGTTGCCCAACGTGGGTGAGCGTGACCCGTTTCGGGCTCTGCAATTGATGCCCGGCGTCAGTGCTGCCAACGAATCATCGGCGGGCCTCTATGTGCGGGGTGGTACGCCTGACCAAACGCTGGTCTTGCTCGATGGCTTCACGGTGTATCAAGTCGACCACTTATACGGTTTTTTTTCTGCTTTTAATTACAATGCACTGAAAGACATTCAGTTGCAGAAGGGGGGCTTTGAGGCCAAATACGGCGGCCGCCTGTCGGGTGTGGCTGAAATGACCGGAAAGGAGGGAAGCCGTAAAGGGTTTAATGTGGGGGGCGATGCCAGTCTTTTGAGTGTCAATGCCGTTGCCGAAGGGCCAGTTGGCACTAAAGTAACGGTACTGCTGGCCGGACGGCGGTCGTTTAAAGGGCCCCTGTACACGAAGCTGTTCGATCAGTTCCAGACTACCCAATCAACGCAGCCACAAGCGCCAGCTGGCCGTGGCCGCCTGAATCAACTGACGACCACGCAGACGGTAGCATCTTATTTTTATGACCTCAATGGCCGCGTCACCTATCGCCCCACCGATCAGGATCAGGTGACGTTGAGCCTCTATAATGGACAGGATTACCTTGACAATTCGCAAAATCTGACGTTACCAGCGTTCAACCGGGGGCCAAACAGCACAACCGCTGCCACGGGCGGGAGCCTGAGCAATACTGACCTCTCGAACTGGGGCAATACGGGCAGCAGCCTGAAATGGTCTCGCCGCTGGTCTGATAAGTTCTATACCAACACGCTGGTCAGTTTCTCGAATTACTATAGTCACCGGAACATTTCGAATCAGGTGTCGATTCAGCGCGGCCCCAATGCGGCTAACCGGAACAACACCAATTTTGGTACGCTGGAAGATAATAACCTCGTCGATCAATCAGTAAAGACAGATCTCACCTGGCAACCGTCTGCAACGCAGCAGGTAGAAGCAGGCATTCAGTATACGCGGCTGGCCATCGATTACGCTTATAAACAGAACGATACGCTGACGGTGTTGGGCAAAAATGACCGTGGCCAGCTGCTCACCGCCTACGTGCAAGACCGCATTCGCCTGTTTGATAATCGTCTGACGATGACGCCCGGCATTCGCTTAACGCAGTATGGTGTAACCAATAAATTATATGCCGAACCCCGCTTGTCGGCGGTCTACCAAGTCAACCGGCAGTTTAGGCTCAAAGGTGCGGTGGGCGAGTATTATCAGTTTATCAAGCAGGTCACCCGCGAGGATATTTCGCAGGGTAACCGCACCTTCTGGTTGCTGTCGGGGAGTGAATCACTGCCCGTCTCCTCGGCCATGCATTCCATTGCCGGAGCGAGCTACGAAACGGCGGGCTATCTGTTCGATGTAGAGGCGTATGCGAAAGAACTCCGTGGAGTTACGGAATATACCCTCCGTTTTGCGCCACAGATTGGCCGGGGTCTTGTTCCAAGCGAAACGTTTTTCAACGGAACAGGAACGGTACGTGGCGTCGATGTGCTGGTGCAGAAGAAATTCGGGGCGTATACTGGTTGGGTCGGCTACACCTATGCCATGGCGAAAAGCAGCATTGCGGCTTTCGGTGATCAGCCTTATTACGCCAATCAGGACGTGCGCAACGAGTTTAAGTCGATCAACACCTATCACTACAAGCGCTTCGATTTGGCGGCCACCTTCATTTATGCGGGCGGTAAACCCTATACGTCGATCGTTGGTGAGTACAGCGTGAAACTGCTCGACGGGACCAGCAAGACCTTCACCACCCCCTCGGCTAAAAATGCCAATCGTTTTCCCGATTATCACCGCCTCGATCTGTCAGCAACCTATACCTTCAAACAGGGTAGCCTCGGCGTGTCGGTGTTTAACGTGTACGATCGCAAAAATATCTGGTACAAAAAATTTACCTCGGTCAGCGATGGAAGCAACAGCCAGTTGGTCGTGACCGACGTAACGTACCTGGGCATCACGCCAAACCTCATCCTTTCTTACCGCCTTCACTAGATGAAACCAGATCTATCCAAACCTTGTCAACGCAGCGCTGGCGACCCATTCGGCTCAATGGACCTACGGACCTGGCTCGTTACTTTCAGCTTGAATGTGTTGCTGTTCACGGTAGGCTGTCAGGAAAAAACGACGGTAATCGCGCCTGATGATCAACCTGTTATTGAGGCTTATCTGGCGGTTGGTCAGCCCATGACGGTGCGCGTTACCAAACAGATACCGTTTTCTACGGATACAACTGGTCAGGGAAAGCCCGTCGAAGGGTTAGCCATTACGATTACGGGCGGCGGCAGCACGTACCCGCTCAGGTACGTTGGAGACGGTCAGTATCAGTCGAACCCAGACGTGAAACCTAAAGTTGGCCAGACTTACACGATGGCGTTTGAGTACCTGGGGCAGCGTGTGACGGCCACAACGCAGATTCCGACGAGGCCCGTCAATTATCAGCAGGATGTAACGGAGATCATTCGCACAGCGCCCGTTCAGGGCGGTGGCCCCGGTGGTGGCGGAATTTTGCAGCAACTACAGGCAGCTGTGCATCTGACCTGGCAGAACCCGACGGCAGATTACTATTTTGTGGTGGTCGACAACATTGAAGTCGATCCAGTGCTCATCAATCAGAACGTGAACCCGAATCGGCCATTGGCACAAAACCGACGTTTCCGGAATGAGCCGACTCAGAGTGACTTTGACGATGTTCGCGGGCAAAACTTTCAATATTATGGCAGGCACCGCCTGATTCTCTTTCACCTGAATCCCGATTACGCCGCCTTATATAAGCAAAACAGCACGTCGACGCAGAACATTGCCACGCCCCCGACAACGGTCGTAAACGGGCTGGGCATCTTCACCGGCGTGAACACAGACACCTTGTATGTGAACGTGAAAGCCCAGTGATAGGGGCTTAGGGGCTGATGCCTATCCATCGCCCCAAGCCCTCTGCCCCAAGCTTATTTCCGGTTGTTGTTCAGTTCGAGCAATTTCAGGCCAAGCAATCCGTTCAGGCTACTATCTGAACCACCTTCGGCACCGCCATTGATGACCAGATCGGGAATGATCTTGATCTGCCCTTTGCCAATCTCTTCGGTGATTTTATAACGGGTAAAGTTATCGTCGCCCATGGCCTTCACCTGCAATTCATAGGCTTCGGCGGTCGACTTACCAATGGCCAGGATTTTTTCCGCTTCGGCAGCGCCCGTTTTCGCAATACGCTCGGCTTCTGCGTCGGCGGTCAGCTTGGTGGCATCCGCTTCGGCCGACGCCTGCCGACGGCGAGCCTCGGCGTTGGCTTCGGCACGCACTTTAGTGGCTTCCGATTCAGCGCCGACCTGAAGTTGCAGACTGCGGGCCTCGCCTTCGCTTTTCTTCACGGCTGCGTTGGCGGTACGCTCGGCAATCTCTACGCTCTGCTGCGCTTTCACGATCTCGCGCTGCATCTCGGCAATGGCCGTTTCGCGTTCATAGCCCTGTCGTTTTTCCTGCGCCATACGCTGCGTATCGTATGTCTTCTCTTCTTCCTGCGCCACCTTCCGGTCGGTCAGTGTTTTCATCAGCGCCTCGGGCGGCACAATATCGCCAATTAGTGTGTCAACGGCGTTTACGTTATACACTTCGAGTACCTGCCTGATATGCTCGCGGGCCGATTCCTGCCGTTCTTTCCGGGTGCTCAGGAACGCGATCACGTCGGAGTCCTGGGCGGAATTACGGAAATAGTTACCGATGGTAGGCTCCAGTACCTGCGACACCAGATTCACCATCGACCCAAACCGCGCAATCACTTTTGGCGCTTCGTTGGCCGGAATATGAATGATCTGGGCTACGTCGAGGTTGAACGGGAATCCGTCACGCGACCGAACCGTGATGGTCGACAGGTTCCGGTCCAGTGCATGGGCTTCCGAACGTGCGTTCGCCCAGTTCAGCACCAGATTCGTGGTAGGTACGTTCTCTACCTTCATGGTGTAGGTATTGATCGGGTATTTACCTGGACCGAGCGGTTCCATCCACACGCCACGAAATCCTTTCCTGACAATATTGCCATGCTTAAAGGTATCACCGGTCATATCTTCGCCGTCTTCGCCAATGTAGGAGATGACCACGCCAACATGCCCGATCGCTACTTCTGTCATCGGAATCTGTTCGATCTGGACCGCCCAGGGATTTATGTAATAGGAACCTGCCAACACCACCTGCGGCTGCAGGCCCCGATTGCCGCCGTTCTGTAGAAAGCTATCGATGTTCTGGAAGTTGTTATGCCCTTCTACCTGTTTGCCCGCAATCTGACCCGGCTGGAGCGGTGCTCCGTCGAGCGCGGTAATGATCCCGACCATGTTCTCTTTCACATCGGTCATGGGAGCCATCGTAACGGTAAACGCATAGGGGTTAATCCGGTACGTACCTGGCGTAAGAATCGACGTTTGTCGCCCTTTCTGTCCACCACTGTCGAGGAAACGAATGGTATCCTGAAAGTTATCGGATTCGACCCGACGAGCCAGAATATTACCCGTTGGCAACTCCTGCCCATCATTGGCCAGGACTAACCCGACCATTCCTTCCGGAACAACCGTGAACGGTTGCATCTCTACACCATATTGCCAGGGCCACATCCACCAGTACAGGCCAGGGGCAAGCATTCGGGCCTGATAACCGGCTTCTCCTTTAGTTGCCACAATTCGTCCGTCGGGTAATTCGCGGTCATTGCCGACCAGTACAAACTTTTTGGTTACCAGACCAATGCGGTCTTCGGGGACTATTACCATCCCGAACAGAAAGCGTAGCACGAACTTGTACAACACAATGGCTACAACTAGAATGGGTACCCAGGCCCACCCAGTTAACACGGAAAAATCAGTCATTATCCAGTTTAGATTAAGTTGTTTTCGACAGCCGCCGGTTGGTGGTTGATCGTGGGTCAAATGTATCGGGCCTCTTTATTCGTAGTGTACCGATCTGGATGTACGGTTGCTTTATGGCCGGATTGGTCGTCGGATTTGACGAATGGCTGAATCAGCTGGAATGAGAAAAAAACAGCGGAAAAAAGACTCATATGAACGAAGGCCAGTAGGAATATCGACGAGATTCAGTGTTGAAAATGAATTTTATCGAAATGGTCGTTCGTGCTGAAAAGAATCTGAAACCAGATGATAAATTGGTTAAAATTGGATTTAACAAATAAATTTTTTAATTAGTGGAATATACCTCTATAAAATCCTGCGATTCACAGCAATTGCCTTTTTTTATTTTGGAAACAGGGGTCTATATTTGATGCCGACAGTACCACCCACGTACCGCAAAACAATAAAACGACCTCTCCAAACACATGGCAAAGTCTAAATTAGAGTACATCTGGCTCGACGGTTACAAGCCCACCCAAAGCCTCCGGTCAAAAACGAAGATTGAAGATGACTTCTCAGGTAAACTGGAAGATTGTTCAATGTGGTCATTTGATGGTTCATCAACTGAACAGGCCTCTGGTGGTTCATCAGACTGTTTGCTGAAGCCTGTCTACATTTGCGCAGACCCACAGCGTAAGAACGGTTTCCTGGTGATGTGCGAAGTTCTGAATGCCGACGGTACACCACACCCAACCAACGGTCGTGCTACGATCGAAGACGATGACAACGATTTCTGGTTCGGTTTCGAACAGGAGTACTTCCTCTACGACACCGCTACCGACAAGCCACTAGGGTTCCCGGAAGAAGGTGATCCAGCCCCACAAGGCCCCTACTACTGCTCGGTAGGTGCTAAAAATGCGTTTGGTCGTAACATCATCGAAGAACACCTCGACGTGTGCCTCGATGCTGGTTTGAACGTTGAAGGGATCAATGCCGAAGTGGCGCCTGGCCAGTGGGAATTCCAGATCTTCGCAAAAGGTGCCCGCGAAGCTGGTGACCAGATCTGGATTGCCCGTTACCTGCTCGAGCGTATTGGCGAAAGCTACGACGTAGCCATCAACTGGCATTGCAAGCCGCTGGGCGTAGATGCGGACTGGAACGGTTCAGGTATGCACGCGAACTTCTCAAACACGGCCCTTCGCACGGCTGGCAATAAAGAGACGTATGATGCCATCTGCCAGGCATTTGGCCCTGCTGATGTAATCAAAGAACACATCGACGTATACGGTGCCGATAACCACCTGCGGTTGACTGGTAAGCACGAAACACAGTCGATCGACCAGTTCTCTTACGGTGTATCTGACCGGGGCGCCTCTATCCGTATTCCGATCGCTACTGTACAGCGTGGCTGGAAAGGCTGGCTGGAAGACCGTCGGCCAAACTCGGCGGCTGATCCATACAAAGTAGCGGCCGTCATTATCAAAACAGTTAAGTCAGCCGCGTTGCCCGAACTGGCCTAAACTGTAACCTATTCTTACCTTCCCTAAACGGTCCGTCCTTCCCGACGGACCGTTTTTTTTGTATGTTTGGCAGGAAAAATAGTAATCTTTGAGTAAACAGGTGGTTAGGTAAGTGGCTAGTCTGGATAGTGAATGGTCAGGGAGCTGATGTTTTTGTGAAGGGGTAATTAAGGGAAAACCCAATGCCCCATCCCTATATGTCCCGATTGCCCTTGCGCCAGCGTACCCGGTTGCCTACCGTCAGTTGCTCAGTTCAGCTCTTCACTACCAGACTTACCGAATGGCTTACCTACGTTTTAACGCTCTGGAGACGGCACAAAGCCGTCAGCCACTACCAGTTGCTGCCCCCGCCGAGCGGCTTACCGATTATTACGGCATACACACGTTCAGCAAAGAAATCATGCGGACGCTCCTGTCGCCCGAAGCGTACCTGCGTATCACCGAAGCCATCGATACGGGCGGGCGCATCGACCGGGAGATCGCCGACGAAGTGGCAAACGCCATGAAATCATGGGCCGTAAGCAAAGGAGCCACCCACTTCACACACTGGTTTCAACCCTTGACCGGTTCGACGGCCGAAAAACACGACTCGTTTTTCGACCTGACGGGCGACGGAAAAGCACTTGAAAAATTTAAAGGCTCAGCACTCGTTCAGCAGGAGCCCGATGCCTCATCGTTCCCGAGTGGTGGACTGCGTAACACCTTTGAAGCGCGTGGATATACCGGCTGGGATCCGTCATCGCCTGCTTTTCTGATGGACAATGGCGCAGGCGGGAAGACACTCTGTATTCCGTCGGTGTTTATTTCGTACACCGGCGAAGCGCTCGATTATAAAACGCCCCTGCTCAAATCGCTGGCCGCCATTGACAAAGCGGCTACGGCTGTCTGCCATTATTTCGACCGGAATATCGACAAGGTAACGCCAACCCTGGGCATTGAGCAGGAATATTTTCTGGTTGATAAAGCCCTGTTCGTGGCGCGGCCCGATCTGGTTATGGCTGGCCGAACGGTATTTGGCCATGCGCCCGCACGTGGGCAACAGCTTGAAGACCATTATTTTGGCACCATTCCGCCGCGCGTCAATGCGTTTATGGTCGATTTTGAGTTTGAAGCGCTCAAACTGGGCATCCCGGTTCGCACCCGACATAACGAGGTGGCGCCCGGCCAGTTCGAAGTTGCCCCGACGTTTGAAGAGGTCAACCTGGCGATCGACCACAATGCCTTGCTGATGGACCTGATGCACAAAATTGCCGAGCGCCACGGGTTCAAAGTGCTTTTTCACGAGAAACCGTTTGCGGGCATCAACGGCTCAGGAAAGCATAACAACTGGTCGCTGGGAACCAACACAGGAGTGAATCTGCTTGGGCCGAGCAGCAAGCCCAAGGAAACGCTCCGGTTCATTGCCTTCATGGTCAATGTGGTTAAAGCGGTACACGACCACGCCGATTTGCTGCGGGCCAGCATCGCGTCGGCGGGGAACGAGCACCGCTTAGGAGCCAATGAAGCACCGCCCGCTATCATGTCTGTGTTTCTGGGCGATACACTAACCAGGGCACTCGATGATCTGGAGAATAAGTCGGAGATCTCGCTCAGTAAAGGCGACAATGTTTATTACAAGCTTGGCCTGAACCGAATTCCAGCGCTCATTCGTGACAATACGGACCGCAACAGAACTTCACCCTTTGCGTTTACCGGCAATAAATTTGAGTTTCGGGCGGTCGGTGGCGGGGCCAATTCGGCCTCAACAATGATTGTGTTGAATACAATCGTGGCCGACCAGCTCATTCAGTTCAGGCGCGACCTGGAAGCCCGCCTGGAAACGGGCGAGAAAAAAGAACTGGCCGTGGTGGAGGTACTGAAACAGTATTACCGGTCGTCGAAACGTATTCTGTTCGAGGGGAATGGGTATTCCGACGAGTGGGTGGCCGAGGCCGAAAAAAGAGGGTTGTCCAATATCAAATCTGCCCCGGAAGCCCTGAAGGTATACCTCAAGCCTGAATCGATCGAACTGTTTGCCCGGCTCGGCGTCATGAATCAGGCTGAAGTAGAGGCACGCTACGAAATTGAACTGGAGAAATACATCAAGAACGTACAGATCGAGGCGCGGGTGATGGGCGATCTGGCTATCAATCACGTTGTGTCTACGGCCTTGAAGTACATGAACCAACTGGCTACAACCGCTAAATCACTGGTAGACCTGGATATGATCAACGAGGCCCAACCGGTAAAAGGAATCATCCGCGAACTGTCGGCACGGGTAATGGTGATCAGAAAACATGTTGACGCCATGATCGAAGCCCGGAAACGGGCCAACAACGTACCTAGTTCGGTAGAGATGGCCCGGCTGTATGCAACAGAAGTAAAAGATTATTTCGAGATGATCCGCTACGAAGTCGACAAGCTGGAACTGCTCATCGATGATGAAGACTGGCCACTGGTGAAATACCGCGAACTGCTATTTGTGAAGTAGCCCTGATTGGCCAGCCCCCGAAAACACTGATCATAGAAAGCCGAATACCCAGGTACGTTGTGAGGCTGGTGAACATACCGCCGAAAGGGTTGGGTTGACTAGGCATTTCTGAGAAAACGCAATGGTTATCCAACACGATTCATTGGGTGCAGATGCGCTCACGACCGTCGAACAAACCGCCCGTGTCGAGGTTATCCGGTATAAGAATGCGTTGTCGGGGCTGGATTGCCATTAAGCTGAGCAACCGGGTTTGCCCTACAGGCGGAGCCTGACTGCCGGCCGATTGCCAACGTTGACAACGTCTGGTTTGGGCGGAAGAGGAACCTGGTGTGCATTCGACATCGACGGCGCCATGCCACGTATTCGCCAGCCCGACAACGTACCTGACGACAAACAGCCACTAAAGGCCGCAATCGACCAGGCAGGAACAGTAGTGGAACATTGGTACAAACAGTTTAACTAACTTGCAGCAAACGAACGTTGCTCAATCATGAATTACAGGAATGAAGGTTACGCCCCCGAAGAGATTGAGGGGCTTCGCGAAGAGTGCCGGGAAACAGGGCGCTCATTTATATATGTAGAAGATGAAGATCTTGATGTATTAGAATCTGGTGAATGTGCTCATATTCAATTCGTTGGAAAAGACTTTGGCCAGGAGGTTATTTACGATGGACTGATTTATACACTCCGTCTTCACCATAGCAGCACGGTCTACGAAACGGCTGTAGCACAAATCCGGAAATCACACCCGGAGTACGTTCCGCCAGAAGAACGGCAGCCCGGCTACTCGATCGATGTGGCGAAAGATGAGGAAATCGAAGAACTGCTCACCGAACTGATCGAAGAACTGGAAGAAACGGAGGCGGTAAAGGTGCAGGAGCATGTTGAGCTGGAACACGACTTCGAGTATGGCATTGGGATCGATGTCTGTCTGAATGTCGAAGACATTAATGACGACGTGATCGACACGTTCATCAGCCAGTTTAATGCCGGTACCCTCAAGCTCGATAAAACATTATACTCCTTCACCAGTGACGAAGTAGACGAAGAGTAAGAGGTAATGAACAGGGTATAATGGCATACCTCACGAAAAGGGCTATTCGCCAGGCCTGCCATTATACCTTATTCCATATCCATCGTACAGCAAGACTTATGACTTTTCAGGGTACCGAATCCTACGTAGCTACACGGGAGCTGAGCGTGGCCGTCAATGCTGCCATTCAGTTGCAAAAACCATTGCTCATTAAAGGCGAACCAGGTACGGGTAAAACCTTACTGGCGTTTGAAGTGGCTCGCGCCCTGAACAAACCGCTCTTTACCTGGCATGTAAAGTCAACGACTACGGCGCAACAGGGGCTTTACGAATATGATGCCGTGTCGCGCCTGCGCGACTCCCAGCTGGGCGACCGTAACGTTGGAGACCTGGCCGCCTACATCAAAAAAGGGAAACTGTGGGAAGCGTTTGAAACCCCTGAGTCGGCCGTACTGCTGATCGATGAGATCGATAAAGCAGATATCGAGTTTCCAAATGATCTGCTGCAGGAGATCGACCGGATGGAGTTTTATTGCTATGAACTGCGACAAACGATAGCGGCCAGGCATCGCCCTGTTGTCATTATCACCTCTAATAACGAGAAGGAGTTGCCCGACGCCTTTCTGCGCCGTTGCTTCTTCCATTACATTCGTTTTCCGGAACGCGATACGATGCAAACCATTGTCGATGTGCATTTTCCAAACCTACCCGGTGAGTTATTGGCGAAAGCACTCTCGATTTTCTACGGCATCCGTGACGTGAAAGCGCTCAAAAAAAGGCCGTCAACCAGCGAGCTGATCGATTGGATACGGTTGCTGGTTGCGGCTGGGGTCACTCAAGATGATCTGGCTGATCTGGAGAACCTGCGCGAGCTGCCTCCGTATATGGGAGCGCTGCTTAAAAACGAACAGGATACCGACCTTTTTACGGCTTTACGCGCAAAAGGAAGGAGTTATTGAGGGACTATTTAACGGGCTGGTCTGGAGATAGCCAATGAATCAATATCCTCTTTATCCCGCCCCCTGGATTACTTAACCCCCTTGCGCCGCAATCGTATGTTTCTCCCGTTTTTTCTACTGCTTCGCCAACACGCGCTACCGGTTACCCTCCCGGAGTATCTGACGTTGCTCGACGCCCTACGAAGTGAGGCGGGTGGAGTGACCATCGATGACTTTTATTACCTCAGTAAAACAACGCTGGTCAAGCACGAACAGCACCTCGACCTGTTCGACAGATTGTTTGGCGAATGGGTAGCCGGTAACGTACCTACTGCCACTCAGTCGTTACCTGAGATTCCGCCTGAATGGCTTCGCCACGCGATGGTACACCAGTTGAGCGACGATGAAAAAGCCGCGCTCGACGCTGCCGGTGGACTGGATGTGCTCTACGAACGGCTTCGGAAACTACTGGATGAGCAGCAGGAACGGCGCGAAGGCGGAAACCGGGACGTCGGCCCGAACTGGATCGGGACCGGGGGGACATCGCCGTTTGGCACGGCTGGCCGTGCCCCGGAAGGCTTTAAGCTTGATCGGTCGGCCGACAGCCAGGGCAATAGAATGGCGTCGAAAGTATGGGAAAATCGCGCCTATAAAAACCTGGACGATAGCGTTGAGCTGAACACCCGCAATATGAAGATGGCCATGCGGCGCCTGCGGATTCTCACCCGCGAAGGCGCTGCCGATGAGCTGGATCTGACCGAGACGATCGCCGAAACAAGCCGGAATGGTGGTTACCTGGATATTAAACTGCACCCCTCGCGCCAGAATCGGGTCAAGGTGCTGATTTTATTCGATGTAGGCGGGTCAATGGATGAGCATATTGACCTGTGTAACCAGCTTTTCTCGGCAGCGCGGTACCAGTTCAAACACCTCGAATTTTTGTATTTCCATAACTGTGTATACGAAACGCTTTGGAAAGACAATACCCGCCGCCGAGACAGGTTACAGACCTACGAAGTGCTGCATAAATACAATAAAGCCTACAAGGTGATCTTCGTGGGCGATGCTGCCATGTCGCCGTATGAGATTACGCAGGCTCGCGGTAGCGTTGAGCATTACAACGAAGAGGCGGGTATAGTCTGGCTCGACCGGTTCAAAAAACAGTACCCGCACCTGGTCTGGCTGAATCCATCGCCGGCAGGTTACTGGCAGTATACCCATAGCACAAAGCTCATTCGGGAGTGGTCTGGTAACCGAATGTTTCCATTAACCCTGAATGGACTGGGGCAGGCCATGAAATCGCTGAAGAACCCGAAGGTGACGTTCGACGCGAAATAAGCAGGATTACTTACTGTCTGCCCAAAACAACTAAGTGGCAACTGGATACGTCGTCGTCCAGACGTAGCCGCGTGGACTTTCGAGGCGAAATACAGAGCAACTGTTTAGCTACCAGCCCGTTAAAGTCTGGTTTGTCCATAACTCCCGTTATTGTTAAGTTGCACATACATTTGAGTAAAACTGAGTAGCGACATGACTCGTATCTGCCGGCGGTACTTATTACTGATAGGGCTTCTACTGGGCTTATGCAGGATGCCTGCGTGGGCACAGGCAGTACAGCATGTAACCTTGTCGGGGCGGATCACCAACGCGAGCGATGGGCAACCACTGCCATTTGCATCTGTGTACCTGAATGGCACCACGCGTGGCGTAACGACAGACGAAAAAGGGCAGTTTAGCTTAACTAATGTTCCTTTTGGGGCCAGTGAACTGGTTGTTTCCTACACAGGCTTTACCGCCGTCCGGCAGCCCATTCGTATCACCGAAGCGAAACCCCAGCCAATTGCCATCGCCCTGTTGCCGATGGCGAATATGTTGACAGACGTAGTGGTGACGGCGAAGAAAGATAAGACCTGGCAGCGGCAGCTGGCGCAATTCGAGCAGGATATGATCGGAAATTCAGCGTTTGCCCGTCAGTGCACGATCGTTAACCCCGAGGTACTTCTGTTTGACGAACCTGGTGGGTATCTGATGGCCACGGCCCGTGAGCCCCTACTCATCGACAACCTGGCGCTCGGTTACCGTTTGATCTATTCATTACGGGCGTTTCGGAGTGAAGCCCGCACCGCCAAAGTGTTGTTCGGTGGCACCACGCTATTCAAAGAACTGACACCAGCATCGCCTAAACAGGCCAAGCAGTGGCAACGCAATCGGGAACAGGCGTACCAGGGGTCGTTGCGGCATTTACTAGCCAGTCTGGTAGCAGGGAATCATGAACAGGAGGGATTTCTGATCTTTCAGACCGACCTGACTCGTCCGCTTCCTGCCAATGGCTCTCCAGTACTCAGCACTGAACTGGGTCGACACCTGAAAGCGATCGATGTGAAAACGCTGGTGACACCAGGTACGTTGGCGCATGAACGCTGGCTGACCAGTGATAGCCCCATCGAGGTATTATACACAAAGGTCTCATCGAATAACTCGCCATATGTAGATGCCAAATTTGCCTTTTCGCAGCTCGTGTTGCCACAAAAAACACTCGGATTTACGATAACCGGCCAGATTACAGCGCCGCGTGGGTTTGAAGCTGTTGGTTTTCTGAGCAATGACCGGCTGGCCAACGCCCTGCCCGACGACTGGCAACAGGATGGTTCAGCAGCTACTCAGCTGGCAACCGCCCGGCTCGATTCGGTCCGACGGACACAGGTAGAAAACCGCCTGCCGCCCGGCACCCTACTCGACACGCTGGTGCAGCGTTGGCAGCGGCAGGCGGGTAAGCCAGCCCAGCCCGTGTTTGTGCAGGTTGATAAGCCGCTCTATATGACAGGTGAGAGGCTCTGGCTGAGTGGGTATGTACTCGATGCCCTCACCCAACAATGCGATACAGCTGAAGCAGGCCCGGCGCTGTCTGTTGAGCTGTGGACGTCAACAAACAGTCCGTTGCAACACGTGTGGCTGCCGGTGTCGCACGGGCGTGCTGCGGGTTCATTGCATCTCTCTGATACCTTATCGACAGGCACATACTGGTTGCGGGCTTATACGGAGACAGACCTGCCCTACAACAGGCCAGCCTTCGAACGGCCCATTTGGGTCGTGAATCATGAAACGACCGTGGGTGGCCAGGAGGAAGCGACCAGCCAGGAAAAAGCGATAGTGACCACACCAACCGAGTTTGTAGAGGAAGTACTCGGCGCTCCCTATCGGACGACCATGGCTGTTGATAGTGGTCAGCTGGCACTCACCCTCGATGCCCGTTCGAAAACGCGATTTCCTACGGCCTATGCCCTGATTGAAAGCAGAGGCAGGCTGGTACAGACCGCCTATGTTCCGGTGCGGAGTGCATCAACAACAGTACGCTGGTCGACACGTACCTGGCCACCGGGCACCGTGTTGCTTTCCCTGATGGACAGTACAGGACGGATCTGGACCAAGCGCACCATTCGGATTCCCGACCGAACGGCACCCATCCTGGCCAGTATTCAGCTAAGCCGGTCGGCTACAACCTCGTCAGCCGATGCGTTACTGATCAAGCTTCACGACGAAACTGGCCGACCGATTGCCGCGCATGCTTCTGTCTCGGTGACCGATGCTGAGCGTAGCCCGGCCGATTCGCTGGTGCCTGCGTTTCCAGCCTACTTGCAGGCCATAGACAGTCGACAGTCGATAAAACAGTCGGTGGCAGGTGTGTCCGGTATTACCCTGCATGGTCAATTATCGACAGCCGAAAAACAACCGGTGAACGTCAAGCTCATTATCGTTGATCGAAACGGAGTGTCGACCAGGGTAACCCAGACAGACGCTACGGGCCATTTTCAGGTTGGCCAGCTTTTCCTGTCCGATACCGCTCAGGTGCTGGTGCAGGTGACGAATCGTAAAGGAAAGCCAGTCGAGGCAAACGTTTCGTTCAACCCCTATGCGATGGAGCTGGGTACGTTGCCATTCACGCCGGATGCCACCCTGTTGTTCAGGCAGTGGCGCAAAATGATTGAAACGGCGAAACAACGACAGGCCGCCGAGCCAGGCCTGTATAGAGATAGCCCAGCCCGTCAATTGGCTGAAGTAGTTGTTCGCACAGCCAAATCGATCGACGAACGGCCTGCTGCTGTTCAGCTTCGGAGCCTGCATAACCAGGTGGACCAGACCATTGTCCTGAACAAAGACGCCACCGGGTTTGCTAATCTGTATTCACTGATTCGGGCCAAAATTCCCAACCTGCGAGTCGATGAGGTGCTGACAACCGGCCGAACAGCCTATTCGGTGAGTTTCCCCGGTGCCGCGTCGATGCTGAACGCGGCTGTTGCGCCACTGACCAGCCGTGGCGCACCGCCACCGCCGCCCGTTGCCAAACCAGCCACGGGTATCCAGAATCCATTTTTCCTGGTCGACGGCTTTCCAATCGATGATACAGACGGTACCCAATTGCTGGCCTTTTCACCCGCCTCCATCGAGCGTATCGAAGTGCTTAAAATAGGCGCAACGGCGGCTATGTATGGCACACAGGCCAGTAGGGGGATCATCGCTTTTTATAGCCGGGTAACGCGCGATGTGGCAAAAATGAAGGGCGTTACCCGACACAGGGTCGCAGGTTACCCGACAGCTGTTCCCTTCTCAGCCGGTAGCCCCGTTGTGGATACCAAACCCGATCTACGTGACGTATTGGCCTGGGAGCCGCTGGCCAGCATAGATAAAACGGGCCAGCTGGTCGTGCCAGTCGTTGTGTCCTCCTCCGCCAGGAAGTTGCGCGTGACCATTCAGGGCGTTTCAACAAGTGGTCGGGCCTTCTCCGTTGTGCAGTGGCTACAGACAGAGCCAAGTAGATGAAGCTACGTGAAGAGGGCTTTGGCAGTAACCAGATCCTGCCTGTGCGCCGAAACTGCATCCATCGTGTTGGGGGAACCTGTTTCCAGACACTGCTCCAGTACGATCAGTGGCTTAACAGCCAGACTTTTCAGGGTCGACCATAGCCGCGGGTAGTCAATGTCGCCGGTTGGTGTGAACGTCTCAGACCAGATCCCGGCGTTCGACTGCCGCACATGCAGCGCAACGATTCGTTTCCCATACAGCCTCACCACATCGAATAGGGCGACCTGTGAATTCCCGGAGCCCCGATATACCCAGTGGACGTCGAGACAGAGCGACACGTTGGCTGGGTTGCTAGCCACCATCATGTGGTGAAATTCCCGCGCGGCAGCCCGGTGTTCAGGCGCATGCGTGTGGTAGGCCAAGGTGAGGCCACGTTTCCGAAGTTCGCCACCCAGCCAGTCCAGATTACGTACCTGTTCGTCCAGTTCCGCATCCGATTTGTTGTCGGGCGATCCCCATTTGATTGGATTCGGGTTCGTTACAAGAAGGCGCGTACCTAATCGCCGTGCTTCGTCGGCAATAGCGAGGACCGATGCCATGGAGCCAGTTGCTTCCGCCTGCCTGTGCAGTGAACTGTTCACGTAGATTGATGGCATGGAGAGTTTAAACTGGCTTAAACGCGGAGCTAATTCCTGAAGTTGCTTCACCGAATTGAGGCCAGGTTCATAGGCCGTAAACCCAGACTGAACAAAGTCGGTTAACGATGCCACCGGGTCGTTCATCCAGATTTTTCCCGCCCGCCGGTAAAACGTATCCCAGGTATAGGAGTTGCAGGAAATAGGTTGGGTTGGGAAGACGGGTAGGGGCGTCGGCAACGTACCTGGCTGGCCAGATGCCGAGGTAACGATGGCTGAACTGCCAATCAGGGCAGATTGAAGAAACTGACGGCGGGTAACGGTCATTGCTTGACGTAGGCTTTTCCGGTAAAGCACAGGCCGATAGCAATTTCCTGCCCGGAGTTGTCTGTTTAGGTTGCGAAAGCCGCTGTAATGCCAGATTTTTGACCTGCTAACTTGTACCCTTCAATCTCCCTGCATTCATGCACATTGCCATTACAGGAAATATCGGCGCCGGTAAAACTACACTGGCCCAACGATTAGCCACTCATTACGGCTGGGACGTTCTCTATGAAGCCGTAGAAGGCAACCCATACCTGGCTGACTTTTACGGCGATATGGCCCGTTGGTCCTTTCATCTTCAGATCTATTTCCTGAACAGTCGATTTGAACAGGTTCAAAAAATACGTTCGTCGGGGCGCAGTGTCATTCAGGATCGGACTATCTATGAGGATGCGTACATTTTTGCCAAAAATCTGTACGACACCGGCAAAATGATTCCCCGCGATTATGAAACGTACCGGAGTTTGTTCGACAATATGGTTGGTATGGTGCGCCCACCCGATCTGATGATCTATCTGAAAGCCGATCTGCCAAAGCTGACTGCCCAGATCAAAAAACGGGGCCGTGATTTCGAACAGTCAATCAGTACTGACTATCTCGATAGCCTGAACGTATTGTACGAGGCGTTTGCCCACACATATGATGCCGGTGACCTGCTTACCATCGATGTGAACAACCTCGACTATGCCAACCGCCCCGACGATTTTCAGTATGTCATTTCGCTGATTGATCGCCACCTTTCCGTGAAAGTGTAAGCGCGTGAACGAGCAAACGGCAAGAGGCCAAGCTAGCGCACTTTGTCGCCGTTTGCTTGTTTACTTCAGTGAATAGCGCGCGGGGCGAGGTTTGTCGACCATGAGGAGTATTCCCTGAGCTGTCAGCGCACGCAGGAGTTTGGTCGCGCGATAATCAGAAATGTTCACCAGTTTCGCCAACCGGTCGGCGGTGATGCTGTCATGTTTACGAAGAAACTGCACCAGATTTTTTACCATCGGTGTCTGTAGCAGTTTTTTGTCAACAGTCTGTAAGTCAAGCATTAGCCGATTGGTGGGCACCGATTTGTCGCGTTGCCGAACGTAGATGGTTCGGTTACCCCGTTCGTCGAGGGCCGTGTGCGGCTTTTCGTGGCTCTCGGGTATGGTGAGCAGCAGGATTGTCTTGCCATCGTGCCGCTTTAACTCGTAGCTGATCGAGATGGGTGGTTCGATCAGGAAATCAGTGGCGCGTTCAATTTTCTGCATTTCCTGGTATTCAGACTCGACGCCCACCAACTTGCCATCATCGGCCACGCCGATCAATAACGTGCCGCCGCTGGTGTTGGAAAAAGCTGTGAGCGTCCGCGCAATGCGATACGGCGTTGAGAGCGTGCTTTTAAACTCCAGCGTGGTGCCTTCCCCTTTGGCAATCAGATCAGTTAATGAGATCATTCACTAGTTGGTTGCTGCTGTTACCTGTCACAATACGTAAAGAACCAGCATAAAGAGCAACTGGCTGCCGATGCCTATCCTGCGTTGGCCTTACCGCCTGCCCAGCGTCATGAGTGTGACACCGACCAGTGCTACACCAGCGCCAATCAGCGAACGAGCCGAGAATACTTCACCCGCAAACGTAACGCCAAGCAGCACGGCAATAATCGGGTTCACAAAGGCGTAAGTAGCCAACAGGGCAGGAGGCGCATGCCGGGCCAGCCAGGCATAGGCTGAGAAGCCGATGATGCTGCCAAAGATCACCAGGTAGAGCATTGACCCCAGCGCTTTGGCAGGAGCATGGAGGATACTCAACACCTGTGCCGGCTCAAAGGCCAGGCTAACGATCATCAGAAAAATGCCACCCAGTAGCATCTGCATACCACTAGCCAGCGTTTGATCAGGCTGCCGGAGCCGTGGGGTCAGCAACGTACCTACTGCCCAGGAGAGGTTTCCGACCGCCACCAGTGCGGTGCCGATCAGGTTGGCATCTGCGCCGCCTGCGGTCACGAGTTTATCGGGTTTGATGAGCAGGTAAATACCCGTAAACCCGATTGCTACGCCAATCAATGACAGGTTTCTGGGGCGTACCTGGCCAAAGGAAACCCAGTTCAGCAGTAACAAAAAAATGGGCAACAAGCCGCCAAGTAAGGCCCCCACACCCGACGGAATATACTGCAGTGCCAGCGTTAAGGCTCCATTTGCTACCGTGAGCAGGAAAAAGCCAATGATGGCCGTCGACTTCCAATGGGCGATTGTCGGGCGTTCGGTGCCGGTGAACCGGGCATAGGCGTAAAGGATACTGCCCGCGATAATGTAACGCATGGATGCCATGTATAAGGGGGGCATCTGTTCGGTCATGAAATGAATGAACAGGTACGTTGAGCCCCAGAGCACATAAACGGCAGCCAGGGATGCCCAGAGGCGCGTACCGCTGGTTACGGTGGCTGGAGCCGAGTCAATAGAAATAGCCATACTACGTTACTAATGCCCCTTCAGTCGGAATAGTGCCAGTCTATACGTGAAGGAGCCCGTTAAGAACAAGAAATTAAGGCAGGCGAACAACTTTCTTCATGAACAGGTCTTCGCCTATTCGGACCTGTACATAGAAAAGGCCAGCCCCTTCCAGTGGGATAGACACCCGTGTCGGGGCGGTTCCACTCCCCAGCTGACGGCTGAATACCTGGCTTCCCCGAGTATCGAATACATGCAGTTCGATAGGGCCGGTTTCTGCTTTCATGAACTCTACCCATACCTGGTTGACCGTCGGATTGGGATAAATTTGAACGCGACGTGTATCAGGTTCAACGGCGGTGGGCAGCAAGCCGGTCTGCTCACCGGCAACGAGTACGGTGCCGGTGCCACATTCATTGGCTACACCGGTGAGGCGCGTAATGCCCACGGGTATAGCCGGGAGCGTGAGGCTGGCTGGCTGGGAAGTAGCAGTAAACGAAGCGCCGTTAGAAAATGCCAGTTGCCAGGGAGCGTCGCCCGTCAAGTTCACCAGGACTGCTACAGGCTGACCAGCGAGTGCTGTGGCAGACCCCGTTACCGAAGCAGTGGGTAAGGAGCGTACGGTAAAAGCAGGGCTGGCTACTACATCGACCGTAGGTACGTTACGGGGAACTACACGTAGCCGATAGCCGGTTCCGGCGCTCAAATCAGCGGGTAACTGGGCCAGTAGCGTGGGCAACGTACCTGAGCCAATCGGCCGTGCCGAGGCAAAATTCCCCGCTGCATCAGACAGTTGAATATCGTACGTCCAGCTACTGGCAAGCGGCGCATTTTCACTGGAAACAGAAACAGACACTGACGCATTAGGGCAATAGGCCGCCGCTACCAGCGCGTTGGTGGTCAATTTGGGCCGGGGGAGTACCGTTACCGTGTACTCATCGGTCAGGCAACCCAGCCCATCGGTAACCCGGAACGTACCCGACTGATTGGCCGTCCTGATGGTTCGCCCCGTTTGCCCCGTCGACCAGACATAACGGGCTGCCTGTCCATTCCCCGTCACGGCATTGCCCGGCCACGAGGCGTTAAGTGCCAGCGTATCGCCGTAATTGATCGTATACGACTGGCGTCGGTTTACCTGTTTTAGCATCGTGAACCGGTCGAGTACACCACTAGGCGCTACCCATTGGGCATCCAGGCGATTTTCTGAGGCGTCGATCAGCATAGAGCCTCCCTCATCGGTATAGCTGTAGACCATAGCCTTGTGCGGGTAGTTGGGAGCCCGTCCCGTATTGGCGCCACCAGACCCGTTGACAATGTACACCAGGCTACCATCTTTCTGCACAATAGGGCAGGAGTTGGGCGAACCGTCGTACCGTCCTGTTGTTGTGTCAACGGCGTAACGTGTTTTGTCAAACGTTGTCGATAACCCCCGGTGTCCGCGCATCTGGTAGGTACGTTCATAGACATGGCTGTGCCCACTGATAACCAGATCAACATTATACCGCTCGAAAATGGGCGTGAGCCGTTCGCGATTCAGGATTAGATCCTGTTCGGTATCCGAATTACGCGACCCCTGTGTGTAGGGCGGATGGTGAAAAACAATGATCGTCCAGGGGCGTTTCGTGCCGGCGTCCCGGTTGGCTGCCAGATCACGTTTAAGCCATTGAATCTGGGTACCGGTAGTGTCCCAGATCCGGTATTTGCCCTCTTCATTGCCGAACGAATCGAGCGAGACGAGATGTACCGGGCCATAATCTACGGCGTAGTAAGACGCTGTACCCGAAGGAACACCGCCTGCTTCGCCCTGCTTTGGATGCGAAGTGATTGCGTAGTAAGGGACAGCAAAATCATTGTTATCGTCGTGGTAATCGTGGTTGCCGGGCGTGGCATAAACCGGTAGGTTTCGCAGGTACTCAGGCGCATAATTAAATACCCAGTTCTGGTACTCCTCATCGCGCCCGAATGAATAGGCATTGTCGCCCAGCCAGACCCAAAGGTCAGGTCGACGGTTTTGAATAGGTCCCTTTATGGCGTCGAATGTTTGTTTTTGCCGATCTGAACCAGTGCCGAAATCGCCCAGCATCCAGAACCTGACCGGCTCATTGGAGCCAAACGCGGGTGCTGTTTTGACAAAATATGTATCATCGACTGGTGAGAGATCGGCTTCCTGCGTACCGACCACGTAGGGGTACCGAGTGGCAGGTTGAAGGTTCGTCAGGGTAACCGTATGCTCGGTGGTCAATTGCGGGTCTGTCACCTGTTGCGTCAGGCCCGCGCCATAACGTACCCGGCTACTACCAGGCAGATCGGTCCGCCACCGAACGACCACGCTCGTTGGTGTGACTCGTTGTAGATAGGGTCCACGAACGATCGTTTGCCCGAACCCGACTGTGGCGGTACAACAGATGAGAAGAAGGAAACGTAATACTGACTGCATACGCTGCGGAAGTTGGCTGTATGCAAAGGTAGGTGCAAACAAATAAGCCCGCTAACTCTCGTTGGCGGGCTTATCCTGTGTGTGTGTACTGTGAGGCTGTGATGAACAGCACATTCATTTATGGGTATCAAGCATTTTCACAAAGACCATGCCAAAACAGTTTTCTGTTTACAGTTGCGCTGCTAGACAACCGTCGTGGCAGTAGCAGCGCAACTGTAAACAGAAAACTGTAAACTCCTTCTTCACCGGCCCCCTTTCAAATTTGTCAGGAACTCAACGACATCCCTGATTTCGCGTTTTGATAGGAGGTAGCCCATTGGCGGCATACTCGAAGGCATATTTTCCCGTTTTTTGATGCGGGATACAGGCACTTTCAAGGGTTCAGCCTCTGTGGTTTTAAGTACGAGTTCGTGGTCCGATTCCTGCATCAGTACGCCCGTAACTGTCTGTCCGTCAGCCAGCGTGACCATCACCGTTCCGTAACCGGGCGATAGGCGGGCACTGGGCTCGATCAACGCCTGTAGCAGTTGATCGCGGGTGAGTACATTACCAATGTTGGTCAGCGAGGGGCCAACTTCGCCACCCTGTCCGCCGATCGAATGGCAACGAACACATTGCCCGGTTGAGTTGGTCATGAAATACCGGCGACCGGCCTGCCTGTCTCCGCCAAACAAGGCATCCTGGTAGTCGGCCACTGTCATGCCCGTTGACCGATATGGCGCTAGTTTGGCAATAAGTGGGGCCGATTTTGTCGAATCAACGGCTTCGTTCAGTTCCAGTGCCAGGCTTGGTGGTAACGTTTTGGCCGCTATCCGGTCGATAAGCCCGGCCAGAATAGGTTCTGTCTTCGCTACGGGCATAGAACCAAGCACCTGAATCAGTTGCTGCTGTTCTTTTTCGGTGCCCTTCTCGAAAATAGTCTTCGACATATCAGCCAGCGCTGCCGCTGATAAGTTTTGTCCGCGCATGAGGCCCAGCGCGACTGTACGTACATCGGCGTTTGAATCGTTCATGCCCAGCTTCAACGCAGGTTCCATACCCGCATAATGGAGCTGGTTAAGGGCGGTTAACGCGGCTGCCCGTACCTCGGCCGAGCTGCTTTCCTGCTGGAGTTTAGCCAGCCTGTCTGCGGCACTGGAAATGCCCAGGTTACTAACCATCTGCGCGGCGGCTACCAGCACCACCGGCTCAGATGCCTGTAGCAGATCGCCGCTCTGCGGCTGCACAAGGGCCTGAACCGAAGCCAGGTTGTGCTGTAACACACCGCGATAACGGCCATCGACCCGGTCCATAACCGACGGGTTTGCCCACGTACCCAGCGTTGCGAGTGCCTCGGCCCGGAGCGTCTTGTCAACATCTGTCCGTTTGGCAAAGGCAACCAACTGATTGATCTGCTCGTTGCCGCCTACCCGTAAACAGGCGTTTATAGCTCGGCGAAGCAGTGGCTCTGACGTAAACCGTGTCGTAGCCAACGTACCTGCCAGGGCGGGTAATGCTGCTGGAATTGACTCATCGTCGTTGATCGCCCGCGCTGCTTCGGTAACAATGTACTCATCATTGTCTGTCAGGAAGAGGGCCACCTTATCGCTCTTCATGCGCCGTAACACCAGCACGGCTGCCAGCCGCTCCGATTTATTGCTGCTTTTTGCCAAGGCCGCGATAGGCTCAACCTGGCCAATGCGCGAAAGGGCGAGCACCGCCGCATGACGCAGGTACACATCGTCATCGTTGTTCGTTCTGATCATAGCCAGCAGGGGCTGAAGGGCCGCCTGATGGTGAATACGACCCAGGGCCTGTGCGCTGAAAAACTGAACACGTGGATGCTGACTGGCCAGAAGCGGAACCAGCGTGGGACCCGCTTCTGACAGGTTCTCGTCGCCGATCACTTTGGCTGCCTGCGCCACAATCTCAGGGTCTTTATCGGTCAATAAGGCCACAAGGGGCTTGCCATACGTCTTATCTTGCCGAGCCAGTTGCCCCAGTCCCCAGATACCGTGAATGCGTGCCAGTTGACTGCCGGTCTGACCAATGGCCTGGTTAAACTGAGCTGCACCGGTGGCCCCGCGCGTAGCCAGCTCAAACTGAGCTTTTAACCGAATGCGCATATCGGGATTGCTCAGCAGGCCGTAGAGCATTGCAACCGATTGAGCCGTGTAGTCTAGCTGCATCAGGCGTTTGGTGTCGGCCCGTAGCGCACTGAGGTCATTTTTATCGGTCGTGACGTCTAGTTTCCAAACGCGCCCGTAGTTTTTCGTATCCCAGCCGTTGATCCAGTCGGCAACATAGAGCGCACCATCCGGGCCAAAACGAATGCCCGTTGGAAGTAGACCCGACAGGATGTTCTGCTCGCCGTCGAGGACAAACGAGGCACCTTTCGGTTTCAACCCAAACGACCAGATCGGCGAACGGGCCGGATTGCCCACAAACTCAACCAGGAAAAACTTGTTCTTCCAGGCCGACCCCAGCGCTGTGCCGGGGTTATAGACCATACCGGTCGGGCCGTTGTGGAAGTTCATGATAGGAGGAATAATATAAGCTGCCTGCCCATCCCAGCGGGGCTTGTACAGCTTTTCGTCCATCCAGACCTTATACAGATTGTTTTTGGGGTCGGTGTATTTGCCGTACTGCCAGTTCGATCGCCAGCCCGCATCGGAACCCTCCACAACGTGCACCAGCCGTTCGCTCTCGCCCGGATGATCGCCGTCATTGTCTGAACTGATCAGGTTCCCGTATTCGTCGAAGACAAACTCATGCGTGTTCCGCAGGCCACCCGCAAAAATCTCGAAACCAGAGCCGTCAGGGTTCGACCGGGCGATGATCCCTTCATTGGACCGCTTATGGTTGACACCCTCGGCTGTAGTGATGTTGGCTCCGATATCGCCGATGTTCCAGTAGATTTTGCCGTCGGGCCCTTCGATCGGGTTCGACATGCCATGACCACTAAAGCCAACGTGTACGGCATACCCGTGGCTGATCGATGTTTTCTGATCGTACACGCCATCGTTGTTGGTGTCTTTCAGCCGCCATACATCGGGAGCAATGGTCACGAACGCATCTTTGGCCCGAACCAAAATGCCGCCCGCCACATCAGTTACTTCGTTGAAAAAGTCATTCAGCACCCGCATCGATACGTCTGCAAGTCCGTCGTTGTTGGTGTCTTCGAGCCGCCAGACCTCGTCTTTCTCAACGGCCAGATCGCGCCAGTCATGGCTGCCATCGCCATTCAGATCTTTCAGCCAGTCGTTTTCTTTACTTTTCGCCGGGTCAAATGTTTTGTGCAGAAAGGCCCGACGATCTTCTACCGACTGCAATCCGATCGATTCGGTCATCCAGTCGCGGTGCCCGCGAATGTCGAACTCCGAGTTTTTTTGCCGGTTCGTTCGCGTCAAATAAACGCGCCCCTGGTCATCGATCGACATGGCTACCGGGTCAGGAGCGAGTGAATCAGACGCCCAGAGGGATACCTGAAGGCCGTCGGCCACTTTTAACGGGGTTTTATCACGAACTTGTTTAGCGTTGGCAAGCCCATTAACAGGGTCTTCCCTGATGAGTTGCGCCGTCGATTTGGCCGTTTTCGACGAGCTGCTGCCGGGCGCCATTTTAATACAGGAGACAACAGCAATGGCCAGGAAAGCCAGCCAGAGTAGGGGGGGGGTTAGCGATTTCATGCGAAGCATTGAGCAGCGATGTGTCTTTAATCGGGTTACTGCCTAATGGCGGGGTAGCGATCAGAGCCAGTAACATACCCAATAAAGCCAAAACAGGCCAACCCTTACCGTCTATAGGCTCGCTTCGCGGAAAAACAGCGAAGATATTCGCAGCACCACGTACCCACCAGGCAACGGAAAAGCCCCTGCTGATTGAGCAGGGGCTTTCTTACTAAACTCAAACCTATAAGGCCCGCTAAAAGACCTTATAGGTTTGAAACTTATTTCACTTCTTCGTAAGGAACGTCCGATACGTCGCCGTCCGTAGGCTGGTTCTGAGCGCCGTTTGGCTGCCCGCCGCCGGGCTGTCCGGCGAAACCATCCATCGGGTTGGCGCCACCATCCTGACCTTGCGTGGCGGCGTAAATTTCCTGCGAAGCGGCATTCCAGGCAGCCGTGATCGCTTCCATGGCCGTGTCGATCGCGGCCACGTCACGTGAACCGTGGGCAGACCGCAGTTGCGTCAGGGCGCTTTCGATGGCCTCTTTATTACCAGCCGACAGTTTATCGCCGTAATCTTTCAGCTGTTTCTCGGTCTGGAAAATCATCGAGTCGGCGCTGTTTACTTTCTCGATTTTCTCGCGCTCAGCCTTATCCGATGCTTCGTTGGCTTTCGCCTCTTCGCGCATCCGGGTAATCTCAGCGTCGGTGAGGCCACTGCTGGCTTCGATCCGAATCTTCTGCTCTTTACCGGTGCCTTTGTCGCGGGCCGTTACGTTCAGGATACCGTTGGCATCTACGTCGAACGTTACTTCGATTTGAGGAACGCCCCGCGGTGCTGGTGGAATATCCGATAGGATGAACCGGCCTAACTGACGGTTCTGAGCCGCCATTGGCCGTTCGCCCTGCAAGACGTTGATCTCCACACTCGGCTGGTTGTCTGATGCCGTCGAGAACGTTTCCGTTTTCTTGGTCGGAATCGTGGTGTTGGCCTCTACCATTTTGGTGAACACACCGTTCATGGTTTCGATACCCAGCGAGAGTGGAATAACGTCGAGCAGCAGTACGTCTTTTACTTCACCCGTCAATACCCCACCCTGAATAGCTGCGCCAATGGCTACCGCCTCGTCGGGGTTAACGGCTTTCGACGGTTTTTTGCCGAACAGTTTCTCTACTTCTTCCTGCACTTTCGGAATCCGGGTCGAGCCACCCACCAGAATCACTTCGTCGATCTGGCTGGCGCTTAAACCTGAGTTCTTCAGGGCGCGACGGCAAGGCTCCAGGCTACGCTGAATCAGTGAATCGGCCAGTTGCTCGAATTTCGCCCGGGTCAACGTGCGGACAAGGTGCTTGGGTATGCCGTTTACAGGCATGATGTAGGGCAAATTGATCTCTGTCGATGAGGAACTCGACAATTCGATCTTCGCTTTTTCGGCGGCTTCCTTCAGGCGTTGCAGCGCCATTGGGTCTTTCCGCAGGTCAATGTTCTCGTCGTTGATGAACTCCTGCGCCAGCCAGGCAATGATCACCTGATCGAAGTCGTCACCACCCAGGTGGGTATCACCGTCAGTCGATTTTACTTCGAAGATGCCATCACCCAGCTCCAGAATCGAGATATCGAACGTACCGCCACCGAGGTCAAACACGGCGATCTTCATGTCCTTGCTCGTCTTATCAAGACCATAGGCAAGGGCCGCTGCGGTTGGTTCATTAATGATCCGTTTTACGTCGAGACCGGCAATCTGACCCGCTTCTTTCGTGGCCTGACGTTCGGCGTCATTGAAGTAAGCAGGTACGGTAATGACGGCTTCTGTTACTGTCTGTCCCAGATAATCTTCGGCCGTTTGCTTCATCTTTTGCAGAATGAGTGCCGAAATTTCCTGAGGCGTATATTGGCGGTCGCCAATGCGAACGCGGGGGGTGTCGTTCGGACCACGCTCTACGCTGTACGCCATTTGGCTGGTTTCGTTGGCCACGTCGTTGAAACGCTTGCCCATGAACCGCTTGATGGATGAAATGGTGTTTTGTGGGTTGGTAATGGCCTGACGTTTGGCGGGGTCACCAATTTTGCGCTCGCCATTGCCGTTGTCCATAAACGCCACTACCGATGGTGTGGTCCGACGGCCTTCGCTGTTTGGAATAACAACGGGTTCGTTCCCTTCCATCACGGCTACGCACGAGTTGGTGGTGCCTAAGTCAATGCCTATGATCTTTCCCATATTTGGTTAATTAAACCACCGCATCGGGCGCGGTAGTCAGATGCTGTTTAGAGTTTATGCTGTGGTTAATGATCGATCGGCTTCTAGCAAAGAAACCGGTTATCACTCCTACATCAAGCAAAATGCCAGTCGACTTTTTTGTTTGGTTTTGTGACAGATTGGCAGTCAAAATCAACGTAACGGGCCGGAATGACAGGGGGTAGGGAGTGGTGGCAGTAGTAGTTGGCAGTCGCTGCTTCGGGTACATTGCCTTTTAGGTGGCCTGCACATTGGTACATGAAAAAAGCCCGTAGTTGAAACCACGGGCTTTCTCAGGCACCCTTAACGTAGGGCAACGTATTACTGTTGTTATTTGCCGCCAAACAGGCCCCCCAGCATGCCACCAAGACCACCGGCACCGCCGCCGCCTAGTTGGCTACCTGCCACGCGCATCAGGTCGTTCATGTCCAGTTTGCCATCAGCCATTGCCGATCCGGCCATCCCCATCCAGTCGGTGCCCTGCTGTCCGGTAGCAGCGCCCATAATGGTGTTGCCATCAACGCTCGAATCGTTCGGGTCAGCGGCTTTGTGCATCAGCTTGCCAAGCACAACGGGCACCAGCGCACCAGCCACCGACATGGCAACCTGTGGCGAAATGCCGAGTTTCTGCATCAGGCTTTGCTCAACGTTTTGCTGGACACCCTGGGTCACCGGATTGTCCTGTACATTGCCACCTCCGTTGACAACCATGCCAAGGAGGTTGCCCAGGCCACCGCCCTGCGCCTGCTGGGTAAGGCCACCCAGCATACTTTGCACCACCGTTTCCATCGCGGCGTTGTTGTGTTCGTTCGGAATAGCAGGGTTATTGACAATAGCACTGCCTGCATTCTGCTGGACAAGGTTCATTAAGGTCTCGAACATGATCTTGGTTGGGAAAGAATTGACTATTGGTTAAAGTTAGTTTAGCTACCAAATGTAGCGACTTGAGAAGAAATGCTTATAAAAAATCAGAGTAGGCCTGGCTTTTTAACGGATTGGCTTACTACTGACGGCGGATAATCGGTACGAAGCTGTTACTTTACAGTACCTGATCAACGCACACCTATGACGACCGACCCATCAGATAGTAACGTACCTGAATCGAACTCAACGGCTCAACCAGAGTCGGAAACAAGTCCTTTTGCTCAACAGGTAACCCCCCTCTTAACCGATTTGTTATACCCCAGCGAGTCTGATGAGCCACTGGAGCCCGTAGACACGTACCTGCGTATGGCAGAACCGCTAACGGTCAGCCACATCAAAGATTGGTTGATGCTGCCGCCGTCCAACTACGTAGAAGAAATCACCGAAGCCGAGTTCTGGGAACCGGTCGTTACCATCGAAGACTGGTTTGGTGACGAAGAAAAAGCTAAAGCCGATCAGTTTCAGAAGCTAAAGACGTACCTAGAAACAACCCTTACTGATCGTCAGGTTTTCCGTGTGGGCCAAACCGAAATAGACATCTATCTGCTGGGCAAACCGAAGGAAGGTGAGCCGCGCGCAGGGTTGAAGACAAAAGTGATAGAGACATAGCTAAACCTATAAGGTTTCTGAAACCTTATGGTTTAAAAACAAAAAACCCCGGCTGAGTCAGCCGGGGTTTTGTATGGGTACGCTCTGTTTATTTAAGCTGGTCGACAA
This sequence comes from Fibrella arboris, assembly GCF_041321095.1. Taxonomy (NCBI): domain Bacteria; kingdom Pseudomonadati; phylum Bacteroidota; class Cytophagia; order Cytophagales; family Spirosomataceae; genus Fibrella; species Fibrella arboris. Next base: position 398,249 of record NZ_JBGGWE010000002.1, on the reverse strand, counting down.
CCGCTTTGAAGGCCTCCGGGTGGTTCATAGCCAGATCGGCCAGTACTTTCCGGTTCAATTCAATGCCTGATTTATTCAGGGCACCGATAAACACAGAATACGACATTCCGTGTTGGCGGGCACCTGCGTTGATCCGTTGAATCCAAAGACCGCGAAAATCGCGTTTCTTGGCTTTACGGTCACGGTATGAATACCCTAACGCTTTTTCAACGGCGTTTTTCGCCACTGTCCAAACGTTTTTACGACGGCCATAGAACCCTTTGGCCAGTTTTAAAATTTTCTTGCGACGTGCCCGTGAGGCGACGTGATTGACTGAACGCATTGTGTTTGCTTTTTTTGACGCGGGCGGTAAACATAGTGGGCAGTTGGCGGCAGCAGTTGGCAGGTTGTTTGCCGAAAAACTGCATTCTATAAACTGCTACTGCTTACTCTTTTGTGCCTTTTGTCGGGTGAAATAGATAACCGAAAAATAGACTAAGACAGACCCAGCAGGGCTTTGATGCGTGTCTCGTTCGTCGGGTGTACGGTCGACGAGTGAACGAGGTTACGCTTCTGCTTCGTGGTTTTCTTGGTCAGAATGTGTGAGTGGAAGGCGTGCTTCCGCTTGAGTTTTCCGGTGCCGGTCAGCTTGAAACGCTTTTTGGCAGCCGAGTTGGTTTTTTGCTTTGGCATGATTGAATTAGGCCGGTACGCCGGTCGCGTTAAATAAACAGGCCGCAAAGGTACAACAAAAGGAGGAAAGGGAGAAGGGAGGAACGGAGAAAAGGTAGCCTTGGTACATAACGTACCTGAGCGAAGCTACCTTTTCTCCGTTCCTCCCTTCTCCCTTTCCTCCCTTCCTCTATTTCTTCACCTGTACCGCTTTGGGTGCCAGGAACATGATCATGCGTTTGCCTTCTAGCTTAGGCTCCTGCTCAATTTTGCCGACGTCTTCGAGTCCTTTTGAGAAACGCTCGAGAATTTGAAGACCCCGATCTTTAAACACGATCGACCGACCGACGAAGTGAACGTAAGCTTTCACCTTCGCCCCTTCTTTCAGGAAGGTCAACGCGTGTTTCAGTTTGAAATCAAAGTCGTGATCGTCCGTGTTCGGGCCGAAGCGAATTTCTTTGATCACTACTTTCTGAGCGTTCGACTTAATCTCTTTTTGCTTCTTCTTCTGCTCGTACTTGAATTTCGAGTAGTCGATGACGCGGCAAACCGGAGGGGTCGCGTTTGGTGAAATCTCCACCAGATCTAAGCTCTGGGCTTTGGCAATGGCCAGGGCCTGCTGAATGCCAAAAATGCCTTGCTCGACGTTTTCGCCGACAACACGCACCTCGCGAGCCTGGATGCGTTCATTAATTCGGTAGGGTTCTTCCACCACGCGACGGGGTGGTCTCCGTTGGGGTAATGCCATATGGTTTGGTTAATGTGACTACTGGTTGGTTTGGTAAACGAAATGGAAAGGGTAAAGTTTCAGGTTTCACGTCTCAGGTTTCAAGTGCTTCGCTTTGTCAACGTCTGTCGATAAAGCGGAGCACTTGAAACCTGAGACGTGAAACCTGAAACCTGAAACTATACTTTCACTTGCTCGTGGAATAGCGCCGAAAATTCAGCAACAGTCATGCTGCCGAGATCCCCTTCACCTTTTCGCCGTACAGATACGCGCCCTTCTGCCTGCTCTTTTTCGCCGACAATAAGCATGAAAGGCACTTTGGCTACCTCTGCATCACGAATTTTGCGGCCAATTTTCTCATCGCGTACATCCACGAAGCCTCTGATGTCATTCTCCTGTAACGTCAGGAAAAGGTCATTGGCATAGGCTTCATATTTCTCTGAGATGGGCAATACTGCAATCTGATCAGGTGATAGCCAGAGTGGAAAATTACCGGCTGTGTTTTCAATCAGAATGGCAATAAACCGCTCCATTGAGCCGAAAGGAGCGCGATGAATCATAACGGGCCGGTGCTTCTGGTTATCGGCTCCTGTGTATTCCAATTCAAAGCGTTCGGGGAGGTTATAATCGACCTGGATGGTGCCTAACTGCCATTTGCGACCGAGGGCGTCGCGCACCATAAAGTCAAGTTTTGGCCCGTAAAAGGCGGCCTCGCCTTTCTCCATAACAGTGGGTAGCCCTTTCGCGTTCGCTGCGTTGATGATGGCCGCTTCTGCTTTCTCCCAGTTCTCATCCGAGCCAATGTACTTGGTGCCATTCTCCGGGTCACGAAGCGATACCTGAGCACTATAGTCGTTGAAGCCTAAGGCTTTAAAGACATACAGCACCAGGTCGATCACTTTCATAAACTCTTCACTGACCTGATCGGGCCGACAGAAAATATGCGCATCATCCTGGGTGAAACCACGTACCCGCGTCAGTCCGTGCAGTTCACCCGACTGTTCATACCGGTACACCGTACCAAATTCGGCCAGTCGCAACGGCAGGTCCCGGTAAGAGCGTGGTTTTGTCTTGTAAATTTCGCAGTGGTGGGGGCAGTTCATCGGTTTCAGCAGAAACTCCTCGCCTACATCCGGGGTCAAAATGGGCTTGAACGAATCTTCGCCATACTTCTCCCAGTGGCCTGACGTTACGTACAACTGCTTGCTGCCGATGTGCGGCGTTACTACCGGCGAATACCCGGCACGTACCTGCGCTTTTCGCAGAAAGCTTTCCAGTCGCTCCCGAATGAGCGCACCCTTCGGTAGCCAGAGTGGTAAACCCTGCCCTACTTTTTCTGAGAAGGCAAACAGTTCAAGCTCTTTACCCAGCTTCCGGTGATCACGCTTTTTCGCTTCTTCAAGCAGGGTTAGGTACTCATCCAGCTCTTTTTGCTTCGGAAACGTGATGGCATAGATGCGGGTCAGCATCTTATTTTTCTCGTCGCCACGCCAGTAAGCACCAGCCACGTTCATCAGCTTCGCCGCTTTGATGAAGCCCGTATTAGGGATGTGTGGCCCCCGGCAAAGGTCCGTAAAGTTACCCTGTGTGTAGAAGGTGATGCTGCCGTCTTCCAGGCCCTGTAACAAATCGATCTTATACGGGTCACCCTTCTCTTCAAAATAGGCAATGGCATCGGCTTTGCTGACGGACTTACGCTCGTAGGCATTTTTCTGCCGGGCCAGTTCCAGCATCTTGTCTTCAACTTTCTTGAAGTCATCCTGCGAGAAGTGCTTGCCTTCAAAATCGACATCGTAATAGAAGCCATTTTCGATGGGTGGGCCAATCGCAAATTTGATGCCGGGGTACAGTGCTTCCAGTGCTTCGGCCAAGAGGTGGGCCGATGAATGCCAGAAGGTCGATTTACCTTCCAGATCGTTCCAGGTCAGTAATTGAACCGACACCGGATTGCCGTCGGCTGGTGTATCAATCGGCAGGGTTGCATCCTGCACTTTTCCATTCACTTTAGCGGCCAGTACGTTCCGGGCCAGTCCTTCGCTGATGCCAAGGGCCACGTCGAGCCCCGACGAGCCGGCCGGGTACTCACGGACACTGCCGTCGGGCAGTGCTACCTGTAATTGTATATCCTGAGTTGTCATAGTCTTTCTGTTCACTGTCTTCTATTTCCTGTCTTCCGTTGCGCTGCTTGATCAATAGTTGTGATCAAGCAGCGCAACGGAAGACAGGAAACAGAAGACAGTGAACTTTATTTATCAATCTTTTTCACAGTAAAGGTCGAGTCATTCGTCGAATGAATTCGAGTTCGTGGCTGGATGGGTGCAATACGAATCCGGCTGGTATCGAGGGTTCGCCCGCCCGGCGCTTGTAAAATGCCCGTTTCTGGTCGTCCTGACGGCAGTAAATAGTCATCATACGATGCCGTTGCCTGTTGCTGGCGTTTCTGTACGCGCCATATACCAAACTGGGCAGCCTGGTCGCCGGGGTCTTTCTGCAACGCGCTGGTATACAGTGTCAGCGCCCTATCCCACTGGTAGGTCATTTCTGCGCCATGTGCTACATAGAAATCAATTCGGGGGAAGGTTGGGTTCCGCTTCTGCACCTGCTCAAAGTTAGTCAGCGCGGCTCCATAGTTACGAAAACGGTCAAAAATCAGACCAGCCTGAAAATAGGCCTGCACGTAATCAGGTTGTAGCGTCACTGTTCGTTGAAATGCAGTGAGCGCACTGTCGGCCCGGCCTGCGTACTGGTAGATCATGCCCCGCTGAAACAGCAGTTCGGCATTGATCGGGAAGTACTGCATGGCTTTCTCATTGTAGGTCAAGGCAGTGTTCAAATCACCCAGCGATCGATAGACGGCCGTCAGTTCATTGTAGGTGGGCAGGAAGCGTGGTTTCAGCTGTAATGCCTGCTGGTACTGGGCCAACGCCTGAACTGTGTCCCCCTGTTTGGCAGCCATCAGACCGCTATAAAAATGGGCTTCCCCGTCGTAGGGAGCCATTTGTAAGGCTTTGGCAACGTATAGTTTAGCTTTAGGGTATTGCGCCTGTTGTTGCAGCACATCACCAATCAGGGTAAACAGTTCTGGCGAACTGATGCCCAGAATCTCGGCCCGTTGTGCGTCGTCGAAAGCCCGGTCCGGCTTTTTCAGGGCCCGCATCACCTGAGCTCTGACCAGGAAGAAGAAGCCCGTACTGTTGTTTCTGGATATGGCCTCGTCGATATCGTCCAGTGCTTCGCCGGTGCGGCCCAACGATAAGAGCACCACCGCCCGTTTCGCATACGCAGTAGCTGAAGAGGACTGATTAATGGCGCGACTGAGCGCACGAAGCGTATTGGCTGTCTGGGCGCTGTCGGAGGCCTGGGGGAGGGGTGGTATACGCGAAAGCCGCCGGTCGCCGCTACTGCACGACGCCAGAGTGGCTACCACCAACAGGATCAATATGTACCGCAAAATGTCCCCAAAGCAATTGTAGTTTACTGTTTGCTGTCGTCTGTTTTCAGTTGCGTTGCAGACTTAGAATACTGGTTGCTGGCAGCGCAACTGAAAACAGAAGACAGCAAACAGTAAACTTTTTTACAAATCTACGGAAGAAAAACGAGAGAAAACGCCCAGTGGAAGTCGTTTCTGATGCGAATCGGTCAGGAAAAGCTCACCAGACTGTTCGTAACGCGGAGCTTGCCCCGCTTTGGCGGGGTTGCCGAAGCATTGGGCCATCAGGTTGTCTAGTATGAGCGCTGAAAACCCGAGCGAATAGAGATTGATAATGAAAAAGAAATCCTGACGGTCGAGTAGTGCCGCACAGGTCTTCAGCAGCTCATTCAACTGCTCTTCAAGTACCCACTTTTCACCATCAGGACCCCGGCCATAAGCGGGTGGGTCCAGGATGATGCCGTGATACGTATTACCTCGACGTTCCTCGCGCCGTACAAATTTTACGGCATCTTCAACCACCCAGCGAATATTGTCCAGCTTACTCATCTCCATGCTTTCCCGCGACCACGAAATAACCTGCTTCACCGAGTCGACGTGCGTAACGTCGGCACCCGCCTGACGGGCGGCTAGTGAGGAGCCACCCGTGTAGGCAAATAGATTCAGTACGCGTGGTTTTTCGATGGGCAAGGCCCTGACGGCCTCGTGAATATAGGTCCAGTTGGCAGCCTGCTCGGGGAATAGACCAACGTGTTTGAAAGATGTCAGGGCGAGTTTCAACGTGAGGTCGAGACCTTGCTGATTGAAACGAACCGTCCAGGGGTCCTGCATGGGTTTCAGTCGTAGCCAGTCGCCCCGCTCGGGCGATTGCCTGTCGCGCCGAAACGTGGCATGAGCCAGCTGTTCCCACTCAGCCTCTGACAGTGAGCAGTCCCAGATGGCCTGTGGTTCGGGCCGGGCCAGTATATATGAACCGAATCGTTCCAGTTTCATGAAATCGCCCGAGTCGATCAGTTCATAATCGGGCCAGGCAGATGGGGTGAGTAGGGTCATAGTAAGGGAGTTTCAGGTTTCAAGTTTCAGGTTTCAAGTTTCAAGTGGCTTCGCTTAACTACAGAATAGCGAATAAGCGAAGCCACTTGAAACCTGAAACTTGAAACCTGAAACTATTTTTTCATTAAAAGAACCACATTCTCGACATGGTGGGTATGCGGAAACATATCGACGGGCTGAACGGCTGCAACGCGGTAGGCTTCGTCGAGCCAGGCAATGTCGCGGGCCTGGGTGGCGGTGTTGCAGCTAACGTAAACGATCTTTTCGGGGCCGGCTTTCAGTAGCTGACGAACCACGGCTTCATCCATCCCGGCACGGGGTGGGTCGGTGATCACTACATCGGGCCGACCGTGTTGCGCGAAAAACTCGTCGGTCAGCAATAGTTTCATATCACCGGCGTGGAAAGAAGTATTGGTGATACCATTTACGTCCGCGTTCACGTGCGCATCGGCTACGGCAGCTTCTACATACTCAATACCAACAACGTACCTGGCTTCCCGCGCCACAAACAGGGCGATAGTGCCCGTGCCCGTGTATAAGTCATAGACTAGTTCGTTGCCCGTCAGGCCAGCCATGTCGCGGGCAATACTGTAGAGCGCATGTGCCTGAATAGCATTTGTCTGGTAGAATGACTTGGCGTTGATACGAAAGGTGAGGGGCGGATGATTGGCCGACGAAACCATCTGTTCCTCAATGTAAGGCGTTCCGGCATAGTTGATCACCTCCTGATCGCCGTAGTTATCGTTCTTCTTCTTGTTGATGATGTAATTGAGCGACGTGATCTGCGGAAAACGTTCGCGGAGGTGATCGAGCAGCGCCGCCAGTGTATCGGGGTGATCCTGGGCTACCTGCATCGTCACCATCACCTGACCGGTGGTGTCGGCCGTTCGGATGATCAGCGTACGGAGGTACCCTTCGTGCGTTTTCAGGTTATAGGCGGCCAGGTTGTGGGCAAACATATAATCGGCCACTGTCAGGCGAATGTCATTCGAGGGGTCGGGTTGCAGGTAACAGTGGTTGATCGGCAACACCTTGTCGAACCGGCCTGGCACGTGAAAACCGACAGCACGAAAATCCATGCGCTCGCCAGCGTCGACTTCGGTCTGGGTGAGCCAACGACCGGCGGCCACCGTAAACTCGAGTTTGTTCCGGTAATACTGCGTTGGTTCTGCCGCAACAATTGGTTGAAAATCCGGCAACGGAACCTTGGCAATACGCGTAAGGTGGTCAACGACCTGTTGCTGCTTGAAGCGTAGCTGCTCCGCATACTGGATGTGCTGCCATTTACAGCCTCCACAGATGCCAAAATGCTCGCAGAACGGCTGGGTACGTACCTGCGAGGGCGTTACAATCCGCTCGACAACGGCTTCACGGTATTGTTTCTTTTGATTGACCACTTTAACATCAACCAAATCGCCGGGGGCGGGCATCGGGTAGCCGGGGCGACCTTCTACAAAGATGACACCCTCGTCGGTTTTGATGATGCACTTACCCTCGGCGGCTACGTCGGCTACCAGAAGGTTGGCAATAAGCTGTGGTTGTTTGTGTTTATGACGGCGCATTAAAAAATGAGGTCGCTGGAATGACCTACTGGATGTGGCTACTGGTAAGTAGCTGATTAATAGTATTCTCCTTGAGAATGATGGCCGCGAAGCTATATTCACTAGCCATTTCTTTCGAGATAAACCGCTAAATTAAGCATCCGTTATCGGACCAAGTGTACCCTGCCCCAATTTGTATGACTCAACATTACCGTCCATTTTTCCAGTTCCTGCTCTTTGTTGGCCTGTTTGGGTTGTTGCCGGGAGCTGTAAAAGCCACTCATATAGTGGGTGGTGAAATAGAATTACAATACCTTGGCACAGGTAGAACGTATACGCATCGACTCAACCTGAACCTTTATTTTGATCAGCTTACCGGTAACCCAGGCGCTGAAGACCTTACGGTCGTGCTGGGTGTGTTCCGAAAACGGGATAACGTATTCCTGTCCGGTATTGAATTGCCCCAGACCAGCTCGCAACTGATTGCCTCGACGCTTCCTAACTGCACCCAGTCTACCCAGAGCACCCGGCTGATCCGTTACGGCCTCGACCTGACGCTCAATCCACAGGCGTTTAATGATCCGGGCGGGTATTACATCAGTTGGGAACGCTGCTGCCGCAACGCAGGTATCGTGAATATTGCTAATCCGGGTGATGCCGCCGATGCTTTTTACCTTGAATTTCCGGCCATCTCGGCTACCGCGACCGCGGTGTACAATTCATCGCCTGTATTCACGCTGCCTAAAGGAGACTACATCTGCCTGAACCGGCCCTTCACGTTCGATTTTTCGGCTAAAGATGCCGATGGCGACAGCCTTGTCTATTCACTGGTTACCCCCTACAACGGATACAGTGATCGGAATAACCCCAATCCGGGCGTTGGTGCGGGACTGACTGCGCCCCGTTTTTTCGCAGGCCCATACCCAACGGTCAGCTGGAGTGCTGGCTATTCGGCCGCCAACGCCATACCGGGTAGCATACCCCTTCAGGTCAATCCACGAACAGGCATTCTCAATGTCACCGCGAATCGGGTTGGACTGTACGTGTTTTCCGTCGAAGTAGTGGAGTACAGAAAAGGAGTGGCCATTGGGCGTGTCCGACGGGATTATCAATTGAAGGCGATCGACTGCCCGGTGAATGATCCGCCGGTGTTGCTGATGAAGGCGCAGGGCGCCAGCAGCTTTTATAAAGAAGGAACGTTGTTGACGCTAAACGACACCGATAACGCTTGCCTGACCTTATTCGTAACAGATCCTAATGCCAACCAGACGATCTCGATTGCGAACGGAAGCGGATCGCTGGCCGGACTGGCTATAACACCCGGCGTACTGGTATCACGAACGGGCCGAGATACCACAACCGCGCAGTTCTGCTTTGATGCCTGCGCCTTGTACAACAATGGGAACGCCGTTACGCTACAAATCAAAGCCACGGATAATGGATGCCCGCAGGGGCTCACCTCGACCCTGACTATTCAGGTACTGGTGAAGGCAACTTCTGCCACCAAACCCGCTGCGAGCACCGATTTACGAAATAGTCAATCGACAATTACGGTAGGTACGTCATTGACCTTCAATGGGTTCGGCAAAGATGCGCAGAATGGCGACGTGACGATACAGGCAGTCGGGCGCGGATTTGATCTGGCCAACGCCGGCATGACCTTTTCGCCTAAGTCTGGCACCGGCACGGTATCGAGTCCGTTTGTCTGGAAGCCAACCTGTTCGCAGGCATCTAAAACCGACTATATCGTCGATTTCATTGCCATCAACAAGAAATGCGGTATTGAACGCCGCGACACGACTACCGTTCGGCTAATGGCGCAGGGCGTAGCCAGCCAGCCACCCAGCATACGAACCTCGCTGCCCAGCCGGGTGATCGAGTTGGTCGTGTCGCCTGCCGACACTGCGGTGGGTGGCGTGCGCTTTACCGTCTTCGGCAACGACCCCGACCAGGCCGATACCCTGCGACTGACGGGGGCCGGACGGGGATTTTCGTTAGCCAGTACGGGTATGAGCTTTGCCAATAAAACCGGGCGCCCCGAATTGCAGTCGGTCTTCTCCTGGCAGGCGACCTGCGCAGTCCTGCAGGGAAAAAGCGAGGCAACGTTCACGCTCGATTTCGCGAATACAGACAGTAGTTGTCAGCCAAAAAATACGGATACAACCAGTGTTGTGCTGAAGCTGCGAACGCCGGTGATCAACTATGACGATATGAAAATTCCGAATACGATCACCCCGAACGACGATGGGAAGAATGATTACTTCGCCTTACTGAACGTACCTGTCGAAACCTGTTCTGACCGATTTGAGCGTGTAACGGTCTATAACCGCTGGGGAAAATCAGTATTCGAGTCAACCGATCGCGCTTTCCGTTGGTATGCACCTGATTACCCGGCTGGCGTCTATTACTACACAGTTCTATTCGGGCCCCGTAATTACAAAGGCACCCTCATGATTATGCGCTGATCAGCGCCTGATTGGTACAAAGCCACCACGATAATAGCAGCAGAGGCTGACTATCATCGTGGCGGCTTTGTGGTTCGACACAGCTACCCGCTCGTTTGCCGGATGGCCTGATCGCCAGCCAGTCAAGTTTAAATAGTAACATATTTTGACTTAATAGTAACGTATTGCAGCATATTGATCAAAAGTGAATAGTTTTTTGGGCTAAACGCCTTTGATAACTAAAGATCGAATTCATCTTCATGTTTAACACTTCTCTTCACCAGCGCCTAACTGGTACGCGCCGAGTTGGGCGTACCCTCGCCGTCTTTAGCGGCCTGCTTGCGGCGGTATATACACCAGGCAATCTGGCCATGGCGCAAGCGCCAGCGGCAAAACGGGTGCTTGTCTTTTCCAGTACGAAAGGATTTCGGCATCAGTCTATCCCAACCGGGCAACGTACCCTGATGGAGCTTGGCAAGCAGAATGGCTTTGCGGTTGATACCACCGAAGATGCCGGCAAGTTTACCGAAGCCAATCTGAAACGCTACAATGCGGTCGTGTTCCTGAGCACAACCGGCGACGTGTTGAACGACGCTCAGCAGGTTAATTTTGAACGATACATCCAGGCGGGTGGTGGGTACGTTGGTATCCATGCGGCGACGGATACCGAATACGACTGGCCCTGGTATACCAAGCTGGCAGGGGCGCAGTTCAGGTCGCATCCGGGTAACCCGAACGTGCAGGAGGGCGAGGCCTATGTTGTGAATAAAAACCACGCGTCGATGTTTGGTTTTCCTGACCGCTGGAAGATCAAAGACGAGTTTTACGACTTCAAGAATGTCAATCCAGCGTTGAATGTACTCGTTAAGATAGACGAGAAGTCGTATAAGGATGGCAAGATGGGCGATGATCACCCGATGGCCTGGTACCATGATTACGACGGGGGCAAAGCCTTTTATACCAATTTCGGTCACCCCGATGAAACCTATGCCAATCCGGTTTTTCTGAAGCACCTGTTGGGTGGCCTGCAATCCGTGATGGCTCCCAGCCTGGATTATGCTAAAGCCCGATCGATGCCAGCGCCTGAAGAAAACAGGTTCGAGCGGGAAGTGCTGGTCAGCAGCCTTGACGAACCCACTGAACTGGTTGTTTTGCCGGGCGGTAAAATCCTGTTCGGCGAGCGGAAGGGGATGCTGAAACTGTATAACCCGGCCACAAAGAAAACCAAGGTTGTGGCCCGTATGCCGGTCTATACCAAGTTCGAGTACGGGTTGATGGGCGTGAATATGGATCCGAACTTCGCCGCCAACAAACGGCTGTTCCTGTATTATTCGCCCGATGCCGCCTTGTTTGGCGCCGATACCGCCCAACACCTGTCGCAGTTCACATACGATGATGCACGCGATACACTGGTGATGAATACGGAGAAGGTCCTGCTCCGCGTACCTGTAAAACGGACAGGATGCTGCCATACCGGTGGATCCATCGCCTGGGATCGGAAAGGGAACTTATACCTGTCGACTGGTGATGATACCAACCCATTCAACTCCGATGGCTATTCGCCTTCCGACAATCGGGAAGGCCGTCAGGGCTGGGATGCGCTGAGCACCTCATCGAACACAAATGATCTGCGCGGAAAGATCCTGCGTATCAAGCCCGACGGCAACGGTGGCTATACCATTCCGGAAGGCAATCTGTTTGGTACAGGAAACCCTAAGGCTCGTCCCGAGATCTACGTGATGGGTAACCGGAATCCATACCGGATTTCGGTCGATCAGCGCACCGGCTTCCTCTACTGGGGTGAAGTTGGGCCGGATGCTGGCGAAAACCGGGCAAAGCGCGGGCCTCGCGGCCACGACGAAATGAACCAGGCCCGTAAGGCCGGATTCTTTGGCTGGCCCATGTTCGTAGCCGATAACAGAGCGTATGAGGTCTTCAATTTTAAAGACAGCACATCGATGGGCATGGCCTACGATGCTGCTAAACCCATAAACAACTCGCCGCACAACACAGGCCTGAATGAATTACCTCCCGCTCAGAAGGCATTCATCTACTATCCCTATGCCGACTCCCCCGAGTTCGGAGCAATCGTTGGCAAGGGTGGGCGTAACGCAATGGGTGGTCCCGTCTATTATTATGCTGATTACGCCGCCGATTCGAAGGTGAAATTTCCCCGTGCCTACGACGGGAAGTTCTTTGCCTACGACTGGATGCGCGACTGGATCAACCCGGTTACGATGACCCCGGAAGGGGACTTTGTGAAAATGGAGCGGTTCGCACCTAACATGAAGTTCTCGCACGTGATCGACATGCAGTTTGCACCAGATGGTAGCCTATATACCCTTGAATATGGCCAAAACTGGTTTGCGGCCAATGACGACGCCCGCTTGTCGCGCATCACTTACAACGCTGGTAACCGCAGGCCTGTTGCCGTGGCTTCGGCCAATAAGCTGGTAGGAGCTGCCCCCCTTGCTGTCGTTTTCTCAACAAAGGGAACCATGGACTATGATGGCGATGCGCTTACCTATAGCTGGGACTTCGGCAAAGGAATGGCACGCAGCACACAGGCCAACCCGACCATGACGTTCAGCAAACCGGGGATCTACACGCCAACGCTCACCGTGACCGATGCCGCTGGTAATAAAGCCACGCAGACGATCACTGTTAAAGTGGGTAACGATATGCCGAAGGTCGACCTGGCCGTTAAGGGTAACAAAACGTTCTTCTTCCCGAAACAGCCAATTGCTTATCAGACAGCCGTAGCCGATAAGGAAGATGGTACCCTGGCAAAAGGCATCAACCCGGAAGATGTTACGATGACGATCAATTATGTAGAAGGCTTCGATAAAACGATGCTGGCCCAGGGGCACCAGGCCAATCTTGGTTTTAGCGCTGGCAAACGGCTGATCGAACTGAACGACTGTAAGTCGTGCCACGCCATTGACCGGAAATCGATCGGGCCAGCTTACATCGACGTGGCCAAAAAGTACAGAAGTGCTACGCGGGTACGTGCGCTGGCCCAGAAGATCATCAGTGGTGGCGGCGGTGTTTGGGGCGAACAGGCCATGAGTGCCCACCCTCAGCTAAAGATTGAAGAAGCCGAAGATATGGTTCGCTATATCCAGTCGTTGGCTGATACGAAGGTAGCCGAGAAACACCCACTTCAAGGTAACTACATGACGCAGGGTCATACCAAAGATGGTTCATATATTCTGACGGCCACGTACACCGACCGGGGTAACGGACCGATCGGTCCGTTAACGCAGGTTAAATCGGTAGCGCTTCGTAGCCCGACATTCAAAGCGGTGAACTACGATGAGAAGAAGGATATCTCGACCTTCAAAATGCCGACCGGCAGTGAGGTTGCCATTGCCACGAAGAGCGGTAGCTACCTGGCCTATACTGATATCGACCTGACGGGGATTTCAGGTCTGAGTGCTTCGGTAACTGCACGGGCTGAGCGGTCGGCAGGCGGTAAAGTTGAGGTACGTGCCGATTCGCCAACAGGCCCCTTGCTCGGTGATGCCGATGTTTCGGTAGGTACGTCGGGACCCGTGAATATCCCGTTCAAAAACCCGACGTCGGGTATGCATAAACTCTATCTGGTGTTTGTGAACCCCGAGAGCGCCAACAAACCACTGATGGCCGTTGATGATCTTACGGTACAACAGAGCGGTATGTAGCTGCCGATACAGTTAACAAAAAGCGGCCATTCCCCAAAAAGGGATGGCCGCTTTTTTATGAACTAAAAGCAATCAGGAATGTACCTAGCCAATTGACAAGACCAATACGCCAAGTGGCGGCACCGTTACCGGAACAGTTGTACCTGCCGCGAATGTCGTTTTTGTCTGGAAAATATCGCGGTAGGTGTATGTCTTTTTCTGGACCACTTTCATCGCTTTCCACACATCGGCTGGGATTTGTAGCTGGGTACGAATCGTTTCTTTCCGGTCGAAGTTGCAAACAATCAGTAGTTTCTGTTTGGCCGAATAGCGCAGGTAGCTGAATAGCCGTTCGGGTTTTCCATACTGCTGCAGGTCATAAAACGCGCCGGTCTGAATAGCGTCGCTGCCGGTGACGAGCTGACCCAACTGAAGGTAAAACTGCCGTAGCTTCTTCTGATCGGCAGTTAGTTTTCTGCCGTCGAAAGCGCCGCCGTTTGTCCAGGCCTGAAATTCAGGTACACCCCAGTAATCGAAAATGGTCGTTCGGCCGTCATCACCCTGAAAACCTTCCGCCTGCTTCGGATTGACACCCACTTCCTGCCCGAAGTAGACCATCATGGGCCCCGTATGCAATGTGGCCGACAGGGTCATGGCGGGTACTGCCATCCACGGGTCATTGGCAAAGAACCGTGAGGCAATACGCTGTTCGTCGTGATTTTCCAGAAAGCGAAGCATGTGCCTGCCCATCGTACCCGACTCGCCCTGACAAACCCGCGAGATGGCAATCGGGCTTCCTTTACCTTCCATCAATGCCCGAACCGCGTCATACAGGCCCACTTTATCGTAGAGGTAATCAAACTTGCCTGTTTCGATATAATTAGCGTACTGGTCAGGATTGTAGATCTCGGCAATGAATACGATAGGAGCCGGAGCTACCACGGCTGCTTTTGGAGCCGTCGTTTTGGCAGTAGGTTTTGACGAAGCAACTGCGGTTGCTGGCGGAGTAAGGCTTGTTCGGCTTGCCTTGATTTGCGGAATTACCCAGCCCCAGAATTCGACGGGCACCATTTCGGCCATGTCGCACCGAAAACCGTCGACGCCTTTACCCGCCCAGAACAGCAGAATGTCCCGCATTTTGGTCCACGTATTCGGACGGTCTGCCCGGCCCGACGCATCGGTTGCGGCTGGCTCAAAATACGTTTTGCGATCGTGCTGGTAATCGACGCCGTAGTTCAACTTGATCGTTTCGTACCAGTCGTTTATATCGGGCTGGGCCTTGAACACATCATTCCCGGTCGCCTTCGCTGGATTTTCGTCGTAGTCGGGGGCAATTGTTCCTTCGGGCACCAACGTACCTGCTGGTACCTTGAACGCTTCGTCGGGCAGGTAATAAAAATTGTTCTGTGGATCAAAGGCTTTCGTTGCGTCATCCGTCTCCCCCAGATCCTGAACCCCCTCGGGCTTTGCATCGGAACTGTATTGCCGGGCCAGGTGATTCGGCACAAAGTCGATAAGTACCTTCAGACCGTTGGCATGTGATCGTTTTACCAGGGCCTCAAACTCAGCCATCCGGTTCCTGACATCAACGGCCAGGTCAGGGTCTACGTCGTAATAATCTTTGATGGCATAGGGCGATCCGGCGCGGCCTTTAACAACCTGCGGATTATCGGTAGCAATACCCAGCGATGAATAGCCCGTCATGGTAGCGTGCTCAATGACGCCGGTGTACCAGACATGCGAAACACCCAGCTTTTTGATCTCCTGAAGGGCTTTATCCGTAATGTCGTTGAACTTACCAACTCCGTTTTCGGCCAGGCTCCCCCAAGGCTTATTGGTAGTCTGCTGGTTGCCGAAAAGTCTTGTAAATAGCTGATAGACAATCAACTTGTCTGATGGCGCAACCGGGGTGCCGACATCCAAAAGGATAGACATCGCCTGGGCAACAGGCTGATGCAGCAAACCCAGGGCGGCCAGCCCCGTGGTAAAAGTCCGTCGCGAAAAGGTAGGAGAAGTAGAGGAGGGCATAGGATCTGGTAATAATAGATAGTAAGCTACAAAAAAAGCCCAGAGTGAGACCCTGGACTTTGGTTATAGCTGTTAATAGATGCCTAAAATGGTGTTTCCTGACCTGGGTCAGCATTACCAAAGTTCGAGAGGTCGTTTGCCCGGCTCCGCAACGTACCCGGGGTGGATACGCCTGGCGTCGGTGGAAGCGGGGGCATTGTTCCCGGCGGTGGTATTGACCCTGGCATTCCCGACGTACCTGATCCATCGAAACTGCTCATACCCGAAACGCCTTCGGGGAACGAGCCGGGTACTGGCGTGAAATAGCCGTCGAGGTCGCAGAACTTGGTGAACCGGTTAATGAAGCGAAGCTGGATCGTATCCAGCGAACCTGACCGGTTTTTGGCTACAATTACTTCACCAACGCCCAAGGTCGAGTTGCCGGCTTCGTCCTGCGTAATATTGTAGTATTCAGGGCGGTACAGGAACATTACCATGTCGGCATCCTGCTCGATGGAACCCGATTCCCGCAGATCGGACAGCTGTGGTTTCTTATCACCGCCCCGTGTCTCCACAGCCCGGCTCAACTGCGACAGGGCAATCACCGGTACGTTCAGCTCTTTAGCCAGGTTTTTCAGCGCTCGGGAAATCGACGCAATTTCCTGTTCACGGTTGCTGCCTTTGCTGTTATCACCACTCATCAACTGAAGGTAGTCGATCACCACCATCTGTATATCGTGTTGTGCTTTCAGTCGACGACATTTGGCGCGGAGCTCCAGAATAGACAGGGCGGGCGTGTCGTCAATATAGATCGGGGCTTCAGTAAGGCGCTGGATCTTGTGGTGCAATTGTTGCCACTCGTGCGGAGCCAGTTGCCCTTTCCGGATCTTCTCTGAGTCAATCTCCGCTTCCGACGCAATCAGACGATTCACGAGCTGTACCGACGACATCTCCAAGGAGAAAATCGCGACCGGCCGACCGTGATCAACCGCCGCATTCCGCATCGCTGACACAATAAAAGCAGTGTTGTGCGTCACGGTCATGTCTTCGAGCAGGAACAAATGATTCCCGTCGATGGTGAAGCCGTAGTACTCATCAACAATGTCCTTTTCGACCGAAATGCCGGTAACTCGCCAATCTGCACGGGCTCGTAGCGGACGAGCTTTCTTGCGTTCAATGCGCACGGGTATGCTGTCCAGATTGCCAAAAAGGCGAAGCCTATAAACAGTGGACGTATACCCACTCGTTGAAATTGAAGCCTGTTTTTCTTTCAATGAGCACTTAAAACCAAGCGAATCACACAGAAATTTAACCTGTTCGGCTAGCTCTTTACGCTTCTGCGTGATTTCGTAACAGTCAAATTCCCGTTGATAATGCCCATCACTGTCGATTAGCCCTGCTAGTAAGTTTAGCCTGTTCCTGGTTGAGTTGATCAGGTACGTTCTGGGTATATGCTTGTTCTCAAGGACCGTCAGTTTACGCAACTCGCCCTGGATACTGAATGTGGTTGGCTGGGCGCCTGAATGCGTCCCGCCCCGTTGCCCGGCAGTAATGGCATGGTTTGGCGCCTTGCCTGCTTGCTGGTAGGTAACCAAAGACAGGTTCAACGAGTCGGTGTAGGACTGCATGTACTCAACTACCTCCGAATCGACATTCGTGATTCTGGAACTGTAGCTGTGACCGTCGCCCAGCCATAAGCCAACAACGTAAGGGTCAAGAGCAACGGCCTGCTCCGGAAACTCGACGGCAACCTTATAGCCTTTGTAGTTACTTTTAAATGTCTCTGATTTTGGGAGGTAGTCCCGTACAGAAATGTTCAATACGTCACCCTTGGTGCATGACCCCGCGTTCCGTGACCGCTTAAGTGACAGGATATGGCTTTCATTGACTCGGTAATCAGTGCCTTCGTTCTGACGAACCCAGTACATCTGCTCCCGGCCACGGGCAATAGACAGCACACGACGGGGAGTAGAATCATCCCCCATCAGCAAGTCACCGGCAACTACGTCCTCAACCCGGCGTAGCGACCCGTCGAACATAACTACTTTCGTGCCTTTACCAAGACACTTACCCATCGCTGGCCTGGCCGCTATGATGACCAGTTCGGTGGGCTGCCAGCCCGACGTCAGCCGGTCGAGGGCCGTAAACCCGGAGGGGACACCCGTGAGGCCTTCCTGATTCTTCTTCGTCTCCATCTCCTTCAGGGCTTCACCCACAATGGAGCGCATGTCGGAAACGGTTTTACGGATGTTCGACTCGGTTAGCTGAAATAAGTCGCGCTCTGTACGGTCGAGGAGTGTGAAGACGTCGGTAGTGTCTTCGTAGGCGTCGCGCTGGATCTCCGACGACATCGTGATCAGCCCGCGTTTGAGGGCCTGTTCGGTGATGATCCGGGCGTGGTATTCAATGTTAGCGGCCGAATTGACCCGCAGGGTCAACTCAGAAATGTAGCCCCCCCCACCAACCAGCTCAATTTCGCCGGTTTTACGCAGTTGTTGCGTAACCGTCAGCAGATCAATGGGTTCTGAATTGGAGAACAGGGTCAGGATGGCCTTATAGACCCGCTGGTGAGCCTCTTTATAAAAAGTCTCGGGTTTCAGCAGATCAACAACGGCCGACAGCGCGTCTTTCTCGATCATGAGCGCACCTAATACCGCTTCCTCCAGGTCCACCGCCTGCGGAGGCAGCTTGCCGAGACCCGTGTCGAGGAATCGATTAATGCCCGCCTGCTGCCGGTTGCCCGGCGCATTGGTGGTGTTCTTCCGAAAGTTGTTATTGGGGCGGGGTGCTCCGCTATTGGTGTCCATAGTTAAACAAAAATAGGCGGAAATTACCGGTAAAGGCAAGCCATCATAAGGGTGCGAAAAGTGTAATCGGGTAACTTGTTATAGCTAATGCACTGATCACAAACGGGATGGTGAGCCACCAAAAATATTGGGTGTCACCAAAAAAAACGTTTGCTCAAAAATAGATTTTTTTCGCAGCCTGGCAACGGAAAAAGGCTGATCCGGGCAGCGCCCTGATGATCAGCAAGATACAGCAGCGTATGCGATTATTCAGCCTTTTAATTGTACGCTTATTATACGGTAGTAGTAGGGTATGTGAGCCAATTTTTTGAGAAACGTGTTGTGTAGGTAAGGCGATTCGGTATATTCAGCCAACCAAAATCTGTTCTCCAACGAGTAATCTCACTTAATCTGCTTATCAGTTTGGTCGAAAAAATCATCACTCTCGACGGCGACGTTTCCCTCATTGATTTCCTGGGCGTCGAAAACACGAACATCAAGGAAGTGGCTGCGGCCTTTCCGATGAGTAAAATCATTTCGCGGGGCAACGAAATCCGCATTAAAGGCACCACGCCCGAAATCTCACGCATCACTGACATTCTGGAATCGCTGATGCAGCATTACCAGCGTTATGGGAAGCTGACACACGAAAATGTGCAAACGTACCTGAGTGGCGGCAACGAATCGGACCAGAACAGCGTACCTGTGTCTGACGATGAAGTGCTGGTCTACGGAACGAAGGGCATTGTGGTACGGGCCAAAACGGCCAACCAGAAGAAACTGGTCGAGGCGGCCGAAAAAAGTGACCTTGTGTTTGCCATTGGCCCCGCCGGTACGGGCAAGACCTATACGGCAGTAGCTATTGCGGTACGTGCCCTCAAAAACAAGGAAGTACGCAAGATCATCATCACCCGCCCTGCTGTGGAAGCTGGTGAAAACCTTGGTTTCTTGCCGGGCGACCTGAAAGAAAAGATTGACCCCTATCTGCGCCCGATCTATGACGCCCTGGACGACATGATCCCGGCAGAGAAACTCAAATATTACCTGGAAAACCGCACCATAGAGATTGCACCGCTTGCCTACATGCGTGGCCGTACGCTAAACAATGCGTTTATTCTGCTCGATGAAGCGCAAAACACAACAGCCATGCAGATGAAGATGTTTCTAACCCGGATGGGGCCGTCGTCGAAGGCCATCATCACGGGAGACCGGTCGCAGGTCGATCTGCCGAAGCATCAGAAGTCGGGCTTGTCGGAGTCGATTGGCATTTTGCGGGATATTCCGGGCATTGCCTTTGTTGAACTCGATGGGCGCGACGTAGTGCGTCACCGGCTCGTGAAAGCCATCATTAGTGCATATGAAAAAGCAGGCCAGTAGGAAAGGAGTTTTCTGTTTACCGTTTTCTGTTTTCTGTTGCGTTGCCAACAAGATAACTGATGAACTGGGACACCAGCAGAAGACAGTGAATGGTAAACAGAAAACTGTTTTGGCTGGCCTTTTTTTGTGGCTATCGCTGACGGCTGGATTTGGCCAGTCAGGTACGTCACCAACCACGTTGGTCGATGATGACAGCCATAAAATCAGGTGCGCTAACCCGATCATTGAGGCCCAGTTGCAGCGGCAGTCGCCCAGGCGGCTCCAACAGGTCAACTCCCTGAATGAACAGGTACGTACCTACACGACCTTCAATCCACAAGCCAGGGGAGCGGCCGCGACCGTGTATCGAATCCCGGTGGTCGTACATGTAGTACACAACCAGGCCAACGGTACAATCGGTGGCGCCAATAACCCGAACATTACGGATGCCCAGATTCTATCGCAGATCCAGGTACTGAATGAGGATTATCGGAAAATAGCCGGAACCCCCGGTGGTACCTCAACGAATCCGGTAGCGGTAGATACTAATATTGAATTTTATCTGGCCACACAAGACCCCAATGGGCAGGCAAGTACGGGTATCACGCGCACCTATTACGCCGCCAAAAGCTCGTTCGACCTCTTCAACGACCTGTACCTGCTATCAGGCATTTCCTACTGGCCGTCGAACCGGTACCTGAACATCTGGGTAGTGGCTATCTCGAACCGGAATTACCTCGGCTACGGTCAGTTCCCAACGGCAGCCGATACCTTGCAGGGGCTGGGTGATACCGACGAACGCATCGACGGCGTGGTGATCGATCATCATTATTTTGGCCGTAAGACGGGAACCGTCACCAGCAGCCTGTACTGCTGTGGTCGCACCACTACCCATGAAGTAGGGCATTGGCTGGGGCTGATCCACCCCAATGGCGATACGCGTTGCGGTGATGATTACGTAGCCGATACACCGCCCATCGAGGGATTGAATGAGACGGATAAATGCACCGACATTTTCTCGACCTGCAAGCCAGGGGTTACCACGCGAAATCTGATTGAAGACTACATGGATTATACGCCCGACGCCTGCATGAACGTGTTTACGGCCGGGCAGCGTGACCGGATGTCGGCGGTGTTGCAACTTAGTCCCCGGCGCCTACAGCTGATCCTGTCCAACACCGTGCTCCCCGAAACCGAGCAACTCACGGTGCTGGTGTATCCCAACCCAAGTAGTAGCCAAAGCACGGTAAACATCCAGTTTAAAGGATCTCAGGCGTTTAGCACCGAACTGATCGACGCGCGTGGACGCACTATCCAAACGCAGACGTTTACCGCCTCGCTCAGCCGACAAATAACCCTTCCGGTTGCCGATTTACAGGCGGGAGTCTATATCTTTCGGGTCAGGACGCAGAACGAGACAGTTAGCAAGCGCGTGCTAATTCAGTAGATCGTTCCGTCTTTCACCGCTATGATCACTGTATCCACCATTCAATCGAAGGCCGATTTAGAAACCGTTTTCGCCATCCGCCGGGAAGTGTTCGTTGACGAGCAACAGGTGGCCGCCGAAGATGAGTACGATGAATTTGAAGAGACCAGCCATCATTTTCTGGCCCTGCTCGATGGGCAGCCCGTGGGAACGGCCCGCTGGCGCCGGACTAGCAAAGGAATCAAGCTGGAGCGATTTGCCGTACGGGCTGCTGCCCGGGGAAAGGGCGTGGGGAAAGCGTTGGTACAAACCGTATTGAACGACGTGTTTGCTCAGCAGCCCGAACCGATAGAAAGCATTTACCTGCACGCACAGGTATCGGCCATGCCACTCTACGCTGACTTCGGCTTTGTGCCGGTTGGCCAGAAATTCGATGAGTGTGGTATTCAGCACTACAAGATGGTGTTGCCCGGCAAGCGGATGCCCAGCGAACAAATGGCTGGACCGCAGATTCCTGCGGCCGAGTAGCCATGCGGGGCTATCCATTTTTTAGGTACGTTACCGCCCTGCTGGTTGGTATCGTACTGGCCGAAACATGGCCCGACTTGTTCTGGTGGCCTGTGGTGATCGGATTCGGCTGTCTGGGCGTTGCTGGCTATCTCATTCACCAGAACGAACGCCGGCTGATCAAGCCGCTGAACCTTTCGCTGGGCCTTGCGCTGCTGGGGTTGTTTGGTGTAGTGGGTTGGCTGGCTGTTTACCTCCAGTCGCCTTATCGCCAGCCAGCCCATCTGGTCAATGCCGATCAGTTACCAGATGCCTACGAAGCCGTAGTGACTAACCTGCCCGAGGAAAGGGCGAAGACCTATAAGGTTGAGCTATCGTTACGAAAAGGGCGGGTGGGCACTAAGACCGGTCCATTCAGGCACGTGGCGGGGCGCGTGCTGGTTTACCTCGATAAGGGCGACTCGCTACACGCTACGTCGATACCAGCCTATGGCGAGGTGTGGGTCGTCTCTGGCCAACCCCGGCTGGTGGATGCACCGCTGAACCCCGGCGAATTTGATTACAAGCGATTCCTGGCGCATCGGGGCATCTACCATCAGCAATACCTGCGGACCTGGCAGCGAACGATCGTGGGGTACGACCCACCCAATCGACTGGTTGAGCTGGCTTACACGACCACTCGTTGGGCTGATAGCGTTCTAACGACCCAGGTTGGCACCAGAGCTGAATACGGTATGATAAACGCGATGATACTGGGTGTTCGGGATGACCTTGACCCGGCACAGTATCAGTCGTATGCGGCGGCAGGGGCCGTGCATGTTTTGTCTGTATCGGGGTTGCACGTGGGCATTCTGTTTCTGGTGTTGAGTTGGCTGTTAAAGCAAATAGCACCAGGAAAAGGAAACAGCTGGTGGGTAGTTGGCAGTAAACTGGGCGTGCTCTGGTTCTACGCCCTCATGACCGGCTTTTCGGCCCCTGTACTGCGCTCGGCGATTATGTTCTCGTTCCTGCTGGTATCGGGGCTGACCAATCGGACCCAAAGTCTGATGAATACACTGGCCGCTTCAGCCTTACTTATACTGTGTTATGATCCTCTGGCGGCTTTTTCAGCTGGTTTTCAATTGTCTTATCTGGCTGTGGTTGGCATTGGTGCGTGGGTACCGTATCTGAATCAGCTGGCGAGGCCTACCTCTAAACTAGGCGTCTGGCTTTGGGAACTGTCTGTTGTCGCTGTGGCGGCCCAACTCCTGACATTCCCGTTGGGCCTTTATTACTTTCATGCGTTCCCCCTGTATTTTCTACTGGCGAATCCAATCGTCATGGTCCTCTCGGCAGTGATCGTGCCTTTATCAATGGCGACACTGGCAGTTGGGTGGATTCCGTATGCTGGCGACGCATTGGGCTGGCTTTTGCATAAAACGGCCTGGCTGATGAACCAGAGCGTGGATACCGTTGGTCAGTTACCCGGCGCTACGTTGACCAATATCTGGCTGTCATTACCAGTCCTGTTACTGATCTATGCGCTGATCTGGGTGGGTAGTCAGCTACTCCTGACCCGACAGAGGACGTACCTGCAGGGGGCGGTGCTGCTCGCCTTCTGTTTTGCTGCGCTGGTCATTGACGAACGCCAGCAGCAGGACACGCAACAGCGATTAGCGGTGCATTTCCTGCCCCGAAAAACGGCAGTCAGCCTGACCACAGGCCACCATACACTGATGCTGACCGATGACGATTGGCAAATGAACCCACGCAATTACGATTTCTACCTGAAAAATACGGTGGGTCTTTGGGGGATCGATAGGCTGACGGTGGGTCAGCTACGCAGCGATTCAGTGCCTGGTCCGCTGCCGTATCGGCGTTACCCGGATATGACACTGGCTGTTTGGCGGGGACGCAGCATTCTATTTGTCAACCGGCTGGCCGATTACCGGCGCTGGCGATTGCCCGAAGTGGTCGACTACGCCATTCTGCGTAGAACAGCCGTGCGTGATTGGGCATCGCTGACCCGGCGTGTAGTAGCCCGTCATGTCATTCTCGACGATTCGAACCTGGCACAGCCTACAGATAGCCTGTTGGCCCAAACACCTCCACCCGGAATGGCCGTGCATGCTATTCGCCGGGATGGTGTATTTACGGCCGAATGGTAGCTGCCTTATAGCCTTCACCGATTGACGCTACGAAGACGCCAGAGCGATACCAGACCGACCATCACAGGAAGGCCAATATTGACCAGCCAAAGGGTAAGTGTGGCCGCCAGTAGGGAAGGGGCCGGCAGCGCATATGGGGCAAACACCCACAGGGCCGCCGCTTCCCGAACACCCAGATCGCTCAACCAGTTGAAAGCCGGCGTGACGGTCTTGACCAAAAAAATTACGCCGATACCTGCCGCCAGATCACCCGCTGCCAGCGAGACGCCGTAGAGCCGGAATGCGCCGTACAACTGTAGTGAAAACGTAAGGTGCCGGAGCAGTGCCAACCCAAATACGGTTACCATGTCGGTATGGCTATACTGACCAATAAGTTGCCACCAGGCAACGTACCTGCCCAGTAACGGCCAGCGTGCCGACCAGTTGATGAATCGGGCTCGGTAAAAATTAAGTACCACCCCTAGCAGGCTCAGCCCGACCAGCAGATAAAGGAGTACCTGGCTTGCGCTTGCGTTGCGGGCGGGGACGTTGTTCAGGTACGTTGCCCAGGCAGCCGAGCCAACAACAATAGCCACGTAAAACTGCATGCCACCCGCCACCACCGCCGCCCCCATCGACTGGGTTCGGTGCCCCGATCGGATCGAGAGGGCCCTGCCGGCCGTGTCGCCAACTGGTCCGGGTAAGGCCATGCTCAGCGATAGCCCTGCCAATACCCCATCGAGTGCGTCTGAGAAGGTGAGGGGCGTTAATCGCTGGATGAGCCATTGCCATTTCAACGCTTCCAGCGACCAGTTAAGTGGTGTCAGCAGCACCAGCAGGATCAGCCAGCCCGACTGCCAATTGGTGGAAAGCAGCGGTTGACCGGCATCTTCCCAGCGAAAGGTCTGTTGTCGCAACGTCCAGCCAATGAAGCCGATAAGGCAACAAAATGTAGCTGCTTTAGCCCATAACGTGATTTTTTTGGATATGTCGGGCATGTAAACCGTTCCGAAAGCGTTACTTTGCACATATGGCCGCTAAAACTCCCGTTACTGAAAAAATCATCCTAGGTGTTGACCCCGGCACTGTGATTGCCGGCTACGGCGTCATCGTAGTTCGGTCGGGAGTAATGCGGATGCTGCAATATGGGGTCATTAACCTCTCCAAATATACGACGCACCAGTTGAAGCTGCAGAAACTGCACGAGACCATGCACCGGCTCATCGAAGAGCATAAGCCCGATGAAATGGCTATCGAAGATCCGTTCTTTGGTAAAAATGTGCAGGTGATGCTGAAACTGGGCCGCGCCCAGGGCGTGGTCATGGCCGCGGCGTTATCGCGCGGTATTCCGATTGTTGAATACGCGCCCCGGCGCGTGAAACAATCGGTTACAGGTAATGGAAATGCCGCTAAAGAGCAGGTGTCCCACATGGTTGCCAACTTATTACAGGTGGAGCTGAATCCTGAGTTTTTCGACGCAACAGATGCATTGGCAATTGCCATTTGCCACCATTTTCACGAGAATGCGCTGCCTGTTCGATCAACCAAAAAGACGAAAAAAGGGGCCTGGGGTGCGTTCGTCAGCGAAAATGAAAGCCGGATTGTCTAGTGATACCTTGTTGAGATATACCAGAGCAGCCATTTCTGTCGGGAGTGGCTGCTTTTTTCGTGCCCATCGGTAAAAAGTCAAATTCCTGTCCGGCAGGCGGGGATACGTTGCCTCAACAGGGTCTTTACCGATGTATAAAAACAAGCCTTTGGTAGCTGCGTCTACTTATAACCAGGGGCTAATGATCGGGGCGGCCTGGCGACCCATCCGCGCACGTACCTGGACGAAGCCATGAAGACGGCTGTCGTTACACGCGCTGACCCGTTCTGACCCCTTCCGGGTTAGTTAAAGCTGAAGGAAACGGTGACGGGGGGGTATTCAAAGCGGTATTGGTTCGTTACCTTGCGCAGGTAGCGGTCGAACCCGCCGCTCCAGCCACCGGAGCGATGCTGATGGAGGCCATGACCAGACTAAACTAATAGACACTCGCAGTTGGTGAACATACCGGGTAGTAATTCATATGCAAAGAAGAACATTTATTCGTACTGCTTCGTTGACCACTGTTACCCTGGCCACAGGTCAGGTAGCACTGGGGCTGGCAAACACTGATTATCCAGCGGTCCGGGTGCCGGTCGGTAAGCGGAATTTCCGTTCTGATGCAGTTGAAAAGACAATTTTGGCCGTCAAGAATGGGATAAAGAACCCAGAGCTGGCCTGGCTCTTCGAGAACTGCTTTCCTAATACGCTCGACACAACCGTTGACCACTCACAACTCGACGGCAAGCCCGATACCTACGTGATCACCGGCGACATTGACGCCATGTGGCTACGTGATTCAACGGCGCAGATCTGGCCTTACCTGCCGCTGATGGCGCAGGATAAGCCGTTGCAACAACTGATTGCCGGCGTTATCGCCCGTCAGGCCCGTTGTATTCGCTTCGACCCGTATGCGAATGCATTTTATAAAGAACAGACCACAACGGGTGAATGGAAGAACGATGTCACGGACATGAAACCGGGGCTACACGAGCGGAAATGGGAGATCGATAGCCTGTGCTACCCTATTCGACTCGCTTACTATTACTGGAAACACACCGGCGACACAACGCCGTTTGATGCCAACTGGCAGGAGGCGATGCGGCTGGTGGTGCAGACGTTTCGCGAGCAACAACGCAGGAACGGAAAAGGCCCCTACAAATTTGAGCGACGCACGTCCTGGGCTACAGATGGCGTACCCCTCGGAGGTTATGGCTACCCGGCCCGGCCAAACGGACTGATCTGTTCTATGTTTCGTCCCAGCGACGATGCAACGATCTATCCCTACCTGATTCCGTCGAATTTCTTTGCCGTAACGTCACTTCGGCAAATGACCGAGCTCCTGACTGTGTTGAAGGCCAATGCTGCATTGGCGACTGAGGCCCGCACGCTCGCTAACGAAGTAGACGCTGCCCTAAAACAACATGCCGTGACTACACACCCACGCTATGGAAAGGTGTATGCCTACGAAGTGAATGGATATGGCTCCTACAACCTGATGGACGATGCGAACGTACCCAGCCTGCTCGCCATGCCTTATCTGGGCGCAATGCCCGTCAGCGACCCGGTTTATCAGAATACTCGTAAAATGTTATTGAGCGAGGATAATCCCTTCTTTTTCAAAGGGAAAGCAGGCGAAGGTATTGGCGGCCCTCATGCAGGCATAGATATGATCTGGCCATTGAGCATCATCATTCGGGGAATGACGAGTACCAGTCCGGCCGAGATTAAACAATGCCTGCAGATGTTGCAACACAGCAACGCGGGGACCGGGTTTATGCACGAGTCGTTTCATAAAGATGATGCCAGTAAGTTTACCAGGAAGTGGTTTGCCTGGGCCAACACCATCTTTGGCGAGTTCGTACTGAAAACGTTCAACGAGCGGCGAGAGCTGCTGTCTGTATAAGGCTCACCCTCAAATTCGGGTTATGTAGCGTATGACACCCTACGAACAGACTGCCCAGCAAGAAGTTGCCCGCTGGTCGGAGAAGATGCGCCGTAAACCGTCGCTGACAAACCGGCTGGCTAAATCGTGGCAAACCCGGATAAACCGGCTCATCCCCAACCGGGTGCATGCCGTCATTACGGGTGCCATCAAGCACATGACACGCGCTGTGTTGGTCGGGTCTGAATTTACTGCCCCGACACCGGTGGCCAATCGGTTGCTCGATGAACGCGAGTCGGCGGTTTATAACCGGATAGCCTGGTACAAGCGCGTAGGCGCTGCGGAGGGCGGGCTGACGGGGGCGGCTGGTTTTCTGGTTGGGCTCACCGATTTCCCGCTGTTGCTCAGCCTGAAAATGAAAATGTTGTACGACATCGCAGCCCTGTATGGGTACGATGTGTCGGATTACCGGGAGCGGTTGTACATGCTGCACATTTTCCAGCTTGCTTTTTCCAGTCAGAGCCGTCGTCAGGAGCTGTTTGCGCAGATGGAGCAATGGGCCACCTATGCCCAGACGTTACCCGAGGATATACACCAATTTGACTGGCTAACCTTTCAGCAGGAATACCGGGATTATATCGATCTGGCCAAGATGCTCCAGCTGGTACCCGGAATTGGCGCCATTGTGGGCGTGGTGGCGAACTGGAGACTGCTCGATGAATTAGGTGAGGTAGCCATGATGGCCTACCGTATGCGTTTAGCATAGCGTTTCTGTGACCGGCTACGGCTGCGAGGTTGATTCAGCATCGCAGTCGTAATCGGTCACAGAAAGGGTGTCTTCAGGCCTCTACCGTTTTCAGGTCGAAATAAGTTTTGTAGATCGCCGTACCTATATCATTGGTCCGGGTCTGGAAATTGTCGAGAAATTCGTGCAGACCGGTCTGGAAAATATCATCAACGATGGTGAATTCAAGGTCGCTGCGCAGTTTGCTGATAGCCCGCTCGGCCCCATTGCCAAAGCCCTGCGTAACGGCCGTACCTGAGATCTCATACAGCGACAACTCAGCCTGACGGATACAATGAGCGGCTGCACGGGGAAAAAGTTTATCCAATAATAAGAACTCCACAATATTGGCCGGCGTGAGACTACGGTACTGCTGCCGGAACATATTATAGGCCGATACTGACTTCAGGACAGCCGCCCAGATAACCAGATCGAGCGTGGTGCTGGCCGACTTATCGGCTGGGAGCAACGTGAAATATTTCACGTCCAGGAAGCGGGTAGTTTTGTCGGCTCGTTCCGTGAAACGGCCAACGCGGGCAAAATGCCAGGCCTCGTTGCGGGTGATGGTGGCGTCGATGATCCCATAAAAAAGTTGCGCCCCGTAGCTGATCTCCGTAAAAAAATCCTGCGTCTGACCCAGCGACCAGTCGGCATGATTGCCCGTTCCCTGTACCATGTGGTACAACTCGTTCAGCTTCTCCCACATCTCCCGCGAAATAGTCTCGCGAACTGTTCGGGCATTTTCACGGGCAAAATTCAGACTTGATACAATCGAACTGGGGTTCCGCTTATCGAAGGTCATATATTCGATCACGTTGTCGCGCGTTGCCTCCTGGTAATGCTCGTAGAAACCATAGTTGTTGGCCGTTGCGATCAGCAGCGGTTCCCATTGAGGAACAACGTTTGGCGGAAGATCGAGCGCAAGGTTGAAGTTCACGCTCATGAAGCGAGCGTAATTTTCGGCCCGTTCAATGTAACGATTCATCCAGTAGATTGAGTTAGCAACGCGGCTGAGCATGGTGTTAGCGGGGGATTAACGTATAGATTTCTCAAAAATAACCCCCCTACAGGCCGAAACAAGCATTTTTATTAAAAGCCGCGCCGGTACGAGCCCTGCATCTTAGGCAAGCGCTTACCTGATCAGGCTAAAAATATGATCGAGGTTGACCTGGGTGTAATCATCAATTACCAGATCGGCTTTTTCAGTTGCTTCAGGTTCGTGACTGACGGTAAGGCCAACAAGGGCCATGTCGGCCCGTTGAGCTGCATCGACACCTTTTGCCGAATCGTCAAAGACCACACATCTCGATGCAGGGGCCGGTAATCGTTCAGCGGCAATTTTGACTACAGCTGGGTCGGGTTTGCCGGCAGGTACGTCGGCATCGGTGATCACCGTCTGGAAATAGGACCGGATACCCGGCTTATCGAAGACGAAATCTACATTCATCTGCGGAGCCGAAGTAGCCAGGGCCGTTGGCATGCCGGCTTCTTTCACAGCTCGCAAAAAGGCTGCAAGGCCACTGACTGGTGCGATCTTTAGGGCATATAATTGTTGAAAGAGCGTCTCTTTCTCATGGGTAAGCGCCCTGATCTGCTCCTTGGAAAGTTTTCTCCTTTCTGGCTGAAAAAATAAGTTAGAATATCCGGGTTCATTCGTCCAGATAGGTGGTCCTTGAAGTCGGCACCGGTTACGTTGATCTCATAACGGGCAAAAAACTGTTTATAGGTCGCTTTGTGGGTCGGATCACTATCAATGAGTGTACCATCCATATCGAAGATCAGGTACAGTGCTCGTCTTGACTTGCTCATGCCATGGATAAGTCTGTCGGACTGCCAATTGTTCGCCAGACTGCCTGTAGGTTGGGCATCAAACAGGTAATTATCTTTTACAGCCATCAGTATAATCGTAGAAAGTGTCTGCTTTTTTGGCTAAACTCTGCTAGAATTATCCCATGAAAAAAAGCCGTTTGACGCTCCTTTTTGTCAGTACCCTGATGGCCATTTGCTGTCAGCATGCTGCCGTTTATGCACAAAGCCCATCTACGAAATACTACGAAGTACGGGTTTACCACCCAACCCCTGGTAAATACGAGGCCATAGTCGACCGCTTTCGACAGTATACCACTAAATTATTTGAAAAGCATGGAATGGAAAATGTTGGCTACTGGACGCCAACAGATACGAGCCGTAAAGAATTGATTTATATTCTCGCCTATCCAAGCAAAGCAGCCCGTGACACCTCATGGAAACATTTTGGTGCTGATCCTGCCTGGCGGGCGGTGGTAGCCAAAACCGAAGCGAATGGCAAATTGGTGGAGAAAGTTGACTCGTATTTCATGACGGAGTCAGACTTGTCGCCGGTGATTAAACCAATGAAAAAATCGCCAATGCGCACTTTTGAGTTACGTACCTACACAGCCCAGCCGGGTAAACTGCCTAATCTGCTCACCCGTTTCCGGGATCATACCAAAAAACTCTTCACAACGCACGGTATGGAACACATCGGCTACTGGTTGACAGCTGAAAAAGACGATGCTCAACCTAAACTGGTCTACATTCTGGCGCACCCGAGTGAAGCGGAGGGAAAAGCAAATTTCGACTTGTTCCGTAAAGATCCTGTCTGGGAAAAAGTGAAAGCAGCGTCTGAAAAAGATGGGCCATTAACGGTGAAAGTAGAATCTGTATATATGAAACCAACCGATTATTCGCCGATCCAATAAGACAGGTTGTGATACGGATCATTCATTCGGCCTGACTCCGCTAACCCAAGTATTAAGTATACTTGGGTTAATTTTTGACTAATTAATATGTATTGATAATTGATTGTCAATCAGTTAAAATTAGTTGTTACTTGGAAACTTACAGGCAAATACACGATAATCCATGACTATATTTTACTGGAAAATGCCGATTTCTTTTGCATTTTCTTACAGGCAATAAGCTAAATAACATTGATTAATCGCATGATCAATTAGGGAGGCCTAGCTTATTGCCTGATTAGTCACTGCGTTTTGTTGGCAGTGTAACTACCATGTATACGAACCAGTTGTTGCGAAAAGAAATCGGTCGCGCTTACTAAACCGGAACTCGTTAGCCAATACGTCTAATAAAAGTGAGTCCTTATAGACTCGCTGTTAACCATACGCTTTCGGACGATTATAGGTTGTACGTTAAATTTTTTTGGACGTACCTGTATTAAGTGCGTATGTTTGCAGGGAACATATAATCCTAACACTATGCAGACTGGCGAAATCCGCTTCTTCAATCCTTCGGAAAATTCAGATGTTGCTCCTAAAAAACGGGCTAAAAAACCAGTCACGCTGACGGGCTATATCTCATCGACTGGTAAGATCGTATTACCAAATAAAACGGTGGAACAGCTGGGAATAAACCCTAGTGACATGGCTTTTAAAGTTGGGGCACAGGCTGGTAAACGGACGGCCAAACTTCTGTATTTAGTGCCTGCTGATGCGTCTGACTCTGCTGCTTTTGAGGTAGTGAAGGCCGCTAAGAGTTATAGCATTTCGTTGCCTATCATTCTGCAAAAGAACGGTCTGGACTATGTTGGCCAGAAATACACGTTCCTGATTACGCCGTTCGATTTTGACAACGGCCTGACAGGATACATGTTAAAGCTCAACAAACCATCTGAAAAGACAGGTAAAGTTGGTCGCCCCAAGGCATAAGCTTATTCGTAAGACGGCCTGTTGCATCGGTCACGATGCACATATACCTTATCTACAAAATTCCCCAGTCGACTTATCAATCAAATAGTTGGCTGGGGAATTATTGTTTCAACTGCTTTACGGATACACGTCTGATCGAGCTAGCGTGTGGTAGGCTATTCAATAAATTGACGCTACTGTTCAGAAGACCAACAGGCAATTGAACGATGGAGAAGGAATATAGTTATCCATTCAGTAGTCGCTTAACTCTGGTGAGGCCCGTTATTTTTGTGCCTCATTCGACTCCTTACCTATGAAGAAACAAACCCCGACAACCAAATCAAACCCTAAAATTGATACGGAACTAGCCGTTATTCCAGGCCAGATGCGCGTACGGATCGAGCGCGTTTCACCGGAGACAGATGCAGGGTATGATCGTCCCGGCCGGTACCCGATAAAAGCAATCATTGGCGATACGATTCCAGTTGAAGCAGATATCATTACCGATGGCCATGATAGGCTGGCTGCCCGCCTGCTGTATAGGCACATAGCCGAAAAAACATGGCAGGAGGTTCCCATGCATTTGGTAGTGAATGATCGCTGGTCAGGTACGTTCAGCGTCGATAAGCTCGGGCGATATCTATATACTATTGAAGCGTGGGTGGATCATATTGCTTCCTGGCAACACGAAATTGAACTGAAAGTGGCCGACGGCCAGCGGATAAGCAGTGAATTGTTGGCTGGCGCTGTACTGGTCGACGGAATGGCACACCGTGCCGGTGGCGGTCCAAATGCCAACGCCACTGACGCCGCAGCGTTAATTCGAACGGCTACGCTTTTTCGGGAAGGGGCAGAACTAACAAATGACGCCGCCTACCAGGAGGCTGTTCATCTGGCCGAAAGCGACCAGTTTCTGATTTGGGCGCAGCGGTATCCTGAGCGGCAGCATCCGGCCCGCTACCTGGTCGACCTGCAAGTCGAGGTTGATCGGCGAGCGGCTGATTTCAGTACGTGGTACTGCCTGTTCCCGCGATCGGCGAGCCGTGAACTGGGGCCTGGCAACGTACCTGTACATGGTACGTTCAGGGATGTAGAAAAACTTTTACCGCGTATTGCCGGAATGGGTTTTGACGTGTTGTATTTGCCGCCTATTCACCCCATTGGAATGGCCCACCGCAAAGGGAAAAACAACTCGGTAACCTGCCTGCCCGGTGAACCGGGGGTGCCGTATGGCATCGGGTCTGCAGAGGGTGGGCATGATGCGATTCACCCTGAACTCGGCACCATAGATGACTTTAAACAACTGGTTGACGCTGCCAAAGGGCATGGCATGGAGGTAGCCATGGACCTTGCCATCCAGTGTTCACCCGATCATCCCTGGGCCAGAGAACATCCGGAATGGTTCAAGAAACGCCCCGATGGTACTATCCAATATGCTGAAAATCCGCCCAAAAAGTATCAGGATATCTACCCCGTGTATTTTGAAACAACCGACTGGCAAAACCTCTGGCTCGAGCTGAAACGCGTGTTGCTCGTCTGGGCTGAATGGGGCGTTCGGATTGTGCGTGTCGACAACCCCCACACCAAACCGTTTGAATTTTGGGAATGGGTTATTGCTGAGGTGAAAGCACACCATCCAGATATGCTGTTTCTGTCTGAGGCATTCACAAAGCCTAAAGTGATGCAGCAATTGGCTAAAGTAGGCTTTGCACACTCGTATACGTATTATACCTGGCGTAACAACAAGGCGGAACTGCAACAATACATGACCGAACTAACGGCGGGCGAGATGCGGCACTATTTTCGACCTAATTTCTGGCCTACCACTCACGATATCAATCCGGGTATCCTGCAGTCGGGTCATGAACCCCAGTTTCTGATCCGCTATTTCCTGGCAGCGACCCTGTCGGCCAATTACGGCATATACGGGCCATCCTTTGAACTGATGGAGCATGTGCCTGTTCCGAATAAGGAGGAGTTTCTGAACTCAGAAAAATACGAGATCCGGCATTGGGATTGGGATCGTACCAATAAGTTGACGTACCTGATCAGTCTTACAAACCGGATTCGTCGCGAGAATGCGGCCCTACAGAAAACGAACAACCTGACTTTCTGCCGCCTGGATGATGAACACCTATTGGCTTATCTGAAAGTGACGGGTGATAACCGCCTGTTGGTTATTGTGAATATGGATGCGTACAATCGGCGGGCGGGTGTAGTGCAGGTACCTATATGGCAACTGGGTATTAGCCAGGAACAGCCTTATACCGTACACGATCTGTTGACCGGGAACCGGTACACATGGCAAGGGGAATGGAACTTCGTGGAGCTGGATCCTTACATCATGCCCATGCACCTCTTCCGAATCGAGTAGGGGTAAGACCAGAAAAGGCAGCCGGATGGTCTGCCTTTTCTAGTAAATGAAGTGACGAAGCAATTCAAACAGGAGAGAAACAATGTCGGCAAGCCGGTTGGCAAACCAGTTGGCGATACTAAAATCACCGACGTTTGGGAAACTGAGTGTTGGTCGCTGAAACGTAGTGGGCAGCATATACCGGAGCGCTATCGCCGCTGCAATACATAGTCCATTCAGCGCTAGCGTTACCGCCAACCGAATGGAAGACTGATCACTGAAAAAACGCGGGGCGCGACTCATACAACTACCTGTGGGTTGTCACCGCAAAAATAACAGACAGTCGTATATATTTTCTACTGACAAGCTAAATATTGTTAAGTCAAATGCCAGTTAGTCAACTATTTGGCAATTATTTTAAGCAGTGTTCCCTTCTCGACCGGGTCGTCGGCCTTCAGGCTATTGACAACCCCTAATTCGTCAATTCGGCTGGCAGTCATACCCATACTCGTCATTACCTCGCGGAACGTACCTGCCCGCGGTGCCTGGCGAACGTAAATACGGTCAGGTTTACGAGTCAATTTTTCGGGATCCGTGAGTGAACGGAACCCTTCTGACACAGTTCGAAAGGTTGGGAACGACTTCTCGAAATCAGCCGCTGATGAGAGGCCATGCAACGCATAGATGGCATTATTATACTGAATCAGGTACGTGCCGATCTGCAATGTATTGGCGGCCGTTTGCTGTGGCGACGTCTGGCCTTGCTGCTGTTGGGGTACTTGCTGTGAAATGACGACCAGTGCCTGGTTGCCGTTCACGGTCCGTTTGCCGCTTTCCAGTATTTTCAGACCCAGCTCTTTAGCCATTGTCTGGGCTGCTTCGTCGAGCGAGCTTCCCTTCGCCAGCATCATGATCATCGACGACTTGCCGTCTTTAGGCCCCATCTGGAACTGACTTGGTGAGTTCTGTGTCTGCCATCCGGCTGGTACCGGAAACTGAAACCGTAGTTCTGGGTGGTAAAAGATATTATTTTCAACGAACCCCTGCTTAGGATCGTCGCCGAACAGCAGGCCATCGATCAACCGTAAATAGGTATCGCGATTTACTTTGTAATTGCCCGGATTCTGTTGCTGATAAGCCCGAGCCAGTTCATGCACCTTGGTATAACGGTTCCCCGGATCGGGGTGAGTCGATAACATATTGGGTACACTCTGTCCCGAATTGTCCTGTATTCGTTTAATGGTGGCGAAGAAATCGGCCATTTTGTTGGCGTCATACCCGATTTTACTGGAGTAGCCAACCCCGATCTGATCCGATTCTGACTCATGGGCCCGACTGTAGCTGAGTTGCAATAACTGGGCCCCCTGCATGGCTGATTCCAGCAGCCCGCCCGATTTATCGAGCAAAATGGCGCCCAGCAACGCGCCTCCCGTTGTCAGGATC
Source organism: Fibrella arboris (assembly GCF_041321095.1). NCBI lineage: Bacteria > Pseudomonadati > Bacteroidota > Cytophagia > Cytophagales > Spirosomataceae > Fibrella > Fibrella arboris. The sequence goes on along the minus strand of NZ_JBGGWE010000002.1, from coordinate 362,818 downwards.
TGACTGGTTTGCTGGCGTGCCGCGTGCTTAGCCGTGATGTGGCCGATTTCATGACCCAGTACTCCGGCAAATTCAGCTTCGTTATTGAAATGCGCCAAAATCCCCCTGGTGAAATAAACGTACCCACCCGGTACGGCAAAGGCGTTTACAATGGGAGAGTCAACAATGTAGAATTGATAAGGTAGTTCAGGTCTATGCGAAATGGCAGCCATCGCTTTACCCTTCTCATTCATAAAGGCCTGTAGCCGGGCATCTTCATACAGGCCCATCGAAGCCACAATAGAGGGATGCGACTCTTTGCCGATGGCAATCTCCTGCTCGGTCGACATCATGCTGAGCTCACGCTTGCCGGTAACCGGATTGCGGGCGCAATTTGTGAGCGTCAGCGCGATTGACACGATGAGCACACGTGAAAGGGTAGGAAAGTAGGTCATGAGGGAGTTATTACAAAATAAGGCCGAGTCCAAGGCCACCAAGAATGAGGGTGTAAGGGGGCAACTTAGTAAATTCAAGTAATAATATGGTGCCAAGCACCACGGCCACAAAGGGCCAATGAGGCACCATCGGTTCAAACAGGATTATAGCTGAAGCGGCTGTTAACCCCGTACTGGCCGCATTGATACCTTCCAGTGAGGCCCGAACCGGCCGGTGCCGTTTGAGTTGATCCCAGAATCGATACACAAAAAAGATGAGGAACGTACCTGGCAGAAATATACCAACGGTCGAGACCAGACTCCCTAACAATTGACCATGAAGTCCCTCGGTGCGCATGGCCAGTGTACCAATATAGGACGCAAACGAAAATACGGGCCCTGGCATGGCCTGTACTAAGCCCAATCCCGAGAGAAACTCTTCGCGAGTGACGTACTGCTTAAACGCCACAAATTCGTTGTACAGGATTGGCGTCAGTACCTGGCCACCGCCAAAAACAAGGCTTCCGTTCCGGTAAAAATTTTCAAACAACCGAACGGGCAATGACTGGGTAACGGCGCCTAGTATGGCTGCCCCAGCCAGTACACCAAACCAGAGCCCAAAATTGGCCCACTGGATCTGCATGGGTTGGTGCGTCATCTTCTCATGTTTTCGGTATGCCAACGAGGTTGTCAGACCACCTATGAGTATAACGATGGGGGTCAGGTAAGGCGACCTGAACGCGTAGGCAGCCAGCGCAGCCAGCACAGCCAGCACCAGGCCGGTCTGATTCTGGATCACCTTGCGGCCAATGCGATAACCTGCCACCACCAGGAAACCAACAGCCATGGGCTGGATGTACCGCGTAAACGCCAGTGACCCGTTATGTATCTGTATGTAATAAACGCCGATGGCAGCGGCGGTCATGGCCAGTGTAGCCGGTAAGCACCAGATTAACAGCGTTAGATAGGCCAGATTGGGTCCCCCGATCTTATAGCCCAGAGCTGTGATGGTCTGGGTGGAGGTTGGGCCGGGCAGCAACTGGCACAATGCGGTGAGCTCCATCAGTTCAGCTTCAGTGAAATAGCGCCGTTTACTGACAAGCAGGTCGAGAAACATGGTTAAATGCACCTGCGGCCCCCCAAACGTTGTAACAGCCAGAATCAGCACATCTTTCAAAAAGATGATATGCCGAATTTTTCGTACGGGCGTCAGGGTAGAAGGGCGTTTCAACGGGTGATGGGCTGAGATAAGCTAACTTGCCGGTAGTACATCTTTGGCAAGTTAGCGTATCGCGACTATTTTTTAAGACCTAGCTCCATCAGCCGTTCGTTGAGAAACTCGCCAGCGGTCATATCTGAATAGAGTTTAGGATTTTCAGCATCGATGCAGCTGGCAAGGCTAGTCAGGTCCATGTCGGCCCGGGGGTGCATGAAAAACGGGATCGAATAGCGCGACGTACCCATCTTTTCTCTGGGTGGATTCACAACCCGGTGAATCGTTGACTTTAGCCGGTGGTTTGTTAACCGATCGAGCATGTCTCCTACATTAACAATGATCTGGTCGGGCAGGGCCGTAATGGCGATCCATTTGCCGTCGCGGCGCAGTACTTCAAGGCCATCCGCTGAGGCGCCCATTAACAGCGTGATCAGGTTGATGTCGCCGTGAGCCGCAGCCCGAACCGCCCCGTCGGGCGTTGTTGTAGGGTCGAGCGGGAAATAGTGAAGCGCCCGCAGAATGCTGTCGCCCTTACGGACTCTGGGTTCAAAGTAATCTTCGGGCAGGTTCAAATAGATCGCAATGGCGCGTAGGAGCGTCTTGCCCGTTTGCTCAAGAATACGATACGTTTCAATGGTATACTGGCCAAAGTCGGGATACTCGGCGGGCAAAATATTCGCTGGCATCTCACCTTCCGGCTCGGGTTGTCCAACATGATAGAATTCTTTCAGGTCAGCCACCTTGAACCCTTTGGCTGTTTCCCGTCCCTTCCCGATATACCCGCGTTGCCCGTTGAGCTCCGGGTGCTCATATTGCTTCTTTACGTCGTCTGGTGCTGAAAAAAAAGACTGAGCGGCCGAATAAAGGTTTTTAGTCAGGGCATCTGTCAGGCCGTGATTCTGTATGGCAACAAACCCAATATTGGTAAAAGCATTGCCCAGATCTTCCACAAATTGCTTGCGACGGGCCTGATCGCCTGACGTGAAATCCGCTAAATCAAGCGAGGGAATTTCGTTGTATTCTGATAAATCAGTCATAGTTGGTGACGAAGTTTGTCTGCGCAAAATTACAAAAACGGCCGTTAAAGTAACAGATTCCTTTACTCACCTGTGGCTACCTCAGGCCTTTCGTGCCTTTTCAGACAGGTAGCATCGCTATACACGATTAATCCAATCGTTTACTCGCCCGGCGAGTTGGCCGGATAGCCTATAACCTGGCTATCGAGCCAACTGAAGAGGGAACGCCATTCAATAGACGGGGCACTCCCAGGTTTCTTGTGGGGGGGGAATCAACTAAGCGCCAGCCAGGTACGTTTGCTGAATCTCAAAGCAAACGTACCTGGCTGGCGCTTAGGCAATGAGCCGGTTTAGTTAAGCGAAGGCTTTAGCGGCCTTATCCCAATCATATAGATTCCAGGCGGCAGCTACATAATCCGGGCGTTTGTTCTGGTACTTCAGATAGTAGGCATGCTCCCAAACGTCTAAGCCGATTAATGGTGTACCTGGCTTTTCGGCCAGTTTCATTAACGGGTTATCCTGATTTGGCGTAGAAATAATATCGACACCGTTGCCGTCTTTGATCAGCCACACCCAGCCAGACCCAAACCGACCGGTTGCCGCTTTGCCCCACTCTTCCTTGAACTTGTCGAATGAGCCGTATTTCTTGTTAATGGCTTCGGCCAGCGCTCCTTTGGGCTGTCCTCCGCCTTTGGGCGATAAGATATTCCAGAAAAACGTGTGATTCCAATGACCACCCCCGTTGTTCCGAACCGCAGCCGGCGTTTTGGCATCGATGCTACGGACTAGCTGATCAATATCCATGCTCGCCATTGCCGTACCTGCCACGGCCTTATTCAGGTTATCTACGTAGGCTTTATGGTGCTTACCGTGGTGGATCTCCATCGTCATTTTGTCGATGTGTGGCTCAAGGGCAGCTGCATCATAGGGAAGTGCGGGCAGGGTAAATGGGCCAGCCTGCTGTAGGGCCATGACACGGGTTTGGGCAAGCGTAAGACCGGCTGCCGCGCCGAAGGCTAACTTCAAAAATTCAGAACGATTCATGTCGACGTGATTTTAGTGCAAAAAGGGTAATTGGACAGTAAGAAACCGAACAATTGAGTAACTAAGGCTATTGGTAGTTCTGCCGCGGGCAAGGTGGCTACTGCTTACTGACCATTTACTCAATTACCTGATTTCCGTATGCGCCACTCCCTCCCTGGCAAGTAACGATGTTTTCAACGGACAGCCAAAATCCGGCCCATACCCTTAGCGCACGGGCATACCAGGGCGGCTGAGCCCAGCGGCTCCGGGGCGGGGTGCCGATCCCGGTGTTGGCGCCCGGCGACGTGAAACGATGCGGTCACCATCGCGAAGCTGGTTTTCTTCTACAGTTTTGTAGGGGTCTACGAACCGGTAGGGCCGGTACCATGCCCGGCGGATATAAAAATACCATTCGTAGAACTCGCCCCTGGGATTAGCGATCTGAATCATCCGGTTTGGATTTTTCCGGTTGTCTTCGTCGATGGTCAGCTTGAAGCCATCGCCAACGAGCATGACATCAGGAATCTTCGAGCGCATATCGTAAGGATTAGGCTCATTGTAGTTCACGTCGAGCACAAACGTGACCACCTTTGTATTGTTTCGATCGCGCTCTGTGAGGTTGGGGAGGCGGATCAGCGGATTGTATTTCCAGATTTTATAAATCTTGGGCGGAATCTGCTCGAACAGCTCATAGGCCCAGGTGATGAAATAGGGAAGTGGAAAAGCCAGCATCGTGCTAATCAGCGGTCGCACGTTACCGCGAAACTCCTGGGTATTGAGCGATTCAAATAGCTTTGGCGAGAACGTGAGCGCGAAGAGCGTAAGGCTGCCCACCAGGCCGATATATAGGGTCATGATGGTCCCTGTCATGTAATCGTCTACTTTGATCCAGCCGAACATGGAGCGCAGTACCGTTACATGAACCATGCCCAGTAGGAAAACGATGCCCAGCGTGATGGCATAGGTCCAGAGGCCGATGTCACTGGTGGCAGGCAGGAATTCGTTGATGACGATGGCATGGGCCAGGAAACCAACCAGGCCAAATACCAACATCGCCGCCAGCGTGTATAAAATTGTTGACCGTACGCTGGGCTTACGAATAAAACGGCTTTTTGCCTGATTTACGGTCCCCGTTACCAGTGTACGGGCTTCGTTACCAAAGTTGGGTGTGTACATGGAGGAAAAGGAATAGGTACGTACGTCGAATAGCGTGTGTATCGTGTTGGCAATAACGCGAATAAAAAGCAGAAAATGTAGCTGATCTTACAAAGCGGATACCTCACCGTAAGCCAATTATAGCCAGCATACGGCCAGTAAGGCCCGCCTCGAGCCGGTGCGAGAAATAATCACCGTTGTGCAAGACGGTCGAGTAGGGGGAAATCTCGATTTGGGTATCTGTTAAGCCGAAGGCGCGAAGCTGATCGGCAGTAGCCTGTTTCAGATCGACCAGCTGTTTTCCGGTCTCTGACCCGGTAGTCACCCTGCTGGCATTGAACTGGCTGGCAACGGCTGGTCCGACCTCGAACGAGCAGGCATCGATACACGTACCTACGTAGGCCAGGCAATCGGCGGGTTGGGTGCCGTAGTTTGTTTGCAGGGCCAGCAGTGTATTGGTCACGATGCCGCCAACCGTTCCGCGCCAACCCGCATGAATGGCCGCTACGGCCCGATTACGGGTGTCGAAAACCAGAATAGGCGTGCAGTCGGCGACGGTCACCCCCACGGCGAGGCCAGGTACATTGGTGATCAGCGCATCATACCCCGTGGTTCGCCCGCCTGCTGTTGCTACCTGCACGGCAGTGCCGTGAACCTGGTACGAACTGGCCAGATTTCCTTCGGTCAACTGCCAGTTGGCCAGCCACAGGCGGCGGTTTTCAGCAACGTGGGCAGGGTCATCGTCGGTGTTGATACCGAGGTTCAGCGAGCTGTAGGGCAACCGGCTGACGCCGCCGTGCCGTGTGCTTTCGGCAGCAATCAACTCAGCAAACGGCCTGAAGAGGGAAGGTGTTCTGAATGAAGCATTTTCCATACCGCAAAAGTAGCCGTCAATACGTGTTTTCAGGCAGCTGGTCTATTTCTCCTGGGCTAGAAGATACAGCACCGCCATGCGCACAGCGACCCCATTTTCGACCTGGTCCAGAATAATGCTATGAGGCGAATCAGCGGCATCGGAGGTTAGCTCAACGCCCCGGTTGATCGGGCCGGGGTGCATCAGTACAATGGGGCGGTCCAACTCGTCGAGCATCTGTCGGCTGATACCGAAATAAAGGCTGTACTCACGCAGGCTGGGAAAGTACTTGATCTGCTGCCGCTCTAACTGAATGCGGAGCACGTTGGCCACATCGCACCACTGTAGCGCCTCACGTACATTGTGGCCGACACGCACACCCAGCGATGTCATGTACTTGGGAATCAGCGTGGTTGGGCCGCAGACCATCACCTCGGCGCCCTGTTTTTGCAGGCAGAATATATTCGAGAGGGCCACCCGCGAATGGGTAATGTCGCCAATGATCGCGATGCGTTTTCCGGCCAGATCGCCCAGCTTCTCGCGCATCGAAAAGGAGTCGAGCAGTGCCTGGGTGGGGTGCTCGTGCGTGCCATCGCCCGCGTTGACAACGTTGGCCGGAATGCGCGACGAGAGGTAATGTGGTGCGCCCGGGCTACTGTGCCGCATGACGATCATGTCGACTTTCATGGCCAGAATATTATTGACCGTGTCGAGTAGTGTTTCGCCTTTTTTTACGGAACTACCCGACGCCGAAAAGTTGACGACATCGGCCGATAACCGTTTTTCAGCCAGTTCAAAGGAGAGGCGGGTACGGGTCGAATTTTCGAAAAAGACGTTGGCAATCGTGATGTCTCTCAGCGAAGGCACCTTCTTGATGGGCCGATTGATAACGTCTTTAAATTGGGTTGCTGTCTCCAGAATAAGCTGAATATCAGTCTGGTTCAGGTCTTTGATGCCAAGCAGGTGGCGCGTACTAAGTTGCGGCATGGGGAGGGCACGGTCCGACGGATCGGTAGGCGACGATTTGGCAAATATAATCCGTAACTAGGTAATTGAGGTAAGCGGTAGATTGGGTAACTGGTTTATTGAGGGGGTAGGGTGCTGCCCGGTTACCCAATCACAACCAGGCCAAACCCGGGCAGAGTCAGCATGCCGTCGGTTAACAACGTACCTGGAACTGTGTCTAACTGAACGTACCTGGCCTGCTCTTCAGCGGCCGATAACATAACATCGATGGGGGCTTTGGTTAGGTTCTGAATCACCCATACGGTGCCGTGTTCGTTGTGGCGGCCAAATGAAACGATTCCTTTCTGACGAATGCCGCTCAGCAGTAACCGACTACGGTTATCGTTCAGGATCGAATGACCATTGCGGAAAGCGATCAGGCGTTTGTAGTGGCTGAATAGTGAATCGGGGTCTGTCTGTTGTTGAGCAAGGGGCTTGACTGTCCGGCTGGTCGAAAAGCGGGCATGCATCCAGCGGGCGCGGTCAGGGTCTTTCTTGCCAATGTTCCAGATGAACGGTTCACGGATGGATTCGTCGGGTTTTAGCCCCAGCATGCCAATTTCCTCGCCGTAATACAGGTATGGGTTTCCGGGCAGGGTTAGCAGCAGGTTGGCGGCTACCTTCAGCTTGTTTATGTCGCCTTTCAGCAGGCTACCAATCCGGTTCTGGTCATGGTTGGACAGAATCAGGGCATCAATGAACTGATCGTTCACTTCGCCGTAGGCCGATTGCGTTTCTTGCAGGAAGGCCATCACGTCGTTGGCGTCATCGCCCTGCCGGATGATCTCTTCCAATTCAAGAGCCAGGTCGAAGTTGAAATTGGCCTGTAACCCCCGGAAGTAAGGTGCTACTTTATTGGGCCGGGTCCATACTTCGCCAACCAGGTACGCGCCCGGTTTTGCTGACTGCACCACCTGCCCGAACTCGTCCCAGAACTGATGATTCTTGGGTTCTTCGGCCTCCCGATACAGGTGCCGCGCCGCATCGAGCCGGAAGCCGTCTACCCCAACGTCGGTTAGCCAGTAGCGGACGATCTTATATATTTCTTCGCGCAGCGGCTGATGGTCGAAATTGAGGTCGGGCATACCGCTCCAGAACATCCCGTAATATTTCTCCGTTTGCTGGTCTCGCTGCTTGCTGCCTGGCGCGTAATGCCAGGGGCTGCGTTCGTCCGAATCGGCGGTGATGTCGCGGGTGGCCAGGTTGCGCCGTTTGATTTCGTCGGGCAGCATCCACTTGTAAAAGCTTCGATACGGATTATCAGGCCCTTTCGCCGCTTCCTGAAACCAGTGATGCTGGATGCTGGTGTGGTGAATGACCAGATCCATCAGTACGGCGATTCCTCGCTGGTGGGCCTCATCGATCAGGCGGCGAAAATCGTCCAGCGTTCCGTAGTCGGGGTCGATTCCGTAATAATCCGTGATGTCATATTTATGGTAGGTGGGCGAAGGATTGATCGGCATAAGCCAGATGGCCGACACGCCCAGATCGCGCAGGTAATCCAGCTTCCGGGTGACGCCATTCAGGTCGCCAATCCCATCGTGGTTACTATCGGCAAAGGCCCGTACAAAAAGTTCGTAATGTACGCCGGTGGAACCCACGCCTGGGTTTCCGACAGAACGCGTAGAGAGTAATACGTCAGGTGTCAAGTTGTAAGCGGTAATTGATGCTAAACTTATTAAGGGTTTGAAGACCTTATAGGTTTGATTGGATACAAAAAAACTCGCCAAGCGGCAACTGCAATGTAACCGTTTAATAATTAAAGATTAATCATTTTTTAACCGGACTTCGACTTTATATTTTGCCAGCCTTATACTATAGGATAAGAATAGAATGCTTTGGAATGAACAATTTAACGCTTTTGACCACTTTCATTATGCGATTTCCGACAATAAAATTGCCAGTCAACCTGTACCTAGCTCAAAAGCTTTTACAGTGTACGTTGACGCTGATGGTAGGGTTCGTCCTCTCCTGTAAGGAGGAACCTTACTCGAATTTGCCTGCTGCTACACAGGAGGGGAAAACACAATTGGCTGTTACATTGACGGTCAGCGTTGGACGCCCGTGGCAACCGATTGGAAAAGTTGAAGTGGTGTAACTCGCTATCTGGCTAAAGAGCGTACACTTCTGATTGGAGGAGGAAACGACAACAAGCGACAATACATATTGTTAACGCTCGCTAACTATTCAGAACAGCCAAGTACGTACAAACTGGATAGTTTATGTGACGACCTGCCTCGAGTTTGTGCTAATACCGCCTCTTATGGAGAGCAAAAAGCTTTGTCGTTTAATGAGGCATATTGGACTGAATATCAATTTTATGGCAAAATAATAATTACAAAACACACCGCTAGTTTTGTTTCTGGCACGTTTGACTTTACCGCTCGTCAGCGTGCAACTGGCAAAGTGGTTCACATTACGAATGGCCGTTTTGATACACCCTATATTACCTATTGATTAACCTCCCTAAACTTTTCATTTTATAACTGTTTTTACCCACCATGGTGGTGGGGCGTTCTACTCGTGCTTAGGCTGTTGGCCACGTGACTGATCAACACAATCGGTTTTTAAAATCTTAGCAGCAATTTTAAGTTAGCCCGCTCGTCGCGTAGCGGCAGGGGCGGACCTAACGTCTACAGGAAATTAAGCTGTTTAAGGAGCCACACCGTCGCGCAGCGACCTAACCATTCAGCGTGTGGTTAGGTCGCTACGCGACGGAAATACCTATAGCCAAGCCTTTTGGCTACAGACATTAGGTCGCTACGCGACGGTGCGGCTCCTTAAACAGCTTCTTATGGATTTGATTGGGTACAAAAAACTCGCCGGGGCTTTTAATCCGGCGAGTTCGATGAGGGAACGATCACAAAAAACTGCTTATTTCTTTGTGATCGTGATTTTAGGTGCGTTTGCGTTGGTGAAGTCCAAGCCGATATCGTAGGTGCCGGCTGCGGCAATTTTGATATTCGCTCCGTTCAGTTCGAGTGATCCGTTGGCGCCATCATCGCCGTAGTTGGTATCCCACTTATTGTCGGCACGAACTTTTACGTCACCAACTTTGAGTTTAACGCCGGTGAGTTTCCAGAGACCGTCTTTGGTCAGATCTGGGGCGAACGCCTGATCTGGGCCATCCCAGCCATTGGGTGTAGCGTCGCCAACGAGCCCCCAGGCTTTTACGGGCGTAAACGTGTATTTCAGGCCAGTCGCTTTCAGGTCCGCTACGATCAGGTACGTTCCGGCAGCAGCAACCTTGATGTTGTCGCCCCCCGCCGACAGTTTACCTGCCGAGCCGCCGTAGTTGATAGCCCAATCATTATTCTGGCGAATTTTAATATCTCCCGCCTTCAGCGCGACGATAGCAAACCACTGGTCAGTAGCCGGGTCATAGGTCAGCTTCTGATCTGGCCCATTCCAGCCATTAGCCGTAGCATCGCCAACAACACCCCAAGTCAGTTTGTCAACCGAGTAGACCAGCGTTGACGCATTGAAGGTCACGCTGTACGTACCTGCGGTCACCTTGATGTTGTCGCCATTCAGCGACAGCTTGCCTCCCGAACCACCATAGTTGGTATCCCATTTGTTATCCTTCCGAATTTTGATCTCACCATCGACCAGCGTCACATAAGCGACAAATACGTTCGGGTCAGCTGTTTTGTAGAATGGCTGGTCTGGGCCGTCCCATCCGTTGGCGGTGGCACTGCCAACCAGCCCCCAGGGCGAACTCAGGTCGAGCCGATCGAGGTAAGGCGTTGCCTTCACGCTGGCTAGGGCTGACGATAACACGGTACGGCCACCCAGGGCCGACTGCACTTTGACGTCTACATCGCCTGCGGTAGCGGGTACCAGTCCCAGACCGATTAACAGACTGTTCAGCTCCGATGCTTTAAATGTTTTGGTCAAGCTGGTGCCAACGGGAAACGAAGCAGCTTTCGAGAAATCACCCCCTTTCTTATCGATCAGAATGGTGTAGTTGGCCGCCGCATCGTAACCGTAATTGGGCTTGGGCCAGCTGATGGTCAGCGCGTCTTTATCGGCATTGTCTTTGGTTAGTACTACCGTTGGCGATGAAACGCTGACAACCGGTACCGCCGAAAAATCGAGTAGCAGCTTTTCCTGCTCTTTTTCGCAGGCTGTCAGTGTCAGCAAGGCCGACGCCACAACCAGGAAGCTTTTAAGTAACGATTTCATATCAATAGAGTTGATTGTTTAGTGTCAAGTGTCAAGTTTCAGGTGTCAAGTTTCAACTGGTGCTACTGATCAACGAGTTGGTTGACTGGCAACGCCACTTGAAACTTGACACCTGACACCTGAAACTCTTTTTCTTAATACCCTGAATTATTCTGCTTTAACGTTGGGTTGGCGACCAGGTCTGTTGCCGGAATCGGGTACAGATTGAACCGGACATCAACGGCGCGTCCTTCCTTCACACCGCCTTTCCACGGCCACAGATACGTACCTGTCGTAAACCGGTCGTACCGGATCAGATCGGTGCGGCGGTAGCCTTCCCAATACAGCTCACGCGCCCGTTCGGACAGAATAAAGTCGAGGTTAATAGCCGTTACCGTTGCTGCCTTGGCCCGTGTCCGCAGCAGGTTCACGTAGCTGATCGCTGTGGCCTGATCGCCTCCGGTTCCGCCGCGCAGAACAGCTTCGGCATAGGTCAGGTACATATCGGCCAACCGGATGAGTGGGAAGTCGGTATCCACGAAGTTCTGGTCAGAGCCGGCCTTACCCGTCGAGGTTACGTTCCGGTATTTGGAGATGGCATAGCCATCAGTGAACGTACCCAGCTCATTCAGGTCGCGTTGCTGACCATCGGTGTAAAACACGCCGCGTTTGTCGGCTGCTGCCGTGGCGTCGGGGAAAACGTCGGCCAGTTTCTGAGTCGAACGAATACCAGCCCAGCCACCATTGACTCCGTAACTGCTCACGTTCATGCTGCCACCCACCTGGGCGTGTACCAGGAAGGTCATGCCACCGTAGGTCTGGGTACGTGTGCCATCAAAGGTGATCGGGAAGATGATCTCTTTCGACAGGTTATTGTCGGCCGTAAACAGGTTCAGGTACGTTGGTTCCAGTTTGTAAACGCCCGAGTCGATCACCTTCTTCGCGTACGTGATGGCATCAGTATACCGGGCGGTACCGGTATACACCTGTGCATTCAGGTACAAACGGGCCAGAATAGCCTGCGCAGCGGCGCGGTCGGCCCGGCCATACTCAGCGGCACCTGGCGCTGCCAGTTCCGTTTCAATAGCCTTCAGCTCACTTTCAACATACGTGAACAACTCCTGACGGGTCGCCTGTTTAGGCAGGAATGAACCCGGTGCATCGGCTTCCGTCACGAATGGAACCGTACCAAACATGTCGATAGCATGGAAATACGCCATGGCCCGCAGGAAACGGGCTTCTGCCCGGTACGTCTTCGCATCAGTAGCCGACTGCCCGCTGATTCCGCGTTCACTCAGCTTCGCGTCTGACGTTTCGCGAATGAACTCGTTCGAGAGTGAGATCAGGTAGAAAATACGGTTGTACATCGCCGTAATGAAGCCATCGCTCGACGTCCAGGTAATCTTGTTGATATCCTGGATCGTGGCGTCGTTCCAGGCGATCTTAGCCTCGTCGGTGGGTAGCTCCTGAAGTTTCCATAGCAAGCGCATGTAATTCGATGTGCCTTCATCGATACCCGAAATGTCGGGCTTACCGGCTGGGCCTTGCTGGCCGCTCACCGCCAGGGTTGCATATAAACGCGCCAGCACCGACTTGTAGTTGGCCGGGTCAGCGTAGACCGACGCTGATGTTACTTCGTATTTGGGTACCCGGTCGAGGTCATTGGTGCACGACGAGGCCACTGCCATTGCAGCAGCCAGCATACCCACTTTTATCGTTAATTTAAACATGATTCGATTTGTCGTTTAGAAGTCAAGATTTAGACCCAGTGTACCCACCCGTGGCCGTGGGTAAAAATTGTTGTCGATACCGCCCGAAATCTCTGGATCGAGACCCGTGTATTTGGTGATCACAAACAGGTTCTGGAAGGTGGCGTTCAGGCGAAGCGTAGCCCGTTTCCGCATCACCTGACCGAAGTTATAGCCAAAGTTCAGGTTGTCGAGGCGCAGGAACGAGGCATTCTCAACGTAATAATCCGAGAAGAACTGCTGCGCGCGGAAGCGGGTGTCGAGCACGTTCGTTGAGGCGTTAGACAAGAAGCCCAGTGAGTTGACCATACTCTGCGTGGTACCGTTACCGGCCCGCACGTTATTATATACGTAGTTGCCGGCGGTTCCGCGCAAGACGAAGCTGGCGCTGAAATGACCCACGGCCAGGCTCGATGTAAACCCGAAGAGCTGAACCGGATTAGCCGTTTTGTACCGGTAGCGGTCGTTGACAGTGATGCTGCCATCATTGTTCAGATCCTGGTACACGCCTTCGATGGGCTGGCCATTGGCGTTGTATATCTGCCGGTTCACGTAGAACGTGTTGGTTGGGTACCCCACCGTCTGAATCTGGATGGTGTTGCCGGTGCCGCCCGAAATGCTGCCAACCAGAATGCCCGGATCGTTTGGCGTAGGCACTTTGGTCAGGTTCGTGATCTTGTTCTCGTTGTAGGTGTAGTTGAAGCCTACGTCGAGCTTTAAGCCTTCCCGCTGAATGGGTGTCGTGTTGATCAGAAATTCAACGCCCCGGTTTTGCAGATTACCAACGTTGGTCAGAATCTGGTTGGTCAGGTTTGAGCCTGCCGCTACGGGAATAACGGCGAGCAGGTCTTTTGTCTTCTTATCGTAGAAATCAATGCTACCCGAGATGCGGCCATCAAACAGGGCATAGTCCACGGCAGCGTTGATGGATTCGGTCTGTTCCCACTTGATGTTGGCATCGTAGCCGCCAGCCCGCAGGGTGTTATAAAATGTGTTGCCAAACTGGTACTGCGCCGTTGGGTCAGAGATCAGGTACGTTGGCAGATAGGGGTAGTTGCTCACGCCAGCCGGCAAATCCTGCTGACCAGTTACCCCGTAACCCAGCCGCAGTTTAAGGGCTGAAACCGTTTTTGAATCCCGCAGGAAGTTCTCATCCTTGATGCTCCACGAAGCACCTACTGATGGGAACCAGCCCCAACGGGCGCTTGGGCTGAACCGTGACGTGCCATCACGACGGATGGTAGCCGTTAACACATACTTGTCGTTAAACGTATAGTTCAAACGGCCAAAGAAGGCGAGTAGGGTGTACTGAGTACGGAAAGGATTACCTGCCGGATTGTACTGCGCACCGCTGGCGATGTTATCCGCGTAGCTGGGCTCATCGCGAATAAAGTCCTGGTACGAATAACCACCCGTTGCGTCAACGCGGCTCCGAATGCTCTTCAGGTCTTTCGTGTAGTTCAGGTAGAACTCCAGCGTTTTATTGCTACGTGTCTGGGTATATATCCGGTCAACACCACCCGTAGTGGCAAAATCGCCCGTAATGCCCGGACGACCCTGACCGCGTCCATAGCTTGATGCAGCGTAGGCTGGCACCTGCACCCGGCCATCTGTCGATGATACGTCCAGGCCCACGTTCAGGTTGGCCCGCAGTTCGCGCAGGAACGGCATGCGGTAGTCGAGCTGTACGTTCCCTACCAACCGGTTGATCTGATTACGGTCCTGCTTTTCGAGCAGTAACCCCAGTGGGTTACGCGTTGCCTGGCCATTTGGCCGTCCAGTGGTTGGGTCCAGCCATTCGAAGAAGCCACCATAGTTGTCGTTTCCACTGTAGACAGGCTTGGTCGGATCAAAACTGATGGCTGACCCGATCGCTCCCTGATCGGCAAAGCGGTTATAGACGATCGATCCTTTGGCGCTGACGTCAACACGCAGGTCATTGTTCAAAAACCTGGGAGAGAGGTTCAGGGCTACCGAGTGGCGCTGGAAATTCGAGGTTTTCAGAATACCGTTCTGGGTAGTGTAGCCGTACGAAACACGGTAGGGGATGTTCCTATACGATCCCGACACCGCCAGATTGTTATCGTTGCTAATGCCCATCTGATATATCTGATCCTGCCAGTCGGTGTACGTAGTCCCACTGGTAAGCGTACGCTGCTCGGGCGTGGTAAAGCCAGTAGCCGGTGTTACGTCATTGATCAGCGAGCGAAACTGATCGCCGTTCAGGACCGACACTTTTTTGGCAATCCGTGATAGCGACAGTTGGGTTGAGAACGTGAACTTGGGTGCACCCGAAGCGCCCTTCTTCGTGGTGATCAGGATAACGCCGTTAGCTGCGCGGGCACCGTAGATGGCCGCCGCAGAGGCATCTTTCAGGACTGTAAAGGTTTCAATATCGTTGGGGTTAATCAGGCTAAGCGGGTTAGCGGCTCCCGAAATTCCCTGATTGTCGACAGGTACGTTGTCAATTACAACGAGTGGGTCATTACTCGCGTTCAGCGACGAACCACCCCGGATACGGATGGTGCTGCCGCCGCCAGGCTGGCCGCTCGGCGGAGTGATAGACACCCCCGCCAGCTTACCGGCGATGAGTTGTTCTGGAGCAACAATGTTTCCTCGCTGAAACTCATCGGATGAAATCGACGCGATTGAACCGGTCAGATCTTTCCGGCGCTGCGTTCCATAGCCCGTCACGACTACCTCCTGCAATGATTTGGAATCATCAACAAGGGTTACATTGACGGTCGTTTTATTACCGATAGTAACCTCTTGGGGCGTTTTGCCGACGAAACTGAACACCAGCACACCTGTGGCTGGTGCCTGAATACGGAACGTACCTGTTGCATCAGTATTGGCGCCTTTGGTTGTCCCCTTTAGCGCGACAGTTACGCCGGGAAGTGGTGAGCCGTCTACTTCAGTGACGGTTCCTGTAATTGTTTGGTCCTGTGCCAGTGCCGGAAAAGCTACTAGTAGCATCAGCACCACAAACGCCTTCAGCGAACGGGAAGAGATCGCCGCTGCCGTTTGGAAAAACCTTCTGATAGAGAGGTATTTCATGGGGTAACGTATTATTTGTTGAAATGAACATAGAAGAAGCCAACCACACGCTGTGGAGACAACTTTATCTTGCAAAAATAATATATTGAGACACTATCTGTCGTTCCAGTTTCTACAAGGCAGCGTATATTTCCAAACAAGCTAACAATACTTATATAGATAACTGATAATCAGTATATTGAACAGTAAAAGCGGCGTACCATTTTTGAAAAATGGTACGCCGCTTTTACTGTTTTTTACGTGAAGCGAGTACGTTATTCTACTAGCTCAATGGGGCCAGGATGTAAACTAAGGTATTCGCTGGGTGTCTGGTTCGTTAACTTCTTGAACGAACGATTGA
Organism: Fibrella arboris; assembly: GCF_041321095.1. Classification (NCBI taxonomy): domain Bacteria; kingdom Pseudomonadati; phylum Bacteroidota; class Cytophagia; order Cytophagales; family Spirosomataceae; genus Fibrella; species Fibrella arboris. The sequence continues at coordinate 346,828 of NZ_JBGGWE010000002.1, read as the reverse complement.
AGGCGGTTTTAGAGTTGAACCCTACTTCAAAAGCCATGCTTAAAACGGTGTAGGACCTAAACCGGGGATCATTTAATCGACGCTTTAATTCTTCGATCCGGTGGTGATTGATGAAGTCAAAAAAATTCTTCTGATACTCTTCATTAAGCAGTTTAGAGAGGACATGGGGCGGGATCCTTGAACGAATCGCCAGTTCGGCCAGGGTCAGATTGGGGTTGGTGAATGGTTTCTGTCGTTTCATGTAACTGTCTAACTGCTGGCGAAGTGCCAGCACCGTCTGTGTTGGTTCCGACACGGGTGGCAGGCCGGTTTGTCGCTCTTCTGTTGGAAAAAAGAGTTCGGTTGACCCATGTGCTGTTCGATCGGGAATCGGGACGGGCCGACTGTCGCTTTCCGACACTACTCTCGGCTCCGCGTCGAGCAGCGGGACCCGCTCCGTATCGGGAAGTTTGAACAGTTCGGGTTGGTGAATAGCGTAATAGCCTAACAGGTAAATGATGCTTGAGAAAGTAAGCCAGATCAGGTCAACATTTTTCTGGGCAATGGGAAGAATCTCGGTATTTGTCAGCATCCCAACGGCAACCAGGCCGAAGAAAAAGCACCACAACGCCAGACAAACAGCCTGGATAGTTAACACGGTATTTAAATACTGCACCTGGGGCTCTGTGGAGAGGCTCATCTGGTGTTGTTCCTGGTAAGTCTTGATGGCGCGTCGGCACAAGAGCCAGTAGAAAAAATTGTAGAGCAGACCAATCAGGCCAGCCACCAAAAACAGCCCTGATAACCAGGGATCCCGATTGACGATCTTAAGCTGTAATAGTTTATTCTCGCTCAGCAGATAAGGCATGTACACCACAATCTGCACCAGTGAGGGGACAAAATACCGCCACCAGTCGGCCGCGGGCCGACTGGTGTTGAACAGCAGCTTTCGGAGATAGATGTAAAAGAGGGGCGCATACAGGAACAGAATCAGTTCGGGAAACAAGAGCAACTTTGTGTAGGTCTGCGCCACTTCACGGTAGGCCGCAACAGTTCTCACAAAAATGAGCAGTGAACTGAATCCCAGCAGGAGCACCAGCCATCGGTTTGCCGATTTATTGTAATTCTGGATGCTCGGAATGGCGATTAAGAGCAACAGGCCCTGAAAAGCCGCAAACAACATTAGTAAGTCGTAGATGGAATAAAAATGGAACGTACCTGACAAGTCCTCCCAGCTACGCACCGCCACCTCTACTTCTACGGGGGCTTTGCTGGCCGAACGGGCAAGCACGTGGTTGGGACGGGCATTCCCATTCTCAAACCCTTCAACAGATTCCCAGGTGCCACGCGTTACTTTAAACTCCAGTCTGGGCAGCGCTGTCTGTATAGTGAGCTGATAGGATCCATCCAGCTTGCGTTGAAATTGGTAGTCGGGGTGAGCTGAATTCCATTTGTTGAAATTGCCGGATAAAAAGAGCTGCGCATCATGCGGCGTATTGATAGGCAACTCCGTCAGGACAAACCGATAGGTGGTGGGTGCTGATGGTGGCTGCGCCTGAAGAGCTGAATGACTACTGACCAGAGAAAGGAGCAGCCATAAAAGCAGCCAGATCGTCTTCATTCGTTGATTGCTGATGAATATGAGTAAAAGGGAGCGTTTGACTGTCACCTTGTTAAGGTAGAAAGCCCACAAGACAACGACTCGTGCTGCTAACACTTATACGGTTCTTTCCGTTACTAAAGTACAAATCTAACGCTCAGCGCAATGAAAATTAATGTAGAGGAAGGCCTCGATAAGCCTTTCCTGTCGGATGGCCGGCAGACTGTTGATATTACGAATATTGACGAAGGAAAAAGTGAATATAAGGACGTACCGTTTATCGCCTGCCGTTTTGAAAATGAAGACGGGTTTGTCAACCAGCGCTTTTATATTTCACCGGCAGGGATGCCTATCTTAATGGAGCTATGCCGGGCAGTGGGGGTAGAAACAGGCGCCAATAACCAGTTAGACACCAATAAACTGCTTGGAAAGAAAGTGTCGATCGAAGTCAGTGACTATACCTACCAGGACCCTGAAACCGGAAATGAACGGACGTTGAAACAGGCAACTGCTTTCGAGCCAGTGGCATAAAGTAACCAGCCATTGCTCAAAATGAGGCGTATATTTGCCGGCGACTACACTATGGTCAGAGGTTAGCCTGTCGGCTTTAACCTCTGGCTTTTTTTATGAACATGAACAACCTACGTTTTTTGCTTTTTTGTCTGTTGCCCCTGGCATCGTTCGCGCAGTCACCGGTTTCTACCCGTATCCGTTCCGGAGTGGATATTGAGGCAGGTTTTCGTCAGGATCAGATTAGTCCGTCATTATCGTATTACCAACTCCTGAATATTGGTGAACGAAAACGTTTCGCTATCGGCTGGACTACTTCGTTCAGAACTTTCTACGCCAGTAATGTAACGTATACAACAGCGCCTGCTTACATCTCAAGGGGCGGCAAATCGGGAATCTATGCGCTCGGAGCACCGCTGGTTCCACAAAACCTGGATACGCTCCGCATGGCGTCAGCTTCTGGTACGTCTCTGAACTTTGGTATCAGAGCGCAGTTTCACCTAAAGTTCATTGAGATTGGCGCCAGTGCTGATTTGCTGGGCATCACGATCGGTAAAAACCGGATAGGCCAATATGTTTCCTCGACAGGCTACTTTGCTGGCAAATCTGTAGCGGGTGCCGACTCGATTATCCGTTTCACCGGGTCTAATGTGGCTCAAACGGCCAAACCGACTATCGCCAACGTGCAGCTTCTGGGTGATAATACCATTGGCACGATTGCAACGGAGGTGTATGCCAAGGTGCTATTGGCCCAACGGTTTGGTGTTAAAGTAGGCTATCAATGGTTGACTACCGAATATACTGCATCGGTTAAAAACGTGGTAGATAACAATAACAGGTTTCGGAGCCATTCAGGGTTGACCTATGTGGGCATTACGATACCATTTTTCCAGTGACCGTCTTACCTATGAAAACGGGAATTATTGTGCTGGCAGCGGGGTCGTCGAAGCGTTTTGGGGGCATCGCCAAGCAGCTATTGACTGTAAACGGAACCTCGTTAGTACGGAACGCCGCCGAGATTGCACTCACCGCCGATTTAGGGGGGCCTGTGGTGATTGTGTTGGGTGACCGTCGTGAACAGATCGCTCCAGAACTCGATGGGTTGCGCGTCACACTGATCGACAATCCGACGCATGCGGATGGAATTGCATCGTCGGTGAAAATGGGGCTGGCGGGCCTGTTTCTGATGCAGCCAACGATCGATACATTTATAGTGATGCCCTGCGACCAACCTTTTCTAACGCCAGCGCTGCTTCAGCAACTGGTGGCCACGCAGCAGGAGACGGGAAAAGGGATGGTCGCCACACGGTATGGTGATCAGGTACATATGCCTGCGCTGTTTACCCGACAGTATGCAGAGGCGCTGTCGCAGCTAACGGCCGACAAAGCTCCGAAATGGGTTATTATTAAGCACCGGAATGATCTGGCCGACGTGCAGTTTGAACCGGCGGCCATCGATCTGGACTTCTGGGCGCAAGTAGAGGCTTTGTAAAGTGGGGACAGGGCTGGTGATCAGGGCCAACTCTATAGCTGACCCCTGATCACCAGCCCGCTGATCCCCCACCTACATCATCTTTTTCACTAATTGCTCGACCGTAATACCTTCGGCTTCAGCCTTGAAGTTTCGAACGACCCTGTGGCGAAGAATGGGCATGGCAACCGCCTGTACATCTTCGATATCGGGCGAATATTTGCCCATCAACAGGGCATTGCACTTAGCCGCCAGAATCAGGGCCTGTGAGGCACGCGGACCTGCGCCCCATTCCAGGTACTGATTGGCTTCTGTAGCGGCCATTTCGGTATTCGGGCGGGTTCTATGCACCAGCTTCACGGCATATTCCACCACATTATCAGCGACAGGCACACGGCGAACCAGGTGCTGGAATTCAGAAATCTCTTCGCCTGTAATGACCTGCTGTACCTGATACCGTTCATCGGTTGTTGTACTCTTAACGATCGCCACTTCCGACTGATAAGAAGGGTAGTCCAGGTAAATGTTGAACATGAACCGGTCGAGCTGCGCTTCGGGTAGTGGGTACGTTCCTTCCTGCTCAATCGGGTTCTGGGTTGCTAAAACAAAGAAGGGGCGACCCAACGGATAGTTCTGACCGGCAATCGTCACTTTATACTCCTGCATGGCTTCGAGCAGTGCCGACTGGGTCTTCGGCGGGGTCCGGTTAATCTCATCGGCTAGAATGATATTGGCGAAGATTGGCCCTTTGATGAATTTGAAATTGCGATCCTGGTCGAGCGTTTCAGAGCCTAGAATGTCAGACGGCATTAAGTCTGGGGTGAACTGGATGCGGTTAAAATCAAGGTCAAGCGCGTTGGCAATGGTCTGAATCAGTAACGTCTTAGCTAATCCCGGAACGCCGACAAGCAGGCAATGTCCCTGGCAAAAAATGGCCGTCAACAGCAGCCTAACGGTTTCGTCCTGACCTATAATGACCTTGCCAATCTCATTACTTAGTTTTTTGTAAGCGTCTTTAAGGGCTTCTGCGGCCGCCACGTCGGATGTATAAGGCATTAGGGGAAGTTTTATTAACAATGATGAATTTGAAGTGCAAAATGGAGAATCTATAACAAATAATGGCACTGCTCGCTACCAAATTGGTAATTCGCAATGCCATTATCCAGCTTACTCACAAATTATGTCAGATTCGTTAGTTAGCGGCCTGGGCTCCGCTGTTCTGAGTCGTGCCAAAAATTCGGCAACCAGTGTACTCAGGGTCAACCGTGATATACACATCACTGACTGATTTGCGGAACCACTCATCGATTGCCTTATTCTTCTTATTCTGCAAGACAATGTTTTGGAGCTTTTCGAAATCAAGCTTATAGTCGGCTGTGTGCGGGGCTATCTTGGTTTTGTAGTACAAAATCCGTACCCCTGTTTTGCCATCGTCGGAACGGTATGGCAAAACAGGGGTAATTTTTCCTACCGTCATGGTGTCCAATATGGAGAACATGGCATAATCCATGGTGCCGTCCATCGCCAGGCGGGCACTACCCGACTGAGCGTCACGGAGTAAGCCCCCAGCATCGGCCGTTGCCTTGTCTTCTGAGAAATCCTTGGCTGCTTTGTCGAATTTAATACTGTCCAGCTGAATCATAGTACGCAGGCTGTCGAGGAAACGGGTAGGCTCAGTCACTTCGAGGCGGTTGTATTCAGGACGAAGAAGGATGTGCCGGGCGTGGTATTCGGCGCCCCGCGTTTCGATCAACTGAATCAGGTGAAACCCGAAGTCCGATTCAACAATGTCAGACAATTCGCCTGGTTTGAGCTTCAGGGCAGCCCCTTCAAAAGGAGCCACCATCATGCCCCGCTTTGCGTAGCCCAGATCGCCGCCTTTCTCACCAGAGCCGACATCCTCCGAATTGGCTTTGGCCAAAACGCCAAAATCGGCACCGTGCAGTACGCTATCTTTCAAAGCCTGCAACCGCTGCCGCAATACATCTTTCTGCGCTTTCGTAACGACGGCATACCGGACAATCTGACCAACTTCTACCTCGGCTGGCATATAAGGCAAGCTGTCTTTCGGAATGGTATTGAAAAATTTCAGTACATCGCGGGGGGTAACTTTCGTTTTCGTGGTGATCGTCTCCTGCATTTTGCGCGTCAGCATCTGATCCCGCACCTGGGTACGTACCTCGCCTTTCAGCATTTCGAGGCTTTTGCCAAACTGCTCAACGATATTTTTCTCCGAACCATACTGCTGAACCATGTACGACATCCGACTATCCAGCTGGCTGTCGACCTGCTTTTCATCAACCACTACGGAGTCAATCTCAGCCTTGGCCAGCATCATCTTGTTGATGACCAGGCTTTCCAGCAACTGGCATTTCTGAGGGGCCTGCTGACCGTTGGCCGCGTAGGACTGTAGCGCCTCTTCCAGGTCCGACTTCAAGACGTAATAATTATCGACCTTGGCTATGATCTTGTTCAGCAGAACCGTTTCGTTATCCACGACGGTATCGGCAGGTGCTACAACAGCAACTGGCCGGGCCGCCTGCGGAAGGGTTGCGGGATGAGACGCAAATCCGCCGGTGCTAAACGCCTGGGCCAGGGTCAGTGTGGCCCCCAACAGACTCAGCGATGCGGTGTGTACTTTATTCATTTCGTAACTGAGAGTTTGCTGTCTTCTGGTCGCTGCTTTCAGTTGCTATTGGCGAAGCAACTGAAAGCAGCTACCAGAAGACTCATTTTAAGAGTCGTTTCAATTCGTCCTCGTTCACCCGAACGGGGTATTTCTGCCGTAGGTCAGCTAAAAACTGCTGCTCCAGATAGAGCTGGTAATCATTAATGACGGCCCCACGCGCCTCCGCAAAAGTGCGGGGGCGGGGTTGCTCTATTTTCGAAATGGTGACCTGCACAAGCCGGTTTCCTTTGGTAAAGGAATTGGTGCCTGTCTGCCACGGTAGCTCATCAACATACTGGTTCTGCCCTTTGGCAAAAATGCCTTCCGTAATGGTAACGGCATTGGCCACAGTTCCACTCACCACCCGGGCTATATCCTGCCTGGATGTTGTCAGGTACGTAAATGATACCCGGCGGGCGGTGGCACTCGTGGGCCGTGACCCCTGCAAATCTTTTTCATTGATGCGGGCAAGCTGAACACCGTTGCTGGTCAGGTAGGTGACAACCGATCGAAGCCGTCCGGCCGAGACGCTGTCTTTCTCCGTGGCATCGTGCGAAGCCGTTACGTCGAGTACATACGCCGGGTTCTTGACCATCGTCACCAGAATGTCGAACATGGCATCAGTAGCCCCAGACGACAAGGCGGTCTGATTTTGTTCGAACAGTAGATCAGGGGCCGATCGTTTCAGCGGATACGGACTGGTCGCCAGCCGTGCTTTGGCATCGGCCAACAGTTTTTCGTCGGTCGCGTCAAGAATGGTCGCTACGGCTCTGGCCGGGTACGTATATTTTGCCCGGTTCTGTTCAAAATATTGCTTCTGCCCAGTTGAATCGGCCAATGAGCGTTCCCAGACCTGCTCTTCCATCACTTGTGACAACAACACACCATCGCGTACTTCAGCCAGCAAATTCCTGAATTCAGGGTATTTTTTTTCCAAGTTGGCTTCTTCGGCCGCCATCAGTTGATCGCCCACAAACCGGGTGTAGAGGCGCTGCATGACCGCTCTGGCAGTAAGACCCATTTCTGAGCGTGGCAGTTGCTTCTGTTGAACGTAAGTAAAGAATTTTGAGGCCGGTATGCTGGCCGTGTACCCACCGGCACCAGTAATCGTCAGCAGGGTCGATTCGTCGGCGGGCGTTGGCAGGCGCCACCGGCCTTGCAGGAGACTTGAATCGGCGCGGGCGAGGGCTGTCTGTCTGACCGACTCGTTCTCGCCGACCGTGTATTCCCGGTTAAGGCGCTGAAGGGTGGTATTCCGTACCACTTCCGAGCGGGAATCGGTCACTACTTTTTGCCGGAGTGCCGGCGCCAGTTCAGCAAACGGTTCGATCGGCTTACGTTCAATGAGTTTGAGGATATGCCAGCCATAATTAGTTCTGAAAGGCGGGCTGTAGCTGCCGGGCGTGGTCAGGTTAAACGCGGCTTCTTCCAGGGCTGGTACATTCTGACCTGTTGCAAAGGGTGGCAATTTGCCGCCTGCATTTTTGCTCTGAGTATCGTCGGAATAAAGTTTGGCGAGGGCTTCGAATGAATCGCCTGCCTGTAGTTTGGCATAGGCCTCATCGATCCGGGCTTTGGCGGCGGCCACACCTGCAGGCTCGGCCGTGGGCGAAAGACGAACAAGAATATGGGCCACCTGTATTTTACCCCGCGATGGGCGCCGGTCATTTACCTGAATCAGGTGATACCCGAAACGAGTGCGAACAGGGGCCGACAAACTACCAACCGGAAGCAGGTAGGCTGCATTCTCGAATGGATAGATTGTTTGAAAGGCAGAAAAATAACCCAGGTCACCACCGTTTCTGGCTACTGTGGGGTCTTTTGATACTTGCCGGGCTACCGTAGCGAAGGATTCCCCGTCCTGAATGCGCTTGCGGATGGCCAGCGCCTGCTGGTAGGCGGCCAGGGTATCGGCCGGGGCTGCTTCTTCCGGGACTGGAATCAGAATATGCGAGGCCCGCACTTCCTGCTGCATCCGCTGGTAGGCCTCATTGGTCAGCTGTTCAACCAGCGTTTTATCGGTCAGGTACGGTTGCGCCAGCTGCTTCCGGTAAGTAGCCATCTCTTCCCGAAACGCTGCTGTCGTGTCGCGGCCAGATTTTTCTGCCGCCAATACTTTCAGTTTCAGGTTCGTGTACAGGTCCAGATAGCTACGAATATCGGTCCGCTGTGACGAATCGGCCGATAACTGGTTCTTCGTGAACGAGTCGAAAAATTCGTCGCTGGAAATTGCCTTATTGTCGCCCAGGGTCAAGACGACTGGCTTAGGCGTACCTACTGCCGGGGGCGTGGTGGCTATCGGCGCCGACGTTTTACAGGCGGTGACGAGCGCCAGCCAAAGGGCCGACCCAACAAACCGCCGACAAGAAGGCGAGCTGAAAGAGGGGGGAGGTTGCTGAGAAAACAATGACGTTGAACCAGGTAAGCGCATGTACGGATTGCTACAGTCAAAACAAGCAGACACAACCGAATAGTGCCCGAAAGAGAACCGACAAAGATAGGACTTATTGGCCAGAAGGCTCTATTTTAACGTTTTTTAGGCTCAGATCGTACGTCAGTTCATAGTCGAACGAATCGCGCAGGTGTTGACCGGTGAAGTGGGCAGGAATCCGCATTATCCGTTTGCCCGACTTGCGAATGGCGGCATCGGTCAACTCCACGCTGCTCTGCCCCAACACATCGTCGTCGTCGAGCTGATTGGCGAATTGGAGGCCCATGCCAGCAGCCGTTAGTCCTGCGGCCACATATTTCAACGGAGTGAGCGCTTCGGCACCAGCCAGCAAAATGCCCGCCGGGACGCTGATCACGGTGTTCACCCGCTGAATTTTCCCCAGCAGTTCCGACGCCTGATTGTAATCGTCTACTTCAATGAGCACCATCGACGCTACCATGCGGCCGTTTTTGGGCATCGGTAGTCGGATCGGGATCGATTTGGTCAGATCGGCCGACGTACCTTTTGTCATGGACTGAACGCCCCAACCGCCATTGACTACGCCGACCGCTTTATTCTGCGCGTCGTAACTGACCAGTGAATAGGCCAGCATGACCTCGTCGCGGCGGCTGATTGTCTCTTCCAGGTTATTGGCTTTGAGCGAGTTGGGTCTCAATTCGGCAGTCAATGGCCGCGGGGCCGCACAAGAAGCAAGGAACAGGAGTGTAAGACCACCGAGCGGAAGTTTCATAAAGGGGAGACAGAAGCTTTACGGTACAACGGATTTAGGGCTAAAAAAAGTCTTTTCTTTGCACCATGCGCTTAGTTACCTATAACGTAAATGGCATCCGGGCGGCCATCAAAAACGGCCTGATCGACTGGCTGCGTGAGCATCCGGTTGATGTGCTCTGCCTTCAGGAGGTGAAAGCAACGCACGATGTAGTCGATCTTAGTGTCTTCGAGGCACTCGGTTTTACGTACCACTGGCATGCCGCCGAAAAGAAAGGCTATTCAGGTGTGGCTACCTTCGCCAAAATGCCCGCCGACAAGGCCGTGTTAGGTTGTGGACTAGCGCATTACGATTGCGAGGGCCGCATTCTTCGCACCGACTTCGGTGATCTGACCATCCTGAACTGCTATTTCCCCTCAGGTACGTCGGGCGACTCACGGCAGGGCTTCAAGATGCAGTTTCTCAATGAGTTCTTCGAATACGCTCATACTCTTCGGCAGTCTCGACCTAACCTGATCGTAGTGGGTGATTACAACATTGCCCATACCGAGGCCGATATTCACGACCCCATCCGCAACAAAAATTCAACTGGTTTTCTGCCCGAGGAACGTACCTGGATGACCAACTGGTTTGCCAGTGGCTTCATCGATGCCTTCCGCGAAAAGAATCCTGAGCTGGTCGAATACAGTTGGTGGAGCTACCGGGCCGGGGCCAGAGCCAATAACAAAGGCTGGCGTATCGACTATATCTCGCTGGCCGAACCCCTTCGTGACCGCCTGCTGGCCGCCGGGCACCATGCCAATGCAGTCCATTCCGATCATGGCCCCGTCTGGGCGGAAGTGGCGGGAGAGTGAAAGCGTGAATGGCGAACGAGTGACTAGTGCAGGTGCCAGCCAACTAGCGAAATGATCAGTTGCTCTGTCCCCCCCCCTTCTCTCGTTCACTCATCCGCTCTTTCACTCTCCCGCCCTTTCACGCTCTCGCCCCATGCATTACCTGCTTTATAAACCCTTCGGTATGCTGTCGCAGTTTTCTCAGGAAGGCGACAAGGCTACTCTGGCAGATCTATCCTTTGCCTTCGGGCGCGACGTGTATCCGGTTGGTCGGCTGGATGCAGACAGTGAGGGGCTTTTATTACTGACGAATGACAGGTCGATCAATCATCGGCTGCTCGATCCGCGTTTTGCGCACGAACGTACCTATTATGTGCAGGTCGACGGAGCGATCACGGAGGAGGCCGTTCAGCAATTAACTGAGGGTGTATCGATCACGGTTGATGGAAAAATGCATCGCACCCTGCCTGCTGTTGCCCGTCGTATCGAAGAGCCTGACTTGCCGCCCCGAAACCCACCGATCCGGTTCAGGGCCACTATTCCCACCTCATGGATTTCGTTAACACTAACCGAAGGAAAAAATCGGCAGGTGCGCAAAATGACGGCAGCTGTTGGTTTTCCCACGCTGAGGCTGGTACGCTGGGCGATCGGGCATCTGACGGCTGACGGCATGCAACCCGCTGATGTGCAGATCGTAGCGGAATCGGCAATCACTCAACTCCTCAACACGCATGGCGCAGCCACTACGCGTTTGCCTCTACGGCCCCGAAAGCGTCGGTAAAACCACGATGGCCCAGCAACTGGCCACTCATTACCAGACCATATACGTACCTGAAATGGCGCGCGATCTGATTACCTCGAACGACCTGACCAGCGACGACTATGCCCGCATTGCCGTTGCGCAGACGGCGGCTGTAGAACGTGCTGTTCCGCTGGCAAACCGGGTGTTGATCTGTGATACTGACCTGATCACCACGCAGTTATATGCTACCATCTACGGCGTGCCGCACCCCGCTATTCTCACCGAACTAGCGGCTCAGGAACAATTTGATGCCTACTTTCTGCTCAACCCGGACGTTCCCTGGGTGGCCGACGGGCTGCGTGATCTGGGTCACCGTCGGACTGAAATGTATGCCCGATTCGAGCAGGCACTGAGCGAACGTGGCATTCCGTACGTAGTTGTTTCGGGGGCTGATTATGCAGGCCGGACGCAACAGGTTATCACCGTAATTGATAGGTTACTGGGCAAGGTAATATAGCAAACTGCCGAACGTCGATCCAATCACTCCGCCCGTTAGAAGCTCGACTACCGTATGCCTGTTCAGTTGGCGTCTGGACCAGCCAATCATTGGAATGAAGGCTAGCAATAACACCCCGAGCTTTACGTCTAGAAGCAATAACAGGAAAGCTAGGTATGTATTCAGTGATACATGTAAGGAGCTTTTGATGAACAGGTTAACGAGTTGCGACGTGACCAGCAGCAGCGTGGCCAGCAGGAAGCCAATGCGCAGGATATAGGACTGGTTGGTCACGTACAGAATGAATGTGACACCCCCCAGCAAACTTATGACCAGATAATACCAGGTCTGGCGCTGCCGCTGATCTGAGACATCAAAATTGGTATGAACGCCCTTTACCTTTACCTGATTTCGATACATACTAACTGCGAGAGGCACAAACAGGCCACCCACAATCAGCAACGCCAGTATTGATGCATTGGCGAGCGATTCATAGCGAAATAGAGCCATCAGTGAACAGACAGGGAGCGTAAGCAGCGGATGCCCAGCAACAGATATACCCTGAGCAAGTATGGTCGATAGGGCCCGTTTGGTCAAAACAACTCCCCTGCTATTTTCTGTACATTATCACCCTTGCCCATCGTGTAAAAATGAAGCACTGGAGCACCGGCGGCGATCAGCTCACGGCCTTGTTGAACGCTCCACTCGATACCCACCTGCCGGGCTTCCGCGTCGTTCCCACAGGCGGTAATCGCATTGACCAGGTCATCGGGCATATGGAGGTGAAACAGGCGCGGTAGAATGTCGAGCTGCTTCCGGGTGCTAATCGGTTTCAGGCCCGGAATGATCGGAATAGTGATGTCGTGTTCGCGGCAACGCTTCACAAAATCGAAGTAGCGCGAATTGTCGAAAAACATCTGGGTCACAATGTAGTCAGCCCCCTTAGCAATTTTCTGTTTCAGAAAATCGAAGTCGATGTCATGGTTTTCGGCTTCAAAGTGTTTTTCTGGATAAGCCGCTACGCCGATGCAGAAGTCGGTGGGTGTCATGGCCGTATCTTCTTCATGCAGATAAAGCCCCTGGTTCATGCTGGCCACCTGCTCTACCAGTTCGCTGGCGTAGGAATACCCATTTTCTTTGGCCTTGAACGTTTTAAATGGTTTAGCCGGGTCGCCGCGCAAGACGAGTACATTGTCGATCCCCAGGTAGTTGAGGTCGATCAGGAAATCTTCGGTCTCGTCGCGCGAGAAACCGCCGCAGAGCACATGAGGCACCGGATCAACGTTAAAGCGGTGCATGATGGCCGAGCAAATGCCCACGGTGCCGGGCCGTTTCCGGGTCACGATCTTGCGAATGCTGCCGTCGGGCTGTGGTTGTTCGATGTATTCTTCGCGGTGGTAGGTAACGTCAATAAAAGGTGGGTTGAACTCCATCAGCGGCTCAATGTTGTCGAGCAGGTTTTTGAGGTTGTCTCCCTTGATGGGGGGAATTACTTCAATCGAGAAAATAGGTTTGCCGTTGGCCCGGCGAATGTGTTCGGTAATTTTGGTCATCAGGTGGGTGCCAGTCTGGACGGGTAACTTTATTCGGTAACAAAACTAGGGCTGGAAATACTCCATCGGAGCGAAAAGCCACTGGCTAACCCGCTGCTCCAGGGGGTAATCGATACATTGGTCCGGCCGGCTGGTCGACGGCGGCTGTGCCTGGTTTCGTGGAGCTTGGGAATAGCCCAGCCTGCCAGGGAGCCAACAGCGGCGCCAACTACCAGGTCGCTCGGAAAATGTTGACCGGCTTCATACCGCAGATAGGCAGTTCCCGTTGCCAGGCCCAGCGACCCAACCCAAACCCAGGCCTTGGCCCTTGAGGCTGGATGGTAATGGCGAAACACTTCGGCGGCAAAAACGGCGGTAGCGAAGGCATTGGATGCATGGCCCGAATAGAACGATCGCTGCGTGTCTTTGTCCAATTTCTCGCCAAGTGCAACCGTGGGGTTGTAGGCAAAGGGTCGGGTACGTTCCACGGCGTTCTTGACGGTACTTTTTAGGCCATTGGTGAGCAGCATGGTCTCCACATACATGACCCCGACGGTATAGAGCTCACTGTTGAAAAACGAAGAGGTGAGCGGGGGTTTCGGTTCGCCCGGGACTATCTGGGGCCGCCCCGGATGGGCCTTGGCTGGTGCTTTTGCCGATAAGATCACGATACCTGTCAGACCGATGCCAGCACCCAGCGTGAGGTCGCTGAGGTGGGCCGCACCGGTTGAATAATGGTTCGTTGCCGATCGGTCGAATCCGGGGATAGCGGCCCTATTGAGTTCCGCAATCCCGTTAGCAGTGAGCGGAGTCAGCTGTTTGTTGAAAACATAGGCCGTTCCGTACGTCACTGCGCCAGCACCCAGAAGAATAGCTTCACGCCCCGTTTTTAAGGCGTAAGGCGAACCAGTGACCTGGTGAGGAGATTGAGGTAGTGAGTCGACCTGACCATGCGCCGTAAGTGAAATCGACAGCAGCCAACTCCAATGTATTTTTTTCATAACCGGTTTATGCTGGGTACGTTGCCTAGCCACACAATGAGGCCTTCGACGGTTGAGTAACCCATCTCTTTGTATAAGCCAATAAAGGTAGGCAGGTAGGATTCGGGTTGCTCGCCCAGACTGGCGTACTGAACTAGAATTACCCCCCCACCCGGCCGGTGAACAACCCGGTGGGGGGCTCCTTTCGCCTGCTTTTGAGTGAGAATACTGCGATCTGTATCAATTCGCCGGTCGTAGCCAAAGACATCAGCTAACTGCGGATGGTTGATAATAGCGGCCAGCGCCCCCCGCAATTCTGGTACTTCAACAGAGCGAATGACCCCTTCCCGAACCAGCCGCGCCAGGGTCTTATCAAGACAGTCGGCTCCTTTGATAAGGCTCAGGGCAGCACACAGTTTACGGTCGCGTTCACGATTCTGTTCAAAGGTGCGGGTATCGAACACGCGTTCGGCCATTCGGCGTAACTGCATATTCTGGCCACGTGAGCCGCTCCGAATGGGCTGTAAATCAATGGCATTGCCCTGATTTGCCTGAGCAGACCGATCGGCCGCCGGCCGGGCACCGATGCCCTGAACCAACGTATACTGACGACGGCCTTCTTCCCAATAACAGCCCGCCTCTTTGGCCATCTGGCTGTCGCGCAGGAAGCTGTGTAGCCAATAAGCGGCCGTAGCCTGTCCGCGCTGGGTCGAGAACTCCTTCCGTTCAGCCATGATGTACAGCCGTTCTGCAGCACGGGTAAACGCCACGTAGAGCAGGTTCATGTTTTCGATGAAGGTGCGGCTTTTCTCGTTGATATACTGCTCTCTGACTTCATCGGGCGTGGCATCGAGCTGTTGCGTGAGGGCTACCTGGGCGTTGAGCAACCTGTTCAGGCTCCCGTCGGGCATGGCCACCGTAAGCGGATCGGTCTCAACGCGGCTCAGATCGACCCAGATCGTATCTCTGGGCGTAGGGTCAACGCCCCAGTCGGCGAATGGAATAATCACGACCGGGTATTCCAGGCCTTTCGCTTTGTGAATCGTTTGAATGGTAACGGCGTCACTGGTCAACCCTTCGCTGACCGATACCTTCGCTTTTGCCGTTTCCCAGTGCAGCAGGAAATCGGCCAGATGGCCACTTTCCCGGCTCGAAAACGTTAGAATTTCGTCGAGGAAACGAAAGAGGAAAGGCTGGTCGTGTGGCTGGTCGAAGAGGCGGAAGCGGTGCGTCAGCTTTTCAGTTAGTTCATACACATTCAGCTGCACCAGGCCCGCGGGGTCCAGATCGTACCCGTCTCTGGCCAGGTAGTCGAAAATGGGGGCTTCGTCGGGCGCACTGGCTACCAGGCGCAGGCGTTCCGTTTCGTTGTCGTCGGGTACGCGGTTGTGCACCACACTATGGTAGAGGTACAACACCTCGTAACGTACCTGAGGCTGGCCGGGTCGGCTGAGCATCGTGAGCAGGGCGATAAGCAGTCGGACCGGCTCGGAAAATTGCAGCGACAGCGAATCGGCCGAGGAGAGGGGAATACCCAGTCGGTTCAGTTCGTTTGCCACCAGCTGGGCATGGCGCCGACTGCGGGTAAGCACGGCCATCTCCCCAAAGGTGTACCCATCGGCCTGCGCCTGTCGGATATGCTCAATAGTCAGCTTCACCATTTCGTTGGCCACCTTGCTGTCGGTCCCCAGCTCGTCGGCCCCGATGAAGTCGAGCTGAATATGACCTTGCTCAGCGGCGTTGGGGGCTGGTTTCTGCTGAAATACGTTCAGGGCATCATACACCTCGTCGATACGCTCATTGGTATGGGCATACTGGCGGGCTACGAAGCCGAAAAAGTGGTTGTTGAACGCCACGATGGGCCGCGCTGACCGCCAGTTAGTGTCGAGCGTTTTGGGCGCAATCAGGCCGTTCAGGGCATCGATCCGTTCGGCTGTCCAGGTGGTAGGGCCATGCAGCCGCTGTAGGTTGGTGAGGTTCCTGCGGTGCAGGGCCACGATCTGGTCCATATCGCCCCCTCTGAACCGGTAAATTGCCTGCTTGCCATCCCCTACTGCCAGGTTAAAATAGCCGCTGCCCAGGGCATTCTCGATCAGCGGCATCAGGTTGGCAAACTGGAGTTGCGAGGTATCCTGGAACTCGTCTATCAGAATGTGATTGTACTTGCTGCCCAGCCGTTCAAACAGGAAGGGAACAGGCTCTGTTTCCACAATGGCCTTGATACGCTTATTGAATTCCGAGATATGCACCCGGTTATCTTTCCGAAGCAGATCGACAAACTCATCACGAATCTGCTTGAGCAGGGCCATTTTCTGCAAATGCGGGTCAATCGCTTTATAGAGCGTCAGCAGCTTGGCGGTCGACTCGCGTTCGTGCCTTATCGTGTTAAAACAGGTGCTCAACTCACTGGTCATGGAATCTATGGCCGCCTGAGTGGCCAATGGGGTCGACTTGGCACTGTACCAGACCTGCTCGTCAACAGCGGCCAGGTGATAGCTGTTGATATTCCTGGTAATGTCACCTTCAGCTACGGCTTTAAAGAAAGTACCAATTCCCGTTGATTTTCTATTGAAATCCTGCTCAGACAGGCCAGCGGCGGCAATAAGTTGCCAGGCGATTTTCCCCTGTTCCTGAATGCGTGCGGCTACAGCTGCGTTGAACGCCAGCAGTTGCTGCCTGATCGTTCGGATCTGACCGGGCGTGAGATCCGCAATACGGCCAACGGCTTCGTAGTGCTGATCGGAGGTCAGCACATTGCCGAATTCGCGAAGGGCCTCGGCAATCTGATTCCAGCTTCGTCCATCGCGGGCTGTTTCCTCAAACAGTTGATGAAGAATCGCCGTGACGTCAGCCATTTCATCGGTGCCGACCCGCTCGATCAGGTTATCGACGGCGACCTCAAGGACCCGATCGGTTTCCATCTCTACTTCAAAGGAATAGGGCAGGCCCAACTCATCGGTGAAAGCCATGACGAGCCGCTGGGTGAACGAGTCGATCGTGGTCACCGAGAAATCGGAGTAGCGGTGCAGAATGGACTGAAAGAGCCGTTTGCAGCGCCCTCGAACAAGGGCTGTCAACGCGGCAAAGTCAGGGTCGTCGGGTGTTTTTTCGCTTAATTCGGCGGTTAGTTCGGCCAGAAACCGATCGGATTTAGGATCTCCCTGCGCAATGCCTGACACCTCGCGCAGAATCCGTTCTTTCATTTCATTGGCCGCCGCATTCGTGAACGTGATGGCCAGAATCGTTCGGAAGTACGTGCCTTTGAACGAATCAGCGAGGCGCACCGTCCGGCCTTCCCCCAATGCCAGTTTGAGGTACTCTTTGGTCAGGGTATAGGTTTTTCCCGACCCGGCAGAGGCACTATACACGTTGAACATGGATTTGTCAAGTGTCAGGTTTCAGGTGTCAGGTGCGCTGCTTATTACAGATTGGTAACTGAACAGCGCACCTGACACCTGAAACCTGACACTTTTTCAGAGATTAAAGCGTATGCCCAGGCCTGAGCTGACGCTTAAGAAGAGGGGAGAGGGGAGCACTTCGGCGTAGAGCCCCAGTTCGGCGAAGATGGAGTACTGCTTGTTGGGGACGAAATATTCGAGGCCCGCCACCGCCGAACCGCCCAGCGCAATAGCGCTTTCGTAAGGATCAGGACTATTTGCGCGGAATTCGGGATAATAACGACGGCTATTGATCTGACCACCGAAGCCATAATAACCGCGAATATTGTCATTGCCGAGCACCCGATCGTGCCAGAGGTAATGCCCCTGAACGCTCAGCCCCACCGTTTTATAGGAGCCACTCCGATACAACCGGTTTTGGCCATACAACCCGCCATACGTACCTATATTGAGGTCGAATGCATGATTTTCACCAAAATACTTTCGGATATTAAGACCCGATGGCTCACCAATCCGAAAGCCAAATGCCCAGTTGTTATATTGTGCAACGGCCTGCTTTGGAGCAGCCACGAGGGCTGTAAGCATGGCAAGTAGTAAAAAGAAGCGGCGCATAGATGTGTACGGTAGATGGTAGAGCACGGGAAGAGAACGCTACAGGCAGGTTGACCTATAGCGGTTTATAATTAGGTCGTAACGGAAATGGAGTGCAGGACATCGATCAGGCGGGCATTTTCAGCGGCGGTACCAACCGTAATTCGCAAACAGTCTTCACAACGCGTTACGCTCGACCGGTCTCGCACGATGACTTTACTCTCGATGAGTTGCTCGAATACGGAATGCGCCTCATCGAACCGGACGAGCAGGAAGTTGGCGTCTGACGGAAACACATGCTGCACAGTTGGCAACGTACCCAACTGCCTGGCCAGATAGTCACGTTCCTGCAGCGTCTGGGCTACCATCGCCTCTTTGTCGGCCACATGGTCGAGCGCTTCCAGGGCCAGGGCCTGAGCAGGGGCCGAAATGTTATACGGCGGTTTGATGACGTTCATGATGCGAATCAGCTCGGCCGAGGCGAAACACATGCCAAGCCGCAGGGCTGCCAGCCCCCACGCTTTCGAGAATGTCTGTAGGACCACCAGGTTAGGATACGTAGCCAGGTACGTTGTCCAGGAGGCGTACTCTGGGCCGGCAAAGTCGATGTAGGCCTCATCGACCACGACCAGCGCCGTCTTGGCTGCTTCGATTACCTGCTTAATTGCTCCGGGATCGATCAGGTTGCCCGATGGATTGTTGGGTGAACAGATCCAGACAATTTTCGTCTGCGCGTCGATAGCGTCCAGCACGGCAGGTACGTTCAACTGGTAGTCAACCGTCAACGGGACTTTCTTCACGAGCACATCGTTGAGCCGCGCCGACACTTCGTACATGCCGTAAGTGGGTGGTAGCAGCAACACATTGTCGACCCCCGGCCGGCAGGTAGCCCGAACCAGCAAATCGATGGGCTCGTCGGAGCCGTTGCCCAGGAAAAGCTGATTAGGCTGTACCCCCTTCAGGGGGGCTAATTTGGCTTTTATGGCCGATTGATGCGGGTCAGGATACCGATTGTAGTGCCCGGAATGAGTTGCCGACCCGAGTGCGTTCTCGTTGGCGTCAAGGAAGATGCCTTCGGTTCCCGTGTACTCGTCACGGGCCGATGAATAAGGCGTCAGGGAAGCAATATGTGGCCGAAGAACGGCAGCTAAATCAAACATAGACTAAAGGCAAACAGGTCGCTTCACAAAGGTAACGCGCTGCTCCTAATGTTTAGCCGAAGCACCGGTTTGTTGGCGGATGAAAAGGTGGGAAACGATGAAAACGTGGGGGTCAGTGCCACGAGAGGTCGATGAACGTACCTACTTTCAGGTTGCCCCAGGCTGGATTGTCGGAACGAAGTTGCAGGCCCTCGGTGTCGACTACCCACTGTCCATTTGCCTCATCGAACCAGATGCGCCTGATTTTCCCGGTCAGACTGGTTGACGTATCGGGGCGTGTGGATGGCTTATCCTCCACAATCTTACCCTGCCTGAGCTGCAGAATACGGTCGGCCAGCGCGTTTACATCGGCCGCATGGTGGCTAACCAGCAGGGTAGTTGTGCCCCATGCCCGATGCAGGGATAGCAGCAGCTGGCGGAGCTGAGCGGTCGCCTCGGCATCCAGCGCCGAGAAAGGCTCGTCGAGCAACAGCACTTGCGGCCGGCGGACCAGTGCGCGTGCCAGCGCCACCCGCTGGCGCTGCCCGCCCGATAACCGGGTTGGTTTACTATGTGCAAAGGTGGTTAACCCCGTGGCTTCGATCAGTTCCTCGACCTGGGTACGTGGTAAACCGCTGGCAGCATACGTAATATTCTCCAGAACGGTCATATTCGGAAACAGGGCCGTGTCCTGAAAAACATAACCGATCGATCGCTGTTGGGGCGGCAGGTTTTTGCCTGATGGCTGATCATACCATACCTGTCCGCCGACCAAAATGTGGCCTTCCTGCGGTGTTTCCAGCCCCGCGAGTAACCGAAGAAGGGTAGTTTTTCCGGAGCCCGAGGGCCCAATAACCGCCGTTAGGCTTCCCTGCGCCAGTGAAATATTGAGTTCGAGATGACCAGTCCCTTCCGTAAACAGACGGGGAAATGCAACCGCTAGCTCGATCATACGGTTACGCGCTTATTGACACTGTAGACAAACAACAGAATAGCCAGCGAGAGCCCAAGCAAGAGAGCGGCGTAGGCATGGGCTGTGTTAAAATGCAATAATTCCACTTCATTATAAATAGCTATCGAGGCAACCCGTGTCTCGCCGGGCAGATTGCCGCCTATCATCAAGACCAGCCCGAATTCACCGATGGTATGGGCAAACGTAAGGATAATGCCGGTCAGAACGGCTGGTTTACAGTTCGGTAACAGCACCCGCCACAAGGTGCGCGCGGGTGACTGCCCCAGCGTATAGGACGCCTCCCGCCACGAAACGGGCAGATTTTCTAACCCCGCCTGAATGGGGTGGACCATAAACGGAAGGCTATAAAGCAGGGAGGCAATCACCAGCCCTTCAAACGAAAAAACAAGTTGCAGGTCGAGCGTTCGCAGTAACCAGGCCCCGAATGCGCTGGTTGGGCTAAAAGCCAGGAGCAGGTAAAAGCCAACAACCGAAGGCGGCAACACGAGCGGTAAACTAATAACGGCCTCGACCAGCGGTTTGAGTCGGAATTTATGTAGTGCGAGCCAGCCCGCCAGTGGTACGCCTACCAGCAGCAGCAGCAGGGTGGTAACGCTGGCCAGCCGGAGCGTAAGCCAGATGGGTTCCCAGTCAATGGGCATATAGAATCGAATCAGGAAGCGGGTGATCGGTAACCAAACTGCTGGAAGATACGCCGGGCGGTTGCTGTTTGTAGAAAACGAACCAATCGGGCGGCGGCGGCCGGCTGATTGGCTCGTTTCAATACCACAACACCCTGCGCAATGGGAGCATAGCCAGGCGGGGGTAGGTCAATCCAATGCCCCCGCTGTTTGAGGGCAGGATCGAGCACAACGGATTTGGCCGTAATCCCTACTTCAGCCGCCCCCGACAAAATGTATTGGTTTACCTGCGCAATACTCTCTCCATACACAAGGCGCGATTGACTGGCGGTGAGCAGCTTTCGGGCGGTCAACAGCGAGATGGCCGCTTCACCATAAGGGGCTGTTTCTGGATTAGCAATGGCAATGTGGTGCACCGCCGGATTCATCAATACGTTCAAACCTGCGTTGAGTGGCAGGTCACTCAACGTCCAGAGTACCAGCGAACCATAAGCATACACAACAGGCGCTCCGGTTGTTAACTGCTGCTGGTGTAAGGTGCGCGGATAATCCATATCGGCCGACAGGAATACATCGTAGGGGGCACCCTGCTGAATCTGGGCGGTGAGCTTTCCCGACGAATTAACAATGGCCTCGATACGGATGCCCGACTCTTTCTGAAAGGCATTGCTCAGGGCTTCCATAACGAATTGTGCATTGGCAGCCACCGCAACCCGTAATGACTGCGCCTGGAGGCCAGATGCCCAGAACAACAGCCCGAGCAGGACTACTTTTTTCATCAGCCGAGCGAAGTTATCGGGCAACACATATCTCAATGGCCTGGACCTGACGTACCCAGCGCGCCTGCTTTTTTTCGTCGGGTACCACAATCCGGTATGGTCCGGTGGCAGCGGTCAGTGGCTCGCCGTCGACTGCATCGGCCAGAATGATGGTCCGGGTGGCAAAATCGGGGTCCAGTTCAGGCAGCGCGAAAACAGCTTCGTACCCGTCACTGGCCCTGACAACAGCGTACTTGACGAGGTTTTTACCGCGTAGTTCGTTGCCAAGCGTGACACCGGCCTGTTTCAACAAGTCGGCCACCGGCACACCCGAATACCGGTGCGATTGACCATCATGGTCTTTGCCTGTCACTGTTGTATGGGGCATGGCTGTCAACGCATCGGACTTCAATGTCAAGGATTGGCTGACGGCGCCGGCAATAGTCAGGGTTTGCCCGTAGCCAGTACGTAACAGGCAGGAACACGCTAGAAATAGAAGCCATTTATTCATATGGAAAACCGATAGGTTGTCGACTCTAAAAGCGGACAAAAGCGTTGGTCGTTATTTTCGGTCAAATATAACGATCGGCTGACGAGTTGCCTAGCAGGTTGGCGCGCCCGCCTGCTGTTCCAGCCAGCGGGCTATTGAACGACAGTCAAAATGAGTGGAAAGGCCGGATGAATTTTAACGTAATCAGGGTAAAAGAATGGCCAGGTTGCGCTTTTCCGGTCTGTTTACTTTATCATACTCTCGACATGCAACGATCAACTAAACTCGGCAAAACATTTATTCCGGCCCTCTTCGTGGCTTTTTTCCTTCTGACAGATGTAGCGCTTGCCTTTGCGCCAAAACGGGAGTATTACCAGTTGAAAGTCTACCACCTGGCCGACAATAGCCAGAAAGAACGATTGGAAACGTACCTGAAACAGGCTTATCTACCCGCCCTGCACCGCGCAGGGATCGAGAAAGTGGGGGTATTCAAACCCGGTGCGGAAGCTGATTCGCTGGTGTACGTACTCATTCCATTTAAGTCGGTCGATCAGTTTGTGGGGCTAGCCGATAAACTGGCAAAAGACAAAGCGTATGCTACCGCTGGGCAAGACTACATGAATGCCGAATTCAACAAGCCGGTTTTCAAGAAGTTTGAATCGGTGTTGATGGAAGCCTTTGCCGGGATGCCTAAACTGGTGCAGCCCAAACTGACAGGCGCTGCCGCACAGCGTGTTTATGAACTGCGGCTCTACGAAGCAGCCACCGAGAAGCTACACGAAAACAAAATCAGCCAGTTCAACAATGGCGAACTGGCTATTTTCAGCCGGTTGGGCTTCAATACCGTGTTTTGTGGCCAGGTGAAAGCAGGGGCTAAACTACCCAGCATGATGTACATGACTTCCTTCGAAAACAAAACCGAACGCGACGCTCACTGGAAGTCTTTCAGCGCTGATCCCGCCTGGAAAACGCTGAACGCCCTCCCCGAATACGCGCACAACTTCCTCCGCGCCGATATTTACCTGCTTCACCCAACCGACTATTCGGATATTTAGTCGGCTCTAGTCTACAGGCATAAAAAAGGCTCAGGTAACGTACCTGAGCCTTTTTTATGCCTGTAGACTAGAGCCGATCTGTCAATGAATAGATCGTGTTGAGTCGTCTGCATGCGTCCGGATTGTACTTGGCAAGACACCGAAGTAATGCTTGAAGGCGACCGTAAAGTGTGCCGGGTTTTTGTAGCCTACCCAGTACGAAATCTCACCGATACTTTTCTCCCCCTCCAGCAAAAACCGTTTGGCTTCCTCCATTCGGCGTTGAGTGATGTACCCTAAAATAGTGGTGCGGAATTGAGCTTTGAAGCCGCGCTTCAGGCTAAATTCATTCAGACCGACTAGTTTGGCCAATTCAACAATCGTTGGCGGGGAAGCATAGCTCGTATCCAGCAGGTCACGCGCTTCGTTTAACTTCCGAATAGCTGCTTTCTGAGCCGGCGGTTCAACTGCCGGAGAGCCCTGTAGCTGCTCGAGCTGAAGCAGGAGCAATTCGGTTACCCTGGATTCGATCAATAACCGCTTGAATGACCCTGTCCGCTGGCTGGTGCGTATGTCCCGAATCAGCCACTCCATAGCCGACGTCATTGTGAACTTCTGAGGCGTCATAAAGGTGGCCTTCCCCTGAACCATATGGGCCACAAAGTGCCGGTTCAGGGGAAGGCCAGAAGGCAGCAAGCGAAAATAAACTTCCAGCGGGATCACAACGACGCAATAATCCAGGGGAAGATCCGACTCGGGAAAGTCGAACCGGCTCGTTGAGCGAGGCGTGTAGCAGATCGTATGCTGGCCTGTATTGACGTCTTGCGGGGCGACAGATTTGTCGATAAAATACTGACTGTCACCTTGTAAAGCGAAAAATAGCTGGATCACGTCTGCCTCAACTTCCCTGATCAACTGGATAGGCTGCGCGAGCTGACCTGTATAATAATCGATGTAAAAATTACCGGTGGACAGTTGGTCATTCACGAATGAGCCTACCAACGCAGGCTGAATAACAACCTGATTCTCACTAAAAACGTCTTGGTGCCCATCCGGTATCACCAGTTCTTCCCGCCGCATGAATAGATCTGTACCACTAACCTTTAGGATTATTTCCATAACTGCCCGATTTCGATAACAATGCTCCCAGTTCCGATAGTGCTGTGACTGATTCGCGCTACAAATTTGCAACAAGTTAGAATTGATCTAAATAAAATGAAGCAGATATATCATATTTTCTTGTTGTCGTTCAGCCTGGCCTGTCTGGCTAATTTGCAGAGTGTAGCCCAAACGAGTGGGTCCTTGAGTGGTATCGTTAAAACAAGCGATGGTAATCCGGCCGCTTTCGTCAACGTCAGCCTAAAGGAGAGTCGTAAGGGCACGACCACAACCGAAAGTGGCGTCTATCAACTGAAAGGGATCAGCCAGGGTACGTACACTATGCTGGTCACTTTTGTGGGGCTGGAGCCCCAGGAGAAAACCGTTACCGTAAATCCAGGCCAGGTTACCCATGTAGATTTTGTGCTGTCGGAGAGCACGGCACAATTAAGTGAGGTGGAAGTGACCGGCGTTAACAGAACCGTAACGCTTGGAAAAGCCAGCATCGCCCCGCTTGATCTTCCGCAGATGTCGGGCATTGTGAGTAATGTGGTTATCGCCAATCAGCAGGCCTCCCGGCTGGGCGATGTGCTCAAAAACGTGAGCGGCGTATCATTGACCCAGCAACGGGGTGGGGTAGCCGAAACATTTTCGGCACGGGGCTACAGCATCGGTGTTGCCGGAGCAGGTGGCAGCATCTTCAAAAACGGCGTGATCTCGAACACCATGGGCTTTCCCGAAGCCAGCACGCTGGAATCTGTTGAAGTGCTGAAAGGAAGCTCGGCCCTGCTGTACGGTAACGTGTCGGGCGGCCTGATCATCAACATGGTCACTAAGAAGCCGAAATTTGAGTACGGCGGCGAGGTGTCGATGCGGGCAGGCAGCTTTGGCTTACTGAAACCGATTGTTGATTTGTATGGCCCATTGGCAAAAAACCTGGCCTTCCGGGTGGTGGGTACGTATGAAACGGCTAACAGCTACCGGGATGTGGTTAAAACGAACCGGGTGTACGTCAATCCGTCGTTGCTATACAAGCTGGGCCAGAAAACAACCGTGTTGCTTCAGGGCGATTACCTAAAATCAAACCTGACGCCCGACAATGGGGTTGGCGCGTTGAATGCGAATCAGGACGCCATTCTGCCAAACGTACCCCGGTCACGGTTCATCAATACGCCCTGGGCTTACAATAATGTGGGCCAGACGTCAGGCTCATTGACCATTGATCATGCGGTCAATACCAACTGGAAACTGACCGCTATTGCTTCTGCGCAAGGTACAGACGTGACAGCCTACGGCGCGGGCGTACCCAACAACACCATCTCGGCTACCGGCGACTGGACGCGTACACTCAGCCGCACAATGACCAGCGAAGCCAACAGCACGGGTCAGATAAACCTGAATGGTCGGTTTAACACGGGCGTTATCAGCCATCAGCTATTGGTAGGGAGCGATCTGGTCGGGATTGTTACCAAGAGCACGGCCTATACGGTCAATTACGGGGCAGGTAAAACAGCATATGATAAACTAAACATCCTGAACCCAAGCCTTTACGAAGCCCGCACCGACATCCCGGAAGCGACGGCAACAACCCGCACCACATCACCCTCGACCCGGTTGGGCTTTTATGTGCAGGACTTGATTAGTCTGACTGAGAAAATTAAAGTGCTGGCCGGTGTGCGGTGGTCGCAGCAGCGAACGGTACAGACAACCATTCTGAATCTGATCACCCAGGCTGAAACACGGGGAACGGCCGAGACGAAAACTGACGCCGCCTTCTCGCCTAAAGTGGCCCTGATGTATCAGCCAACCCGAACCACCTCGTTCTTCGGCAGTTATGCCAATAACTTCACGATCAACACGGGCGTCGATATTTACGGACAAATTCTGAAACCTTCTATTGTCGATCAGTTTGAAGCGGGCGTGAAAAACGAGCTGTTCAACGGCCGGATCACCGCGAACGTGGGTGTTTATCACATTGTGAACAGCAATTTTGCGCAGATGGCCCCGTTCAAACTTGACGGTACAGCCAACGCCGATGCCAACGTGAAAGAATTTACCGGCCAAACCACCAGCGACGGATTGGAAGTGGACCTGACGGGTAACCTGTCGAAGAACTTCTATTTCATTACGGGCTATGGCTACAATTACATGCGGTATACCAAAACATCGCTGGTGAAGGGATCGCCGATCGAAGGCGAACGCCTGACGAACAACCCGGCACACACGGCCAACGCAACCATCTTTTACACCTTCGATCTGCCTCAGCTTCGGGGCCTGAAACTCGGTGCCTCTGCCTTCTACACGGGTGCCCGCTACGGGGGTAACAACAACACATACGGTCAGACCCCCGAATTCAGCCGCCTGATTCCCCTGACTGGTTTCACTACGTTCGACCTGTCGGCGGGTTATACGTACCGGAAAGTGTCGATCCTTGCCAAGGTATCGAACATCACCAATGAATTGAATTACCTCATTCACGACCGGTACAGCATCATGCCAATCCCGCCCCGGCAGTTTGTTACAACGCTGTCGTACCGTTTCTAGGTCGCCTACAATGGAGTGGCTAAAACACCTCTCTTCCTCGTCCAGACGAATGAAGAGAGGTGTTTTGCTGAACTAGCGGTCCAGAAGCGACATGGGCATACCGAAGCATCAGGCAATTATAAGTTTATCTTTCATGCTTATTTAGACTAATTCCTATTAACTTGCAGGCCGATTCAACCAGGTCAGCACCCACTCCCGTACCGATAATGGTCCAACCCCAGTATAGTCGCATGAAAAAACTAGCCATAGCCATTCTGGTAGGCCTTTCACTGTCTGCCCAGGCCCAAAAAAATGTGCTGCTCGAGCAATCGTTCTGGCAGGGCAAGCCAGACATGGCTCAGGTAAAAGCAGAAGTCGAGAAAGGCAACAGCCCTTCTCAGCTTAATCCGTCCAGCTTTGACCCCGTCGTTATGGCGATCAACGCGCAGGCGCCCAACGAAACGATCAAATACCTGCTGGCGCAGCCTGGCAATGAGGTAAACAAACTGACGCACGACAGTCGTACCTACCTGCACTGGGCTGCTAACCGGGGAAACGTGGAGATTGTAGAGTACCTGCTTGGTAAAGGCGCTAAAGCTACTGTAGAGGATAGTCACGGCGCTACCCCGTTAAACTTTGCGGCAGCAACCGGGATGCCCAATACTCAGCTGTATGACCTGCTGATCAAGGGAGGAGCTGACCTGAAAAAGAATGTTAACCACGACGGGGCCAACGCGCTCCTGCTGGCCATTGCCAACGACAAAGAACTAAAGCTGACCGACTATTTCGTCTCGAAAGGGATGAACCTGAAAAGCACAGACGCGGCTGGGAATAACGCCTTTGGCTACGCGGCCCGAAGCGGTACTATCGACGTACTGAAAGCACTTCAGCAGCGTGGTGTATCCGTAGATCCAAATGCCATGATTATGGCCGCGCAGGGTTCGCGCCGTGGTCCGGCTCCGATGGAGGTATTTCAGTACCTCGAAAGTGTGGGCGTAAAACCGGCGGCCGTCAATAAAAATGGTGAAAACGCGCTTCATGCACTCGTCCGTCGGCCAGGACAAAACGCACTGATCGATTACTTTCTGGGCAAGGGTGCCGACGTCAACCAGGCCGATGAAGACGGGAATACACCGTTTATGAACGCTGCCGCCAGTAATCGCGATCTGGGTACGTTCGAGCTACTGAGCCCCAAAGTAAAAAATATTAATCAGGGTAATCAGAAAGGAGTAACGGCGCTGGCTATGGCTGTGCAGAGTAACTCGCCGGAAATTGTCACGTACCTGATCAACAAAGGCGCTGATGTTCAGGCGACTGACAAGGCGGGTGACAACCTGGCCGTGTATCTGGTGCAAGGGTATCGTCCTGCCGGTCAGGGAGTGCCAGGCGGACCACGTCCTGAAGGGGCTACGGCTCCCCGCCCTGAGGGAGGAAATGCTCTTTCACGCGTGGATGATTTCGACGCTAAACTGGCCTTACTTCAACAGAAAGGGTTAGACGTGAAGGTGCCTCAGCAGAACGGAAACACGCTATACCACCTGGCCGTTGCCAGAAATGATATGGGACTGATGAAAAAGCTTGAGCCGCTTCAACTTGACATAAACGCCCGCAACAAAGAGGGATTGACTGCGCTGCACAAGGCAGCAATGGTGTCAAAAGACGACGCCATGCTGAAATACCTGCTGTCGATCGGCGCGAAAAAAGACATCGCCACCAACTTTAAAGAAACCGCTTTCGATCTGGCTAGTGAAAACGAA
The DNA here is from genome assembly GCF_041321095.1 of Fibrella arboris. Lineage (NCBI taxonomy): Bacteria > Pseudomonadati > Bacteroidota > Cytophagia > Cytophagales > Spirosomataceae > Fibrella > Fibrella arboris. The sequence goes on along the minus strand of NZ_JBGGWE010000002.1, from coordinate 318,475 downwards.
ACGCTGGCTAAAAACAAAGTATCAGTTAACTTCCTGAAATAAGTATATGTCTTGTTCGCATAAAATTGGCTTGCTGGTGCTGGCCCTGGCCCTAACGGTTGCCAGTCCATCAGCTTCCGTAGCCCAGCAGTCGGGTACCACCAAGTATAAGTGTATGATCCAGATGACCAATTATATGGGCGAGGGTGCCTATATCGTGGTGTCGCTGATCAATGGAAAGGGGGCTTACGACAAAACGCTGTATGTGCTCGGTTCCAACAAAAAATGGTACCCGGATGTGAAGGAGTGGCATAAGGCTTATGCCAAAAAACGAACTGACATCAGTGCCATCACCGGCGCATCGGTGGCGGGGGGCGATCGCAGCGTTACCGTGCTGGAGATCGAAAGCGCAAAAATGGATAAGGATTACAAACTTCGGTTCGAGAGCGCGGTAGAAGACAAGCCGTATTACGTGAAAGACCTGGAAATTCCGTTAACGACAACGGCTCTTTCCGCTAAAAATGAAGGCACAGGCTATATCCGTTACGTGCGCTTCAGCCCTAACACCAGCAACTGAATTGCCAGCGGCCGGCTTCATTTATGACCATTTCTGTCTGGAGATACAGCCACTTAGCCCTGGCTGTATCTTCTTTTCTTTTATTGACCCTTGCCGCTGTAACGGGTATCATTCTGGCGTTCGACCCTGTATCGCAGAAGCTTCAACCCTACCGGGTCGACAATTTCGACCAGCTTACACTGGCCCAGACGCTGCCTGTACTGAAAAAAAACGTCACGGAACTCAGTGAGTTGAGCGTTGATGCCAACCAGTTTGTACAGATCAAAGGGAATGATGCTGAGGGTAAGCCCCTGACCGCTTACGTTGATCCGCAGACGGGCAAGCAGTTGGGCGTGCCAACCAAACAAAGTGAATTCTTTGAGTGGGTAACGGCGCTGCACCGGTCGCTGTTTCTGCACGAAGCCGGTCGGTTTTTTATTGGACTAACGGCCTTTCTGCTCCTGCTGATCACCGTGTCGGGCACTATGCTGATCATTCAGCGGCAACGGGGGGTGAAACGATTCTTCACCCGGATCGTCCGCGACAATTTTGCTCAGTATTACCATGTTGTACTGGGCCGGTTATCGCTGGTTCCTATCCTACTCATCGCTCTCTCAGGTACGTATCTCTCACTGGCCCGCTTTGGCCTGATCAAAACGGAGAAGAGCTCCCCAACAATCGACGTTGATGCTATCCGGTCGCTACCCCAGCGAAAACCAGCCGACTTTGCGGTGTTCAGAAACACAAAGCTGGCGGAGGTGCAATCCATTGAATTTCCATTTTCGGAAGACCCGGAAGACTATTACACGCTGAAACTTAAGGACCGCGAAATAACGGTCAATCAGCTAACGGGAGACGTCCTGAGCGAAAACCGATATCCAACCGCTGAATTGCTGACCAACCTGAGCCTGGATCTGCACACCGGGCGGGCAAGTGGTATCTGGGCTATCGTTCTGGCCATTGCGTCGGGCAACATTCTGTTTTTTATCTATTCGGGGTTTGCCATCACCTGGAAACGGTTGAGGAACCGCGTAAAAAACAACTACTCAGCCGACGAGAGCCGGTTCATTATTTTGGTCGGCTCTGAAAATGGAAGCACCTACCGGTTCGCACAGTTTGTTCATCAACAGCTGCTGAAACAGGGCGAGAAATCGTTTCTGACCGAACTGAACAACTACACAGCTTTTCCTAAAGCGGATCACCTGCTTGTACTGACCGCTACCTACGGACTTGGCGACGCACCGACAAACGCGCAACGGTTTGCCTCTCTGCTGGAAAAAACGCCGCAGGCGCAGCCTGTCCGGTATTCGGTGGTGGGATTCGGGTCGCGTGCTTATCCTGATTTTTGCCAGTTTGCCTTTGAGGTGAATAAACTTCTGAGCCAGCAATCATGGGCTGTTCCGCTGGTCGATATACATACGGTGAATGATCGGTCGCCCGCCGAATTCAGCTTGTGGGCAGAAGCCTGGTCGCAACAGACCGACCGTCTTCTACCGGTGTTATCCGATAACACACCAGCCCCCCGTTTCGACACACTGACCGTAGTCAGCAACACGCACACCACAGAGCCAGATGGCACGTTTCAGGTTAAGGTGCGGCCAGAACGCCGGCGAAACGTTACGTCGGGGGATTTACTGGCTATTTACCCGGCCAATGACCACCGCGAACGGCTATACTCGATTGGTGTACTGGACAAAGAGCTTCAGCTCAGTGTCAGACTGCACCCTGATGGACTAGGCTCCAGCTACCTGCACAGGCTGACGCCCGGTGAAGTGATCCAGGCTCGAATTATCACTAATGCCCATTTCCACTTTCCGAAAAAAGCGCCGGTGGTGGTCATGATCGCCAATGGTACGGGCATCGCCCCGTTTTTGGGCATGATCAGCCAGAATAACCAGCAGACAGCCTGCCATTTGTACTGCGGTTTTCGGCAACGTACCTCGTTTGAGATGTATCGGGGCTTTCTGGAAAAAAGCAAGGCCGCTAAACAGCTTGCGACCCTACACGTAGCCTACTCCCGGGAAGGGAATAGGCAGTACGTCAGCGAACTGCTTGCCCACGACGCTGATTTTGTGGCTACGGTGCTCAGGACAAACGGCGTTGTGATGATATGCGGGTCGCTGGCCATGCAGAAGGACGTTCTTGACCTCCTCGAAACCATTTGTCAGACAAAGCTGGGCCAGCCCGTCAGCCATTACCAGTCGCACAGCCAGATTCTGATGGACTGCTATTGAGTATAGACGTTGACAGGCGCCAGGACGGGGTCAACTACAACCTATGCTGTTCTAGTTTCAAACTACGGGACGACAACACCTGACCCGTGTCGGTGATCAGGATGTAGGTGTATTCCGGGTATTTTCTGATCAGCTTCAGGCCGGCTTCCCTGCCTAGCACCATCAGGGAGGTGCTGAAACCATTGGCTGTTTCAGCGCTGGGGCCAAAGACCGTGACACTGCTCAGGCCGGTAGCCGGGTAGCCCGTTTTCGGGTTGATGATGTGCGCATACCGTTTGCCGTTGAACACCACAAACTTCTCGTAACTCCCGGACGTAACGACCGCGCTTTTCCGTAAAGGGACCACCGCAAATACCGTATCTTTTTGGAGCGGATTGGTAATACCCACTGCCCAGGTCCGTCCGTCGGGACGTTTGCCCCAGGTGCTCATATCGCCAGAGCCGTTCACAATGCCGGCCTTGATGCCCCTCGCCAGCATCATATCGCGGCACCGGTCGGCGGCATAGCCTTCGCCAAGGGCACCAAAGCCGATCTTCATGCCTTTGCGACGGAGAAAAATGGTCGATTTCGCCCGGTCCAGCACGATATGTTGATAGCCGACCTTGTCAACCGATTTCTTTACGGCCTGCGGACTGGGCATTTCTGTCATTGACCCGTCGAATTTCCAGATCCGATCCATCGCCGCAAAGCTGATGTCAAAGGCTCCGTTTGTGATGTTGGAGAAATGGAGTGCACGTTCTGTCAGGGCAAACACTTCAGGGTCGACCCTGACGGGGGCAATACCCGCCTTTTTGTTGACCTGAGAAATTTGTGTATCTGATTTCCAGTCAGAGATCAGGTTCTCGATCCGCGTCACCTCGGCAATAACGGTGTCGATGTTTTGTTCGGCTGTCAGCGAATCGGCGGCAACAAGGGTAATATCAAAGCGGCTCCCCATCAACTTGACGGTCCTCTGCCGGAGTACCTGCGCGTGCGTGCTGAATCCTGTCAGCAGCAGGAATAGAACGAGAACTTGTTTCATACTGCAAAAATCGGAAGCCCGGATCAATTCAGGTACGTTACCCGTATGAATTACATGAAGGTTAGTTAAGGACTCAGCCAGTACTGGCCAGTCGGGGCGACTGGCAGAAAAAAGGCCCCAACTAACCATAGTTGGGGCCTCATGATCAATAAAGCTGAAAATGGCCTTACGCCTGCACCTGCATCTTGATCAGGTTCAGGGCTGAGCCCGCTTTAAACCACTCAATCTGACCTTGGTTATAGGTATGGTTTACCGGGAATTCGTCGGTCGACCCGTCGGCGTGGTGCAGCACAACCGTCAGTTGCTGACCGGGCGCAAACGTAGTCAAGCCTTTGATGTCGAACGTGTCGTCTTCCTGGATCTTATCATAGTCGGCAGGATTAGCGAATGTTAACGCCAGCATGCCCTGCTTTTTCAGGTTGGTTTCGTGAATTCGGGCAAACGACCGAACCAGAATGGCCCGAACACCCAGGAAGCGAGGCTCCATGGCCGCGTGTTCCCGTGAAGAACCCTCACCGTAGTTTTCGTCACCGACCACTACCGAACCGATCCCGGACGCTTTGTAGGCACGCTGTACGGCAGGCACTTCGCCATACTCGCCCGTCAGTTGGTTCTTCACCGCGTTGGTTTTCTCCGTGTAGAAGTTCACCGCGCCGATCAGCATGTTGTTCGAGATATTGTCGAGGTGACCCCGGAACTTCAGCCAGGGACCAGCCATTGAAATATGGTCGGTCGTGCATTTGCCTTTTGCTTTGATCAGCAGTTTCAGACCGCTCAGGTCCGTACCTTCCCAGGCCGGGAATGACTCTAGTAATTGCAGCCGATCTGAGGTTGGCGATACGGCGATCTGTACCCCTGACCCGTCTGCGGCGGGAGCCTGATAACCGGCGTCGTCAACGGCGTACCCTTTCACCGGTTGCTCGATGCCCTGTGGCTCGTCGAGCATTACCTGCTCGCCGGCTTCGTTGGTCAGGGTATCGGTCATTGGGTTGAACGTCAGGTCACCGGCGATGGCCAGGGCCGTAACGATCTCGGGCGAGGCCACGAAGGCGTGCGTGCTGGCGTTACCATCGTTCCGCTTGGCGAAGTTCCGGTTGAACGACGTGATGATCGAGTTCTTACGGGTAGGATCGTCCATGTGACGGGCCCATTGTCCGATGCAGGGACCACAGGCGTTGGCCAGTACCACACCGCCAATGCTTTCGAACGTAGTCAGCAGCCCATCGCGCTGGGCCGTGAACCGAACCAGTTCAGAACCGGGCGTAACCGTGTATTCCGATTTGGTTTTGAGGTTTTTGGTGGCAGCCTGCGCGGCAATCGAGGCGGCGCGGGTCATGTCTTCGTAGCTGGAGTTGGTGCATGAGCCAATCAGGCCCACATCCAGTTTCTCGGGCCAGTTATTTTCTTTGACCGCTTTGGCGAAGTTCGACAGCGGCCAGGCGAGGTCGGGCGTGAACGGGCCGTTGATGTGCGGTTCCAGCGTGTTCAGGTCGATTTCGATCAACTGATCATAGTAGGTAGCTGGGTCGGCATAGACTTCGTCATCGGCCCGCAGGTGTTGTTTCACGGCTTCAGCCGCCGCCGCAATGTCGGCCCGGCTCGTCGCCCGCAGGTAATCGGCCATTTTCTCATCATAGGCGAAGATGGAGGTAGTCGCCCCAATCTCAGCGCCCATGTTGCAGATCGTGCCTTTGCCAGTGGCTGACAAGCTTTCTGCCCCTTCACCGAAATATTCAACGATGCAGCCTGTTCCGCCTTTTACGGTCAGAATACCGGCTACCCGGAGAATAACGTCTTTGGCCGAGGCCCAGCCCGACAGTTTGCCGGTTAGCTTAACCCCAATCAGTTTTGGCATTTTCAACTCCCAGGGCAAACCTGCCATGACGTCGCAGGCATCAGCGCCCCCTACACCAATGGCGATCATACCCAGACCCCCCGCGTTTGGTGTGTGCGAGTCGGTACCGATCATCATACCTCCGGGAAACGCGTAGTTTTCAATCACCACCTGGTGAATGATCCCAGCGCCCGGTTTCCAGAAACCGATGCCGTATTTGTTAGAGATAGATGCCAGAAAATCGTAAACCTCTTTGTTTTTGCTGTTGGCCGTGGCTAAGTCGGTGGTAGCACCAACCTCGGCCTGGATCAGGTGGTCGCAGTGTACCGTTGAAGGGACCGCAACCTTTGGCCGACCAGCCTGCATGAATTGCAACAGGGCCATCTGGGCCGTTGCATCCTGCATGGCCACCCGGTCGGGCGCGAAATCAACGTAGGCTTTGCCCCGCTCGAAAGACTGGGTAGCCGAACCCGACGACAGGTGCGTGTATAAAATTTTCTCCGACAACGTCAGGGGTTTGCCGACTGCCTGCCGGGCTGCTTCGACACGCTCGCCTAATTGGGCGTACACGTGCTGAATCATATCTAGGTCAAAAGCCATAATAAAAAAAGAGATAACGATTACTGAATAAGGGGATACACAGGAATAACCAACGAATTGCAGGCATTCATTCCAATTGTTGCGCCAAAATTAGGTGATTCTCGTTCGTCTTGGAAATATTCTCTGAATGAGTCTTTACAAGCGGCTTTTTAGGCCGGTCTGCAAGGGCCGTTGGCTCATATTCACACTTTTTTAAACACCATAAGCCACGAACGAGCCGTTTACCAGGCAACAGATTACATAAGTAAGTCTGTAGATTAACTAATTAATTAACTAACTCATTTATTGACGTATGAAAAACAAGACAGCTCTCCTGTCCGTGTCAGCTTTGCTTGCCGTAGGACTTACCTTTACAGCGTGTAAGAATGACAACAATCCGGTAACGACGCCGACTACCACCCGGTTTACGGCTACCCTAAACGGGGCCAGCGAAAAACCGACGTCTACTACCTCACCAGCGACAGGTACGTTCGTTGGCAACCTCGATGAGACAAGTCGGGTAATGAGTTATACCGTTACTTATGCCGGTTTTCCTACGTCGTCGTCAGTGACAGCCGGCCATTTGCACCGGGTTATACCGGGTGATGCGGCGGGTGTGAATGGCGTGAATCCTGCGCCTGAAATACCTTTTGCCTCCTTGACATCGCCGATTATCGGAACGACGCCCACCCTAACACAGGCTAGGGTCGATAGCATGAAGAACGGCTTTTATTACGCGAATATTCACACAAATGATTATCCGAACGGAGCCATTCGTGGAAACGTGGTGCGGCAGTAACCGGTCTGATTGGATGTCTATTGCCCCGCTGGCGCCCTCAATAAAGAGGTCGCCAGTTTTTTTATGTAGTCATCGGAACCGCGTGAGTAAAAATAGTTGACAACTTATTGGGTACCCGAAGCATCCTTTTGGCAAGTAACTACGTACCTGGATTAGCTTCGGCTTTTTCACGTTTACTCACAATCAATTATGACGCTTAAATCTACACGGTTGGCACTGGTTGTCCTGGCTTCAGCTGGTACCTTATTCACTGCCTGTAAGAATACTGACACCACCCCTGTGGTTGTTACGCCGGACCCGCCGATTCAACTGGTGTCTACCCTCTCGGGCGCTGGCGAAAAACCGACATCGGCCACTTCGGCGGCCACGGGTACGTTTGTTGGGCAGCTAGACCGCGCCTCACGGGTGCTCAGTTACACACTGACGTATGCTGGCCTTACACCAACGGCCGGGCACCTCCATCGGGTTACGGCTGCCAACGGTACGGGGGGCGTTGATGTTCCCTTTGCGAGCTTAGCCTCGCCCATTATTGGAACAACCACCATCAGTACGGTTGGGAAAGTTGATAGTCTGCTCAACGGGTTTTATTACGCCAACCTGCACACCACGGCCTATCCGGGTGGTGAAATTCGGGGAAATGTACGGGTAAGCGGACCGGTTAAACTAAACGCAACGATTAATGGAGCAAGCGAAAAGCCCGCGTCGAACACGTCGGCTGCCGCAGGTACGTTCGCTGGCGTCATTGATCCGGCCACACGGGTACTCAGCTATACCGTTACGTATTCAGGCTTAACCCCAACAGCCGGTCATCTACACCGCGTAACCGCAGCCAATGGTACGGGCGGTGTTGAAATCCCCTTCGCCAGCCTGGTATCCCCAATTATCGGAACGGCCACCCTGACCACGAACGGCCGGGTCGATAGCCTGTTCAACGGCTTCTATTATGCCAATTTGCATACGACTGCCTTCCCTGCCGGGGAGATCCGTGGGGATATTAAGTAACCTCGATGGTGACCCACAGCAGCCTCGCTTTTCAGCTACCGAGACTGTTGTGGGTCTACCATTCACAAGAATGAGCAGGGGGACCTGTAACATTTTCGGTGTATTTCTGCTTATTTAGCCGTGATCAACCAAATCAATACAACCATGTTTACGACGCGACAACGCTTTAGTCTGGCTGCTACACTCCTGATTGGCTCCGTACTGGGCCTCAGCAGCTGCTACCAAAATACACCGGCTACCAGTTTTGCGACCATAACGCCCGTGCAGCAGCCTATTCTGCTGACGGCTACCCTAAACGGTGCCAGTGAAAAACCAACGTCGACCACATCGACAGCTACAGGGACGTTCGCCGGCAGCATCGATCAAACATCGCGTGTATTGAGCTATACTGTCACCTATTCAGGTTTGACTCCAATTGCCGGGCATCTACACCGTATCACCAATGCTGACGGTACAGGCGGCGTGGCTATCCCGTTTGCCTCACTGACGTCACCGATTATTGGCTCAACCAGTACACTTCGGCAGACGCAGGTCGATAGTATGAAAAACGGGTTTTTCTACGCTAATCTGCACACAAGCGCTTATCCAGCCGGCGAAATCCGGGGTGATGTTAAAGTGAAGTAGCGAGCGTTTTTGGTTTACCGTGTCAGGGGCTCCGCCGATCTACACTATGATAGATCAGCGGAGCCCCTGACACGGTAAACCAGAAACTTATAATACCCCTTTCGTGCTTGGCAGGCTGTCCAGTGCATTGATGTCGCGTTTTACCGCCATTTTTATGGCTTTCGCGAACGCTTTGAAGATGGCCTCAATTTTATGATGCTCGTTGTCGCCTTCTACTTTGATATTCACGTTTGCCTGGGCCGTATCCGCGAATGACTTGAAGAAGTGGAAAAACATTTCTGTGGGCATTTCGCCAATCTTCTCCCGCTTGAATTCCGCGTCCCATACCAGCCAGGGCCGACCCGAGAAGTCGATGGCGACCTGCGCTAGCGCTTCGTCCATCGGCAGTAAAAACCCATACCGGCTGATGCCCCGCTTGTTACCCAGCGCCTGCCGGTAGGCGTCACCCAATGCCAGGGCCGTGTCTTCAATCGTATGGTGCTCGTCGATGTGTAGATCGCCGTTGACGTGAATGGTGAGGTCGGCCCCTGAATGCTTGGCCAGTTGATCGAGCATATGATCGAAGAAACCAAGGCCGGTATGCATAGCGGCCTGGCCAGTCCCGTCGAGGTTCAGCTCTATCTTTATTTTCGTTTCGTTGGTATTGCGTTCTACCGTGGCCTTACGGGTTGGCAGGCGCAGAAACGTGTAGATGTCATTCCAGTCGCTGGTCGTGAGGGCAATGGCTTGTTTCATCTCGTCGGTCATACCTTCCGTGTCGGCTGCCTGCGTGTCCGGATTGATATTAGGCGGGATGAACAGAATGGCTTTGGCGCCCAGATTCAGGGCCAGCTTCACGTCGGTTAGCCGGTCGCCGATCACGTAGCTGTTTGGTAGATCATAGGCATCGGAAAAATAGCTGGTGAGCATCCCGGTGCCGGGTTTGCGCGTAGGTACGTTGTCGGCGGGGAAGGTGCGGTCGATGTGCTGGGCGGCAAAATGGATATTTTCGTTTTCCAGCGTGCGCATCATCTTGTTGTGGGCGGGCCAGAAGGTATCCTCTGGAAAAGCGGCGGTGCCGAGACCGTCCTGATTGGTCACCATCACCAACTCATACGGCGTTTCTTCAGCAATTTTGCGCAGGGCCGACAGAACGCTGGGAATGAATTCGAGCTTTTCGAGCGAATCGATCTGGAAGTCAGACTGCGGTTCGATAATCAGTGTACCGTCGCGGTCAATAAATAATACTGGTTGCATGGCCGCAAGTTAGTGGGTGATTGAGAAAGAATTGGTCGCAGCGGCGTTGAAACCGGTTTTTACTCTATATTTGGGCGTACAGAAAGTGAATAGGCCGAATCAGCAGGCACATAGGTTACCCTCAGTATAAGGCAGGGGAACGATTTTACCCAAAGGCATTCAAATAGGTAGTTGTTAGCGATACAATTAATAAGGGTGTCGGTAGTTTAATTAGATCTACCCCCGTTTTAGTAGTAACGATGCTCGATAAGCCAGGATTTCTAGACAAGTAATTAATAACCAAACGTTCATATATAATCATTTTTCGTACTAAAAATGCAGCAGTCAAGACGTACTAAACTTACCCGTATTGGGGTGTTCTATGACGGAAATTATTTTCTTCACGTAAGTAACTATTACAATTATTCGCACGAGCGCCGCAGCCGTATCAGCATATCGGGGTTGCACGCTTTTATTCGTTCTCAGGTAGCCGAAGTTGAAGATACAGATAGTAATCTATGCCAAATTGTTGATGCGCACTACTTCCGGGGCCGTTTAAATGCCCATGAAGCCAGTCAGCGCGGTAACCAGCTTTTTTATGACCGACTGTTTGACGATATCCTGATGTCGGAAGGTGTTGTTACGCATTATCTGCCCGTAAAAACGTATCAGGGGTATCGCCAGGAAAAAGGCATTGATGTGTGGCTGGCATTGGAGACCTATGAATTGGCTACCTATAAAGAATTCGACGTGGTTGTCCTGATCACGGCAGATGGCGACTATGTACCACTGATTCGGAAGCTAAATACCCTGGGCACACGGGTAATGGTGCTCAGCTGGGATTTTGAGTACCTCAATGATGAAGGCGAAAAAATGGTGACACGTACCTCGCAGGATCTTTTGGAGGAGGTATCGTATCCAGTACCGATGCATGATATCATTGATACACGCCTGAAAATGAATGATCAGCATATTCGGGATCTGTTTGTAAAACAACAACCCCGCACGGATGCGCCCGCCCGGCAGTTTTACCAGAATGGATCGACTCCCGGAAATGGGAATGGCGTTTATCAGCCGTCGAACTTTTCCGATGAAAATGTGCAGCTGTTGACTGGCGAAGGCGATGACGAGTTACAGCCTGACTTCGAGAATATGGATGAGCGGCATATCAGCACGATCCGTAGTTTAAAAACAGGGTATGGCTTCATCAACTGGCCCCCCAACAACCTGTTCTTTCACTACACAAGTGTTACGGCCGGTGACTTCAACGACTTCCAGGTCGATGATGAGGTGTCGTTCCGGCTGGGGAAGAACAACGAAGGCAAAGATATTGCCGTTGATGTGCAGGTGGTTGATTATCAGGCATGAACGAATACCGCTTTTCGGCCGATAACCTAATTCAGGCTGGTTTGTCGAACTGGCGGGAAGCGTTACTGACGGCCGCTGAAGCAACTTTTGAACAGGTCGTTTATCTAACGAATAACGGCCTGACCTACCCGAACGACCCGTTTCCAAACCGGCTTTATGCTGGAGCGAAACGGGTTGTTCCGTTTTCTGGCCGGCACGATTTGCGAGTGCTTAGCGAGTTTCATCAACGAAACCGCTGCCACCTGGTTGGGTACGTTGGCTACGATGTGAAGAACCAGCTGGAGAATTTGCAAAGTCGTCACCCGAACCGCCTGGGTTTTTCGGATACCTGGTTTTTTGAGCCAGTATACCTTGTTGACTTTGCGCCAGAAGGGGTACTTGTTCGCACTGAACTATCCAGCGCGGGGCCGTGGGAAAACTGGTTGCTACACCCAGGTACGTTGCCCGTAGCCATACCCGCCGCAAATGTGCCTGGTCAGGTTGAGGCCAGAATGGCTAAAACGGCATACCTACAGGCTGTGGAACAGATCAGGTCACTGATTGAAGCCGGGGAGGTGTATGAACTGAACTACTGTATCGAGTTTTTTGCCCGTGCGCTTCAGTTATCGCCCACACAGGCCTATCAACGGCTCTGTCGGCGTTCGCCCATGCCGTTCTCCGTTTTTCTGAAACAGCAGGCCAACTACGTGATGGGGGCATCGCCAGAGCGATTTCTGCGTAAAACGGGCAACCGGCTGGTTTCACAGCCAATAAAAGGGACCATCCGTCGTGGACAGACAGCCGCCGAAGACAACGAGCTCAAGCACCAGCTTCGACACAGCGAAAAAGAGCAGGCCGAAAACCTGATGATCGTTGACCTGGTACGGAACGATCTGGCCCGGTCGGCAGAGACCGGGTCTGTACAGGTCGATGAGCTGTTTGGTATATATAGTTTCCAGCAAGTGCATCAGATGATTTCGACCGTTTCGGCCACCGTCAGGCCAGAGGCTTCGCTAGCCGACGTGCTGGGCAATGCCTTTCCGATGGGCAGTATGACGGGCGCCCCCAAAATCCGGGCTATGCAACTGATCGACGAGTTGGAAGTTAGTCGGCGGGGCATTTATTCGGGGGCCATTGGCTACATCACTCCGGCTGGGGATTTTGATTTCAGCGTGGTCATTCGCAGCCTTTTCTACAATGCTGAGCAGCAATACGCCAGCTTTTCGGTGGGTAGCGCCATTACGTATGATGCTGACCCTGAGCAGGAGTACGCCGAGTGTTTGCTCAAAGCGAATGCCATGCGGGCTGTATTGGAAGGAGCGTAGCCCGCGTGCAGTAACTTGCCGGTAAATCAATTAATCGGAAAGTCCTATGGCTCTATATTTCATGGCAGCGGGTTACATTCTGGCCGGCATCTGGCATTTTGTACGTCCCGCTTTTTACCTGTATATCATGCCGCCATACCTCCCGGCCCATAACGCGCTGGTATTCTGGAGCGGTGTGGCTGAAGTGCTGGTAGGCGCAGGGCTGCTTTTGCCGGCAACGCGTGTTTGGGCGGCCTGGGGTGTTATTGCCTTGCTGATAGCCGTGTTCCCCGCCAATTATTACATGGCTGTGGGTGAAAAATTTCAACAGATGTCACCCTGGATACGCTGGGGTCGTTTGCCCCTCCAGGGCGTGCTGATCTGGTGGGCGTATCAATACACAAAGTAGCTGGGTACGTTGCCTTGCCAGTGCTACGGTTGGGCCCCGACAAAACCGGGCTGGCGTTTGTGCGGTGAGGCAGTCAGAACAAAAAGGCCTGTTCCCGACTTTAACGCACAGCAGTTCTATCGTTTCAAGCCACTGACCATGAGCCGTATTCAGTCACTTCTGTACACTATTGGCACCACCTTGCTGGGGCAGCTTGCCTATTCGCAGACGCCTCCGGAGGCGTCTGCGAATAGGCAACAGTTTAGTCAGGAACGATACGACCACACTCGCACACTGGGACTGACCCTGGGCGGGTATGCCTTGGCCAATCTGGCCGTGAGTGGGCTGGCAATCGGAAACTCGTCGGGCGAAGCCAGGTACGTTCACCAGATGAACCTGTACTGGAATGCAGTTAATCTGGGGATCGCCGGCTTAGGGCTACTTGGATTACGTAAGCAGCATCCGGCAACAGAAACACTGGGCGAAGCCGTACAGAAACACAACGCGCTCAAGCAGACATTGCTGGTCAATGCGGGGCTTGACGTGGCCTATATCGTGGGCGGCCTATACCTGACCGAACGGGCAAATTCGCATCCCGACCAGGCCGACAAGCTTCGTGGGTACGGAAAAACGGTAATGGCGCAGGGCGCTTTTCTGCTGGCTTTCGATGTGGTCAATTACCTCATCGTCAAGCGCCGTGGCGATCCGCAGCAGATCCAGCTTATTGGTCAATCGCCGATGGGAGTGGGGGTAACTATTCCAATCCGTTAATATTTCCGCGAATCGTCTGTTATTTGCGGCCTGAATTTTCCAGAAACAGGACGCACAGGATTGCGCTGACTTCAGCTTTATTGGAAAGAGAAAGCCTGTCAAGCCTGTCACCAGTTCGTTTCAGCCGATCACATTCCATCAACCAGCAGACGTTGACCGTCAACAGTATTAATGCCGCAACCCAAACGCGCCAGTGAATCACATACCATCATGACCGAGATGGTATTGCCCAACGATACCAATACCCTGAATAACCTGATGGGGGGGCGCCTGCTCCATTTCATGGATATTGCTGCCGCCATTGCCGCCCAGAAACATTCAAACCGCGTTGTCGTAACGGCTTCTGTCGATAATGTTTCATTTGCCGAGCCGATCAAACTGGGCAACATTGTGACGATGAAGGCCCAGGTAACCAGAGCCTTCAGTTCATCCATGGAAGTGTTCATCGAAGTGTGGGCCGAGGATATACCGGCGGGCGTACGGGTGAGTACCAACAGTGCGTACTACACCTTTGTGGCCGTTGACCAGAGCGGTCGCCCCATTGAAGTTCCCCCCGTCATTGCCGAGAGCGACGACGAAAAAGCACGATACGAGTCGGCGCTCCGTCGCCGCCAGCTACGACTGGTACTGGCTGGCCGAATGAAACCGCAGGAGGCCACTGAGCTTCGGGCTCTGTTTGAGATGTAGCGCAGCCATGGAATCCCGCACTAGCCCGGCATAAGCGTGGCGGGGTTCCGCTTCAGGATGATTCTATGCCATTTTGAACCCGTCGCCAAGCGCGAAAATGGCTTTGAGGCATTGCGCCGTCAGGATGGCGTCCTCGAGTGCGTTGTGGAACGAATCTTCGCGTTCAAATCCAAAATGGGCTGCAATAGCGGTTAAACTGAGGCCTTTAGGCGTTGGCTTGCCGTTTTTCTGGAGTACTCTGAATACGAAATAACTCAGCGTGTGCAGATCGACCAGTGTACGTGAAAACGGCCATGTCAATTTCTCATCGATGTACGCCTGTTTCAGGAAATTGATGTCGTGCATCACGCTCTGCCCGCAAATGACCACGTGGCGCAGAAAAGGCGTTTTATCCAGTTGATTCGGTGGAACGCGGATGGCCAGCTTTTCGCAGATCCAGTTCTCAAATTCGGGGAGAACATCGTAGATCATGGGCGCGTCATCCAGGTCCGCCAGCGAGAGGTTATGCACTTTTTCGGCCGACGCCGTGAAGGCATCGGCATTCTCCGGGTAAACGTTGGTCAGGTATTGCCCCTTCTCGATCCAGTTATCGTCGAAGAGCACAGCACCTAACTGGATAATTTCGTTGTAGCCCGGTTCGGGGCCAGACATTTCTAAATCGAGAACTAAAAAAGGCATCTGTAGGGTGCGCTGCGGCAGAAATGAAGTAAACAGGTAAACAAAAGTAAAGAAGGGCGCGGTGCGGATGAACTTTTCGGAAGGCGAATAACTTCATTTGTATGTACAAGTATTGATAACTTACTAACCAACCAGCGATCATGCATTATGTAGTTACAGGTTCTCTCGGCCACACTGGCAAACCCATCACAGAAGGGCTGCTCAAGGCAGGCCACACGGTCACGGTATTGACCAGCAAGGCCGAAACCGCCGTCAAAATTGAAGCACTGGGGGCCAAGGCCGCCGTGGGTGATGTCGCCGACCCTGCGTTTGTAACGGCCGCCTTTACCGGTGCTGATGCCGTTTATCTGATGATTCCGCCTAAGATGGACGTCACCGATTGGCGGGGTTATCTGAATCGGGTTGGTGATAATTATGTGTCGGCGATCAACGCCAACGACATTCGGTTTGCCGTAGTCCTGAGCAGTATTGGCGCCCATAAAGGGCAGGGGACAGGACCGGTTGATGGCCTGCATGACCTGGAACAAAAGCTAAAAACGGTAAACGGGCTAAATGTAAAAGCCCTGCGGCCGTCTTACTTTATGCAGAACCTTTTTGCGATGGTGGGCATGGTGAAAGGCATGGGCATCATGGGCGCCAATTTTGGGGACGATAAAGTGGTGCTTGTACACACCGACGACATTGCAGAGGTTGCCCTCGACGAGTTACTTCGGCTTGATTTCACCCGCTTCCAGGTACGTTACATTGCTGGTGACGAAAAGACCGGTGCCGAAATTGCCCAACTCCTGGGCAAGGCCGTGGATAAGCCCGAAACGCCCTGGATCGTATTTACCGACGAACAGAACAAAGCGGGTATGCTCCAGGCTGGCCTGAACGAAGAAGTTGCCAGCAAATACACGGAGATGGGCGCTTCGCTTCGCGATGGAACCATGCAGGCCGATTACGCCGCCAACCGGCCGACGCTGAGCAAAACCAAGCTGGAAGACTTCGCCCGAAACGAGTTTGCCCCGGCTTATCAGTCATAACAACGCTGATTAACTCAGAATCCCCTTACCTTTGTCGGGCGTTACAAAGGCCTGGGTTGTCTTATCGCCTCGCTCTTGGGCGGGGAGGAAAGTCCGGACAGCACAGAGCACCCTACTTCCTAACGGGAAGGCGGACGGTGGGTAACCTCCGTTCGACAGCCAGTGTCACAGAAAAGATACCGCCAACGTTGGAGTTTACAGTTTTCAGTTTCCCGTCATCTTGCTGTCCTGCAAGGGCGAAGCACAGAAAACAGGCAGCTGAAAACTGTAAACTTCTTCATGGTAAGGGTGAAAAGGGGGTGTAAGAGACCACCGCGCGCTGGGTGACCAGCGGGGCAGGATAAACCTTAGGGGCTGAAAGACCAAATATGTGCCGGATGCGGGGCTGCTCGTCTCCATGCCAATCCGAAAGGGGAGGCTGCCGGTACGGGTAGGTCGATAGAGGGGGTCGGTGACGGCCCTCCCAGATAAATGGTAAGACGGTTCGATGCGCCTACGGGTACGGTCGGGCCGACAGAATCCGGCTTATAGACCCAGGCCACTGTAGCGTAATTAACGGAAAAGCCGTACCTTTGCGGCCATGTTTCACCCGGGGGACGAGTTCCCCCCATGGAAAGACGAGTTCTTTCCGGGTTTTAAAGCTCCAGATAATGGCAGTTAAAATTCGCTTAGCGCGTCGTGGACGCAAACGTATGGCTATCTATGATATCGTAGTAGCCGAGTCAAGATCACCCCGTGATGGTAAGTACATCGAGAAAATTGGTTCGTACAATCCAAACATCGACCCTGCCAGAATCGTGTTGCAGGCCGACCGGGCTGTACATTGGTTGATGGTAGGTGCCCAGCCAACCGATACGACTCGTTCGATCCTGTCGCACGAAGGTATCATGCTGAAAAAACACTTACAGGTAGGTGTGGTGAAAGGCGCTATTTCGCAAGACCAGGCCGATGAGAAATTCAACACCTGGAAAGAAGGAAAAGCTAGCCGTGTAGCGGGAACCGCCGATACGAAAGATCAGGCGAAAGACAAAGCCCGTCAGGAACGTCTGGAAGCAGAGAAGAAAGTGAGCGCTGCCCGTGCTGAAGCCATCGCGGCCAAGTACAAAGTGGAAGAGCCCGCTGCTGAAGAAGCCCCTGCTGCTGAGGCTGCCGCTGACGAAACACCAGTTGCCGAAGCGCCTGCTGCTGCCGACGTACCTGCTACTGACGAAACGGCTGCGTAATCCGCATTCATGTTGATGAGAAAAGCCTGTTCAGCCGAGCAGGCTTTTTTTGTACGAAAATCTGTTTCTTACTAAACAGTAA
This sequence comes from Fibrella arboris, assembly GCF_041321095.1. Lineage (NCBI taxonomy): Bacteria > Pseudomonadati > Bacteroidota > Cytophagia > Cytophagales > Spirosomataceae > Fibrella > Fibrella arboris. Next base: position 301,127 of record NZ_JBGGWE010000002.1, on the reverse strand, counting down.
ACTTATTACGGCATGACCAAAGACGATTGCTTTCAACTAGGCCATATCACCAAAACGCATGGATTGAATGGGGAGGTTGTGTTTTTTCTTGATGTAGATGATCCGTCGGAATACGAGGAGCTAGACTCTGTACTAATCGAAGTACGTGGTGAACTAACCCCTTACTTCATTGAGTCATTGTCCGTCAATCGTGACCGGGCGATTGTGGCGCTCGAAGATGTGGAATCACTGGATGAGGCCAAAAAACTAATTAACTGCCCGGTTTGGTTACCGCTTGACAACCTCGAAGAAATCACTGACCCCGACCGGTTCTATTACCATGAGATTATCGGGTATCGGATCATTGATGAAACAGAAGGACCACTGGGAACCGTTACATCGGTGATGGCTATGCCCACACAGGACCTGATCGCTATGGATTACCGGGGGCAGGAAATGCTGATCCCGATCAACAGCGCCATTGTGAAAACGGTGGATCGTACGGCCAGAACACTGCGTGTGGCGCTGCCGGAAGGGCTGCTGGAGGTATATCTGACCGATGCCGGTTTGCCCGACGATGCCGTGGAGGACGACGTCGACTATGATGACGACAAAGCTTAATGAACCAATGCGGATCGATATAATTACCTGCCTGCCTCGCCTGCTCGATAGCTTCTTCGGCCATTCGATTCTGCAACGGGCTCAGCAGGGCGGGCATGTGGCGGTACAGGTACATGACCTTCGCGAGTACACGGCCGATAAACATCGCCGGATCGACGACTACCCGTTTGGCGGAGGGGCGGGCATGGTGATGCAAATCGAGCCGATTGCCAACTGCATTCGGCAGTTGCAGGCCGAACGTACCTACGATGACGTGATCTACATGACGCCAGACGGTGAACGGCTGGCTCAGCCGCTGGTAAATCGCCTGTCGCTGGCTCAGCACCTGATCATTCTTTGCGGGCACTATAAGGGAGTGGATGAACGGGTCCGTGAGCATTTTATTACGCGCGAAATCAGCATCGGCGATTATGTGTTATCAGGCGGCGAACTGGCTGCCGCCGTGCTCTCAGATGCCATCATTCGGCTAATTCCGGGTGTGCTGGGCGATGAAACCTCAGCGCTGACAGATTCCTTTCAGGATAACCTGCTGGCTCCACCCATCTACACTCGTCCCGCGAGCTTCGAGGGCTGGAACGTACCCGACATTCTGTTGTCGGGGCATGAAGCGATGATCGATAATTGGCGATATGAGCAGGCACTGGCACGTACCCAGGCTCGCCGCCCGGATCTATTAAACGAATAAACAGGCTACTGGTGCCCAGGTTCTGTTGCCTTGCTCAATGATGATTGGCCCGCTGGCAGCGCAACAGGGAACGGGAACCAGAAAACGTACCTATAATGAATCGTCAACAACGAATTGATGCTTTTGTGAAGCTGGGGGATGTCTTACGCGATCCGGCTCGTCGGGCTGACCGGGAAGAAGCTGCCTACCGGGCTAACTCGAAAAATAACTGGTTCAATCCCGCCAGCGTGCAGCGGGCCCTGGATGCGATTGCCAATCGTATGCTGACTCTCGAAGCCCTGACCGACTGGATGAGCCATTATCCGGCCGAGCCCGTTACCCCGCGCTGGATCGGGGTGGTGATGGCAGGTAATATTCCGGCCGTAGGTTTTCAGGATCTGCTGTGTGTAGCGATCAGTGGACACAAGCTGATGGCAAAGCTAAGCAGCCTGGACGAACTACTAATGCGCTACCTGATTCAGACGCTGAAAGAGGTAGCACCCGCCTTTGCGGATCGTATCCGAATTGTTGATCGTTTGAACGATGCCGACGCATTTATTGCCACGGGCAGCGACAATACAGCTCGCTATTTTACCTACTACTTTGCCAAAAAACCGCATATCATTCGGCGTAATCGCACATCGGTAGGAGTGTTGACTGGCGATGAAACTACCGATCAGCTAGCGCTGCTGGGCGATGATATACTGACTTATTTCGGCTTAGGTTGCCGCAATGTGTCTACCCTGTTTGTGCCGGACGATTACGATGGACAGCCGTATGATTTCACGCCACTGTTACACACGCTGGAACCTCGGGCGTCGGAGTTTTTGAGTCAGCATAAGTACTCAAACAATTACGATTATAACCGGTCTATCTATCTGGTGAACCGGGTAGATCACCTGGATAATGGGTTTCTGATGATCACCGAACAGCCTGGTTTAGTGTCACCCATTTCGGTCGTTTTTTACCAGCGGTACCGGGACCTGGCGCACCTGAAATCGTTGCTGGATGAACAGGCCGATAAGATACAGGTAGTAGCCTCGGCCAACGGCTGGTATACTGGCTCTGTGCCCTTCGGTCAAACGCAATCCCCGGGACTAATGGATTATGCGGATGGTGTAGACACGATGGCCTTTCTCGCCACTTTACCCTAGCTGACCAGTAGTTGACCCGTCGATACTCTGAAGCAACAGCAAAAGAGGTGGTGCTGGGGTGCCCATCAAGGCGCTAGCTCAACGCTGACCTATCCACTAACCCACTCTGTTCGACAAGCCGAAACAGCGCAGTCGATCAGTTAGGCGGAGTGCTGAAGAAACGTACCTGACCAGCGCAGGATTACTGGTAGATGCGCACGTAATCGACTTCCATCCGCCGGGGCCATATTGTTTCATCGACCCCTTTCTGACCACCCCAGCCACCGCCCACGGCTATATTCATGATCAGGTAGAAAGGTTGATCGAATGGCCACTGCGCCTCGGTTTTGCCAAGTGCAGCTTTCGTGACGGAGTTATAGACCTGCCCATCGACCGCAAAATCGATCTGCTCCGCAGTCCAGTCAATCGAATAGACATGAAACTCGGTCGACGCTGTGGGTACGCTCGTATGCTTGCCTTTCTCGGTCTTCCTGACGTGATTATACGCTTCGGAATGAATGGTACCATGAACAACACCCTGATCGAATCCGACATGCTCCATGATGTCTATCTCGCCCGAGAGCGGCCAGCCAGCGGTGGCAATATTCTTGCCAAGCATCCAGATAGCCGGCCAGGTACCCACACCCGACGGTAACTTGGCCTTGATCTCAAAACGGCCATACATCCAGGTGGCGGTATTTTTGGTGAGTAGCCTGGCCGATGTGTAATCACGTCCCTGAAACGCTTCTTTGTGCGCCTCGATAATGAGGTGGCCGTTTTCGACCCGTGCGTTTTCCTTTCTGTCTTTAGTGTAATACTGCAATTCCTTGTTTCCCCAGCCATTTCCGCCAACGTCATACCCCCATTTGGCTGGGTCAGGCACACCGTCTGTCGTAAATTCATCTGACCAGACCAGCTTGCGGGGGGCAGCTACCGGCTCAGAAGCAACCGGGGCTTTCTGCGAAGCCACCGGCAGAAAAACGGGAAGTCGACTGGTCGTTAACAGGGCGAAAACCGTAATGGGCACTAAGAGTTTCATGCGTATGTAGAACTTATAGTCGAGGTTACTTACTTGACAAGGAAGCGTGGCCGCCTCGCTATTTACTAGTTTCCGAACGCCCAGATCAGGAAATTGGGCATTATTTCGCTCCAGGTACGTTGGTTATGCTCACCGCCCGGCACTTCAACGTACCTGATGTCGTTTGGTTGCCCGTTGCTCTCCCGCTGGAATCCTTTCTTTTCCAGCTCCTTGATAATGTCGAGCGTATCATCGATCGAGTCGATCACGCCATTGTTGTTCCGATCACTGGTTTCATCGTTCGTACCGGTCTGCAACCAGAAACGGACGGCTGGTTTGATGGTGCTCTCGCGAATGAGGCTGTGCATGATCCGGTCCGTGTCATCGTCATAGGCGCTGCTAAACTGCTTTTTACGCCACCAGAACGACCCGGAAAAAACGCCTACCCGACTAAACTGGTCTGGATGGTGAAAACCAAGATCAAAGGCCGACAGGCCACCCAACGAAAAGCCTGCAATGGCATTCCGGGCTGGCTCCGCCGACACATAGTACCGTTTTCGGATGTAAGGCAGCAGTTCCGTCAGCACAAAATTGCTATAGGCCCCCGCTTTACTGCCACGTTTCATATAATCGGCGCGGGCGGCGGTGCCATACTCCTGAATCCGGTCGACGTTGGCATGCATGGCAACCAGTACAAAGGGCCTGATCGCCTGCGCTTTGTAGAGGGAGTCCAACACATCGCTCAGGTGAAGCCGCGGCAGGTCCTGGCCATCATTGAGGTAAAGAACCGGGTAGCGGGGCCCCGTTTCAACGTAGTGTGGAGGTAGTATGATGGTCAGCTGAACCGTGCGGTTCAATGGAACAGACACGATCGAGTCATCGGGCAATACCGTCACAGAAGCCGACGGCTGGGCTGCTGCAGAGGTAAGCATAAGCACAAGCAGAGAAGTAAACAGATGTTTCACAGTCGGTAAAGTTCCCACATTTTAGCCAATAGTCCGTTCTGGCTGACCGGCTTTCGTACTTTTGTGGTATGAAAGAATCGTACATCAAGTATTATTCACACCATCTGGGGCGCGACATCGAGATGCTCGTCTATGGTCACTGGGGTTATCCGGTACTGCTGTTTCCGACAACAATGGGCCGTTTCTACGAAGCGCGCGATTTTCAACTGACCGAAGCCGTTCGGGGGCACGTTGAGTCGGGCCACATTAAACTGTACTGTATCGATAGCATCGACAAAGACAGTTGGTACGCGCGGCATCTTCACCCCGGCACCCGGATCTGGAACCATACGCTGTATGATAAATTTCTCTGCGAAGAACTGGTACCCTCTATTCAGCGTGACTGTAACGTTGGGAAGATAGGGGTAGCCGGTTGTAGTTTCGGTGGCTTTCAGGCGTTGAATTTTGCCTTTCGCCATCCCGATCAGGTAGCACACCTCATGTCGATGGGGGCCAAATTCGATATTCGGTCGTTCATGGACGGGTATTACGACGATAACGTTTTTTACAATAATCCGCCCGATTACGTACCCGGTTTGCAGAATGATCATTTGTACCAGATGCGGATTGTGCTGGGTACGTCGGCCTACGACTTCTGTAAAGATTCAAACATTCAGATGTCGAATCTGTTAGGGGCAAAGGGTATACCGCATTGGCTCGATATTAAGCCGTGGGGCGATCACGACTGGCCAGTCTGGCGTGAGCAGTTTCCGGCCTATCTGAACGGTGTGTAGCAGGCTCTAATCCAGGTTCCATCATATAACCAACAAACAACTCATATGAAAAAAATTGGCATACTATTTGGCATGGAGCGGTCTTTTCCCCATGCCTTTGTTGACCGTGTTAATGAAAAACAGTCTGATTTTCAGGCTGAATTTGTGTCCATTGATCGCGTAGAGCAGGGCGTCGGCAATGACTACGCGGTGATCATCGACCGTATATCGCAGGATGTTCCTTTCTATAAAGCGTTCCTGAAGAATGCCGCTCTGACGGGCACTGCCGTGGTGAACAACCCGTTCTGGTGGAGCGCCGACGAGAAGTTCTTCAACAACGCGCTGGCTGTTCATCTGGGCGTACCTGTTCCGAAAACGATTTTACTTCCGTCGAAGCAACGGCCCGACGATACGAAGCATGAGTCTTTCTCGAACCTGCAACACATGAACTGGGAGGCCATCTTTGCCCGCATTGGTTTCCCTGCCTTCATGAAGCCTCACTCGGGTGGCGGCTGGAAAAACGTGTACAAAGTGGATAACGCCGACGAGATGTTCCGGGCCTACGACGAAACGGGGCAGCTGGTGATGCTGTATCAGGAGGCTATCGACTTCACCGATTATTTCCGGTGTTACTGCATTGGCGGGAAAGACGTGCTGATCATGCCGTACGAGCCACGTAATCCCCATCATCTACGGTACGCGACGGAGATGAAAACTACGGGCGATGCCGGTAAAAAGCTCCTGGCTACCATGAAAGAGTACGTGCTGAAACTGAACCACGGCCTCGGCTACGATTTCAATACGGTAGAGTTTGCCGTTCGCGACGGGATACCCATCGCCATTGATTTCTGCAACCCGGCGCCCGATGCCGATGTGAATTCGGTGGGGCAGGCGAACTTTGAATGGGTGGTGGAAGCCGCTGCGAACATGGCCATCGAACGGGCTAAACAAGTGCAGAAAGGCAAAGACAACCTCACCTGGGGTACGTTCGTGCGGGGGTCCATGGCCGGTACTGGCCTGGTTCAGCCTAAACCCGAAAAAAAAACGCCCCCATCGCCCGTTAAGCTTGGCGAAGCGGTGAAAGAGACGAAACCGAAAAAATCGGAACGCGGCTCACAGGTAGAAGCGAAATCCGACAGGGTGCCCGAAGAGGAAAAGAAGAAAAAGAAAAAATAAGAGATCGGTAACTTACTGGCGGTCCTGTCTGGCATTTTGCTGGACAGGACCGTTTTTTATGCCTACACCTCAACAGAACCAATCACGCAGGATTTGACATTACCCAATAGGATGCGTGAGGGCTGCACCGATCAACAAAGCAGGCGACAGGCCATTGGCAGCCCTCGGTAGTCGTCGCCAGCCAAACCATCTGACTACAACGTGGAAATAGGAATAGATAGTTTTGCATCAGCCATGCTGAGCAATGTAGACAAAGAGGCGATCAGTGCCGTTGATGCTATGAGCCAGCTACTCGATCGTATTCGGTACGCGGATGAGGTCGGGCTCGATGTATTCGGCATTGGAGAGCATCACCGCAGGGAGTTTCTCGATTCGGCGCCAGCAGTCATTCTGGCTGCGGCAGCGGCACAAACAACACAGATTCGTCTGACCAGTGCCGTAACGGTGCTGAGCGCCGCCGACCCCGTTCGGGTGTTTCAAAGCTTTTCCACGCTGGACCTCATCTCAAAAGGGCGGGCAGAGTTAGTAGTAGGCCGGGGTTCATCGGTGGAAGCTTTCCCTCTTTTTGGCTTTAATCTGCAGCAGTACGACGAACTCTTCATTGAAAAGCTTGACCTGCTGCTAACCATTCGTGACCACGAATTTGTAAACTGGTCGGGCCAATTTCGGGCGCCGCTGAAGAATCAGCCGGTCTATCCCAGACCGTTGCAGCGTGACCTGCCCATCTGGCTGGGCGTAGGCGGCACACCCGAATCGTTTGCGCGGGCAGGTACGCTCGGTTTGCCCCTGATGGTAGCGATCATTGGTGGTGAAACACACCGGTTTCGGCCCCTTGTTGATCTGTACAGAGCAGCCGGAAAACGGGCCGGTCACCCGCCCGATAAGCTCAAGGTGGGCCTGCACTCACTTGGGTACGTTGCCGACACCAAACAGAAGGCGATCGATGCGTATTACAGGGGCTATGCCGAAACAATGACCCGGATTGGCCGCGAACGGGGTTGGCCGCCTGTGACGCGCCCCCAGTTCGATGCGCAGATCGGCCCAAAAGGTGCCCTGCTGGTGGGTAGTCCGGAAGAAGTAGCCGGGAAGATACTGGCGCATAGCGATGCATTGGGGGGCATCTCCCGCGTGACCTTCCAGATGGACAATGCCGATCTCTCGCACGCTCAGTTACTACGGGCCATCGAACTGATCGGTACGCAGGTAGCCCCGCTACTGCGTGCCTGACCGAGTGGGTTGCCTGCGTGCCCGTAGGTACGTTATGTGCCAGCGAAAGGAGACATTTAAGCCTGGCTGATTGTTTGGTTACTATGACAATGCATTCGCTGACAATTAACCTGAAAACGCCTGCTATCGACGATCGGCCCGTTTTTATCACGGGAAACTTTTGTGAGTGGGCCTTAGCTATAGAAACGCTTCAGTTACAGCAACAACGGCCGGGGGAGTACACGCTCGAGCTCCCGATCGATGAGAGCTGGCCGCCGGTCCTGGAGTATAAATATTACCGGGGTGGTGAAGGAAGTCTTGAGCTGGACGAGCAGGGCGAACCGACGCCGAACCGCAGCATCCCGCGGGAGACTGTACACGTAACCGATGAGGTACCATACTGGCAGTGGAATGGCCTGAGTGTCAATCCGGCGTTTATGCCAATTGAAGAGGTAAGGTATATCGATTATCCGGGAAGTGACCAGCCGCGTCGGGTGCAGATCGTATTGCCTTATGATTATGAGAGCAGTGGACGGGTGTACCCGGTTCTTTACCTGAATGACGGGCAGAACCTGATCGGTGAGGGGCAGGGCTTTGGGTCCTGGCTAACAGAAGTCCGGCTGGCCCAACTGGCTAGTCGCCAGCATCATGGGGTGATCATTGTTGCTGTCGATCATTCGGGAGCAGACCGACTGGCAGACTATACGGTTGAAGCGGTAAGGCCCGGATTTGGAAAGGGGAGGACGTACCTGGATTTTTTAGTGAACGTTCTCAAGCCAATGATCGATTCCAATTTCAGAACGCTGGCTGATGCCGTCAACACGGGTATTGGTGGTTCATCACTGGGTGGGTTGATCTCGATCTGGGCGGGTTTACTCTATCCGGACGTGTTTGGCAAGTGGCTGGTTTTTTCACCATCACTCTGGATTTCGCCGGGCATTTACGCCAGAGCTGCCCAGCAGTTGTTACAACCCTATACCAGGGTATATCTGTATGGCGGTGAAGCTGAGTCGAAATCGATGAAAGCTAACCTAAACCGGTTGCGTGCTAACCTGCGCTGCCGGGCAGATGCCTGTGCCTTTTTGCACATTGCCATCGACCCTGCCGGATTGCATGAAGAAAGATGCTGGAGCGCCGAACTGCCCAGGGCTATTGACTGGCTGTTTTTCAACCCGGCCGACGAGACGCGTCAGGAACAGGCGACACAGCAGCCAGCGAATTCATCGTAACAGAGCAGCTGGTAAAACCAGCCGGGCCTCAACGGCTACCAGCCTTGGTAACTGTTGAGGCCCGGCTAGCCTGATCAAGTTGTTTTATCCCCGGCAGAAAGCTTCCCAGAGGCGGGTGTAAAGCACTTTCGCGTAATCACGGAGCCCATTGAGACTGCCATTGATTTCTACGGGTGTGAACCGGCGCTGCGAAGAAGGGAGCGACTCAAACCGGATGGAACGTCGGTTGGTACCGCTTACGGTTAACCGAAGGCCAGCGTCGGGCAGATCCATATAGCCAACGTCTGGCCGGGTGCCGTGTGCGAGCTGATATGTGAACTGATGCAGCCTATTGGCGTCGAACCAGGTCAGTAATGGCATCTTTAACCGATCCGTTTGTCTGCCACGCTTTCCGATGAAGTGGAGTGATAACAACGAACGGTTTGCCTCCTGATCGTTACGGTTTTGAACCAGTACGTCAAGTAGCTCAAAGGGGGCCAGTTCGGCAGAGGTAGAGAGTTCGATGTTCATAGGTTGATGAAGCTATTCTTATACTGGTTAAACTGCCTGCGAAAGTTTTGGTTTTAATTAAATGGATACTAGCGGTTAACTAAGCTACTAACGTTTCTGCCTATACGTTCATAAACAGTTCGTGAGTGGGAGCGTGTTTTATCCAATGGCCCACTGCCCGTTATGCTACAAATTGCTTACGCTCCCCTGTACAAACATGAACTCCCGCCAAGTGCCACGGGAGAGCCACATCGCTTTCCAATGCTCAAGTACGAGTTGATTCATGAGCAACTTCTCTACGAGGGTACTTGTACTGACGCAAACTTCTTCGCTCCGTCACCTGTCGATGACCGCTGGGTGCTCGGGGTGCATACGCCGGCCTACGTTCAGGCACTAAAAACCCAGACTGTGGATGCCCGAATGGTCCGGCGCATCGGTTTTCCAATGTCGCCCCGCCTGATCGAACGGGAGTGGGTCATTACACAGGGAACGCTTGATTGCACGTACCTGGCTCGGCGCGATGGGGTGGCCATGAACGTGGCTGGTGGCACACACCACGCCTACCCCGACCACGGTGAAGGGTTCTGCCTGTTGAACGATGTGGGCGTTGCCGCGCATCATCTGCTCGAGACTGGGCACGCCCGCAAGCTGCTGGTGATCGATTTGGATGTGCACCAGGGAAATGGCACGGCTGTCATGTTCCAGCGCGAACCACGGGTTTTCACGTTCAGTATGCACGGGAAAGATAATTACCCCCTGAAAAAGGAGCAGTCTGATCTGGACATCGAACTGACAACGGGTACGTCCGACGAAACGTACCTAACCCTGTTGGCCGACACGTTGCCACGGCTGCTCGACAAGCAACAGCCAGATTTTCTGTTTTATGTAGCAGGCGTCGATATTCTCGAAACCGATCGCCTGGGTAAACTGCGTGTGTCGATGCAGGGTGTGCGGGAGCGCGATCAGTTTGTGTTCGAACAGGCGAAACAGCGGGGACTGCCCATCGTCGTCTCGATGGGTGGTGGCTACTCGCCTCGGGTTGCCGACATCGTCGAAGCCCACTGCAACACGTTTCGCGTAGCAGCGAATATGTATTTTTAGGTGAAGTGTCAGGTGTCAAGTGCTTCGCTTATTCACGGATTGGTTGGTAAGCGAAGCACCTGACACCTGACACTTTATTCACCTGCCACAGATCTTCGTGTAATGGCAGTATTTGCAGGTGTCAATGGCGTCGGTCATGGCAAAGGGAGTGGTGGTGTCGAACATACGCTGGACCATCTGCCGGATCAGTGCCTCGGTTTCGTTGATGTAGGTATCGCGGTCATTATCGTCCGAGAAGGCGACGCGGTTAGTCAGGAATTTCGGCTCTTTCTGAAAGGTACGTAACGAATAAAACCCCGCCTCAACAGTCGTGTCAGGGTATAGGTTTTCCTTTAGAATCAAGTATTTGTAAAGCCACAACTGTCTGATCTTCTCCCATTTATTGTCTTTATCGGCCAGCGTGGTTAGCGATTCGGCCAGGTTTTCGATGTTGGCAGGCAGTTTAACTACCCCCGATTTATAGTCTACGATACGAATGGTTCCGTTGGCTAGTTGCTCCAGCCGGTCGATCTTTCCCCCGATCTTAACCTGAACCACTTCCCCGCCAATATCGACCGGTAGGTACGTTACCAGCGTTCGTTCTGTGGCCAGCACGCGAATTCCCTGCTCGATCGTTTCTTTGTTCTGATAGGTCTGGAAAGCCTGCATCAACTCATTCGCCAGTTGATAGAAAAGCAGGTTATAGCCTGTATCGGCCACGCGACCTTTCATCAGCTTACGGTATTCATCCTCCAGTACAGCTTGAACCACATCGGGTGTTACAGAACGGTTGAGCATCCTGTAGTTTTTGTCGAGGCTCTCCATCGTGTTGTGCAACCAGGTACCAAACTCGGCGCTATCGATTCGTTCGTCGACTTCCTCTTCCTCCCGGATGCCCACGATCCGCTCGAAATAGAACCGCATCGAGCAGGCAACAAAGTGGTTCAAAGCCGTTGGATACAAGCCTTTATCCGTGAGGTACGTCTTCAGGGATTGGCGAATCGTATCGGTCTTCGGCACCGACAAAACCACTGGTTCGGCCCGTGCAGTACCATCCGTTGGGCGAATCAACGGCTTACTGAACTGGATGTTACCGTTGGCGGCCCGAACCAGTTCGTGTTCGATCTGGCGCAAGAAACGGCTTGGCTCCCCCTTGCTGTTGCCGTAGGCGTCGGCTGTTGTGGTGTAGAGGAACGTAACATCCGAGGCACGCTGTAATAACCGGTAAAGGTGATAGGCTGTGACCGCCTCCTGCTCACGGTATGTGGGCAGGCCCACTTCAATGGCAATATCGAAGGGAATAAGCGAATTCATCCGGCGCGATTGGGGCAGTACCCCTTCATTGGCCGACAGGATGATGACCCGTTCAAAATCCAGTGTCCGTGTCTCAAGTAAACCCATCAGCTGCACCCGACTGTCGCCCTCGCTGGTGAACGGAATGGTCGTCTGGCGAATCAGTTCGTACAGAAACTGCTGAAAGCTCCGCACAGTGACCGTTGGCGCATTGGCGGAAGGATGCTCTGCCTGCCGATTCAGGGTTGTTTCGAGTTGCTTCAGCAAGCTGAAGAACAGGTAGAGGTATTCGATCTCGATCGTATCCTGGCTGTCGCGGTATACTTCGCGTAGCAAGTCAATCAACGTGAAAAGCGACTCAATCGCATCAGCAGGGCGACCAGGATGCCATCGTTTAAACAAAACCTCGAACAAGGCATCGCCCTGGCCTAGCTCAAGCATGTCGTGCTCACCCAGATAAGCCCGTTTCCCGGTCACCACCTCGCTCAGAATCCAGTCGATCAGGGGGCGGGGAAGTTCGTTGATCTGGTCGGGAGCCATCAGGCCGTGCAGTTTCTCGTATTGCCTGACAAACGGATGATTCAGCAATTTTACGACCTGGCGATGGTGAAATTTCGGAACCCGGGTCACCTCGCCACCTTCCGTTTTAAATTCCATCATGGTTCGCTGCAGCTCAAACAGCGTATCGATCAACGTAAAAAGAAGGGAGTTCCTCAGCGAAAGTCCCATGGTTACGTTCAGTTCGGTGACCGATTCATTCAGGGAATAAAGTACGGGTACCAGTAAGGTCTCGTCGGCCAGCACAATAACTGTACGGCTGGTTGGGTCCTCCTCCTGAACCTGGTCGATCAACTGGCCCGCTACTTTGGCCTGCAAAGAAGCCGTTGGGACGCCCACCATACGCATTTGTTTGGGCGTCGTCGTCAGCGTATTCCCAATCCCAACGGTCTCTGCTTCGCCCTGCCCGACATGACCCGTCCGGTTCTTGAAGCCGGGAAATCCCTTCTGATTTTTATACTGACGGAGAAAATAACCGGCTTCCTGCTCAGTATCATCGAGGTAATAGCTATCCAGGTCCCAGATCAGCTCCGCTTTGGTTGTATTGGTCAGTACCCGGATGATATGTTCCTCAGAAGCAGTAAGAGCGTTGAACCCGACAAAATAGAGTTTCTCGTAGTCTGGGTTGTCAAGCACCCGCACCCGCACATCATCGGCCAGCAGCCGATAAGCCATGCCCCGATAGGCCAGTCCATTAGCCAGCAACCGGTTACGAAGCGCAAAATAAGCTGCTTTCAGATTGCTGAAAAGGCCGAAATAATTCGATACGGCTGGTGTATGGCCCGTTAGCGAAGGAGTATACTGGTGATTTTCGGGTGTCCAGCGTTCAATGGCTTTCGCCTCGGTCAGGTACTCGAACAGGTAGGCGGGATCAATGCGGTACTGGTCTATCCGGTCGAGGTCATTCAATAGAACGGAGGCCCACCCCACAAACTGCTCGAACTCAAGCTTCTTATCAATCTCTCGAAACACGTCGTATAACTCGAACAGCAACGTGACATTGTCGATCAGCTGTACACCCGCAGCATCGGTAATGAAATCATCGACGGCCAGCATGTGGGGTGCCAGCATGGGCCGGTCTGCCAAGGCGGCCAATTCCTGTTGAAAGACCGATACCGCCCGGCGCGTTGGTAGGATCACCCACACATGGTCGAGGGGCTGTTGAGCCGTGGCGCTGTGTTTAGCGTATATATATTGGGCTGTTTGTTGAAGGAACGACACAGAAAAAGTAGCAAAGTATCAGTAAAGATAACCCCGTCTTGACCGACAATGAAGAGTTACTGCCCGGTAAAGCCTGATTAAACCAAGGAACGCTGTATTATTTGGTGGGTGGCTTTATTCTAACCCGTCTTCAGCGTAAATTTATGGATGTGTATGTTGGCAGTGCCTGAGTGAACAACTCGCTGCCAATGATCGGAAGGGCGCAGCCGGCTTCAGGTAAGTAGTAATAGCAGCCGCGAATTGTTGGGTGGGCTGCAGCAAGGCTGACTGTTAAGTTTTTAATCTCGGTTTAATCTTTCCGCAATTTTTTAAGCCGGAAATAAAAGAACTGCGTATTTTTCCTGCTACAAATCCAAGACAGGACCTAATTTAGTCATAATGGCCGAAATTTTTACGCTAGATACGTTTAACTCTCTATCTGGTAACTTAACGGTATACAATAATACCCTACCCGGTGATATTAAACGTGTTTTTTACATTCACGGAGCAGGTAATGCCCAACGCGGTGGACATCGCCACCATAATGCCTGGAACGCACTTATCTGTTTGGTAGGCCATTGCCACGTGTATGTACAGGATAGTGAAACGGAAGGAGACTATACCTTAGCAAGCCCGAATACCTGTTTGGTATTGGAACCCAAAGATTGGCATGTGATGGACCAGTTTAGTGATGACGCGGTGTTGCTGGTTTTGTCGAATGAACCGTACGATAAGGCTGATTATATTGACGAACCCTATCCTGCATGCCGGTATGCGTCCGTAAACAACTCATAATAACTAACCGCATCCGTTGTGGAGCTAAGCATTATTATACCTGTCTACAACAGTGAACGTACGCTGATCCCGTTGCTGGAGCGGCTGGAAGAATGCCTGACAGGGCGGGCATTTGAAGTCGTGCTGGTCAATGATGGCAGCAGGGACCGTTCTGAGTGGGTCTGCACCCGGCTAGCCGACCGGTATAGTAATGTGAAAGTAGTTAGCCTGCGACGGAATTTCGGGGAATTCAACGCCGTACTTTGCGGCCTGAACTTTGCCGTTGGTCAGTTTGCCGCCGTCATCGACGATGATTTTCAGAATCCCCCCGAGGCAATCCTTTCGCTGCTGGAATCGGCTCAATCTGAAGGATACGACGTTGTTTATAGCCGGTATGATCAAAAGCAGCATCACTGGTTTCGGAATATAGGCAGTGACCTGACCAACACGCTGGCAACGTACCTGCTGCGCAAGCCCAGCGACCTGTATCTATCCAGTTTCAAACTGATCCGACGGGAGGTCATCGATGAAATTATCCGGTACACTGGCCCATATCCATATATCGATGGGTTGATTTTCCGGGTGACCAGCAACGTTGGCAGTGTACTGGTGCCGCACCATTCACGTCAGGAAGGCAGATCGAACTACACCCTTCGTAAGCTGATCTCCTTATTTCTAACCGTGCTGGTTGGGTACTCGGTATTGCCGCTCCGGGTACTGACGGGCATCGGAGCGGCGCTACTGGGGTTCAGTATCTGGTTAGGTATTGTTCTGTTTGTTGGTGATACGGCTGGGTGGCTGGTTGTCCGTGAATGGGAACTGGCCTTCTGGGTAGTGGCTATGTTAGGCGGGCTGCAACTGTTATTCGTTGGGATCATCGGTGAGTACGTTGGCCGTCTATCTATGACCCAGAGTGGTATGCCGCCCTACGTGATCAAACGTACCTGGGGGGTATTGGAAGCGAAAACGCATGATTGAAAAGACCGGCGAATTCGGCCGGATGTTTGCCGTTGAAGAGCAACTCTGGTGGTATCGTCATTTACATGATCAGGTTATCCGGCGCATACAGGCCCGATTCGGGCAACGCAGAGACCTCACCATTCTCGATGCAGGCTGTGGAACGGGCGGGCTGTTGAGTCGCCTGCGACAAGCGGGCTACACCGCTATTCATGGGGTAGATGGGTCACCGGAGGGCGTGACGTTTTGTCGGGAACGTGGTTTGCCCGTAGACTTACTCAATCTAAATCAGCTGGCTTCCTATTCGCCAGCGGGGATGAGTGACGCCTCATTCGATGTGATCATCTGCAATGATGTATTCTGCTACTTTGTAGATACTGACCTGATTCCCCTGTTGTCGGAGTTTGAACGGCGACTGCGTCCGGGTGGTATACTGATCTCGAACAACAATGCTTTCTCCGTCTTCTGGGGCGAGCACGATCTGGCCGTAGGTAGTCTGCGCCGGTTTGTTCGTGCGGATTTCAATAGGCTGTTAGTCGATACAGGACTGCAAATCCGGTCAGCTACGTACTGGAGTTTTTTACTCTCACCGTTGATTTTATTGGTTCGCCAGTGGCAGGCGCTCAAACTGCGGTTACGCAAACGGCCAGCAGCCGAACTGACGTCTGACGTTGAGCTGTCGCCCCCATTGCTCAATCAATGGCTATATAGCGTAGTATCCTTTGAACGGAAACTGATCCCGTCAGCGCCATTCGGTAGTTCACTGCTGCTCGAAATTGAACCAGGCACACGCGCCTGAGGACGCTGATGCAAAGGCAGAAAAAGCAACCGCCCAGCTGTTGGGTAACTGCTCGCTACAGTTGCAGGCCCATATCGCGCCAGAAAAGCGGCTGTCTGACTGGGGGTCAGCAGGTCGGGATAGAGATTGATCCCGGCGAACTGATTGTCCCGGAGGAAGCGATCTAAAAACAGCCAGTCAGCTTCCGTAAACCTGTAGCCGGGGTCAAGCAAACGGGGCCATTCAGCCGTCCGAAACGGCTTGACAAGGTCGGGGTGCAGCCGCCCGACATACTGGCCAACGGTGGCTTTGTGGTAAAAACGCCGGAGGGTGTTCACGCCATTTTGAGCCAAATAATGCGGACAAAGGCCATCGCCGTTCATGACTCCATCGGCCCCCTGAATACAGAATGGCCAGTCGAACACAGCTTTGCCAGGTGTGTCACGAACAACCCGGAGGTAGGTTGCCAGGGAAGGCGACAGCTTGTTGACCGGAAAAGTGCGGCGGTATTCGTAGCCATGGTACCATTCAGCCAACATGAGACCAACAAGGCCAATTACAGCCAGCTTACCTACCCGATTGGCAGGCGCCCGAAACGGAAGGGCCAGCATACAGAATAGCACTGGATACACCATGCTGGCCCGGCCGCCATGGCGATTAAACGCAAACCAGGGAAAGATTTTGAGCGTGGGAACGAGCGCTGGATGGTAGAACAGACAGAGCAGCAGCAGCAGAACGACGGGCCCCCACAGCCCTGCCCGTCTACGCTGTTGCCACAGCCCCGCCGCCGCAAGCATGACAAGGTATAGGCCTGGACTGGTTTGCGCATAACTCTCAAACGAAGCATCTTTAAAGTAGCTTTCGTAGTGGATAGCCGCGCTGTCCAGGCCAGCTAAGCTTGGGATGAGCAGCCTGAGCGGGTGCGACCAGGCACGCAGTTCGCCACCCTTCGGGAAGACGTACCCAAGCGCATCGAAACTGATCTGCGCCGACAGGGGAATATAGAGCCAGGCGGTAAAAAGGCAAAGGAAAAGTAGAAAGAGCACCGTGCTTTTATCTTTCGTATAGCTAGCTGTTAACCAATTGGTTAACAGTGTTAAGTTGGGTTGCTTGTCAGGCCTGTTTCTGAGCCAGAGGCGGTAGCCGATAAATGGCAAAGAAAGGGTGGTAAAGGCTAGTGCATAGCCCGCTACGTAGCCTAATTCCAGGCCTAAAATGGCCAGGTGAAGCCAGATCCAAAACAACCAGAAAGGTAGGCTCACCTGCCTGGACTGGTAGAGGTCATACAAAAGCAGATAGGTCGCCAGCATACACAACGCCGTCCAGTGAACGACTGCCATGTTGAGGTGGATCGGGTATTTAAACAAATTATAGAACGTAAATACCGAAACGATTAACCCTACCAGTCCAGCTTTACTATAACCGAATCGAGTATGAAGTAGCAAGAACGTACCTACCGCGCCGACAGCCAGGCTGTACAGGAAATAGAGTTGCAGGAACGGTTTGTACTCTGCATCGGCCCAGCAGCTTAGCAGCGCGTAAAAAAAATCGCGCTCAAATCCCCAGGGTAAGAAAACATGGTGGGTGCCATACGGATAAAGGGTCTGATTAGTATGCAGATCGAGCCAGGGTACAGGCCACAGCGAGAGGTTACTGGCGAAATAGTAACACGTGTAGGCGTACTGGTCGGTATCGTCACCATCGAGCAGCGGACCGCTAAAATCCTGGATGATACCGATACCCAGTGCCACCACCACAATACCCAACAAGATGGCAAGAAGCAGGGTATTCCGGCGTGAATCGGGAAGGAGTGTGATGGTCATACCGCGTAAAAGTCCACACGATGGGCTACTTTTGCAACTAAATTCCCTAGCAGGCGCAACCGGAAGAAAAATGGATTACGTACCTGGCATAGCGGCCCATTGGCTAGCGCTGTCAGCGTGCAGGCTGGTTTTCTAGCCCACCTGCCAGACACGGACCCACACTTCCTGTTCCCTTTATTTATTCCCCAATGGCCGATTATAACCACCGCGAAACCGAACAGAAATGGCAGCGGTTCTGGGAGAAAAACCAGACGTACAAGACTGATTCACCATCTGAAAAGCCCAAATATTATGTGCTCGACATGTTTCCGTACCCATCAGGAGCAGGGCTGCACGTGGGGCATCCTCTTGGCTATATCGCGTCTGACATTGTAGCACGCTACAAACGTCTTAAAGGATTTAATGTGCTCCACCCAATGGGATTCGATTCCTTTGGGCTCCCTGCCGAACAGTATGCTATTCAGACTGGCCAGCACCCGGCGCTGACGACCGAACAGAATCTGGCCCGTTATACCGAGCAGCTAAAAAATATCGGCTTCAGCTATGACTGGAGCCGCGAGGTACGTACCTCTGATCCGGCGTATTATACATGGACGCAGTGGATTTTTATGGAGTTGTTTCGTTCGTGGTACAACCGCGAGACAGACAGGGCAGAACCCATCGAAACGCTCCTGGAGAAGTTCGCTCAGCATGGTACAACGGGTGTTCAGGCTGTTTGCGATGAAACTTCGTTGCCGTTTACGGCTGAAGAGTGGAACGCTAAATCGGAGGAACAACAATACGCCATTACGTTACAGTACCGCTTAACGTACCTGGCCGATGCAATGGTGAACTGGTGCCCCGGTTTAGGGACAGTACTGGCCAATGATGAAGTAAAAGATAGTCCCAGCGGACGGGTTTCAGAACGCGGCGGCTATCCCGTTGAGCAAAAGCTGATGCGCCAGTGGATGATGCGCATCACGGCCTACGCCGATCGACTATTGTACGGCCTCGATACCATCGATTGGTCGGAGTCGATCAAGGAGCAGCAGCGTAACTGGATTGGCCGGAGCGTTGGGGCCAGCGTAAAATTTTCGCTTGGTAGTGAAGGCTTCATCGAGGTGTTCACCACGCGTGTTGATACGATCTACGGGGTTACGTTCATGGTGCTTGCCCCCGAACATGAGCTCGTTGCCGACCTGACCACGCCCGAAC
The DNA here is from genome assembly GCF_041321095.1 of Fibrella arboris. Taxonomy (NCBI): domain Bacteria; kingdom Pseudomonadati; phylum Bacteroidota; class Cytophagia; order Cytophagales; family Spirosomataceae; genus Fibrella; species Fibrella arboris. The sequence goes on along the minus strand of NZ_JBGGWE010000002.1, from coordinate 282,238 downwards.
AACAGGAAGCCGTAGATGTTTATATCGCAGCCGTGAAACTTCGCTCGGAGCGCGACCGGATGATGGACGCCAGAACGGTGTCGGGTGTATTTACCGGTAGCTACTGTGTCAACCCGATCAGTGGCGCGCAGGTACCGATCTGGCTGGCCGATTACGTGTTGGCTGGCTACGGAACAGGGGCGGTCATGGCCGTACCATCCGGCGATCAGCGCGACTACCTGTTTGCGAAGCAATATGATCTGCCAATCGTACCGATTCTGGACGCCCAGAAGGGGCTGGATGAGCAGGCCGACAATACCAAGGAGGGCCATTACATCAACTCTGACGTGGTGAACGGGCTAACGTACCCAGCGGCTACGGCCCGACTGATTGCCTTGCTGGAAGAAAGAGGGGCTGGTAAGGGTAAAGTCAATTACCGTATGCGCGACGCTGTTTTCAGTCGTCAGCGTTACTGGGGTGAACCCGTACCGGTATACTTCGCAACCAACAGCCAGGGCGAACCCATTCCGTACTTGATCGATGAGGCCGACCTGCCGCTCGAGTTACCCGCTATTGACAAGTATTTGCCGACCGAAACCGGTGAGCCACCACTGGGCCGGGCCGAAGACTGGAAATACAAAGCGGACGGCCGCCCCGGCGAATACGAGTATGAACTCAGCACCATGCCTGGCTGGGCAGGATCATCGTGGTACTGGTACCGCTACATGGACCCGCAGAACAGCGACGAGTTTGCCGATCGCAAGGCCATCGATTACTGGCAGGACGTTGACTTATATATGGGTGGTTCTGAACATGCAACCGGCCACTTGCTCTACAGCCGTTTTTGGAACAAGTTCTTAAAAGACCGTGGGTACGTTCCGCAGGAAGAGCCGTTCAAAAAGCTCATCAATCAGGGCATGATTCAGGGCCGGTCAATGCTGGTGTATCGACTCGAGGGGGCTGGCGGTCCGGCGGGTCGGCAGCAAGGCAAGGCACCAGTATTTGTGTCGCATGGCCTGAAGGATCAATACGAAACCACCGAACTTTATGCCGATGTCAACATTGTTGAAAACGATCTGCTAGACATTGAAGCGTTTAAAAACTGGCTTCCCGATTATGCCAACGCTGAATTCATTCTTGAAGCCGATGGAACTTACGTTTGTGGTTCGGCCGTCGAGAAAATGTCGAAGTCAAAATACAACGTCGTTAACCCCGATGTAGTGGCTGAGCGGTATGGGGCCGATGTGCTTCGGTTATACGAGATGTTCCTTGGCCCATTGGAGCAGGCAAAACCCTGGAATACGAACGGCATCGACGGTACGTATCGGTTTATTCGCAAATTCTGGCGCTTATTCTACAAAGATGTACCCGGCACGGAGCAGTCAGACTGGATCGTCACTGATGAAACGCCAACTGCCGAGGAGCTGAAGGTTTTGCACAAAACCATTAAAAAAGCGCAGGAGGATATTGAGAGCTTCTCATTCAACACCTCGGTATCGGCGTTTATGGTCTGTGTAAACGAATTGTCGGCGTTAAAGTGTAACAAACGGGCCATTTTGCAGGAGCTGGTTCTGCTGCTATCACCCTACGCACCGCACATCACCGAAGAGCTGTGGGCCGCTTTGGGCAACGAGCCGGGCACCGTTTCAAAGGCAACGTACCCAGTATTCAATCCGCAGTATCTGGTTGAGAACACATTCGAGTACCCGATCCAGATCAACGGCAAAGTACGGACCACGATCAACTTTGCGCTCGACCGGCCAACTGCTGACATCGAGCAGGATGTACTGGCCAATGAGGTCGTTCAGAAATGGATGGAGGGCAAGGCTCCCAAGAAGGTCGTAGTCGTGCCCAAGCGGATTGTAAACGTAGTCATGTAAGGGAGAGTGAAAGAGCGGCTGACGCAGGATTATGCTGGCGTCAGCCACTCTTTCGCTCTTTCACCAATCACTCTTTAGCATTTCCGTTACCAGCCTTGCTGAATTCCTGGCGGCAGTGCTCAAAAAGGCAAGCAGGTCGATAACGGCGTGGCTGTCGGCGCGGTCGCTCAGGCTGCGAATAACGAGGCAGGGAATTTGTTGCTGATAGCAAACCTGCGCAACGGCGGCCCCTTCCATTTCAATGGCGTCTGCGCCATATTCGCTGCGCAGTTCGTCCGACCGTTTTGCCGAGTGAACAAATTCATCACCCGTCAGAATTCGACCAACGGTAACAAGAGGCGGCCGGTCGAATCCCGGTACCGTTTCAAACTCGATTGTTTGCGCGCTCGTTTCAGCTAACCTGAGCATAGCCGCATCAGCCGGGAAATAGAGCGGGTTCAGCGCGTAACTGACAGGATGCATACTCTGTCGCGTAGGTTCCATAGTAAGGGTCACGGAACGCACATCGTGAAACCCCACTTCACCGCCAATGACTAGATCGCCGGGTTGCAGATCGGCACGTACCCCGCCCGCAATACCTGTAAAGATGACCCGGCTGGGCCGGAAATGGGCCATGACAAAGGCAGTTGTCATGGCGGCGTTAACTTTACCGATGCCCGTCAGCGTAACAACGACTTGCTGTGTGCCCAGCATACCCGTCACAAAACGGTGCCCCTGTAAATCGACAACTTCAGGATGTTGCAGCGCTTCTTCAATAAGCTTCACTTCTTCGCCAAAAGCCCCCAATAAGGCTGTGATTGGCGACACTGTATTCATTACTTGCATGCTGCGAAGCTACTGGTTACAGGAATGTCAACTCAGAAGAGGTCCGTTTTTTTCGATAATTGGCATACAGCGTTTGGCGACAACGACATTCTACAGAAAAGAAACGGGGAAAAACAGGCGAGAGCCGGTTTAAGCCTCTTGTTAGAAAAGTACAAAAATATTTTGCGCTGACTTGCTTTTTTCGGTAATTAGCCTTACTTTTGCACTAGAATTTCAAGCGACATCCGTCGGCTTCTCTCTGTTCTAAGCGACCAATCACTGGTCGCACTCGTTTGTAAGATGTGGTCTACAGAGCCGGCACGGATGTACAAAAGACAGTACAGGCTGTGGGGCGGTGGCTTTAAGATAACGAGGGTCAACTACGCTAGTCTAAGCGATTTCAAATTCACCTGGGTACTCAATGGGAGTAGGGGTTATTTCCATGTCGGTTACGACAAACTAGCCTGGGTTGGTGCTTAGTGGGTATCCTGCACACGTCACTGTCTGCTTGACGAACTTCCGCCGTATGCGGAACGAATTAATTTTACCAATTTCCTATGAATCTGGACAACATCCAGCCCGAGACCGACGAGATCGTCGATCAAACTCCTGTGCAGGAAGAGGCCGCACAGACCAACAATCAACAAATCGACGCTAATGCCGCTTTTGAGGCTGCTATCGCTGACGTTGATCTACCAGCCAACGAGGTTGAACAACCCATTATCAAAGAAACAATCACCGTACAGCCTGTGGCTACCGGTCGCACATTTGCTGACCTAAACGTGTCGGCCGATATTCTGGCTGCCGTTACGGAAATGGGCTTTACAACGCCTTCACCCATTCAGGCCGAGGCCATCCCGCCAATTATGGCTGGCCGTGACGTGATCGGACAGGCGCAGACCGGAACGGGTAAAACAGCCGCTTTTGGTATTCCCGCCCTTGAACTGATCGATCCTAGCGACCGTAGCGTACAGGTGCTCATTCTATGCCCGACGCGTGAACTGGCCGTTCAGGTAACCGAAGAACTGCGTAAGCTCAGCAAGTTCAAGCGTGGTATCTATATTGAAACGATCTACGGCGGCGACTCAATCGAGCGGCAGATCCGGTCGTTGAAAAAAGGGGTTCACATCGTGGTTGGCACGCCCGGCCGGGTGATGGACCACATGCAGCGGAACACGCTGAAGCTCGATGATGCCAAAATGATCATCCTGGACGAAGCCGACGAAATGCTCGACATGGGCTTCCGGGAAGATATTGAAAGCATTCTGGAAGACTTCCCCCAGGAGCGCCAGACCGTATTGTTCTCGGCTACGATGTCGAAGCCAATTCTGGCTATGACCCAGCGGTTCCAGGAAAACCCGGTGATGGTGAAAGTGGTGAAGAAAGAGCTCACCAACGTTAACATCGAACAGGTATACTTCGAAGTGAAGCCCCGGGCCAAAACCGAAGTGATGTGCCGTCTGATCGACCTTTATGACCTGAAACTGATGCTGGTGTTCTGTAACACAAAGCGGAAAGTTGAAGAGATCGTGGAAGATATGATGGTCCGTGGCTATCAGGCCGAAGGGTTACATGGTGACCTGCGGCAGGCGCAGCGGAACAACGTGATGAGCAAATTCCGCTCGGGCGTAACAACGATCCTGGTGGCTACCGACGTAGCTGCGCGGGGTATCGACGTCGATAACGTGGATGCCGTCATTAACTACGACATTCCCCTCGACGAAGAATACTACGTACACCGGATTGGCCGGACGGGCCGGGCTGGTAAGTCAGGCCGTGCGTTCTCGCTGGTCAGCCGTGACGAGAAATTCCGGTTCCGGGATATCCAGTCATATACCAAAGTACGGGTCGACAAAGGGGTTATCCCCTCGTTCGAAGATATCGTAGGCATCCGCAAAGCCCGTTTCATCGAGCAACTGGAAGCTGATATTACGGAGAGCAAAGACCTGCATCTGTACGATGATATGCTGACGCAACTGCAACACACTGGTTTCTCTACGGAGCAGATCGTAGCTGCCTTGATGAAGCGGAGCATGGGCATCGAGAAAAACGAATTCTCAGACAAAGACCTGAACGAAGAAGACCGTCGCAATGGTCGTTTTGACGACCGCGGTGGCCGTGGCGATTCGCGCGAAGGCGGTCGTGGTCGCTTCGATGACCGTCGTAACGATTCACGCGGCGGCGATCGGGGCGGGCGTTTCGAGGATCGTCGTGGCGGTGATCGGGGTGGTCGCTTCGAAGATCGTCGTGGCGGTAATGATCGGGGTGGTCGTTTCGAGGATCGTCGTGGTGGCGGTCGTTTTGACGATCGTGGCCCCCGTCCTGAGCGTGAAGGCGGTAAAGAAGGTTACTTTGCCCGCAACAACGAACGTCCTGTTCGTGAGCGTGAGCCAAACATGACCCGCCTGAGCGTGAGCATCGGTCGTCGTGACTATGTTCGTCCAGGTGACCTGGTAGGCGCTATCGCTGGCGAGTCGGGCATTCCCGGCAGCAGCATCGGTAGCATCGATATTTTCGATAAACACACGTTTGTCGACGTACCCAATGATGTAGCTAACCGTGTGGTGCAAGCCATGGACGGTAACAACATCAAAGGCCGTCAGGTGAACGTAGAGATCGCTAAATAAGTAGCGTTCATAATGATTGAAAAGCCGCTCTGGATAATCCGGAGCGGCTTTTTTTGTGTATTGAGTACGTCGTTATCGGCGGGGGGCTTCGCCGATAACGACGTACCTACCTTTTCGCCTCCGTCATATCTAACTGCTGAATGAGCGGATTGGCCTCGGGTGTCAGCGTGAAAAAAACATGGAGCTTACCTCGTTCGCCATTGATGGTGAACGTACCACGCAGGTTGTTTTCCGGAACCAGTTCGCCGACGCCGGTGACCTGACCAATCTTGTCAAATAGGGCCTGGGTTGCTTTCCTGCGTAACGCAATTGGTGTGTCGGGAAAGAAGTTTTCGGCAAAAATGCCGCTTGCTTCGCCGTTCTTCCAATCGGGCAGGAGGGAAACTAGTTCCACTTTCCGTTTGGCTAGTATTGGGGACACTGGTATGGGGCGGGGCTTCAGCCCGGCGAGCGCAATCAGCGTGTCGAGGGCGATTGTGTTGATACCGCGCAGTCCGGAATACGTCAGATTGGCGCAGCCGATAACGCCTATTCCGTAGTCAGGGAGCACCTGCCATTCACTGCCAAAACCAGGTAAACCGCCGCTATGCCCAACGCTGACCCGTCCTTCGCAGTCACGTACCCATACCAGGCCGTAGGCATAGCTGATTGTTTGCGGGCATAGCCTGCCGGAAGCGTACCTGAATTGGGGATTCAATCCCCGAAAATTCCAGGGTTGCTGCATCTCCCGAATCGAACTTCGTTTTACCGGCCCCGTCTCGGCTCCGTCGCGGGCTGGCCAGGCGTTTAGATGTAGGGCCATGTATGCCGAGAAATCCTCGACAGTCGTTATCAAGCCACCCATAGCGCCCCATGACCCGTCGGCCAGCGGAATTTCAGGAAGGTGCTTCCCTTCCTGCCAGCGGTACCCGTTCACGTAGCGGGCGGGGTCTGCTTGCCGGTAGTCCCAAATCGTACTGGTCATACCCAGTGGCTTCAGAATAGCGTTGGTGATGTACTGCTGATACGGTTGTTTTGTTACGTTCGTGATAATTCGACCCAGGAGCGCAAAGCCCAGGTTGGCATACTCATAAGCGACCCCCGGCGCATTAGACAGCGATATACCTCCCTTCAGAAACTGCGTCAACTCAGCTTCCGAATCGGCCAGTTGACGGTCACCCCAGGGGTTGTCTTCCGGGAAGCCTGCCGCATGGGTGAGCAGATGCCGAACGGTGATGGCGGGAGCGTCGGATGTGAGCGGCTTCAACTGCTTCAGTTCAGGTACGTAGTTGGCAGCCGGGTCATCGAGGCGGAGTTTGCCTTCATCCCGAAGCTTCAGGATCGCCATGGCAGTCAGGCTTTTCGTCATGGAGGCGATGCGGAATTGCGACTGTGCCGTGGCGGGCCGTTTAGTGGCCAGATCCGCAAAACCCGCGCCCTGGCCATGCACCAACTGCCCATCAACCACAACCCCGAAGCCTAGTCCAGGTACGTTGCGTTGTGCGGCATAATCGCGGTATAGCTTGTCAATGACTGGTAGCGCAGCCTTGATTCTGGCGAGCCGGTCAGGGTCAGGGGAGGGGTTGGGGCTCTGCCCCATGGCCGAGAGGCAGATGCCGGCCGATAGAAGTAGCGTTGTAAGGAAGTAGCGATGCATCATACTGCAAAGTACGAGTCAGCGCACAAAAAAAGTGGCCTGCCTGTATGGAAAGCCACTTTTCTGCAAAAAATATAAGCCTTTAGTTGACCTCGTAATAATACCCGAAGATGATTCCCATCTCATCGTCGCTGGTGAGGCCAAACTGGACGGTCTTGTTGGTGGTGTTATTATAGGTGATCTCAGACGTGAGCCCTTCGCCTTTCGCCAGCTGTATGGGCGTGGCAAAGTTGATGACGTCCGGATGTTCCCAATCAGTAGTCGTATACACAATTTCGCCGTCGCGAGCGCCCCCTTTGATTCGGATAACAAACTTCTCACCCAGTTTATGCATGTGTGATGTGAGCGACAAAATCAGTGAAGGCTTGCCAACAGTGAATGATTTTGTGAATGTCTTCCGGGCGCCAGCGGGTATCGACAGGCTGGTATTAGCCATATTGAGCGTCTTGACCACCTTGGTCACAGATGCCTGAGGCGTTGTGTACATATTGATATAGGACTCCCCTCTGATGACTGACGTGCTCTTGTTCACGTAATGCACGTTCAGGTCGAAGGATGAGTTGGCCGGAATCAGCAAGGCGGCACCCTCCGGGAACTTGTACTCATAGGCCATGCTCGGGCTACCCATCAGGTACGTATGATTCGACATTTGCAACGCCGTCAGCAGGTTTAGGGTGCCATCTGCGTTACGCAGGTCACGTACCTGATCCATGGGTGGAGCAACGGCTTTATTGTCGAAATCGTAAGCCAGAAAGTGGTGGCTACCGGGGCGCATGCTGACCGTAAACCGGTTTACGTAAATGTCGGTGGGGTTGCCTACCGCCCGCCGAACAAAGATTTCCCGCTCAAAATTGGTGGCCACATCAAACGCATCGACTTTCAGCTGATACCCTTGTCCGCTGGCGGGGGCGGCGGGTGGTGTAAAGGCGCTGTTAGGAGCCGTGCTGGGCGTTTTGTCATCCAGCAGGGCCGGATCGATCGCGTTACCCGTCGCCAGTGCCCCACCTTCAATCCATCGACGAACAAACTCGATTTGCCCGACAGACAGTGCCTCGCTGCCCAGCGGCATTGGGTTGCCGTAGCTTTTACCGCTGTGATGCGATGCGTCGACGTTCAGCTTATGGAACAACAGGCTTTCCAGCGACACAAACGGCTTTACCCGCTTATGTCCGTCGGCCAGTGATTCGGCGTTTTTGGGAGCAACACCAACCAGATTTTTATAGGCTACACCAGCGGCTAGCACCAGCCCATGCTGCCGGAATGCGGCGTCTGCTTCTGAGGCGTGGCAGCCCGCTGTGGCACATGAAGGCGTGAGAATACGATCCTGAATCAGCTCAAAAGAGGTTTTCGCTAAATCGGGGGTGGTCACGTCAGCGTTTTTCTTGCAGGAAGCGACTAGCAACGCAGCGCCGAATGTGGCAGTCAGTAAAACGCGGGTCATCATACCAGAATGGTTAAAAACGAAGAACAAAATGCTGTTTAGGCTGCTCCCGGCGAAAAAAGACCAGCCCCACGCCAAACAGATCGATGGTAACCTGAACCCGGGGATGCCCTTTTATCGTCTCCCAGGCCTGCTCCATTTCTTCCGACCAATGAATGTCATCAAAGATAAACAGTGTATCATTATGAATGTGGGGTAAGCACGTCATAAAATACTGAACTGTAGGCGTATACCGATGATTCGCGTCGAAAAAAACCAGATCGATAACAGGGAGGGAAGCTACCGTTTCGGCCAGCGTTTCGTCCAGGTTACCCACAACCAGCTTTACCGCTGGATAGCCGAGTTGATCGAGATGGGTGCGAGCCAGTGTTGCCGTGTTCGGGCAGCCTTCAAACGAATAAAGCTGACCGCCCGTTTGCGAAACGGCATTCGCCAGATAGGCGGTAGTTAAGCCCAGCGACGTACCCAGTTCGAGAACGTGCCTGGCCTGAAAGTGCAGCACCAGCCGATGGAGCAGCCAGGCATACCGGGCTGGCTTCTGGGCATGGCGGGCAATCGTGGCTAGGTGTCGGAGGTTACCTGCCGATTGACGCGAACCGGCGCCCAGATCGGTAACTGATATCGTTTTATCGCTACGAAGTAAAGCCGATCGAAGCGCTTCGATCGGCAACGTACCTGGCGGGGCAGCATGCTTCGGACGAAGTACGTCGCGATAGAGCGCGTAGACAAAGGGCGAGTGCAACCCATGCAGGTTGCCGGCCCGCCACAGATAACGGAGGTACGCCGCAATCACAGATTCCTGGTAACGTTAATTCAGCTGGAAAGGCACCACCATCGTGAATTCGGGGACCTGAATACGAAATTGTTTCCCATCGATCAACCGCTCGACGAGGTAGGAGCCCACCATTTTGCCCATGCTGGCGTGCAGGTTACAACCCGACACATATTCGTGCCGTTCACCAGGTTCGAGTACGGGTTGCAGGCCGATAACCCCTTCGCCTTCTACTTCCCGAACCTGCCCATTGGCGTCGTAGATTAGCCAGTGGCGGCGAAGGAGCTGAATGGTGTGTTCGCTATGGTTTTCAATGGCTATGCGATACGTGAATACATAATGCGCCTGCATTGGGCTGGAATACCCATGCTGGTATTCTGTTTTCACGCTGACTTTAATGCCTTCCGTTACTGCCGTAATCATAAAAAAAACTCGTTTTCGACAACTTTAGAACGTAAAGTACGAGCTAAAGTTTGTTTCCTCAACCAGAGAAGTCTAAAATAAATTTCAGGTATGTGCTCTAGCATGTGTTCAATTCTTTAGACAAATTAGCCTCGGTTCGGTTAATTTGTTACCAACGTATTCTTCACTTTATGAACGTAATCATTGCTGAGTCCTGGAAGCCCTACCTGCAACCCGAATTCGATAAACCCTACTTTACCAAATTAGCTGAATTTTTGCGCGAAGAGTACTCGGCGCAACGAGTCTATCCGCCAGGAAAGCTACTGTTCAACGCCTTCGACAAATGTCCGTTCGAAGAGACACGCGTGGTCATTCTGGGGCAAGACCCCTACCATGGGGAAGGGCAGGCCAATGGCTTAGCCTTTTCGGTGGCTGATGGCATCACCAAACCGCCCTCGTTGATTAATATTTTCAAAGAGATTCAGGATGATCTGGGTAAGCCGATTCCTAAATCGGGTAACCTGGAGCGCTGGGCTTCCCAAGGTGTAATGCTCCTCAACTCAACGCTGACTGTGCGGGCGGGGCAGGCCGGTTCGCACCAGGGAAAAGGCTGGGAAACGTTTACCGATGCAGTCATCAAACTACTTTCGGAACAGAAAGAAAACGTGGTGTTCTTGCTCTGGGGCGCCTATGCGCAGAAGAAGGGAGCCGTCATTGATGAGAATAAGCATCTGGTATTGAAATCGAAACACCCATCGCCGATGGCGGCTCAGTGGGGGGGCTGGTTTGGTAACAAGCACTTCAGCCAGGCCAATGAGTACCTGACCAGCAAAGGGCTGGCTCCGATTGAGTGGTAGCAACGTACCTAAGTAACTAAAAAAGGCTCTTCCCGAACTGGGAAGAGCCTTTTTTAGGCAGTACTGACCAATTAATACCCTGGGTTCTGCTGAGCCAGCAATGTGGGGTTCAGCGAAGCTTCTGAGGTCGGGATGGGCCACAGGAAGCGGTAATCGTTGTAAGGAATAGCCGCTACAATACCGGTCAACACGGGCCGGGTGGTTAAGTTGTAGCTTGTATTTCTGATCTGTGATACGTCGATCTTAGCCGGAATGCCACCTGTCGAGTATTTCGGATCCAGGGCAAGGCGGTGAATATCCGGCCAGCGGCGACCCTCGCCCGTGAACTCAATCCGGCGCTCGTTCAGAATCGCCAACGTCAGATCGGCGGGGGCAGTGGTGTAGCGCTCGGCAACCGGTACCGCCCGGTTACGAACGGCGTTCAGCAGCAGCAGTGCCTGGGCACTGTTTCCCTGACGCGAATAGGCTTCCGACACGTTTAACAAGACTTCAGCATACCGTAAAATGGGGGCCCAGTCGGCACGGGTAGTATACTGACGGTACTTGTAATTGAAGTAGAACGGATAGCTACCCGTTGTCTGGGCAACCTGTAACAAGGTACGCCGTGTATCGCCGGCTACCCAGAAGGGGGCATTGTACAGGTTCGGGCTTGTGGCAATCAGGTCACGACCACCCAGTGAAGTTGGGCCGAACATACTGGGCAGCGCCCCATTGACACCCGGGTTCGAGTTCAGGCTATTGGCAATGGAGAAGATAGACTCTGCGTTGGCTGTGTAGTTAACAAACGGTGCATCCACGCTGGCCTCCAGTTTATAGCTGCCAATAGGACTGGTGAACGTACCCGTTGTTGCTGCTGTACCGAGTTTAGCGCCTTCCGTAATCACACCGGCCCAGTCTTGCATGTGCTGTTTAACCCGTGTTTTCAGGGCAATGGCTGCCCCGGAAGTGGCCCGTGAAATAGACGTTGCCAAGGCTGCACGTGCTGCAGGCAGGTTCGTTTCTGCGAAATCGAGGTCAGCCAGGATCTTGGTATAGGTCTGCGCCACAGTACCACGGCCTTGGGCCAGGCCGTCCTGCACCGACGTGGTTGAGTTGATCGGGTTCTCGCGGTACGGTACGCCTGGGTTCCCACCGTTGTTATCGGCGTACGGACGCGAAAAATGAATCAGCAGTTCATGGTGAGCCATTGCCCGCAGAAAACGACCTTCCCCTTCATACTGAGCCGCCTGAGTGGCAGTGATGACGCCATTGGTGCCTGCCTGCCGAACACCTGTGATCAAAATGTTCGCCTGGTTGATCAGGGCATAGAGTTGCTCCCAGTAGTTTACGTTGTTGGCCGTAGTGGTTGAATATACAGCACGGTACGTGAAATCGTAGAATGCCTGAAGATTAACCATGTCTTCGCCGCGCATCTCGTTCTGCTCAATCGAAGCGGCGCCGAACGGATAGCCGCGACCGGCACCGCCCGAATAGGTTCCGATGGCTGCCGACTGATAAACGCCATTGGCAACCAGCTCAATACTATTGGCCGATGTGAATGCCGTATTCTCCGACAAAGAAGCCAATGGGTTGAGTTCTGTAAATTTTTGGCAGGAAGAAACAACCAGCAACGTACCCAGCAGGGTCGCTTTGGCTAGCTTTCCTTTATTCAGAAAATTGATTATCACTTTTTTCATGTGTGTCTGTCAATAAACTAACGCGATGGGTTGGGTTCAGCCGGTTGCGATGAGAATGAATTAGGCGCATCACGGCAGCCCGATCATGGCAGCTAGCAGTGCTTAGAAATTCATGTTGAGACCGACAGTGTATGTGCGTGGAACCGGGTTCGTCCGGTTGTCAACACCCGGAGCAACGTTTGTGGTGACGCTGCTGCCCAGTTCGGGATCAAGTCCTTTGTACTTGGTGAAGACAAACGCATTCTGCACTTGGGCATAGACCCGGAAGCTGCTGGCGCGGATCGACCGGCGCAAACCGGCTGGCAGCGTGTAGCCTAAGCTGAGGTTCTGCACCCGCAGGAATGCACCGTCTTCGAGGAAGCGGCTGTTCAGGTTGCCGTTTTGCAAGACCGTCGCATCAGAGTTGAAATACAGCTTGGGTACGTCGGTCACCTGTCCGTCAGTTGTCCAGCGATTCAGCAGTTCACGACCCGAGTTGGCAAACACCTGGTTGTTCAGCTGCTCCTGGCGGGTAACGTTGTAAATTTTGTTGCCACCTGCAAAGGTCAGGAACACTGTTGCGTCGAAGTTCTTATACGAGAACGAGTTGTTGAATCCGCCATACCAGGTTGGGTTACCCACGCCCAGTACGCGTTTGTCGCTGTTGGTCAACGCTGCCGCAGAGGTAGCAACATTGGTTGGGTTAGCCGGATCGTAGCGAGCCCACACGAAGTTGTTTGTGGCTGTGGTTACTTTGCCTGTCAGGTATTGCACCAGTGTTCCGTCTCCTTTTTCAAAGATTGGGTTACCGTTCGATGGGTTTACACCACGGCTCACGTAGCCATAGAAAGCACCAATCGACTCGCCCTCGCGCAGGATGTTGTACGTCGACGGAATGTCGCTGCCGTTTACCAGCTGCTGAATTTTGTTTTGCACAAACGTCAGGTTGAAGTTGGTGCGCCACGCGAAGCTATTGGTCTGGAAATTAACCGTGTTCAACGACAGCTCAACGCCCTGGTTGTACATCCGACCAATGTTCTGGGCAATCTGGTTGGCTGGAACACCCAGTGAAGGAGGTGTTGGCGCCTGCAGGATCAGATTGTCGATGTTGTTGCGGAAATACTCGGCCGTGAAGCTAATCCGGTTAGCCAGGAACGACGCATCAATACCGAAATTCAGTTTTTTGCTGGTTTCAAACTTCAGGTTACTGTTACCAACCTGGCTATACCGAATCCCCGTCACATCGCCATACTGCGTGGCCGAGAAGATACCGGCGTAGGGGTAGTTACCAATCTCGACGTTACCTACAACAGCATAGCCACCGCGCAGTTTCAACTCATTGAGGAACGTTACCGATTTCAGGAATTTCTCCTCCGATAAACGCCAGCCCACCGAAATACCCGGTAGCACCGCGCTTTGGTTACCGATAGGCAGCGATGAAATCTTGTCCTGACGCACGGTGGCACTCAGCAGATACCGGTCGCCGTAAGCGTAGTTGGCCCGGCCAAATACGGATTCAAAAGCGCGTTGGTTAGCCGTACCGCCGATTTGCTGGTTGGTCAACGAACCACTGATGATGTTGCCGTTTACGCCAAAGTATTTGTCAGATAAGCCCGTACCGTAAGCTTCAAAGTAGCGGTAGTTCGTTTTCTGGTTCTCGTAGCCTATGACTGCACCAATCTTGTGTTGACCGAACGTCTGGTTGTAGCTCAGCGTGTTCTGCCAGTTATAGCGGAACTGATTCTGGTAAATCTGGTCGAGTGAGCCTTTTACCGAAACGCCATCGCCATGATCTGGATTCAGGTACGTGAAATCTTCGTTGTTCAGATAATTTACACCAATCTGCGTACGGGCATTCAGGCCCTTGGCAAGCTGAAGATCCACGAACGTGTTGCCCGTCAGGTTCAGGTTTTGGTTCGTGTAAATGTTGTTATCGAGGATGAACTTCTGGTTTGTGTAGTTACCATAGATAGCCCGTGTATTGGCCCCCCGGCCCAGGCTCTGTCCTTCGATGTTGTACGTTCCGTCCGGGTACTGAATGGCTACGTTCGGAAAGGCATAGATTGCCGCCGCGATGTTGCCAGACAAGGCATTGGTGCCCTGGTTCAGGCCCGTATTCTTGGTCTGAGTAGCAAACACATTGATACCAAATGTCAGCTTGTCGTTGAACGCCTTCTGGTCGAGTTTGGCGCGAATGCTGTACTTCGTCTGGTTGTTGGCATTGATGTTACCCTCCAGATTGGCATAGCCTAGCGAGAAGTAATAGTTCGTCTGGTCTGTAGCGCCGCTGAACGACAAGGCGTGGTTTTGCTGAAAACCAGTGCGCAGAATAACGCTCTGCCAGTCTGAATCGTAAAAACCGCCGGTTGCTGTATTCGACGTCGGGAAGGCCGCCGCCGCAATACCGGCATTGGTCAGCTTCTCATTGGCGATCGCGATGAACTCGTTGGCATTCAGCAGATCGAACCGTTTTGAAGGTTGTGCCAGCGCAATCCAGCCGTCGTACGACAGGCGAGGTGCTCCTTTTTTGCCGCGTTTGGTTGTGATCAGGATTACGCCGTTTGCTGCCCGTGACCCGTAAATAGCTGTTGCCGAGCCATCTTTCAGCACTTCAACGCTTTCAATATCGTTGGGGTTAATGTCGCCCAGTGGATTGTATGGGTTGCTGGCCGTTGCGCCCTGGTTACCCGTAATATACGGAACACCGTCAACGACGTAGAGAGGATCGGAACTGTTCGAAATCGAGTTTGTTCCCCGAATACGTACCCGGGCTGCCTGCCCCAAAACGCCGCCAGGCACCGATGCCTGCACACCAGCTACCTGACCTTGCAGGTATTTATCGAAGCTGGGAACGGCAATGTTTTTGATGCCATCGCCTTTTATCGTTCCTACAGACCCCGTCACGTCGCGGCGCTGCTGCGTTCCGTAACCTGTTACGACCACTTCACTCAATTGCTGAGAATCGCCGGTTAAAGCGGTGTTGACGGTGGTCCGATTACCAACGGCAGCCTCCAGCGTGGTATAGCCGATATAGCTAAATACGAGCGTGCTGGTTCCTGCGGTATTGATCCGGTAATTCCCCTGCGCATCTGTAGTGGTACCACGTGTAGTACCTTTCACCTGTACGGTTACACCTGGCAGCGGAGTGCCATCGTCTGATGAAGTTACCCGGCCCTGAACGGAGATATCCTGTGCCAGCATGGGCAACGCGAATAGCAACAACAGTAGCAAACTTCCTATAAACTGTCTGTTCATAGATGTGTCTGATAAGTGAGTTTGTTGATTAAATAGTTATAAACTGACGCCCTTCGAATACCAATGAATTCGACTTCTAGATTTGGCTTCTCACGTGTATGACAGCGTGAATGGCGAGTAACTGGACGATGAAAGACCATTGGCGAAGCGACTACTTCTACTTAGAGTAGTCAGTCGCCCTGCTTTCAATATCTAGTCTATAGAATTGTTTTGATAATTCGGTAAACGTGCCGCAAATGTAAGGAATACGATCATAATCCCGAATGGATATTCTGAGAAAAGTATAATTATGAGGCTGTTTTTAGCTTGGAATTGAAATGGTAAAAATGATAGATAAACGCCTGATTTACATTTATTTTATAAGAATAGTGCAAGAAATATACTCAATAAGTATTTTCGCTAAATATGAGTAAAATTATATTAATGTGAAAATTTATTGTCTTGACAATCAATATAGTAGTGTTCTATTAACGCAGCAGATGCTAAGTAGTTCGTGAAAAAATGAACTCGTTTTATAAAAAAATCCCGGGCTACTTAAGTAGTCCGGGATTAGTGGCAAAAGTTGCAGCGTTCAAAAAGAACAGCTGTGTCTGAAAGGAAAGCTAGTTATCCGTAATCAGCGCATTGAGCGCTAGTTCGGCTGATGAGATTGGCCAGATATAGCCTGATTCCGATGCTGCTTTTAAAGGGGCCGTTCCTTTGGCAGGAATCGTTTCGAGCAGCCGAACCAGGTCATTGTTCCGTAGGCCTTCTCCTAAAAACTCAATCTCGCGTTCCAGCATGATTGAGTTAATCAGGCTGGCCGAGGTGGGGAAACTGGCCGTCGTGTAGGTGGTAGCTGCATCTGATCGGTTACGAACCGCGCTAAGCAAAGCCACAGCCTGTGCATCTACCGAATTGGTGCTGCGCACTTTTGCTTCGGCCAGGTTCAGCAGTACTTCTGCGTAACGAATCACAGGTACGTAGTCGGTGTAGGGACTGGCTACTTTGTATTTGGTCCACCAGCTCTTGGCCGTAGCGCCTGAACCACTCGTTTTAATGAATTGTCGACGCTTGTCAGTGGCTGTCCAGGTAGGTTCAGTAATGATCCCATTCGGATTCAGGGAATATTCACCACCGCCTACACCACCATTGGCAGCAGTGGGCGAGAAGTAGAACGCCAGCTGATTCTGCGTGCCAGGTGAGTCGCCCGATGTGCTTGTCATCGGCATCGAGAAGATTGACTCCGTTGTGGTGTAGTTCGTGAAAACAGTGGCAACGTCGGCCTGTAACCGATGCGCAACGCCCGTTGCTGCCGCAAACGGAGCCGTGGCGCTGACAATCTTGTTGGCTTCGGTAATCACCGCGCCGTAGTTCTGCATGCTGAGGTATACCCGGGTTTTCAGCGCAATCGCCGTATTCTTGTGCGCACGGGTTGTGTTATCCGTTGCTGCCGTGTATGACGAGGGCAGCGCTGCTTCCGCATCATTCAGGTCTTTTAACACCTGTGTATACACCTCCGCGACGGTGCTCCGGGCAATATTCGATTCCCCCGATCCAATGATGCCTTTCAATCGAAGCGGAACGCCGGGTTTCGAGCCGTTGCCATCAGCATAGGGGCGCGCATAATACTGAAGCAGGCTGTAATAGGTTAACGCCCGGATCAGCTTGGCCTCGGCCACATATTTAGGCGCCAGATCAGCCCCAACTACCGCCGCACCGCTTGTTGCCATTCCATCAATAAAGATGTTGCATTTATTGATAACCAGGTAGGCAGCGCTCCAAAGGGTTTGAACGGCCGTAGCGCTGTTTGTCGCGTTTAAGGCCCACACGTCTGAGCCAGTTACCAGGTTCGACGTTTCATTGATGAAGTTTTCCCCTCGAATATCGCCGTAAATGACGTAACGGCCCCCGTAAAAATTGCCAGACTTCAAGCCAGCATACAGCGATAACAATTGCCCCTGTACCCGCGAAGGTGTGCTGAAGGCCGAGGCATCCGAAACGGATGTTTGTGGAATGGGGGTCAGCAGATCACGATTACAGGCTGTGAGTGCTGCTATGAGTGTGCCAACGATGGCAAAGTTGATGATTGACTTTTTCATGATGGTTGTTGTACGGTTAGAATCCTGCACGTAGTCCGATGGTGATTGTCCGGGAGTTACCAACCGTGTTGCGGTCAATGCCCTGTGAACTGGTGCTGTTCCCATTCGACGATACTTCTGGATCTGGACCGGGGTATTTGGTCAGGACTGCCAGGTTCTGACCGCTAACATACAAGCGGAGATTGCTGATTTTGGCCCGGCTTGTCAGACTGGCTGGCAGCGTATAGCCAAGGGTCAAATTGCGCAGTTTCAGGAAATCGCCTTTGAACACGTTGATATCCATGGGCGTAGCTGATCCGTTCGACACGTTGTCACCAAAGACAGCCTTGGGATACAGCTTGCCGGTATCACCTTCCTTGGTCCATGTTTCGGTCAGCATATCCCGGTCATTGTTCCAGAAACGCTGATCGTGCAGGCCGGCGTTGGTGCCGTAATACACATTGAAACCAAGTTGATACGTAAGCAGAACACCCAGATCGAAGTTGCGGTACTTGAAGTTGTTATCGAAGCCACCGTACTGTTTTGGGCTGACGTTGCCGTACATCACACCATCAGCCGCCTGTGTAATGGAGGTACCACCAGTTGGACTAACGTACCTGGTTTTACCATCTGGCGTTGTCGAGTAGTTAAACTGACCGGTTGGCGCGTAGAACTGATAATAAACAGGTGTGCCGGCTGAATTTAAGAAGATACGTTTGCCAGACGTGGGGTCAACACCGCCCGTACGTAATACCCACAGTTGGCCAAGTGGATAACCGACCATCGTCTGGCTAACTGTCTCCAGGCCAGAGGTTACCGTTTGTAGCGACGTTAAACCGGGAGCCAATGCCGTTACTTCGTTCTTGTTGAAGGTAATATTGAAGTTAGACGTCCACTGGAAATTCCTGGTATTCACTACCCGTCCGGTAAAAGACAACTCCAGCCCTTTGTTGTACATCGCCCCCACGTTCTGCGGCGGGCTTGATGGCAGACCCGTCGATGGTGACTGAGCAACGTTTAGAATCAGGTTGTCGATGTCATTCTTATAATAGGCCACTTCACCCGTAATCCGATCATTGAGCAAACCGAACGTGAAGCCGATATCGGTTTTCTTGCTGGTTTCCCACTGCAGATTTGGGTTACCCACACTAGAGAAGTTCAGCGTAGCCACACCACCATACAGACCTGATCCATACGTAGAGTACGGCGTGTAGTCGCCGATACCGCCAATGTTACCTACTTTTCCATAGCTGCCACGAATCTTGAAGCTGCTAAACAGACGGTCTAGACCGGCGCTTGCCCAGAAGTTTTCCTTCGTGATCTCCCAACCGGCCGACAAGCCGTAGAAGATCCCTTTTTTCACACCCAACGCCGAGTATTCGTCCTGGCGGATGTTGGCGCCCAGCAGATATTTCTCTTTGTAGTTGTAGTTCAACCGGCCAAAGCCAGACAGTAGGTAGTTTTCTCCGTAGCCCAGACCCGTGGCATTGTTTGTCACGAAGCCCGCCTGAATCACGGTGTAGGCAGGGTCTGAGAGGGTTTGGCGGTTCAACCCATAGGCCTGCGAGGTGCGGCGCTGTTGTTCCTGGCCCAGAAGCAGGCTGAAATTATGTGCGCCAGCGATCGTTTTGTCAAATTGAGCCGTATTTGTCCAGAGTGAGGTTTTGTAGCGACCGAAGATGCTCGAGGCAGACCCGCCCGTTGAATTACCCTCAGCGGTGATTGGTGACGAGAACAGATCATTGTCGATATACAGGTAGTCGATGCCGAAGGAGCTCTTCAGTGTAATCCAGTTTACCGGCTTGATCTGTAAATAGATGTTCGACTGGATGTGGTTATTTTCCGAATTCGACCGGTTCAGATCAAGCGAGGGTACTGGGTTAGGGTACGAAATCGCCGTGCCCGTCACGTTTGTCCCTGTGCCAATGGCAGGGCCGCTTACGTTATACGAACCATCGTTGTTGTAGGGCGCCAGGATTGGAGGCAATACCAGACCAACACGCCCCAGACCACTGGTAGCAAAGGCTTCACCACTCAATGAACCCGATGACGACGACGAATAGTTTTGCTCATTGGAGTACGAGATTTTGCCGCCGATGGTAACTAGCTTTCCTACTTTACTGTCTACATTGAATAAGGTATTGATCCGCTGGAAATCATTTTTCCTGATAATACCTTCCTGCTTGGTGTACCCGGTTGAGAAGTAGTAGTTTGTGTTCTCGCTACCGCCCGACACGTTGATGTTATGGCTCTGCGAAAAACCCTGCCGATAAATATAGTCATACCAGCGAGTGTCGATCGGATTGCCGTTGGCATCATTGGTCTGAACAAACTTGGCGGTTGAGGTTGGGTTGTTGGCAACAGCCTGCGTTTTAAAGGCAATGTATTCGCTGGCATTCATCATGTTGGGCAGCCGGTACGTATTTGAAAAGCCAGCCCAGCCATCGTAATTCACTTTTACCTTGCCTGCTTTCCCCCGTTTGGTAGTTATAAACACAACCCCGTTTGCGGCCCGGCTACCGTAGATCGCGGTAGCTGCGGCATCTTTGGCGATGTCCATTGTTTCGATATCATTGGGGTTGATACTGGCCAGTGGGTTGGCGGG
This sequence comes from Fibrella arboris, assembly GCF_041321095.1. Lineage (NCBI taxonomy): Bacteria > Pseudomonadati > Bacteroidota > Cytophagia > Cytophagales > Spirosomataceae > Fibrella > Fibrella arboris. The sequence goes on along the minus strand of NZ_JBGGWE010000002.1, from coordinate 262,265 downwards.
GGCATTCGTCGAACTGAAATCACCCGTATAAGTAGGGATTCCATCGATCACGATCAGTGGGTAAGAGCTCAGCGAAATCGAATTGGTACCCCGGATGCGGAACACAGGTGGATTATTTAGTACACCGTTTGGGACTGTGATCTGAACCCCGGGACTACGGCCTGCCAAACCAGCTTCAAAGCTCTGGATAGGCGTTTGGGCGATGGCCGCTCCCTTAATCGTTGTAATGCTTCCGGTGGCATCCTGACGAGATTGCGTACCGTACCCGACAACCACTACTTCGCTCAACTGTTGTGAATCACCAGAGAGCGCAACGTTAATTGTGGTCTGATTGCTAATGGCTACCTCTTTGGCAAGGTATCCGATAAAGCTGAAGACCAGCCGACCACCAGCAGGAGCAGTCAATTGATATTTTCCCTGCCCATCTGTCGAAATGCCACGTGTTGTTCCTTTTACCTGTACACTAACACCTGGGAGTGGTGTGTTATCATCGGCAGTGGTGACTTGACCACGGATCGTAATATCCTGTGCCAGCATCGGAAACGAGAGCAGCATCAAGAGTAGCCAACTTCCCGTAAAGAGTTTTCTCATGGTTCTGTAGATTATTGATTTGTTAGGTGAAGCAAAAGGGGATCTGTACTTTCCAGTAATTTCTATACGCCTGAAAAAGTAGAAGACCACTAAGTAAAGCAGGAGATAATTTGGAAAATGATACTTTGACAATGTAAAAATAGTGTCTAAGGGTTTAGCATAGGCTTTTTATTCTGAAAAAAAGTTATTTGGCAGGATAATTTTAAACATTACAAGATAAGATATAAATACTCAGGCATTCCTCTATGTTTAGTGAAATAATTAACCTTATTAATTATATGAATTGTGTTTTTGGTAGTTTATAACTAGCTATAGGTTAGTTGGCTCTGAAAAAAGACCCTAAACTAAACCGCCCAGGGCAAGTCGAGTTGCGGCACTACATTACTCCCAGGCGTCGATGAGCTGCTCCGGCGACAGTAACTTCGTGCCTTGCTTGTCGAACACAAAAAAGCTGCCCTGACAATTCGGGGCAGCTTTCTGAATAAGTCAACTAATAAACTCTACGATAAAATAAAAAACGGGCATCAGAGTGGATTCTGGATAATCGCCTTCGTGAAGTTGATTCTCCGAATCGGGACCAGAAACTCCCAGCGGTAATTACTGGCTGGCACATCGAAAAGCACGGCTACAGTTGAAGTGTATTACCAATAATAGTATTCCCAGAAGCAGCTGCGTAAAACAGTGATCTAAAAAAATACAGATACTAGGGTATTATTTGGCTATTCCGCTATCGGTAGTATAAAAATAAGGTTAACCTTGTTATAATCAAATTTTAATTCTGTGTAAATGTGACGGAAAAGAATATGGAATAGTCAACAGGTTGACAAGGCTGTATAACTATTGCAAGATTCCGTTAAAGTATAATTTTAGCATGTATACATTTTGTAGGCTGATATGCCCGTAAAACGGGCATAAAAAAACCGCTCTGATTGCTCAAAGCGGTTTCAATCTCAACTTAATCGGTCTATTGTCGGAACGTGTAGCCGATTCGTTTGTAGTTCTGACTCGGTTTGTAATCGGTGCTTGTGCTGTCGATCACCAGAATCAGGTTACCAAATGGTGCTGCCGCGCTGCTGGCTTTGGCCACCGTGATGGTCATAGCCACCGTACTTGATGTAGGCGCGCCGGCCGCCGCAAATGTAGCCACACCACCATTGGCAATAGTGTACGTTGACGGGGAAGCCGTTGAGGTAGGATCAACAAAAACACGGACCGGTAGCTCAGCACTCCGCTGACGGCCAACCAGATTCAGCTGGGGAGCGATTGTAGCGCCAGCCGTTGTGCTTGTTGCCACGGTCAGTAACGGGTACGTCCGTCCTACACTGGCTGCATTGACAACCGCTGGTTGAAACTCAATCAACGTCTGGTTATCAAATACCTTATTGATATCGTTGTTGCAGGCATATAAACCCAACAGGGCCAGTACACATGCCGCAAGAGTTGTTATTTTTTTCATTGAAAACAGTAGTTAGGCAAGCCTGGCTTCAGCTGGTCTGGTGAAGCCCGACATTGCGTGATTAGTAGCCGAAATTCTGCTTGATGTTCTTGTTTGTCGACAGGTCGTTCACAGGAATATTTGCCAGAATACGGAAATCCGTGTAGACTAATCCACCACCTTGTGCAGCTGCTTTTACCACATTCTGACCGGTCCGTTTCAGGTCAAACCAGCGATGCCCTTCAAAACCAAATTCCAGGCGAGCCTGCCGATAAATCTCAGCCAGCAGCGCAGCGCCTGTCAATGTGGAAGCCGGTAAGCCAGCGCGTGTCCGAATCACGTTCAGGTCAGCCAGCGCAGCGTCTGTGTTACCCAAGTAGTAGTTGGCTTCGGCCCGATTCAGATATACTTCCGATACCCGGATTACAGGTACGTTATCAAGATTGATAGTACCGTTCTTACCCAGAAACTTGGTTGTTTCAATAAAGGCTGTACCCCGGCCAGTTGTACCAAGCTCGTACAACTGACGACGAATATCCAGAATAGCGCCTGTCGAGCTTTTTTCAGCTTCGAGGTCAGCGATGAAGGAGGTGGCGCCCGCTGTTGTAGGGACCAGATCTCCAAAACCGCCGGTGGTTGACCGGTCGCCAGTACGAACCAGCGTCGTGTATGTCGTCTGTAATGAGGTATTTACACCAATGTTTTCAGACGCAACAGCGAACTGGACTTCAAACAACGATTCCGGGTTTTGAGGGGCCCGCCAGCCGCCGACATACGATGCATTAGGCGACAATTTGATTGATCCTGCAATGGCATCTGTAGCATATTTAACTACAGTAGCATAGTCTTTATTGTACAAGGCAACGCGCGAGAACAACGCCTGAGCCGCCTGCAAGTTACCGTAAGCAGGTGCTGACGGGTTCGATTTTGTGAACGTGGCAATTGCATTCTGCAAGTCAGAATAAATCTGCTTGTATACGTCAGACACGGCCGGACGGGCAGGAAATGTAATGTTCGCCTGATCCGTTACGCCGGTTAACACGATCGGTACACCGCCCCGGTTTTGTGAAGCAACTTCAACACCTGGATCGTATGTATAAGCACGGCTTAGGTCATGGTAAAGCAGTGCCCGTAGAAAATAGGCTTGCCCCTGAAAACGGTTCCGACGGGCGGTATCAGCCGCAGCGAAGGTCACTTTAGAGACATTGTCCAGAATCAGGTTAGCCTGATTGATGGCAAAGTACGATGTAGCCCAGTTGGTAAATGAAGCGTTGGCTACGTTCCGGTTTTCATTAACCAGACGACCTGACTTATTTGTAAACTGAGCGTTATCAGACAGGGCCTCCGACAGAGCCAGGAAATCCCGCCCGTAGAGTACAGTTGACTGTAGACGGTCATAGATACCGTTGATGGCTGCATCAAAACCTTCTGGTGTTGTCAGTGCAGTTTGCGAGTCTGCCGCTGTACGGGGCTTTACTTCGAGCAGGGTGCTGTCTTTACAGGCCGAGATCGTCAGTAGACCCGCTGTCAGCAAGCTTGCCGACAGGATTAGTTTATGTGTACGCATAGCGTCTAAGATCGTAGTTCTGAATTAAAACGTTATGTTGATACCAGCCTGGTAGGTCTTCGAATTGGGTACCAGACCGCTGTTACCCGAGCCGAAGTTCAGGAACTCTGGGTCATAACTTGTCCATTTGGTTACCGTAATCAGGTTGGCGCCCTGGATGTAGACACGTGCTTTCGATGCCTTGATCTTACGGGTAAACGTAGCCGGAATGTCGTAGGCAAGTGTTACCTGTTTCAGGCGTAGATATGAAGCATCTTCCAGGGTACGCGTACCCGACAGGTTGCTAATACTGTTTGCTTCAGCATTGGCGTTAAACGCACGGGGTACGTCGGTGATGTCACCTGGCTGTTGCCAGCGACGATCGAATGTTTCCTGCAGGGCGTTGAAATTACGGCCAGCGTTTTCCGCCAGGAACGACGTTTGGGAGTTGAATGACCGACGACCATAGTCGAACTGAAACAGGAAGTCGAGCGACAGACCACCGTAGATAAACGTGTTATTGAAACCACCGTAAAACTTAGGCAATTCAGAGCCGAAGAATTTCAAATCGCGTGGATTTTGCGGACGGTAAGTAATGTTCCCGGCGTAGTCATACCACATAGCCCGGCCGGTTGCCGGGTTAACACCAGCATAATCGGTGGTATAGTTAACCTGGAGTGGACGACCCAGAATGGCACTCCGGCCTACACCATAGAAATCAGTATAGCTCAGCACCAGTGCGCTATCCGGGTTGTTTAATGGGACGATACCTGGATAAAGCTTCGTCACTTTGTTCTGGATGCTGGTGATGTTGAACGCCGATTTCCATTGGAACTGGCCAGCACGAACGTTGACGGTATTGATCTCGAACTCGATCCCTCGGTTCTGTACTTCGCCAGCGTTACGGGCAATGGTGCTGTAGCCGCTGGTGAAAGGCAGGTTGAAAGGCAGGAGCAGGTCTTTACTGGTCCGCTGGAATACGTCGACCGAACCGGTAATGCGGTTGCCTAACAGACCGAAGTCAAGGCCAAGGTTGATCGTTTCGTTGGTTTCCCATTTCAGATCGGGGTTTGCCAATTGAGTAGGAGCAAAACCAGCCGATCCATTATAGTCAAAACCTGGGCTAACCAGACCTAACCCCGGGAAGTTAGACGCACCAAAGGCCGACCCTAACTGGTCATTACCCGTTGTACCAAACGAAGCCCGAAGTTTCAGATCGTTCAATGTGGTGTTGCCTTTCAGGAAGCTTTCTTCTGAGATCAGCCAGGCACCAGAAATGGAGGGGAAGAAACCAAAGCGGTTGTTGGCTCCGAAACGGCTTGACCCGTCCAGACGGCCAATGAAGCTGACGTCATACTTCTTGTTGAAGTTGTATTTAACGTTCCCGAACAACGACCCTTTCCGATACCCTGTCCAGCTGCCGCCGATGCTCACGGGCAATGCCGCTGCACTGGCATACTGGAAATCAGGCGTAGGTACGTTCGTGATATTACTCGAGAGGTTTTCGTTAATATCCGACCGGTACTCTGCACCGACTAATGCGCTGATTTCATGTTTACCCGCAAACAGCTTGTTGTAATTCGCTGTGATGTTGGTCAGGAAGTTCTTGTTCTCGTTCAACTGATCCTGAACACGGCCACGTACGTTGACACCATCAGCAGTGCGTGGGTCAGAGAAGTTATGACCACGAATCGACCGATAGTCCATGCTGACAAAAGGACGAATGGTCAAATTGTCATTCACTTTGTAGTTCAGCGCAAGGCTACCCACGAAGCTGTTCTGATTGGCGCGAATGGTATTCAGCTCACTTACCTGAACAATGTTCTGGTTCAGGATGCCTGGAATACCACCCAGTGCCGGCGTACCATAGTAGCTACCATCTGGGTTATAGATGGGTACACTTGGCAGAATCAGGGGTGACGAGAACGCCGCAGCACCCAGGAACGAACCACCGTTTGGTGATCCAAACTGGCCACGCGAGGTGATTGTGCTCAGTTTCAGTGTTTGTTCCAGCGTCAGTTTGTTGTTGATCTGGTGCGTCAGCGTTGTATTGATCGTACCACGCACGAAGTCAATGTTGATGATGTTGGCGCTCTGCGTGTAATATGAACCTGACACGAAAAAGCGGGTCTTCTCATTACCACCGTTCAGGCTCAACTCATAGTTGTTGGTCTTGCCTTGCTTGTAAACGGCATCCTGCCAGTCGTAGGTTGGCAGCGCTGCGATCTCAGCGTCGGTCAGCGTCGTTGGCTGACGAAGCGTTGATAAGATCGTAGAGCGGGCTACGTCAGCAGCAGTACCGGCGTTAACCAGGTTTTCAGTCCGAAGCTTGATCCAGTCCTGGGTGTTCAGCACGTTCAGCTTTTTGATCGGATCAGAGATGCCCGTGTAATAATTGAAGGAAACGGCTGTTTTGCCGGCCTTACCCCGTTTGGTCGTTACCAGCACCACACCATTGGCCGCCTGCGACCCGTAGATTGAGGCTGCCGCGGCATCTTTCAGGATCTCGATGTTCTCGATATCGTTCGGGTTCAGGAAAGCCAGCGGGTTGCTACTCGTAAAGCTGGAGTTGTTGGTGGTGTTCAACTGTACCCCGTCAATAACGTACAGCGGATCGCTACCAGCTGAAATAGAGCCGACACCCCGGATACGAATCTGGATAGCACCCCCTGGTACACCATTGGCCGATGTTACCTGAACACCTGCTGCCCGACCAGCCAGGGCCTTGTCAAAACTACCTACAGGTAAGTTGCTTATTTTGTCGCCGCCAACTTTCGAGCTGGCCCCCGTAAATTCCCTGCGGTTTACCGTGCCGCCATAACCTGTTACAACTACTTCGTTCAGGTTTTGCGAATTCGTTGTCAATTTTACATTCACAACGGTTTGTTTTCCTATAGCAATCTCCTGATTATCATAGCCAATAAAGCTAAAAACGAGGCGAGCCCCGGCAGGAGCGCTGATTCGGTACGAACCAGTGGCATCAGTCACGGCACCCCGTGTGGTGCCTTTGACCTGCACACTAACACCCGGCAAAGCCGAGTCGTCATCGGAAGAGGTCACTCGGCCGCTGACCGATACATCCTGCGCCATGGCTGGCAGCGTGATGATCAGTAGAAGCAGCCAGCTTCCCAGAAAGAATTTTCTCATAGAAGTTTGACGATAGAATTAGTTTGTTAATTGTGATTAAACGGTTGCAAAATTATTTAATAGAACGTTATTGCAGCGAATTTGTTCGGAAATTATTTAACTTTTGCGCTTAATCTACTTCTAAACATAATTGAACTATACCATGATGATTCAAAGGTTTATTGCAGTATTAATGCTACTAATTGGACTTACTGGTGTTTCTGTAGATTGCATGTATGCACAGGTAATCCCTTTAAAATCACAAATTGATAAAGCGGCTGCCTCCGTAGAGGGAAAGGTTGTGACATGGCGCCGGGATTTTCATCAGAATCCTGAACTGGGTAACCGGGAAACCCGCACCGCCGGAATAATTGCAGCTCATCTGCACTCGCTGGGGATTGACGTTACAACCGGTGTTGGCAAAACTGGCGTTGTCGGGATTTTAAAAGGAGGAAAGCCCGGGCCAGTGGTAGCACTGCGTGCTGATATGGATGGGCTACCCGTTACTGAGCGCGTGGATCTACCCTTCAAGTCGACGGTAAAAACAGAGTACAATAACCAACAAACAGGTGTCATGCATGCTTGCGGTCATGATACACACGTTGCCATGCTCATGGGAGCTGCTGAAGTACTTGCTTCCATGAAAAGCGAGTTGAAAGGCACGGTTAAATTCATCTTCCAGCCAGCTGAAGAAGGAGCACCTGCTGGTGAGGAAGGGGGCGCCCAGCTAATGGTTAAAGAGGGTGTGCTCGAAAACCCGAAGGTTGATGCCATCTTCGGCTTGCACATCAACTCACAAACCGAAGTGGGAACGATCAAATACCGTCCTGGTGCTACCATGGCGGCTGTTGATCAATACGCCATTAAGATTCATGGCAAACAGACGCACGGTGCTGCTCCCTGGTCGGGTGTAGACCCGATTGTAACGGCTGCTCAGGTGGTGATGGGTTTACAGACCATTGTGAGCCGGAATGTCGTTTTGACGGATAATGCGGCCGTTGTTACCGTTGGAGCCTTACACGGCGGCATCCGTCAGAACATCATTCCCGAAGAAGCAAACATGATCGGCACTATCCGCACCTTCAGCCCCGAAGCACAGCAGTTGGTACACCGCCGGATTAACGAGATCGCTACGGGGATTGCTGCCAGCGCCGGCGCTAAAGCCGATGTGAAAATCGATATCATGTATCCGGTTACTTATAACGATCCGGCATTGACCGACCGGATGGTGCCCACGCTGGAGGCAATGGCCGGTAAAGACAATATTAAGCTGACACCCGCCCAGACGGGTGCCGAAGACTTTTCATTCTACCAGCAGAAGGTGCCTGGCTTTTTCTACTTCCTGGGTGGTATGGCAAAGGGGAAAAAAGCAACGGATGCGGCCCCGCACCACACGCCTGATTTCCAGATCGACGAAAGCTGCTTTACCCTGGGTGTTCGGTCACTCTGCCATCTGACCGTTGACTACATGGAACAGAAAAGTAAAAAATAACACGGTTAAGTTGCTTTCTCTAGCCATTGCCAGCCCGGTAGGTACGTTCTTCGTACATCAGGCTGTCAATGACTAGTCTGTTCATTATCACTCCTCTACGTTTCTATTGCGTAGTATTCTGGCGAGCAAAGCGGGGAAGAACCGCTTCAGGTAAATCCCGAATAGCTCAGAGCCGCCAATATAAACCTCTTCGCGGCCCGCGGCCACAGCAGTCAACATCTTGCTGGCGCACTTGTTGGCGGGCATTCCCTGTTCCTGGTGTTTATCTGACTTGCCATAGTTTCCTCCCTGTGCTGTCAGGGCTGACGTTGAGATAGGGGTACGAATATAGCCCGGACAGACCATTGTGACTTGAAGGCCGGCAGCGGCAACTTCTGCGCGAAGCGCGTCAAAATAACCGTGCAAGGCATGTTTGGAGGCGCAATATCCCGTGCGTTGCTTTACGCCGATCTTTCCGAAAACGCTGCTCGTCACCACAAAGTGGCCGCTCTTTTGGGCTAACATAGCCGGCAACACAACCTGAACGAGGGCTATGGCGCCAAAAAAGTTAACGTCCATCAACCGGCGGTACACCGCAAGGTCTGTATCGATGGCAAAGCTTCGCTGGGTTATACCCGCATTCAGGAAAAGATAATCGATCTGCCCGAACCGGGCCAGTACGGCAGCAACGTACCCAGGCAATAGCTCGTCAGCGGTCACATCGAGCGGGAGAATCAACAGCTGGCTGTCGGGCAGGCCCGTGGCCAGAGCCACCCGGTCTAACTCGTCGGGGCGGCGGGCCGATAATACCAGCCGCGCACCCTGGCGGGCTAAGCTGATTGCCAGCGCTTCGCCAATACCTGACGACGCCCCGGTAACCCAGGCTACTTTCTGCTTGAAAGAGGAGGCCATACGTTTTGAATTAGCCAGTTAGTGAACTAAGCCAGATGGAAACACGACAGCTATCAGCGATGACGGAACGCCCCGCCCGTAACTTAGTTGCCCCAATCAGCGGGATTTTTGCGCCATTCGGCCAGCGATTCGAGGGCATCGGCGGGGATGTACGCCAATGCCTGCGCTTCCTGTACCAGCTGATCATACTCGCTGAGACAGACTAGTTTCACGCCAGCCCGTTCGAAGTTCTCATCGGCCGTGACAAACCCGTAGGTGAAAATAGCGATCATGCCAATAACCTCCGCGCCAGCCTGTCGCAGCGCATCGACAACTTTCAACGAACTGCCACCTGTCGAGATTAAATCTTCAACCACGACCACCTTCTGGGCGGGCGCCAGTTGGCCTTCGATCTGATTACCCATGCCATGCTTTTTGGGTTCCGGGCGGACATAGCAATAGGGCAGGCCCAATTCATCGGCGACAAGGGCACCTTGTGGAATGCCGGCCGTGGCGACGCCAGCCATTACCTGGGCCTCTGGGAATTGCTGCCTGACAACATCGGCCAATGCCTGTTTAATGTAGGTACGTACCGCCGGATACGCCAGGGTGACGCGATTATCGCAATAAATGGGTGATTTCCAGCCCGAGCTCCAGGTGAATGGAGCAGACGGGCGAAGACGAACGGCCTGTACATCGAGCAGATGACGGGCAACAGTTTGGGCAACGGACGACAAAATAGATGGCTTTGCTTGATTGAACTGCAAACTTTGCCAAACTTCGGCGCTTTGGCAAAAGTAGGTTCAGGCACCAGCCTATTTTTTTAGGCGAACGCAAGCGAGAACCCTACCTCAACACCGATAATCCAGTATCACCATGATTAAAACGCTGCTGCTGCTCGCGCTCCTTCCAGTTACGTCGCTTTGGGCGCAAACGTACCCAACCATTGGTGAAGTGGTAAGGCTGGACCCGAGGCTGGATCACCTACTGGCGAAGAACGCAAAAATAGACGTGCTGGCGGCTGGTTTTATCTGGGCCGAAGGGCCAGTATGGGTTAAAGGCGGTCCGGCTCCGTCGGCGCCCTTATCCGGCTCATCGGCTGGCTACCTGCTTTTTTCGGACGTACCCAAAAATACGATCTACCGCTGGACGGCAGCGGATGGTTGTCAGCCGTTTCTTACACCAGCAGGTTATACAGGGTTAGGCACCTACAGCGACGAATCGGGCTCGAATGGATTGACCGTCGACGCGCAGGGGCGACTGATCACCTGTGAGCATGGCGACCGGCGGGTGTCGGCTATGCCACTAAACGGGCCGGGTGGAAAAATTACCCTGGCCGACCGTTACCAGGGCAAACGGTTCAACAGTCCGAACGATGTGGTCGCACATCCTAACGGCAGCTACTATTTCACGGATCCTCCCTATGGTCTGGCTGGCAAAGAAAAAGACCCAACGCGCGAAACAAGTTTATTCGGGGTGTATCGAGTCGCGCCATCTGGTGACGTTTCGCTTGTGGTCAGTGAGCTGACACGGCCTAATGGACTCGCTTTTTCGCCAGATAACAAAACGCTATATGTCGCTCAGTCTGATCTGCAACAGCCTGTCATTCGGGCTTATCCGGTACTGGCCGATGGGTCGGTAGGGAAAGGGTACACAATCTTCGACGCGTCGGCCCTGATGAAGCAGGGGTTGAAAGGCGCTCCTGATGGGTTGAAGGTAGACCAGCAGGGAAACCTATGGGCTACCGGGCCGGGTGGTGTACTGGTTATTGCGCCTGCGGCAAATGCCGCTTCGCCGGGTACGTTGCTGGGGCGAATTGATACCGGCGAAGCCACGGCCAACTGCGCCTGGGGCGATGATGGCCACACGCTCTATATAACGGCCGACATGTACCTTTGCCGGATCCGAGCATTGGCAAAAGGTGTCGGTTTCTAGTGCATAAAACAGCGATTTATTGAATCGAGAAGTAACAGGATAAACGGATAAAATTGGATTTATGGCAGGCCATAGAAAAGCCTGTTAGCCCCAAAATCCGGTCGAAAAAATAAACTATGAACTTGTTGATTCCTGCACTCTTTGAATCAATGCTAACTTCGTAGATTTGTAGTAAGGTTCGAAAACCGTAATTCGAACTAGTTAGAAGCGTCTCTCAGGAGTTGAGAACCAATGATTGAAAACCGGAAGTTTATTATTATCGGCGTCTTCTGTTTAGTGGGCCTGATTTACGCCGCCCGCCTGTTCTACCTGCAAATTCTGGATGACAGCTACTCCCTTGAATCGTCCAGCAATTCCATCAAGCGTGTCATCGAAATACCGTATCGCGGCCAGGTCTATGATCGGAATGGTAAATTAATCGTTTATAACACACCGGTTTATGATTTATATGTTACACCCAAACGGGTGAAGATACCGGATACGATGGCCTTTTGCCGAATGATGGACGTGACCAGAGCCGAGTTCGATAGCATCATGGAGCTGGCCAAGGCGTATTCGCCTGTGAAACCGTCTGTATTTCTTCGGCAGCTCTCCAAAGAAGATTACGCCCGGATACAGGATGCACTGGTCGATTACCGGGGTTTTGAGCCGGTGATGAGCTCCATGCGAACGTACCCGGCCCATACCTTATCGAATGCGCTGGGGTACGTGTCAGAAATCAGCAAGAAAAAACTGGAGGAACAGGAAACACCCTATTATCGGCAGGGCGATTACGTAGGCCACAACGGACTGGAGGAGGAATATGAGGAAGAGCTCCGTGGACGTAGAGGTATTAAATACGTCATGCAAAACGTGCGGGGGGTGGCTAAAGGCTCCTTCAAAGGCGGTGAATATGACACGGCCGCCGTTGCCGGCAAGAATCTATATACTGGTATCGACGTAGAGGTGCAACAGTATGCCGATAGCCTGATGCAAAATCGGGTGGGTTCTGTATTGGCACTCGATCCGAATACGGGGGAAATTCTGGTATCCGTATCGGCTCCCACCTACGACCCCAACCAGTTGTCGTCCCGTTTCTTTTCGAAGAACTTCCGGAAACTGCTAAAAGATCCCTACAAGCCGCTGATCAACCGGCCTATCATGGCTAGTTATCGCCCTGGTTCAACGTTTAAATTGATTCAGGCGCTGATTGCCCAGCAGCAGGGGTCGTTGTACACGAACACAGTTTATGGCCACGGGGGATCGCCTATGCGGTGTCACTGCCACGGGGGCAACAACCTGACGGGGGCAGTCCGTTTTTCGTGCAACCCCTATTTTTATCAGGTATTCCGAAAGTATATCTACCATAATGGGAATCCGAATACCTTCAAAGCATCGGCAACGGGCCTTCAGGAATGGCACGACCACGCGATGAAGTTCGGCATAGGCCAGAAATTAGGCGTTGACCTGCCCAGCGAGTTGCGTGGCAATCTTCCGTCTGTTGACACCTACGACAAAGCCTATAAAGGCGAATTACGCTGGAAGTTCTCCAATATTTACTCGCTGAGTATTGGCGAAGGCGAACTCCTGATCAGCCCATTGAAGCTGGCTAACCTGGCCGCCACCATTGCCAATAGAGGGTGGTATATTGCTCCGCACTATGTGAAAGGCATCGGCAAACTGGGCGAGGGAATTCCGGCTAAATACAGGGAAAAACATTATACCGATATAGACCAGAAATATTTTGTGCCGGTGATTGAAGGCATGCGCATGGCGGTGATGGCAGGTACAGTAAAACGAGATGCCGATATTCCTGGAATTGACTTATGCGGGAAAACAGGTACGTCGCAAAACGCCAAGTTCGGCCATGCGCATGACCACTCCATCTTCATCGGTTTCGCGCCCATGAACAATCCGAAGATTGCCATTGCGGTCTTCGTTGAAAATGCCGGTTGGGGTGGCGTAGCTGCTGCATCGACGGCTGCGCTGGTTGCTGAACGGTACCTGAAACGGAAGAATGAGGAACAGGGACAGCGTTTACAGGCCTGGCTGATGAAGCAAAACTATATGCCGCCCCTTTCTATGCTCCCGAAACCCCGGACGCCCAAAAAACCGGATTCGGCGGCCAAGCAGCCTCCTGTAAAAGATTCGGTCCGCAAACCCGAAAGCCGCCCTACGCGCCCGCTCATGACCCGGATTGATAAGGATCTGAACGCAACGGTTAGCGGAAAGTAGAAAAGTGATTCATTGAAAAATTAAGAAGTACGAATTGTCCTGTCGCTCCAGATGAGGGTGCTCTTCACAGGCTATTCTTACTGCTTCATTCTTAATTGTGCTAATGCCCCGTAACGCTGAATTAACCCGAAACATTGACACCCTGACGTTGTTGCTGTACATCAGTTGTGTACTGATGGGCTGGCTCAATGTTTATGCCGCCGTGTATAGTCCTGAAGATCAGACCAGCCTGTTCGATTTTACGACCAACGCCGGTAAGCAGTTGATATGGATTGGCACCGCTGTGTTGCTCATCATCTGTGTGCTGGTGATCGACCATAAATTTTACGACACCTTTGCCTTCGTCTTCTACCTGTTCATGATCGCCATGCTGCTGCTGGTGATGGTCGCGGGCACAAACATCAACGGGTCGCGTTCCTGGTTTAAATTTGGTTCGTTTACCATCCAGCCTGCCGAATTTGCCAAGCTGGCCACCAGCCTTGCCCTGGCCAAATACCTCGATCAACCGGGCATCAACCTGATGAAGCAGAAAGACCTGCTCTGGATTGGGGGCATCATTGGCCTGCCAGCCATCCTGATCATCCTCTCGAACGAAACCGGATCTACGCTCGTCTTTTCGTCGTTTGTGATTATGCTCTACCGCGAAGGCTTGCCCGGCTGGATTCCCCTAACGGGCGTTGTATTGGCTGCCCTGCTGATCCTGGCACTCGTTGTCCCGCCCCTATACCTGTTTGCGGGTATTGCCGTGCTTTGTGGAATCGTCATTTTGCTGCTACCCCGCTACAACCGTACGGCCCGTAGCATGATCGGGATCGGGCTTATTGGCGTGGCGATGATGGTGACAGCGACCGGCGTTGACTTCTTCGTGAACAAGGTATTACAACCGCACCAGCGTAACCGGATTAAAGTGCTGATTGATCCGAACGTTGATCCGTTGGGTGTCGGGTGGAACGTAACGCAGGCAAAAATTGCCATTGGCTCTGGTCGTCTGGATGGAAAAGGGTTTCTGGAAGGGACGCAGACCAAATTCGACTTTGTGCCCGAACAAAGCACTGACTTTATTTTCTGCACCATTGGGGAAGAGCACGGCTTCATTGGTAGCCTGATCGTCATTATTCTGTTTATCGGGCTGGTCAGTCGTATTGTTGTGCTGGCCGAAAAACAGCGCAGCAAATTTGCCCGGGTGTATGGCTATTGTGTGGCGGGCATTATGTTTTTCCACATCCTGGTGAACATCGGCATGACAATTGGCCTGATGCCGGTTATCGGTATTCCCTTGCCCTATTTTAGTTACGGAGGCTCTTCGCTCTGGTCGTTTACCCTGTTGCTGTTTATTTTCCTGAAGCTGGATTCGCGCCGAACGAATTCGCTGTTCAACTAGCGGCTCGTTTGGTCTGTAGCTCTTGCAGGCAACGCATACACAGACACGTGTATGAACCAAAGGCCAGCTCGGTATATGCCCGGATATAGGTGAGGTCTGCCGTCGACAGCTTCAGCCACATGCAATCACATTTGAGTACGGAGTTGACGCCGCACGTAAATGCCTTACCACACCGCGGACAGTTGTCTGGAGCGTGTTTATCCGTGTTCATTTTCAGTTAGTTGTAGGTCGGCGAAGTAATAGGTTGAGGTACGTTCCTGACCGTCGGCATCCGAAAAGTGGTAGGTACGTTCTACTACGCTACCCACCGACACATTGATCGGACTGCTAAAGTAAGGGGCGTCGAAAACAAAGGTGTGAAATTCGCCATTTTCGCCGCAAGGGTCAACATTAGCAGGTAAGTCGGCTACAAACTGCCGGTCGAGTACGCGCCCGCAAAATGACTTAGCGAGGCGGTCGCCATTTACCGCTACGACGATCGTCTGAAAACCGGCTTCCCAGAACTCATCCAACAGGGACAGTGAGGGCACCTGCCACAGCGGAAAGACGCCCGTTAAGCCAATCGATGCCAATTGCTTTTCGCGCCACGCCCGAAGATCTTCCAGGAAAATATCACCAAAGGCAGCCTGCAAGATCCCACTAGCCACTAAGGGACGTAAAGCATCGTCCATTGTAGCCTGGTATTGCTCCATGCTGGCCGTTTCGGGGAGCCGAACCGTTAGTAGTGGTAATCCTAGTCGGGCGGCCTGCGCGGCGATCAACTCTTCGGGTACACCATGCATAGATACCCGGCCGTGGGCACTGTTGATCGTGGTGAGTAGCTGTTGTACCGAATACTGGCTCTGCTGTTGAATTCGGTGTAGCGCCAGTGCCGAATCTTTACCGCCTGACCAGTTTATGACCATTTTCATCATGGTGATTAAAGAGTAGAAACTGGGTAGATTGGATGAGAGGGTAACTTGCCAGAAAATATATTACCTGCTCATCCAATCACCCTATTAGCCACTACTTAAAATAAAACCCGACCGGTGAGATTTCAACTTTTACTGAATCTACCAATTGCCCAGTTGATTGGTAGCGGTAGACGTACCCAGCTTGGACGTAGTTGGGTGAGACGCCCGCATAAATCACGTTTGTTTGTGGATCGTAGCCTAAAGCAGTGATGCCCTCGCCTGTAAATGTACGGCCGACAACAGGGGTTGTGGGGGTAATTGTCGTATCGTCGATGCCAAACCGGAAAATATACTGGCTTAACATCTTGTAGCTAGCATCGGAGTTTGTATAGCTGTAGTAGAATGTACGCCCGTCAGCACTGATTGCCAGTTTGCCCGGTCCACTGGTACCCGTAGCTGCTCCTATTGGAATTGTTGTCTCAACGGTTTTAGTCGAAGGGTTAATGCGGATGGCGTTTTTGCCGGCCAGTCCCCACAACTTATTATTAGCGTCGCGCAGGAGTTTGTCTGGGTCAGCCGCAACAGTTATCTGCTGTTTAACGGCGTCAGTCTGCGTGTCAATCACGGTGATAGTCTTTGCGCCGCTATAACTGACACTCGCTACAAAGGCTTCGCTGCCGACAACTGTAACTCCCTCGGCCCCTTTCTGTACTGAAATCTTCTTGGTGATCGTATTGGTAGTCAGGTCAATAACGGCAACGTACCCAGGATTAATAAAGGTATTGGGGAATGATCCTGTTGTTCCCCAGCAGGTCACATACACTTTCGTATCGCTGATGCGGGCGGCGTAACGGGGGTTCTCAATGTCAGGTGCCCCCAGCGTTTTCACCGATCGTAAAGAGTCGGCCGTGACGATCTCGGCTCTGTCGAGGCCCGCAGTCGAGTTATCGACCAAAAATACCCCCCGATTGCCTGCTTCCACGTACTCCTGAATATATCCTGACGTGGGGCGGTTGTTGCGTGTCCGGAAAATGTCTGTTTGGGCCAGATTACTGGTCCGGCTCAGCCAGGAAAGGGAACCGTTGTTAGACAAGAAATTACCTGAGTTCATCACGATTACGCCGTTCGTGTAGGGGCCGGTCGGCGCTGGATCGGTGTTACTTGAACAGGCGGTGAACAGTGCAGCAGTGGTAGCCGTAGCCAACAGGTAGGTGGCTAGGGTTGTTAAACGATTTTTCATGTTGAATTCTATTGTCAATCAGGTTTTGTATTCGCCGTGAAAACAAGGGTCAACGCCACACTACGGCCCGGCATGACGTTATTTTTTACATTCAGGTAAAATTCATTGAACAGATTATCCACCTGCACCACGGCTTTCCCCTGCCAGCCATGCACACGTACCGCTGTTTCAAAAAGAAGATTAACGAGTTGGTAGTCAGGGAGATACTTGCTATTGTCGAAGGTGGAGGGGCGGCGATCGCTGCCTTGCCAGGTAAGGGTTAGCCGATGCAGCCCGCGCTGCACGAAGGTATTAGCTGACGCAGTGTGGAGTGGCAGATAAATCAGTTGCTTGCCTACCACGTCGATGGCCGATGGGTCGTACACCCGCAGTTGGGTAGACCGGGTGTAGGCGTACTGCCCAAATGCGCCAATCCGCCACCCCGCTCTGGCGGGGCTGGCTCCCCTCAGTATTTTGGTCAATTGCCCCTGCACTTCTACACCCCGCGCCAGCACTTCCTGCAAATTCTCGACCCGGTAGTTTTTGGCCGGGTTCCAGTACGTCCAGTCGTCTACGTGGTTGCGGAAGGCGCTCAGGCTGAGTGACATGGACCGGCCAGGTACGTTGCGCGACAGGTTCAGGCCCAGATCCTGCGAAAAGCCGCGCTCGGGCCGGATGTCGGGATTACCCAGCGTTTTCCAGTATCGCTCGTTCAGCGTGGGCACGCGGTAGGAGCGGGCTACATTGCCCCGCCCGTCAAGCCGCCAATTGCCTAAGTTGAGCAGCCGGTATTCGACACCGAATGATGGTGTAAAAGGTGGGTCGTAGCGGGTAACAAACGCCTGACGAAGGTTCAGCGCCGTTACCAGCCGGGGAGTAGGCTGATAACGGATCAACGCGTAGAGGTCGGCCCGCTGTTCGGTGAGCGCACCACCATCGCCGTAGCCATCGACCCGGGCGGTGTAATGAACCCATTCGGCCCCGGCCCGGATGCTCAGCAACTGCCCCGACGCGCCCAGCGATTGCTCCAGTTCGTGTTCAGCCCGCAGAAGTAGCCTGTCGGTTTGGGAATGGCTGGGGGCCGTGTCGAAACCTTCCCCTTTACCATAATCGAGGATGTCGCGGATGAAACCTGCCCGTAGCAATGTTCGGCCAGATAACCACTTCCCGGGCTTGGTTTCGCCAAATTCGTAGTTTGTCAAGAAACGGTAGGCCTGGGTACGTGTAATCTCACGGCCTGTTGGGCTGGCGGGGGATATGGTAAGTTTGTTGTCTGTTAACCAGACGTTTAGTGACAGTTGATGCTGTTTTTTTGTCTGGTAAAACAGATCCTGAATTAACCCCTGCTGCGCTGTTTCCGATGGCTCGACGGAATAGCCCCGTCGTTCGCTATAGTCTGGTAGATACCGATTAACGCTGCCATAGACCAGGGTTTTTCCGGCTAGTTGCCCTCCGCCAGCCAACGGCGTGGCAAATCGAACGCCTGCCTGCGTTTGTCCCGAATTCCAGCTGCCGAACCGGTGCCCCAACGTGGCTGCGACGCCCTGCCGTTTCCAGCCGGGAGTACTGTTGAGCAGAATACTACCGCCCACGGCGTCGGTGCCCACGCACGAAGCCGCTGATCCATATTGAATGCTGAGCTGATCGAAGCCGTTGACGGGAATGGTCGAGAAATCGGTCTGTCCGAGGTAGGGCGGGTTGATATTCACCCCATTCCAGAGCAGGGCCGTGTGGTTGGCCGAGGTACCGCGCAGGCCAACGGTGGTGAGCTGACCAGGGCCGTAGCTTTTAAAGTTAATTGGGGCCTGCAAAGCCAGCAGATCGGCCAGCGTCTGGTAACGGTAGGCTTCGGTCAACGCCGAGTCAGCACGCTGAATCTTCAAGCCCGCCATAAACCGGTCGGGCGCGAAGCCACGAACGGTAACGACCTGTAATTGCCGAACCGACAAAGAGTCCTGCGCGTATGACGTACACAACGCGCTGAACCACAGCAGGAAAGCTGTGAAACGAAACATACTACTTAGTAACTCAACAACGACCCTCCAGCGAACGGGTCTGGGTATTCGGGCGGTAGGTGGCACATCCTCCGTGTAGCCCCTGCAGCAGCGAATTACGGGCAGGTCTCCTGGCTTCGCTCACCGATCGGCACCTTCCCGGATGTAAGCCCAGTGGTGATGAAGATCAATCGGCTGTTGGTTGAGCGTTACAGTTGCGGGGACAGCCCCGGATTGGCCAACATGGCGTCACCGATGTTCCCTATTAAGCCGTCGGGCCAACGCAGAGGCTGGCAGTGGGCACCCATAATCTGGCGCAAAAGTAGCCCTTTTATTTTGTCCGTTAGGCCTCGTGCAAGTACTTTAACAGAAAACCTACTTAATCTTCGGGGTAGGGGATGTAAACAAAGCCGGTGAACTCGCCGAGGACTACGAACAGGCAGCAGTATTCGTCGGGGGTTTTGTAGTTCTCCTTCCAAAGTTCATAGGAATCTTCGCCGATCAGTTCGCGCTGAACGAATTCATCGTAGAAGGAGGCTTTATAGGTGAAGGTGTTGCCCAGATCGCCTTCTGCGTATAGCAGTTGCCCCACCGGAATCTCCTTCTTGGAGGCGACGAAAACCGGGTACTCCGAAAAGCCGCGCTTACGAATCTGGTAGGAGGCTTCCTTGAGATAATCGGCCACCTTCACAAAATCGGTCGAGACCATGCCCATCAACTTTTTGTTCAGATCGGGCGAATTGGCATCGTCCATCAGGACGTTTTCGTTGCTGTTGTTAATCATATTGGAGTTCTCAGTTTGCTGTTTACCGTCTCCTGTTGCGCTGCCTGCTGCCGATGACGATTGATCAGCAGCGTAACAGAAGACGGTAAACAGCAAACTGTAATTAAAACCTCGATGCGCCGAGCAACAGTTCCAGGTCTTTAAAGCGCATGCCGAACTTACGGGCCATGTACAGATTTGTCAGCGATCCTTTGTGGCAATAGACGCCTTTCATAAACCAGCGGTTGGCGTAGATCATCGCCTCAATGCCACCGTTGGTGCCCGTTTGCAGCAGGAAGGGCAGGAAAATATTGCTCAACGCAATACTGGCCGTGTGGGAAACCCGAGCGGCAATATTCGGGACACAGAAATGAATGACATCATGGACCCGGAACGTTGGGTGTTTATGTGAAGTCATCCGCGACGTTTCAAAATTACCCCCCTGATCAATGGCTACGTCGATAATGACCGAGTTGGGTTTCATACGACTCACCATCGTGTCGGTCACGACAACGGGGCTATGGCCGTCTTCGCCCCGTAGGGCACCAATCACCACATCGGCCCGTTCAATGGCTTCCGTGAGCGTGTCTGAATCCAGGATGGATGTGTAAACCGACGTACCTACGGCATATTTGAACCGTTGCAGCTTGTACAGGTCTTTGTCGAACACTTTCACATCGGCGCCCATTCCCAGTGCCGTTCGGGTAGCGAATTCTGTTACCGTACCCGCGCCAAGGAAGACCACTTTAGTGGGCGGTACACCCGTGATACCACCCAGAATAATACCCCGGCCGTTGGCACTGCTGCTTAAGTATTCGCCCGCGATCAGCATAACAGTACTACCAGCCATTTCACTCATCGACCGGATCACGGGCATGCCACCGGCCTGGTCTTCGATGTATTCGTAGCCGATACCGGTTACATTTCTGGCGTTCAGTTTCTCAAAGTAGGCCCGTTCCCGGGCGGGCAGGTTCAGGGCCGAAATGACCGTTGTGCCATTTTTCAGATGCGCGAACTCGTCATCTACCAAGGGTTCGATCTTGAGGATCAGGTTCGCTTCAAATACCTCCTTGGGGGAGTAAACGATCTGTGCGCCCGCTTCACTGTAATCAGAGTCACTGAATTTTGCCCCGACGCCGGCATTGGTTTCCACAATGACGTGATGACCGTTTCGCACCAGAATTGCAACGGCTTCGGGGGTCAACGCAATGCGATTCTCCTGAAGCGACACTTCTTTGGGCAGCCCAATCAGCAGATTCGTCTGGGTACTGCGTACCATCGCCGGAGATTCCTTTGTGTAAAGGGCCGTTTGTTTCGCTAATTCTTCAAAACCAGTCATAATACAGTTGACAACTGGCGGCATGAGACGGGCACTGCACTCTACATCGGTGTACTGAAAGACCGGATAAAGGAATGGCTATCTGTTACCGCCAACTGTTACTTAAGTTTGGTTGTTACCGTACGAATACCGGCGTGGTCTGCGGATAAATTGATATGATAATAGTGTGTAGGCCAGAGCGATTCAATGCGTTCGGGCCATTCAATGAAGCAATAAGCACCCGAATCGATATACTCTTCCAGGCCAATGTCCATCGCCTCGGCTTCGTTCCGCAGGCGATAGCAATCGAAATGATAAACTGATTCACCGGTCTGGGTAGTGTATTCATTCACGAGTCCATAGGTTGGGCTTTGCACCACGCTAACTACACCGACTGCCCGGCAGAGCGCTTTGATGAGCGTTGTTTTACCGACGCCCATATCCCCCTCAAACAGCCATACATGTTGATTCGACGCCTCGGCAATGAGTTGCCGGGCCACGGTATTCAGTTCGTCCAGTTGAGCAAAAGTCGTTATCACAGGCATGCAGGTTGGCCCGTAAAGATACGAAAATCAAGTTGCTGATTGCGATTGGGCGCATCAGCGCTGGCAGCTTGCGGGCAGCTAAGCGGTAAATGAGCGCACCAGCTGCCGAAGCGAAGAATAGCCGAGTAGCAGCAGGTAATTACCGGTGATGAACCGTTTGGAGCCGTCTCGATGGATTAGGCCGGCCTGGTAAACGAGTTCGTTGTAGTAGTCATCGGTTGCTTCGAACAACGTGTCCCATTGCTCGGTAATGTCTGCACGGATAGGTTTACTATGTACGATCAGCCGCTCGTCGACGGGGTCCTGGAAACGGCGTACGTTCTTTACAAACTGCTGGGCAAATTGATAGATCTCGGGGGTGATGCGGTTATTCTTGAAATGAACCAGCTTGTGCTGCACCGACATGATCTGGATAAGCCGGGGCGTTGGTGTGCGGATGGCAAAGGCGTACTGTTTCAGGAAAAACCACTTGCCAAGGGTCTGTTGCATGTAATACCGGCTGATCCGGTAGCCCACGCCACGCCCTGCAACGGTAGCATCCTGAAAGGCCAGACCACCATAAATAAATGGGACGGGGTGTCGGAAAAAAGGCGTTTTCAGCCGGTACATATTATACGCCTGAAACCCAACCAGCCGCTTGTCCTGGTGCGCCATGACAACGGTCGGGTTGTGCGCAAAATGGGCCGTTTTCAGGTAAGCTTTCTCCAACGGAAAACCAGTGCGCTGAGCCAGTTCACGGAGGTTAATAACTTCCTCTGCAGATAGATTTTCGGCTGATTGTAAGGTAATTGTGAGCACGGTTAAACTGCCTGGTTCTGTAACCGACAAGATACAGGCGTAGGTAGCGTAACTGACTTACCGTTCAATCAAAAGATAACTGTAGCTACAGGTAAGATTTGTGGATCTATTTGAAAAAATAATGGCTGCTGAACATACCTGCTGGTTAGTATCAGGTGCGTTCAGCAGCCAGACTGCTTTTGAGGCGGTGCTTTTACTTCATATTGTGGTAAACCATCTGCACATCATCGTCTTCTTCGATGCGCTCGATGAGTTTCTCCACGTCAGCCACCTGCTCGTCGGTCAGCTCCTTGTAATCGTTAGGAATCCGCTCGAATTCGGCTCCTTTCAGTTCGTAACCCTTTTCTTCAAGAAACTTCTGAATCGCCCCGAAGGCCGTGAAGTCGCCGTAGATCACGATCTGGTTGGCTTCTTCGTCCATTTCCAGTTCATCGGCGCCGTAATCGATTAGTTCCAGCTCCAGTTCGTCGATGGCTACTCCTTCGGCCGAAATCCTGAATACAGACTTGCGGGTAAACATAAAATCGAGCATACCCTGCGTACCCAGGCTTCCACCCAGTTTGTTCAGATAGCTACGAATATTGGCTACCGTGCGGTTCAGGTTGTCAGTCGCTGTTTCAATGACCAGCCCGACACCATGTGGCGCATAGCCTTCGTAGACGATCTCTTTGTAGTCTTCCTGCTCTTTTGACGATGCCTTTTTGATGGCCCGCTCCACATTCTCTTTGGGCATGTTGGCGGCCTTGGCATTCTGGATAATAGCGCGTAGCCGACCGTTTGTATCGGGGTCGGGTCCAGCGGCCTTAACGGCAATCACAATGTCTTTACCAATGCGGGTGAAGGTCTTGGCCATCTGCCCCCATCGTTTCATTTTTCGGGCTTTTCGGTATTCAAATGCGCGTCCCATTTTTTAGGAAATTAAGGAGTAAGAGCAAGTAAATGCGCTTAATTCAATTCGTCTACTACTTCAGTCTTATTGATCAATTCATTACTAAATACATCAACCATACCCCGCGTCAGGTCTTCGAAGGTGTCGCGCTGACGGATCAGGTGGGCCTGCCCATTATAGACCAGTACTTCGGCTGGCCGCTCGCGGAGATTATAGGTAGAGGCCATGCTGAACCCATAGGCGCCGGCATTCTCGAATGAGACAACGTCCCCCGTCCTGACTTCGGGTAACAGCCGGTCGGTAGCGAAAGTATCAGTTTCGCAGATGTAGCCCACCACATCATAGCGCGTTGGCGTACCAGCTGGATTCGACAGGTTGACAATATCGTGCCAGGCGTCGTACATCATCGGACGGATCAGGTGGTTAAGGCCCGAATCGACCTGAACGAAACGTCGGGTAGGGTGTTGTTTCACCACATTCACCTGCGCCAGCAGGTGGCCAGACTCACTGACCAGGTATTTGCCGGGTTCGAACCACAGCTCCAGGTCCCGCCCATACTGCCGGCAGAATGCCTGAAAAGCGGCCGACACAGTGGCGCCAAGATCAGCCAGATCGGTCACGAGATCCCCTTCGCGATAGGCAACCTTGAACCCGCTTCCAAAATCAATGAACGCCAGATCGGGATAATCGGCTGCTAGCTCGAAAAGGACAGAAGCTCCTTTCAGGAACGTACCTGCATCTTTAAAATCAGAACCGGTATGGATATGCAGCCCGGTGACGTTTAGGCCATACTGAGCTACAATGGCCTTAATCTGAGCACGGTAGTCGTTCGGAATGCCGAATTTCGAGTTGGCGTGCCCGGTCTGGATCTTGATATTTCCGCCATCAGCCACACTGGGATTGATGCGCAGGCAAACCGCGACCGAATCGCCGTACGTTTGCCCAACCTGCTCGAGTAACGGCAGACTGTCGACATTTAGCCGAAGCCCCAAGGCTATCGCTTCCTGGATTTCGGTCCAGGCATTGCCACTCGGTGTGTACATGATCTGCTGCGGCGAATAACCCGCCAACACCGCCAGCCGGGCTTCGTTTACAGACACCACGTCGACATCCACGCCCTGCATCCGCATCAGCTTAAGGATAGACAGGTTGGTGAGCGATTTTGCCGCGTACTTGATCTTCAGATTGACCCCGGTAAATGATGATCGGAACGTGTCGATCTGCCGAATAATCCGGTCGGCATCGTACACGTAGAGGGGGAGGCCGAACTGCCGGGCGATTGCCAGCGTGTCGAGGCCCTGAATCTGATAAGGCGATTGCATAGTGAGCGTAAAAAAAACAGGCTGCAAATATACGCGTTGATCAACGGAGGGGCAAGGTTCCGCCAGGACTGGCTTGGGCAATAGCCAGGCTCCAGTCGCTGCCAGTGGATCAATCTGGTGGTTACACCAGCCGAAAACAGGACACTGATGTACGCTTAGGGGGTGCTGGCAATAAACATTACGCTACTTTTAGCGCCTCAACCGCCTTTTTACTCATGCGTCAATCCTGTCTACATTTTGTTGCAGTGCTTGTATTCTCGCTGGCCAGCTACGCCCACGCTCAGGTGGTAGCTGCTCAATCGTCCCGGTCGGCATCAGGTCGGCAGCCGGTTTCTCCCCTTCAGGCAGGGCCCATGCTGGGGTACGCGGATATGCGGGAAGTGATGCTCTGGGTGCAGACCAAAAAACCAGCGCCCGTACAGATCAGGTACGTTGAAGTAGGTACGCAGGCGCCAATTCACTACACCGACGAAGTTGTCACCGCGGCCGCTACGGCCAACACGGCGCACCTGGTGGCCAATAAGGTGATGCCCGGCAAACGATACCGTTACGATGTGCTGGTGAATCATCGACCTGTATCCTTGCCTTATCCGACGATCTTCCAGACACAAGCACTCTGGCAGTTTCGGACCGATCCGCCCAACTTCACGTTTGCGCTGGGTAGCTGCACCTACGTGAACGAACCGCCTTTCGACCGGCCTGGTAAGCCCTACGGCGATAGCTACGGGATTTTTACACAGATCGCTGCGCTGAAGCCTGACTTCATGTTATGGACCGGCGATAATACATATACGCGTGAAGTAGACTGGAACTCGCGGACGGGCGTGCTGAAGCGGTATACCCATACCCGCTCACTGCCCGAAATGCAACCGCTGCTAGCCAGTACCCATAACTACGCCATCTGGGACGATCATGATTATGGCCCCGACGATTCAGATCGCAGTTATTGGATGAAACCCGTTACCCTGGAAGCCTTTAAATTATTCTGGGCAAACCCAAACTTCATCTTTGAGGAAGGATGTACGGGAACATTCTCATGGGGCGACTGCCAGTTTTTCATGCTCGACGACCGCACCTATCGGGCCCCCGACAAGCAGCCCGATGGCGGAGCTACCGGACCAGAAAAAGCGTATTTCGGCGTTAAACAACTGGATTGGCTCCTTGACGCACTCCGGTATAGCACGGCTACGTTTAAGTTTGTCGTAACCGGCGGGCAGATCGTCAACCCAACCGCCGCATTTGAAAACTATGCCGTGTATGGCACAGAGCGCGCTCAGTTACTGAATCGACTGGCCGACGCCAACATTCCTGGCGTACTGTTCATCACGGGTGACCGGCACCATAGTATCATCCACACCCTACAACGGCCCGGAACGTACCCATTGCATGATGTGACCATATCGCCGCTGACATCTGGTCCGGCTCAACCGCTGGCTTCCGAACTGACCCAGCCCACAGCAGACGCAGGTACGTTGCTGACGGAACGGAATTTCGCCACAATGGCTGTCAGCGGACCACAAAATGCCCGTTTGCTCACAATTCGGGCCTATGATTCTACCGGTAAAGAGAAATGGGTGCGCACCATTAGGGCTGACGACCTGCGGTAATTCGTGCTTTTACCTATATTTGGCGAGCATACTCCTCTACCGTGAAATCACAATCCTTTCTGGTCCCTGAAGAACTACTGCTTCGTAAGCTGAACCGGCGCGACGAACTGGCGTTTCAGTGGCTGTATGACCAGTACGCCCATGTACTGTATGGAGTGATTTTAACCAGTGTAGGTCAGCCATCGATTGCCAGTAGGCTGGTAGAAGACGTATTTGTTAAAGCCTGGAATGATTTTGATCAGTTTAATCCGCGAAAAACCAGGCTGCTCACCTGGATGCTTTCCCGGGCGCGGGCCGAAATATCGGTCAGTTTAGCAAAAACAGTACCATCATCCGCAAAATCTACGATCGATTACGAGGTGATTGACAATCCAATTACCGCAGAACAACGTATTTTACTTGACGCTGTCTATTTTCGAGGTCAAAGCATTACTCAGTTGGCTGAAATGAGCCAACAGCCCGAACGTACATTACAAGCTCGCCTGCGTCATGTTCTTCAAGAACTTAAATCTTTATTTAGCCAATGAATATTCCCGACTACATAACCTCCGGTATCCTGGAATCCTACGCGTTAGGCACCGTTGGTGATCAGGAACGACGAGAGGTGGAGTGTCTGTCGGCAATCTATCCCGAGGTTCGTCAGGAACTTGATCGGCTCACATTAGCGCTGGAAAATTACGCGCTCATGCATAGCGTAGCCCCCCCGATTGAGTTGCAGGATAAAATTCGTAAGCGATTATCGTTTGCGAACAGCGAAAGCCCGGCTGTGGCCGCAGAGGAAACAAAGGTGATTCCATTGCAACGGGAGCGGCCTGTTTTCCAGGTTGCCTGGCTGGCTGCTGCGGCCGTAGGGCTGGTGCTGATCGCGTTTGCGTATTTCCTGATGAGCCAGTTGCAACACAAACGGGCATTTGCCGATCAGCTGGCGCAGGTGAACACACAACTGCAGGGCGAAATAGGTCAATTACGTCAACAGCAAACGTATTCCACACAACTGCTCGCCCTGCTGCGGGAGCCAGGCACCGAAACCGTGCGCCTGGCGGCTGCCAAACCAGACGGCACGCCCGCCGATGTACTCGTTTACTGGAACCGGCCCAAAAAACTCGTGACACTGGAAGTGGAGCGGTTACCGACGCTACCTGCCGACAAACAGTATCAGCTGTGGGCATTGGTTGACGGAAAACCGATTGATGCCGGTGTGTTCAATACCCAGGTTGATCGCTACTCATTGCAACAAACCAACCGGTCTATCCAGAACGCTGATACGTTTGCTATCACCGTTGAAAAAGCGGGTGGAAGTCCTGTGCCCACGCTTTCAGCGCTCGTTGCGCTGGGCAAGGTAGGGTAACTTTGTACGCCAATTTCAGGTTTCCTGTATGGGCCAGTCAGCGGAGCAACCAGTTTCCTGACGGGTCGATACAGGAAATTTTTATGTCAACAACCTACCGATTTTATCCCACCCTGCTGAATACGTTTTCGCGGTATCTGAACGGCGGAACGATTACGGAGCAACAACTTCTCGACGCCATCAACCGGGTACCGACGCCCACTACGCCGGCCCAGCAACGGGGTACTTCATTTGAAGAAACGTTGATTAAAGGAACGGGCGAAGACCAGTTTGATACCGAGCTGCTGGAGAAGATGCGAAAACTGCTGCCCCGGCCAATCGTCGATGTGCAGGTCTATTGCCAGTGGCAGTTAGACGATGTACTGTTTTATGGGTACGTTGATTTGATTGGCAAATACAAAGCGGTAGACATTAAAACCACAGGCTCCTACCAACCCGGTCGATTCCTGTTCAATCATCAGAATTTATACCTCCATGCGCTGAAGCGGCAGGGGATAAAGTTGATGGAATACCTGATCACCGACTTCAAGGAGGTGTACGTTGAGAGCTATGCGCTAACCCACCCGATTGACCGGCAACTGGAGGAGATCCGGCTCTTCAAGGCATTCATCAACGAACACCGGGATCAGATTACCGATAAGAAGATTGTGCACTAGTAAACGGTGATTCCTGTACCTTGCCCGTATGATTATACAGCTGTATCGGAATGCCTATTCGGGTTTATCGCGGCCGGTATGGTTACTGGCGGGCGTGATGCTCATCAACCGGTCTGGTACCATGGTGCTGCCTTTCCTGTCGCTGTACCTGACTCAATGCCTGCATTACTCTGTAGAGCAGGCCGGTGTCGTGCTGGCGTTGTTTGGCATCGGCTCATTGCTGGGTACGTTCCTGGGTGGCCGACTAACCGATCACATTGGCTTTTACCCGATCCAGGTGATCAGCCTGCTTTTTGGCGGGCTGATGCTCCTCATCATGCAGTTCATTGTCCGGTTCGAGTGGCTATGCCTTACTGTATTTGTTTTTACGGCACTGGGTGACGCATTTCGACCCGCCAACTCAGCGGCTTTTGCTTTTTACAGTACACCCGATACCCGAACAAGGGCCTACTCGCTGAACCGGCTGGCGATCAACCTCGGCTGGGCGGTCGGAGGGGGGCTGGGTGGTTTGCTGGCGAGCCTACATTACCAACTCCTGTTCTGGGTCGATGGGCTCACCTGCATCTGTGCCGCGCTGTATCTGTTTTATGCACTACCGGCCCCTGCCCGTTCGCCGACGACAACCCATGAAGCCAACACACAGTTGCCAGCAGTCAGGTCGCCGTACCGCGACGGCCTTTTCCTGTTCTTCACCGGCTGCGTGTTTCTGTATTCAACGGCCTTCATGCAGTTTTTTAGCCTGCTGCCACTGTATTTTAAAAAGCACCTGGGTGTGTCGGAAGGAGGCATTGGCCTGTTTATGGCCCTGAATGGACTGCTTATTGTGGCGGTGGAGATGGCGTTGATCTATGCCCTGGAGCGGCGCACTCAGCAACGGTTGCTGATCTCGGCGGTTGGCGCCATCCTGACCGGCCTCGCCTTGTTTATCCTGACGCTGACGCGCTGGCCGGGTATAGCCTGGGTAACGATCACGTTGCTCACGCTGGGCGAGATGCTGGCTATGCCTTTTCTGCTCACCTTCGCTGCCAACCGGTCCGACGAGCGGAATCGAGGGCAATACCTGGGGTTGTATTCGATGGGCTGGGCGCTTTCGCAGGTAAGTAGTCCGCTGATTGGCTCACAGGTTGCCGAACGGTTTGGTTTTCAAACGCTCTGGACCCTTATGCTGGGCATTGCTGTGGTGGCAGCGGTAGGTTTGTTATTGGTAAACCGGCAGGTATCGGCCAACCCAGCATCGGCTGTCAGCGTATAACCTAAACAGACGCACCTGTCTGCCTTTCACGTTGTAGGACCAGGTACTCCAGCAGCAAAACCCGGTTATGGTCGTCGCATTGCCAGCGGATGTGCCAGAAGGACCGGCTGGCCCATCGGTAGAGCCAGGGCTGCGTGTAGGCGGAAAGCATGCCTGCTATAAAGAAAGAGAATGAGGCGAAATCGGCTTCTATACCGGCCAAAGGCACATTGGCCAGCGGTTGTTCACCAAGTCGCATAAGTGCAATGGCCAGCAGCAGCTGATCGGGTCGATTCGTGGTGGTCCTGAAATCGGCGTGCAGGTCAGCGACCAGTTTGTCCCGTACTGATTGCAGCCGTACGGGGTTAAACACACCAATCAGCCGGGCCAGATGGTATTGGATCAGCGGTGGCCGGGCGTAATTGTGTGCGCAACGGAACGCATCGGTACGGTACCGGTCAGTCAGGATAATGTCGTGCAAAAAGGTCAGGCTATCCTGGGCATGCGCGTCGATGGGCAGGGCATATTCGTAGACCACATACAGCATGTTGGCAATGGCGCAGGCGTCGAATTCGATGGGCATATGCAGGCCAAACCAGGTCGAGTAAGCCTTCAGGTCCCGGTAGTCGGCAAAGGAATGCTGTACCGTCAGCCGGGTTCGGTTGGCGTGCTGGGCCAGTTTGCGGGTCAGAAAATCGAGTTGCTCAACTGATGGCGTCGTGGTCAGATAGACCATCGCGGTGTCATCAATATCATCCGGTAATTTAAAATGGTTGAACCGGTGCATCAGTCTGCCATGCGGAAAATGCGCTGTGGGCTTTGTGCCGTAGAAATTATAGGTAGCCAGCCCTGCTTTGTTCTGAAAATGGGCGTATGTCGGTAGGGCGAGCGCTAAAATCCGATCAGCAACGGCCTGTTCATCGGGGGTAAAAGACGAATGTAATCGCTGGACGGTGAAGGCGCTGATAGCCGTATAAAAGAGGTTCGGATCGGGCCTCCGGTAGCTCCAGGCTTGATTATATCGGTAGGCGTGAAGCAGACCGGGATTAAAAAATGGTGAGCTTACCTGCTGATTATCAGCTATTATGATGAGAAGGTCCAGTGCGGATTGCTGATGCATAAGCCAAAGAACGGAAACAGAAATTAATTCTGGCACTGCATTTGTGACAAGCGTTCGTAACAAACTAATGTTCTGTTACAAACGCCCAACTATGAAACGGATCGTTTTACTCTGCACGTTACTGCTCACTGCCTCTGCTGGCATGGCACAGAAAGCTTTTATTTACAATACGCTTCAAAAAAACGGCTTTATTTCTATATCCGCCGGTGTTAGCCAGCCACTGGGTACGTTCGGCAGTCGGACGGGGGAAGCGGGCAACGGCCTGGCCCTGCGCGGGCAGTCGATGAGTGTGTCGGGGGGCTACCGAATGGCTGGTCCGCTGGGGTTGATGGCCCGCTATGAACAGACCTACAATGGGATCGACGCAACAGCGATACTAAATCAGTATAATCAGACGCCGGGTAGTGAACTGACCGTCATCGCCGCCGATGGTCGGGCGGGGCAATGGCAAACGCGTAGCATCATGGCCGGGCCGTACGTTACGATCCCGATCGGTCGGGTTGCGCTCGATCTGCGGGCGATGGCCGGGCAAGTATGGGCTACCTGCCCCGAAACCTGCGTACAGGGAAAGGTGAATCAGGTGAACACGCTCATTCGCACCGATAACCAGGAAGCAAAAGCAATAGCGGGGGGATTAGGGTTCACGGCGCGGTACCGCCTAACGCCAGCCGTTGCCCTGCACGTGAATGGTGATTACACTTCTTCCCACTTCACCTTTGCCAACGTACCTGTCGAATCACAGTTGGGAGGACTTTCCCAAAAATCTACCGTCAGCAGTCAGAAAACGCTGAGTATGGCTGTCTTGTCAGTCGGGCTCACGTTCCAGTTCAGGGCTAGAAACTACGTTTTTTAACCCCCATTACTAAGTCGGCCCGAAGACGGCCCGTCACTGCGGCGGACCGTCTTTTCAGGGTAGATCAGGTCCAGTACAGTATGGGCGCGGCGGGGAATCGCTTCGCCCATTCGTCGTAAAAGAACCGCTTCATCGACTGCATATCCGCCGGCTGATACACGTATTTCGTACCACCAAACTTATTCCGCTTCTGCGCCCGGTCGGCCTCGTTCATGTCGAGCGAAGTGTTCGGGTACCATTGCAGCAGCACGTCTTTCGACCCCGGTGTAAAGCGGTGGCTGATGAACTCGACATTCAGGTCGATCAGATCGGCGTTCTGGCCATAATCGAGCGCCGCATAAATCCGGTCGAGCAACTCACCATAAGCGTCCTGCCACCCCGGAATAGGCATAATGGGTGCCAGTACAACACCTACCGGATAGCCGCCGCCTCCCTGTGCGCGGGGCAGGGCCAGCTTGCGCAAGGCTTGTAATCGGGCTTCTATAGAGGCGGTGCCCCCTTCGAGGCGCCGGGCCACTGTTTCGGCATTCAGGCTAAACCGGGCGCGTGTCTGTCCGTTATGGGGAAGATCGATCAGCGTATCGACCTGATCATACTTCGTTACAAACCGGAGCTGGCCGTTTTCCCGCGTGCCATAATAGCGAATACATTCGGCGAGACTACCGGTCAGGTGTTCGATACCCAGCACGTCGGTGTAACAACTCACTTCAAACGTAGTTGGGCGACTGGCATCTGTGGTCTGCCAGCTCTTATTGGGTGGGTACGTGCCTTCATACGTGGCCGTATGGGCCAGCATCGTTGGCAGGTTAGCATACACCCGTACCACGGGTGGCCCCTGTAAGCTGCCGGCCAGGTAGCAGTACTGGCAGTGGGCGGGGCAACCTTCGGCCAGGTTCATCTGCCAATCGGCCGAAGGAGGAATCGGTTGCAACCGCATGGCCGACGGCGGCGCGTTCACGACCGCCAGGGTATTTTTGGCTATACGGTATGTGTCGCGTTCGTCAGCCCCCCGTAACCCGGTAAGTCGGTTCGACTTCAACACCTCAATGGGCAGGTTCAGCGCCGACACCCGTTCGTATATCTGCTGCCCAAAGGGTTCATTCAGGGCGTCGGGTGTAAATAACACCCGTTTCGGCATCCAGATCCGCGCCGACCGAACATCGGTTTTAGGCGTCATGTCTACACTATTCTCCAGCACATCTTCCATCAATAAGAAAACACGAAAAGGGCTTTAATCGGTCCATTTTGGCCACTATTTGCTCAACAAATCGCCTTTATTTTACGGCTAACCAAGTCGTTGCCGAACCCCGAAAATGTGTTTTGAGCGGGGCTGAACCAGCATGGAACTCGCTTTTGAATGAACGGAAGTCCATTGGCCTGGCTTATTGGTTAGGAGATAAAAAAGGCCGCTCCTGGCTTACATACTACAGGTCGGTTTACTTTTGCAACCCATGATCAACCATTCGCTACTCGCTGGAATTTTAGCCTGTATGATTACGCCGTCGCTGGCTCAGACAGCCGACTCGACGGTGGTAGCTTCCGCAGATACGCTAACCGCCCGACCCCTGGCCGAAGTGGTTGTCCGGGCTTATGAAAGCAATCGATCACTGCTGACCACAGCGGCGTCTGTTGGGTTGTTGTCGCGGGCCGAACTCGTACAACGATTTGCCACGCCAACGCTCGTGTCGGCCATGAATACGCTGCCGGGCGTGCGGATGGATGAACGGTCGCCGGGCAGCTACCGCCTTTCGATTCGTGGGAGCCTGATCCGGTCGCCATTTGGCGTTCGAAACGTGAAAGTGTATTACCAGGATATGCCCCTGACCGACGCGGCGGGCAACACGCCCCTGAACGCACTTGATGTCAGGATGCTGGGTAGGGTGGAGGTCATCAAAGGGCCATCGGGCAGTTTATACGGGGCTAATACAGGCGGCACGGTACTCCTCAGTGGACCAGCCCTAACGGCCGGCGTAAACCGGGCAGAGGTCAATGTGCTGGGTGGTAGCTATGGGCAGGTAGGCTACGGCGTACTGGCTCAGTCGGCTACAGCTCAGTCGGCCATAACGCTGAGCGTGACTCATTTGCAGTCGAATGGATACCGTGAGCAAAGCGGCCTGTCGCGCGATAATGTGGCCTTCACAGGTACGTTCAGACCAACCGACAAACAAACGCTGGCTGCCCTGTTCATTTACTCCGATCTCGCGTATCAAACGCCGGGCGGACTAACGCAGGCTCAGTTCCGGGCAAATCCGCAGGCATCGCGTCCAGCCACGGCTACCTTGCCGGGGAGCGCGGCGCAGGGGGCAGGCATTTACCAGAAAGTTGGGTATTTGGGCCTGTCGCACACGATGGCCTGGAGCAGCCGGTGGCAGACGACCAATACCATATACCTGTCGTCGACAGAGTTCAACAACCCGTTTATCACCAACTATGAGCGGCGTACCGATCAGGGGATTGGGGTCCGTTCGGTCACGCGCTTTACGCAGGTGGCCAGTGATAATGCCGTGCCGATGGCGCTGGTCTTTGGGGGCGAGTGGCAAACCAACCGGACAGGCTCGCGTAATTTCGGCAACCGGCGCGGCCAACCCGATACGCTGCAAACCGACGACGAGCTTCGGGCCAAGCAGTGGAATGTGTTTGTGCAGGAAGAGATAACCATTCGTCCAATCGACCTGGTGTTGACTGCCGGTCTCAGTCATAATCAGTCGAGCTACGATTTCACCCGGTTTTCCATCGCTGGCAAGCCAGGGCCGGGCCCGCAACATCGGTCGTTCACACCCGCCTGGCTGCTGCGGCTCTCGGCTCTGAAACCGCTGGGACAAAACGCGGCTGTGTTTGTGAACGTCAGCAGTGGGTATTCTACGCCCACCAGCCAGGAGGTGCTTTCGTCGGCCGGTTTTTTCAACGCTGATCTGAACCCGGAACGGGGCATTCAAACGGAACTGGGAGTACGTGGTCGGTTAGGCAACCGGCTGCAGGTTGATCTGGTCGGGTACTCGCTTCAGCTGCACGAAACCATTACCCGCCGTTCACAGGAGAACGGGGCCGACTATTTTGTGAATGCCGGCAACACCCAACAAACGGGCCTGGAAACGGCGCTGCGGTATGACCTGCTTCGTCCGCAGACCAGCGTTGGAGGCCCCCGATTGAGTGTCTGGCAAACGATTACCCTTGCCCGTTACACGTACCTGAACTACCAGCAGCTGGCCGTTGATCTGTCGGGCAATCGGGTGCCGGGTGTTGCACCGTTTACTGGCGTTTGGGGGCTTGACTACACGACCGTTGCCGGGCTATATGCGCACTTGACCTTTCAGTTTTTACCCCCCTTTGCGCTGAACGATGCCAACACCGCTATGGCCGACCCCACGCGTTTGTTACAGGCTACGGCAGGCTATCGGCGAACCATCGGCAAACACCTGGCCGCCGACCTGTATGCAGGCGGCGACAACCTCCTCGATCAGACATACAGTCTCGGTTATGACCTAAATGCGGTGGGAAACCGTTATTACAACGCCGCGCCCCGCCGAAACTTTACGGTGGGACTTCGGTTGGAGATTAAGTAACTAGGCAATTGGTGAGGAGGAAATCCGGTGATTGAGTGATCGGGCAATTAGGACGCAGGGAGTCGTTGATGTGTTGGCACGAATGGCCTATGTAACCAATTACGCACTTACCAATCTCACTTGCATAAAGATTGACAGCTATGAATATTGGGGATAAAGTCCGGATGATCCGGGCCAAAGAGCAGGGTGTCGTTGTTCGTTTTTTGACGGGCAACCGCGTCGAGATTGAAATTGAAGATGGGTTTCGAATTCCGGTTATGCAGTCGGAACTGGTCGTTGTGTCGCCCATGGAAGCCGAACGATTCAAGCCATCGAGCCAGGCAGCAGCGCTGCGCGAAACAATTGCCCCCCAGCGAACCAGCACGCCGATGGGTACGTCGGCTGGCCTGGGCGCTTCCGGACAGATCCTGTCGAATGTAGGGTTGTATCTGGC
Organism: Fibrella arboris; assembly: GCF_041321095.1. Lineage (NCBI taxonomy): Bacteria > Pseudomonadati > Bacteroidota > Cytophagia > Cytophagales > Spirosomataceae > Fibrella > Fibrella arboris. The sequence continues at coordinate 227,123 of NZ_JBGGWE010000002.1, read as the reverse complement.
CTACGTGCCGCAGAACGACCGTGACGTGGCCTTACACATCGTGAACAATACCGACTGGGAGATCCTGCTCACGGTTTCTGAAGAACGCGAAGGCAAGGCCCGTGGCTTGCAGGCAGCTACACTTAACGCCAAGTCGCAGGTTAAGCTCAACGAAATGTACGTCATGGACCGGTTTGAGCAGTGGCCGACGCTCTTGTTTCAGGCGCTCTACTTTCGGCCTGGCGTTGGGCAGCCCCCCCGTTTGCCGCTGGTGAAACGATTGAAACCACGTGCCCAATCGTTTTTCAAAAGCAAGCAGAATGTACCTGTGTTGCTGCAGCCGGGGCATCTGTTTCAACTCGACGACGAGACCAGCAACGCCGCCATGAACCAGCAGGCCGACGCCATTAAAACTGCCTTGCTGGAGCCTAAGACGGAGCAGGAACTGGTGGCGGTGACCAGACCCGATGCGGTGGTTGACCTGCACATCGAGAAGTTGCTGCCGAACAACCCCCAGGGTAACGTACCTGGCGATCTGGTGGCGATTCAGTTGCGGGCGTTCGAGAAGAATTTAGAAAATGCCATTGCCAGCGGCATGCCCGATATTACGTTTATTCACGGCGTAGGCAGCGGTAAACTCCGCCAGGAACTCCACCGCCAGCTGAGTCGCCACCCTCATGTACGTTTCTTTGAAGATGCCCAAAAACAGAAATTCGGCTACGGGGCCACGAAGGTCACGCTTAAGTAGCTGGCTGCTGGTTGTTGCCCTGTGGCCTGCCTTGTTCACTGCCTGCCAGTCGGGTACGAAACGCCTGAATCCCGCTGCCCCCCAAGCGGCTTACACGAACTCAAGTATGGATGTACGCACGGATGCTCTGTTATCGACGGTCAATATTCCGGTTGCCATTGCGCTCGCCGATGTGGAACGACAGATCAACGCACAGGTGACCGGGTTAATTTATGAAGACAACTCTTTCGACGACGATGGGGGCGGCACACCGTTCATGACCAAAGTCTGGAAACGCGCTCCGATTGGTGTAAAAGCAGGCGTTGTTCGGGGCGACAGCCTGTTCTATTTCTCCGTTCCGTTGACAATCTGGGCCAGGGCAGGAAAAAAAGTGCTGGGTTTCATGCAGTCGGGCGAAACTACGTTCGAGATTGACCTGCGGTTTGCCACCCGTTTTTCTATTGATAAAGACTGGTCGGTGAATACCAGGACGACCGCAGAAGGGTTCGAGTACGTGACCAAACCAACGATTCGGTTGGTGGGCCTTGATATTCCAATTACGGGCCTCGTCAGCAAAGCAATCAACAGCAACCTGGGCACCGTGACCCAGACGCTGGACAAACAGGTACGTGAGAAGATCGACCTCCGAACCCCGGTGCTGCGTGCCTGGAATGTAGTTCGTGAACCGTACAATGTGTCTGATGAATTCAGGACCTGGCTGATGGTAGTGCCCCGGCGCGTACTGATCACACCACTGCGTTTCGAGCAGGGCGAAATCCGCGCTACCATTGGGCTGGAAGGGCACACGCTGACAACCGTAGGGCCAAAGCCGATCGTTCGACCTGCCATTGATCTACCCGATCTGTCGGTCGTGCCGCACGTGAACGATGATTTCCGGGTCGGTATCATTGGCGAGGCAACGTACCCGGAAGTAGCTGATCTGGCCAAAAAACAGCTGGTTGGTAAGTCGTTCAGCTTCAGTACCTACTCCGTGACTATTTCGGACCTGGATCTGTATGGCCAGAACGATAACCTGATCATCAAAGCGGGACTCACTGGCAGCGTAACCGGCGATATCTACCTGCGTGGCCAGCCTTATTACGACGCACAGACCCGCTCAGTGACGCTCAGAAACCTGACGTATGATCTGGATACCCGGAATCTGCTTCAGAAAGCGGCTAGCTGGCTGCTCAAAAGCACGCTGGCTAAAACCCTCGAGAAGAACCTGAATTTCCCGGTTGGCGGCCAGATCGATGCCGTTCGTCAGTCGGTTGAAGAACGGCTGGGTACGTTGCCGCTGGCAAAAGGCGTAACCCTGACAGGAAAGATCAATGAGGTTCGACCCGATCAGGTGTATCTAACCCCCACGTCAATGGTTGCCGTAGTGCATGCCAACGGGAAAGTAAATATTCGTGTGCAAGGTCTTGAGTAAAATGAGTAGGCTGAGTCGGGAACGCCCGATCGTGCTTCAGGTTAAAAACGATACTACCCGATGCTGAACCAGCGGGCATTCCCGGTTCAGGCTTTTTTATGAAAACGTTCTCCCTGCTACTGACCGGCCTGTGCCTAACCATCACGGCATTGGCGCAAACCACCCGTGAGCCGCTGTTTACCACGGCAGACGGGGTGAATATTCACTATGATCAGATTGGGAGTGGCCCAGCCGTTGTGCTCATTCATGGCTTCATCGGCAATGGGGAATCCTGGAAGCGAACGGCCCTGCGCACGATGCTGGCCGATTCGGGCTACACCGTCGTGACGCTTGACCTGCGCGGGAATGGCCGTTCAGACAAACCGCATCAGGCAGCCGCTTACGAGAAAGACAAAGAGGTATATGACGTTATCGCGCTGATGAAGCACCTCGGCTTTGTCAACTACGATGTAGTTGGCTACTCACGCGGGTCAATCATTGCGGCGAAGTTACTGGCTGTAGCCCCCAAAAATCAGGTTCGTCGCGCGGTACTGGGCGGCATGGGGCTGGATTTCTCGGACCCCAACTGGATTCGCCGCCGAAACTTCTACGAAGCCCTCGCCAAACCGGGCAGCCACCCCGACCTGCAGCCAGCCGTCGACTACGCCGTGAAATCGGGGGCTGATACCACCGCGTTAAAATTTATGCAACAGTTTCAGCCAGTGACCGTTCCGGCCGAGCTGAAACGGATCAAACAGCCTGTATTGGTTATTGCTGGTGACCAGGACGAAGACAATGGCCGAGCCGCCGACCTGGCCAAGGTGCTGCCTAAGGCTACCTTGGCGACTGTGCCTGGTACGCACAACACCACAATGGGTACGCCGGCATTTGCCCGGAAAGTGGTCGCGTTTTTAAGGTGATAAAGAGGGTATTGAAGCCGAGTGCTGTGGTAATGCTGTGCCGGTCGGGCTGTCCTTTGCGTTAGGTGACCGCGGTGCAGAAGTTGACTGCTTCGCAGAAATAGAAAAGTTATCTGTCAGCTAGTTTGCGGAAAAGTAGAGGCATTGTCGCAGCATCTACTGATTCCATCTCGACCAGCTTCAGTGACTTTACCATATTGAGCGTAGTCGCTTTGTACTTCTGGAAATGTGGCGTCTTAAGGTGTTGCTCGTAGGCAGATCGGCTGGCATATATCTCCAGAATCCGTACCGATGTAGGCGATCCCTTTTGGTACATCGGGAAAATGGCAATTACGCCCGCCTCCACTTTCACCGAAGCTGCCGCCTCTTCAGCCAGCATCGCTTTATACGCCTCAAGGTGAGCCGGGTCTATTTCGATTTCGGCTATACGTACCATCATTGTCTGTTGCTGGGCCAGTGCCGTTTGACCGTCAGTGATCAGTGAGAACACAAAAACGATAGGGAGAAGTGCGTTGTGTAGCGTTGTATAGGTTGATTTGATAAGGCTGGGTACGTTCATTGGTGAGGTTTCGGTCGGATTCGTTTTCCGGCAATGATGGCTGCCTATTTCTTTACACTGGTATAGTCCGCATCGCTCACCGGCTGCATCCAGGTTACTCGCCCGGTGGCAGTATTAGGCGTGATGGCGACCTGCATGAAGCCCACCGTTGGCGAAGCGCCGTGCCAGTGGGGTACGTTCGGTGGACATTTCACGGCATCGCCTTTTCGGAGAATCTGGATCGGCTTTCCCTGCTCCTGGTAGTAGCCAACGCCGCCCAGGGCCAGCAGTACCTGTCCGCCTGCGTGGCGATGCCAGTGCGAGCGGGCCCCCGGCTCGAAGGTGACGTACCCCACCGGAATATTCATCGCACTGTCGGGTTCGATCAATGGCTGCACCCAGACGGTTCCGGTAAAGTTACTGGTCGGTGCCCGCTGTCCCTTTGGGAAAATGGCGCCCGCATCTGTCACGGTTGCCGGCCGGGTCTGGGCGATTACCTGACTGCCGATCAGCGAGATCAGTAAACCAACTGCCATCAGGCCGATCACATTAGTTTTCATAGAGTTACCCAGTAAAGCTCACTCTGTTTTTATTCGATTTTCGCTTAGCGCCTTGCCGACGTAACCTGGGTCAACACGATCCGGCCAGCGGCGGCTTCCGATTTGCCAACGTTGGTTTCGATCAGCGCCATCGCCTGTTCCAGTTGGGGTCCGGTCAGGCCCACCCGTAAACAGATACCCAGATGGCTTTGCAACATGGGTTCGACCCCTCCGATACTGGTCAGCACCGAAATGGTTGTCAGTTCCCGGTCGGCATAGCTGAGCACATCCCGCTCGAACAGATCAGCAAAGAGATGTTCTTTCAGAAAAACCTCAATCTCCGGGCTGAACGCCGCGTAGCCCCGCTTTGGTCCGGTTTCGGGTTGGCCAGACAGTTGTTCGAGTACCTTTTTGCCACGCTCGTACTTGGGTACGTTGCTGATGATTGGCGAGGCTTCCTTGCCTATGTTGTCGGTAATACCCTTTTTCTTCCGCTCGTCCAGTACCGCCATCAACGTCTGCAACCCACGAAGGCTCCGTGGGAAACCACAATACGCGTACAGATGCACCAGCACTTCCTTGATCTCATTGACGGTCAACCCCTCGTCTAGCCCCGCACGTAGGGCCGGTTGTAGCTTTTGCAGGTCTCCCTTCGCCGTGAGGGCCGCGATACTGACAATGCATTGTTGCTTCGCTGACAAGATAGCCGGTTGATTGGGCTGGTTTTGCGCGTTAAGTCGACAGATCCCCATGAAAGAGACAACAATGAGCGTGAACAACGAAATACGCATGCGACTACAGGTCGTGTTAATAAATGAAGTACTGGCATTTTAAACGGTTGCCAAACTGAAAGGGAGCTTATGGATGCGCTGGCCCGTCAAATCGAAAATGGCGTTGGTCAATGCTGGAGCAAAGGCCGATATACCCCGATGAGCTGCTCAATTCGGCCTGTTTAGCTTTCGTAACCAGCTTATTACGTTCGTTTCAACTTCTCTGGCTTTTTCTCCGTCAATGACCAGGTATCGACCGTCTCGTTCAGAACCGCCCCTGGTCGTAAACCCCTCCAGTACCTTACTTTCGGGACATAACTCCCTCACAGTCTGAAAACTACTGCCAATACCGTAACCGCCATTGGTATTAAACGGAATGACGGTTTTGCCCTGAAGCGGATACCGGGTCAGAAAGCTTTTTATGGGTGGAGGAAGCTGCATACCCCAGGTTGGGAAGCCAACGAATACCACGTCATATTGCTGGATGTTGTCAATCTTGGTTTTCAGTGGTGGCAGGAAACCCGTTTCGTTCTCCTTTACCACCTGCTCCACCGTAGCGCGGTAGTTGGCGGGGTAGGGAGTCACTAATTCGAGCGCCATCAATGTTCCGCCCACCTGCTGATGAATGATCTCTGCAACCGCTTTGGTATTCTTGGTACGCGATAGATACACAATCAGTATCTTTTTGGCTGACCCTGATTGTGCCAGTGAATAGACGGGCAACAAGTAGAACAAAAGCAGTGCGGATAGCAACAGTGCTTTTTTCAGGCGGGAGATGCTGCTATCACTGATCGCGTGAGTCGCCAAGTGAATCTTGACGGACGCCTTGTCAATGCTTAATAACATGGGTGTCGCGAACACTACTGAATGTCAGGGCTAACAGTTTCCAGTCTTTCCGTTGCTTCTGATAAACTTCGGTCACGGTAAACTCAACCTTGGCCTCCGTGCCCCGAACCGTAGACTCTAGGGTAATGCGGCTCCAGATGATGGCTGTATTGTCAAAAAGCTCGACCGCTACGTCATGTACATCGGCTTTGCGGTACCAGATACTGCCAGTTTTGATGATGTCAAGTTCTTCGTCCTTTTTCCAGGTGCCGCTCATGTGGACAAACTTGGCCTTATCGTCAAAGAGCACGGCCAGCTTGTCCACGTTCTTGTCGGCCATCCACTGCCACTTCTGCTTGGAGAGGTCAATAATTTCCTGCTGCGCTTTTGTTGGGAGGGGGGTAGCTGTGCTTGACGTTGGCGTCTGAGCGAAAGATGCCTGCATAGCCATCAGCAGGAGACACAAACTGAGCATTGATGTTTTCATATAGTGATTGATTTTTGGGATTAGATAAACAAGTGAACTCGACTAATTTTTAACGGGCCTCATCAGCTTGGCAAATGAAACCGGGCCGCCGGTGCGGTTGTCCCATCGTCCATTTGCCGTTTTCCTTTACATAAACCTTCGAGAGCGTGATGATTTCCTGTTCCATACTGGTACCAGCCGTTGCTATGTTTGGTTTTTGTGACTGGGAGAAGGCTGTTTGCCTGCCATCAGGAAGCAAATGCCGATAATTGATGCTTTTAGGCTGTTTTTTATTGGTGCCGTGTTTGATTAATTCACTTTTCGTTCGCCCAGCCATTTGACCATAGCCGGATCGCGGTGGTCGAAGAACAGGCTGGCCTTGGTATCAAGCCCTCTGATGGCTGCCATATCGGCGGCACTTAACTCAAAATCGAGGCTGTTAACATTTTCTTCCATCCGCTCTTTGCGAACGGACTTGGGGATGGCTACCACCCCCCGTTGCGTCAGCCAGCGCAAGACGACCTGGGCGACCGACTTGTTGTACTTCGCCCCAATGGAGGCCAGCAACTCGTTGTGGAACAAATCGTTCTTGCCTTCGGCGAATGGCCCCCACGATTCGATCTGCACGTTGTTGTCGACCATGAACTGCTGGGTGTCGACCTGCTGGTGAAACGGATGCGTTTCAACCTGGTTGACCGCCGGCACGATTTCGTTGTGAATGATCAGGTCGATGAGCCGGTCGGGCTGGAAGTTGCTCACGCCAATGGCCCGAACCCGGCCTTCTTGGTAGAGTTCCTCCATGGCTCGCCACTCGCCGTACACGTCGCCCATCGGCTGGTGAATCAGGTACAGATCCAGGTAGTCGAGCTGCAGCTTTTTCAGCGACGCCCCGAAGGCTTTCTTCGTGCCCTCGTAGCCCTGGGACTGAATCCATAGCTTGGTGGTAATGAACAGGTCTTCTCTGGGTACGCCACTCTTTTTGATGGCCTGGCCCACCGCTTCTTCATTGCCATACGAAGCTGCCGTGTCGATCAGCCGATAGCCGGTGGCGATGGCATCGAGTACACTGCGTTCACACTCAGCCGGATCGGGGACTTGAAAAACGCCGAAGCCGAGGATGGGCATTGCTACCCCGTTGTTCAAAATTACTTGTTGCATAGGTTGGTTACATTGATAAGACAAAGGTCTCTGCATTTCTTCGCCTGCGTGTTATACAGATTACGGAGATTATTACCATTATTCCTGATCAATGTTTACGCGTCAGGTAGGCTGGGAGGAACGGAATAATTTTACTGTAACGGGTTAGGTAGTCGCCCAATAATTAGCGGATGCTGAACCGATCCGAAATAAAAAGGCCGGGCGATTGGTACGAAACTGCCTTAGTGGCTCTGTTGCGCACTCTCGCTGGTATGTATCGTCCTGAAACAGGTTTATAACTGCTGACGGTTCGTTGCCCTTTTAGGCCGTGTCAGGCAACTCCTGTTTGGTGCATTCCCGCAATTCGTTGGAACAGGATCTGACTGTTAGCCAGGCGTTCGCAGCTAATCGGGTAAGTTCGTAATTCCCTGGCAATGCATCGGAAGCGATCAGTCCAGTAATACGCCGTTCAGCGCCACTGGTGGGGTTTTCTCATTTCGACTACAAATCCCCCCAATTAGACTACAGGCAGCGACTCATAGGCCCTGACCTTTGATGTATCATTAACCAGTAAGTTTTAGATCATGATACATCAACATGAAAAGGCAGGTGTTTACCCTGCGGCGGCACCCCAGACGACTCCTAAAGTCTGGTTCATTACGGGCACTTCCCGCGGGTTTGGACGGGTTTGGGCCGAGGCGGCCCTTAAGCGCGGCGACAAGGTGGCGGCCACTGCCCGCAATCTGGAAAGCATTGCTGCCCTAAAGGACGAATATGGCGATAATGCACTAACGCTGGAGCTTGACGTGACACGGCCCGAGCAGGTAAAAAATGCCATAGAGCAAGCTTACGCTCACTTCGGCAGGCTTGATATTGTGCTTAACAATGCTGGGTACTCGCTGGTTGGCACCATTGAAGAGGCTAGTGCAGATGATATTCGCGCCTTGTACGAAACGAATGTGGTTGGCCCGGTTTCTGTTATTCAGGCGGCTTTACCCTTGTTGAGAAAGCAGGGTAGTGGCCACATCCTGGGTACGTCGAGCAACCTGGGCCATGTGACACTACCGGTCATCGGCTACTACTGTTCGTCAAAATGGGCCTTCGAAGCTATTCATGAAAGCCTGGCTACAGAGGTTAAGCCGTTCGGTATCAACGTGACCATCATTGAACCAGGTGCCTATGCCACTGAGTTTGGCAGTCAGGAATCCCTGAAGTTTACACAAAGTCTTGATCTCTACACTGCGTTTAAAAACCATTTTTTCGCGGATTTAAGATCGCTGGAAAGAGGTGATCCGAAGGCAACACCTGAAGCGCTTTTTGCCGTCGTTGATGCCGACAATCCGCCGCTACGCTTCTTTCTGGGCAGCCATAATTTGCCCTGGGTACGTAGAGCTTATACGGAGCGCCTGGCCACCTGGGAAGCGTGGGAAACTGTCTCCAACTCAGCGCAGGGTGAGGCCAGGTAAGGAACTTGGCAACAGGTCAATACATTGATAAATCATTCATGATAACCGATAGTTAACCTGACATCGGTTATCATTTTTTACGTGCTGAGCTATGAAAAGAGATGAAAACAGTCCCTATAAAATTGAATCGCTGGCCGATGCGCACCGAGCTTTTGGGTTACCCGCCCCCAAGCATCCGTTGGTCAGTTTGATCAATGGGGCTCATTACCCCGTTGCTATGAATGCATTACCTGGCTCTCACGTGCTGGGCTTCTATAAAGTATCGTACAAGCCAAAACTCAGTGGCAAATTAAAGTACGGTCAGAGCTATTATGATTTCGACGAAGGGGGGCTGCTATTCGCTTCGCCAGGGCAGGTAATTGGCAGCAGTACCGATGAGGGCAGCATCTGTTCGCAGTATACGCTGCTCATTCATCCGGATTTCTTTTTAGGGTATCCCTTGGCCAAGGCCATAAAGCAGTATGGCTTTTTTTCATATTCAACCAACGAAACGCTGCATCTGTCGGAAGATGAAAAAGCAACAATCATTGCGCTGTTCAACCTGATTGAAAAGGAGTTGGACAGCCGGATTGACGATTTTAGCCAGGACGTGGTGATTGCTCAGGTCGAGCTGCTGATGAACTATGCGAATCGGTATTACAAACGTCAGTTCATTACCCGCAAAGCGGTGAATAACGATCTGTTACAAAAACTGGAAGACTTGATCGATCAATATTTTGCCAGCGAAACATCTATAAGTCAGGGTTTACCGACCGTCGGTTACCTGGCAGAGCAGTTAAACGTATCCCCCAGTTATTTAAGTGATATGCTGCGGTCATTGATCGGACAGAGTGCCCAGCACTATATTCATGATAAGCTAATCTCAACCGCCAAGGAAAAACTGTCTACCACTACGCTGACGGTAAGTGAAGTGGCCTATGCACTGGGATTTGAGCACTCACAATCATTCAGTAAGCTCTTCAAGACGAAAACCAACCTGTCGCCACTGGAATTCAGGCGGTCGTTCAATTAAGCAGACTGATAAAGAGGTTGTGGCTGGTGATGAGGAGCTACAGATAAAGTAGTTGATGACCGCGAAAGCGATTAATCACTTCTCCACTTTACAAAAAGGCGAAAGGCTCCTACACGGGTAGGTACACGCTGAACGTAGCCCCCTGGCCGAGCTGCCCTCTAGCCGTGATCGCTCCACCGTGATTGGTGGCCACCTTTTCGCAGATGGCTAAACCAATGCCGGTCCCTGTGTAGTTGCTCTGGCCATGCAGGCGCTGAAAGACCTGAAAGATGCGCTCCGCATATTGCTGCTCAAAACCAATGCCGTTATCAGCTACGTCAACCCGGTGATAGGCCTCTGCTGACTGGGCTGGTTTGACGCCGGGCGGCAGGTGGCTACGGTCGACTACCGTTGCGTCTATATTGATTTGGGCTTTTCTGGTAGGTAAACGGAATTTAAGGGCGTTGCTCAGGAGATTTTGAAATAGTTGTCCTAACTGCGACGCATCGCCCTTTACGACAGGAAGCGCGCCTATCTGGATGGTCGCCTCTGTTTCACTAATAAGCACGTCAAGATCCGTCAGTATCAGATCAATCACACTGGCCAATGCTGTAGGTTCACCGGTCCCGCGCTGAGCCGTAATTTGGGCAAAGGTCAGTAGGTCACGAATCAGCGTGGTCATGCGCAAGGCCGCTGATTGCATCCGCTCCACCAGGTCGGCTCCCTGGCCCAGCGCTGGAGCGTATTGCGCCTGAAGCAAGGTGCCGAAAGCCTGAATTTTGCGCAAGGGCTCCTGCAGGTCATGACTGGCCACATAGGCGAACTGCTGCAGGTCGTCATTAGAGCGCTTCAGTTCGTCGATTTTCCCTTCAAGCTGGTGTTGTAGTTGCCTCAACCGGGTGAAATCAGTGAAGTGGACGATGACCTCCTCCTCCAGTTTGGCCGTGCTCATTAAGTTGTACAGGTCGAGTCCATCTTTATCGTAGTGGATCTCGAAGGTAAGTGGCTGTCCCGTTTTATAGGTTTCGACGGGGTTGGTAAAACTCACCGTGTCAAAATAACCGGGGAATACGTCGCCTACCCGTCTTCCCTTTAGCTCGTCCGGTGTTGCGTTGGCATAGGCTGCGTAAGCCTGATTGGTCAATGCATAGCGGAAATCAACCAGTTCGCCTTGCTCAAAAACCGGTTGAAGCACCTGCATGGGCTCTTTAAAGGAGTTTATGATCGCCTGCAGGTACTGATTATCGCGGGCCACCTCCACTAACATCGTTTCAGGAGTAACATCGTGTATCGTGTGGATGATGTAGAGCAGTTTTCCATCGGGACCATCCACCGGTTTATTAACCACGCGCCAGGAACGCCACTCCGGTAAGCCTGTTTCAACGTTGGGCCACTGGTAACGCTGGTCAGTCATTAAGTGGGGCCGTTTTGTGTCGATTACCTGGGTTAACGATTGCCGGAGCTGCTCAGAGCTGATCGGGTTGTGGCCGTCCGGGAAAAATACCTCGAACAGCCCACGGCCCAGCAGCGACTCACGCTGGAGGCCGACGGCTACCAGGTACTCGTCTGAAACGGCGGCAATGGTAAAGGTAGGGGCGTCGGACAGGAGTACCAGATGATTGCCTGGCATGGCATCGATGAGTAGCGAGTTGATGGCTGGGCCCTCCGAAGAAGTTGCTGGCGTAGGCTTCATGTGTTCGATGTACTCCTTTTGTTTTGGTCGCCTCCATGGTAACCTGGATAAAGGCGTGCCAGAAAACCGACCGTATCTTCCGGCGGGCTAAACTATTAAACAAGCAACGTATTTGCTGTGGCCTGACAGAGCGGCTTACCCAAAAAGGGGTGCTTTCGCCTCTATTTCTAGTTAGTAAGCCGTCGGACCGGTGAGCTTGACGTAGCTGACCAGGCCAACTGCGGGTAGCTACCTGTCGGGATCGCAGTTAGGTACGTTCGTTGGTAATTTACAACGAAAGGAAACGAATAAAGCGGTCCGGTTAAGCAGAAAAGTGCTTAACCGGACCGCTTTAGTTAATTGTGCCCGTGCAGGCACTCGCCCAATTGCCCTAAATAAACGTCAGTGCTTTGCCTTCGCTGACTTGACGGCCTTCTCGATAACGTCCAGCCGTGCTTTCCGTTGATCTGGCGTGTTGGCTGCCGATCCATCTGATGCAAACTCGAAGACTTCGTTCTTTTCTGGATCGTAAACCGGCCACTGGGGCAGCCCCTTGCCATTTGGACTGCCCGTTTTGGCGAAGTTAGCCCAATACGTGTTCATCATACTGGCAACGGCCTTGTCTTGGGGGGAAATGGTGGCTCCCTGCCGGCCTCTCAGGTTGTCGAACACGTACCCGATTTCAAACGCGTGGGCGGCGCCATATTTCATCCACTGCTTCGCCGAAGCAGGGACGTAGGAGAAAAGATAGACATAAGCCGGTGCACCCCTGGCAATGAACGAGCGTGCAGTGAACCGGGCTGGCTCCGCCCATACCTTGTCGGTATTGACCAGACTCAGCATTTGGGCAAATTCTGTACGGCCATCAGGATCGTAAGCCTTTTCCATTTCGTCTTTCTGCGGCCCGAACTGCGCGAGCAGCTCTTCTTTCGATTTGGCCTTGACAAAGCCTGCGGGTACTTCGGCACTGTTCGACCCAATGAGAAGCGGAATTTTCGCCTGCCTGCCCGCGGTGAAGGCGCTCTCGGCTGTTTCTACCACAAGCTTACCATCGAGGATAGGTCCCGAATACGTGGGCGGGCCACCCGGCCCAGCCGTTTCCTGCCCGCCATCGACAATCTCGGCCGCGCTGAGTGCCCGCAGTGTAGCCAGCGCGGCCGCATCTGTACCTTCGATTCCATAGCGCCTGGCGAAGTTTACGCCGATGGTTTCAGCCGATATCGGATAGTTTACATCCGCATTGTCTTTCTTGATCGGCCGCCCGGTAAGCACGCCGTCACGAGCACCACCCGATTCACTGATCGCTTTCTGGAAAAGACCTTTCGCCGCTGGTATGGACAGGAGCGAAAGGACCGAAACACCCCCTGCCGACTCACCGAAAATGGTCACGTTTTTGGGGTCACCACCAAAAGCGGCAATGTTCTTTTGCACCCACTGGAGAGCGGCAATCTGATCCATATAGGCATAGTTACCCTTGGGCTCATCCGGCTGTTCGTTGCTTAGCGCGGGGAATGCGAAGAAACCGAGCCGGCCCAACCGATAGTTGAACGTAACCAGAATGACACCTTGTTTGGCAAACTGAGTGCCGTTGTAGTCTGGCTGTGATCCGCTACCAAATACGAAGGCACCTCCATAGATCCACACCATGACCGGAAGCTTTGCTTTCGGGCTGGCATTGGCGGGTCGCCACAAATTAAGAAACAGGCAATCTTCGGAAGAGGTAGTCGACATGGCAGCGGGACCTGGTCCAAACCCTCGTTGCGGGGGATCTGCGCCAAACGTACTGGCATCGCGCTCGCCCTGCCAGGCCGTAACCGGCTGGGGTGGTCGCCACCGATTGGCGCCAACCGGGGGGGCGGCGTAGGGAATGCCCTTGAAACTGGAAACATCGCCTTCAGTCACGCCGCGTACGACTCCAGAGGCTGTACGAACGGTGGGGCCTGCTTGTTGTGCCTGCAAGGCGTGGGTAAGCAAAAGGGTAAATCCCAGGAGTAGTTGTTTCACGATGTTCTGGTTTAGGTACGTTGCCTGAGCGTGTAGATCGGCTGTTTGTGCTCGCTTGGGCAAAGGTCTGCCCGTTGCTCTAGCTGACGGGTATACAGATTACGGGCATTACTACCAATATTCCTGATTCGCGAGCACGGGTCGGGTAGCGTATTTGGAATGCCTTAATTTTGAGGCGTATAACAAGCCGGACTATGGATACCCTACGACGATTCGAGACGATCAGCGATTACAACGTATTCAACAACCACGAAACGTTCCACCCGCTCATCAGTGTGATCGACTTCTCGAAAGCAGCCCCTCGAAAAGGGTCTGGTATGTATTTTGGCTTCTACGCCATTCTGCTGAAAGATGTAAAATGCGGAGATATGGTCTACGGTCGTCACACGTACGACTATCAGGAAGGCACCCTGGTTTTTCTGGCGCCGGGTCAGGTGGCGGGCCTCAATAGCAATGGAGAAACGTATCAGCCTAAAGGCCACGGGCTGGTCTTCCACACAGATCTGATTCATGGTACTTCCCTGGGCCGCCATATGCAGGACTACACCTTCTTCAGCTACCAATCGAACGAAGCCCTGCATCTATCGAAACGGGAGCGGGAACTGGTGCTGGATTTCTTTGCAAAAATCGAGTACGAATTACAGTACGCCATTGACAAGCATAGCAAGAAGCTGATTGTCAACAGTATCGAACTGTTTCTGAATTACTGCGTCCGTTTTTATGACCGGCAGTTTATTACCCGGAATCATGTGCATCAGGGAATTCTGGAGCGGTTTGAGAATTTGCTGAATGCGTATTTTCAAACCGATAAACCCCAGACGATCGGGTTGCCTTCAGTAGCGTATTGCGCGGGTGAGTTGAATTTGTCGGCCAATTATTTTGGCGATCTGATCAAGAAAGAAACCGGCAAAACCGCGCAGGAATACATCCAGGCGAAGGTGATCGACGTAGCCAAAGAACGCATCTTCGACCAGAGCAAATCCGTTAGTCAGGTAGCCTATGACTTAGGCTTTAAATACCCACAACATTTTAACCGGCTATTTAAGCAGCGGGTCGGTCAGTCACCCAACGAATACCGCCGGGCCGCCGATGCGGATGCTGCATGAGAATTGATCGGGGCTACGCGTGATCTGTTGCTACATACCCTGCTTTTGTAAGGAAGCCCTCGCCGGCCCGGCGACGCTGCGCTGTGAAATCCCTACGGCGTAAGCCGCCCGGTCATGTTCTGAAAAGCGATAGTATCAAGCAAATCAGCGGCAAAAACCGGCCTCAATTCGTAAAAAGCAACTTTTACGTTTCGTTAACATTCTTTTACCAGCCCTTCAACACATCTCAGCATAAAGACTGGTAGGTTTGTTGCTATTCGTTGGTAGCAAAAAAGAAAAAACGATGAATTACTCCCGGGTCTATGCTTTACTCTTACTGTTTGTTTTTCTCACTTCCTGCGGACAAAACCAGACAGACGTAGCAAACGATGCCATCAAGGCTGACAGTAAAGACATAGGGCCCAACATGATGGCCCGTAGCATAAAAAAAGGCAGGAATGGCACCATCTTGATGGCTGGCCCCAACAACGCATCATTTGGTGATGTTTTTCGATACGATGGAAAATCATTTACTAACCTTACCAGTAAACTAGGTCAGCACCGATTCTGGGATGTTTTGGAAGATCGACGGGGCAATAGTTGGTTCACGTCTACCGATGCAGGCGTTTTTTATGACAACGGGAAATCCGTTCAACAGTTCACTACCACGGAGGGGCTTGCCAGTAATCGGGTCATGTCTGTTTATGAAGATAAAGCCGGCATTATTTGGTTCGGCACTGGACGTGGAATAAGCCGCTACGATGGGAAATCGTTTCGCAATTTCACCTCGCCGAACGCGCCGCTATTTTATAAAGAAGCGCATTTGAATAATGATATCAATACAATCATTGACGATAGAACAGGGAAATTATGGGTTGGCACAAGGGGCGACGCCTTTGTTTATGACGGAAAAAAATTCACCACGTTAATCCATAACGGCGAACCCTTTCTCCACGTTTCGGCTATACTGGAAGATAGAAAAGGCAACATTTGGTTCAGCGGTAACAATGGCTTTAAAGTAGGTCGGACTGGTGGCCTTTGGCGCTATGACGGCAGTAGTTTCACGAAAGTATCAGAGAGAGGTGCTTATGCTATAATCCAGGATAAAAAAGGAAATATCTGGACTACAGGCCCGGTAAATCCTGCTAATTCGACGGTCCAGGCAGTTTCCCGGTATGACGCCAGTTCCCTGGCTAGTAACAAGCCCACGGTAACCGAAATCAGGTCAGGAAAGGCTTTCTTCGGGATTTCGGAAGCGAACGATGGAAGTATCTGGTTTGGCGATGCAACCGGCGTGTATCGCTATGATGGAAAGACCATCACGGACTTTTATAATAAAAATGGTCAGAAAAAATATAGCCTAGACACGAAGCAGAGTATTATAGTATGGAGGGGGTCTATGCTACTTGGTGGATGGGACGGTTCTACGTTTCTCGGTGAGGGTACCCGTACAGGGAACGTCGGTCTATTAAAAGGCGAATTGTTGGTCGAAAACCGGCAGCTGGTAGGCGGTGCCGTTGACGTCGATATGAATACTATTGAGCAAAAATTGGATGATAATGAACGTTCCTACAATAAATTTCCCCCATTTTTTGATGTCAAAAAATTTCCTGTGTCGACCTTCACCATTACGAAGGTCGACACAGGAAATGCTGCAAATACAAACGTTCCACCTGATGGGAGTATACGAGTTACAACTGAAGGCAATATAAAAGTTACAGGCAACCTGACCATGGAAGGGATCACGAAGGCCGTTACTTTCCCCGCCAAAATGCATTTTAAGGACGGAATGGATGGAACTCTCGAGATGAATGGCACACTGATCATTGATCGAACCGATTGGGGTATCGATTCTGGATCAGAAAAGCTCTTTTTTAAGTCTGGCGATGGGACTATTTCGGACGATATTAAACTATTTATAAAAATCGTAGCAAAAAAATAAATAGGCATCGCCGATTAAATTGCTCACGGAAGACAGCGGCCACTTCGGTTTCCTGCAGGAGCAGACGCAGTCAATATAGAGTAAATTACCGGCTGCTAAAAAGCAGGTGTACCCTTAAAAAATGTTGGGGAATTATGTGTAGCCTACTGGTCAAACTTGTTGAAGCCTGAGCTGGATGTTGGTCAGATACAGGCAAAAAGCCGGCACCGATCTGATCGGTGCCGGCTTTTTGCCTGTAGTTAAGTAATGCTTTTGTCATCCCGAAGAAGGAGGGATGACAAAAGCGCCAGGTATCAATGACCAGAAACTAATTGGTCAAGCTCTAGCCTTAAATCTGTTTGTCAATCTCAGACTTGAAAGGCTGATTGTAGAAACGCTTGCCTTTGTTTTTGTACAGGGCGTTGGCCACCGCGCCAAACACAGGCGGGAAGGGTGGTTCGCCCAAACCGCTCGGGTCGAGGTCATTTTCGACGAAGTGAACCTCAATTTTCTGAGGTGCTTCGTTGTGCCGAATCATCCGGTAGTTGTGGAAATTGCTTTGCTCGGCGGCACCGTTCTTGTGCGTCAGGGAACCGTAGAGCGCATTGCCGATTCCGTCGACCACCGCGCCCTGTACCATGTTCTTGGCCGCATCGGGGTTTACCACGATACCGCAGTCCATAGCGCTGAAAACGCGTTCTACGTAGGGTTCGCCATCGCGGGTGACCATATCAACGACGTGGGCTGCGTAGGAGTTGTGGCAGAAATAAGCCGCGACCCCCCGGTTGTACTTCTCGCTGCCCGGCTTGTTCCAGCCCGACTTGTCGCGTACCAGCGTGAGTACACTCGCGTACCGGTCGGCATCATATTCATTGTTTTTACCAACCGGGTTAGTCTTAGCCCGCATTAAGAGTTCGAGTCTAAGATCGATGGGGTCTTTACCCATGGCCTCGGCCACTTCGTCCAGGAAGGACTGTTCAGCAGCGGCGTTAAAGTTGGAACGCGGCGCCCGGAAGGCACCAATGGTGATATTAGACGGAATCTCCCAGCCTTCGGCCAGATAGTTGTCTACGGCACCGGCCGGAAAACGGTTGGCGTGGATCGCGTGTTCGGGTATGCCACCTCCTTTCACATGGAAGGCAATCAGGTTTTTATTGGCATCCAACGCCGCCCGGTAGGTTGCCGTGTACATCGGCCGGTAGATGCCATACGTCATGTCATCCTCGCGGGTGTAGATCAGCTTAACAGGTGCTTTTACCTGTTTGGAGATCAGGGCTGCTTCATAGAGATACTGGCCATATGCCCGCCGACCGAAACCGCCACCCATGCGCGTCATCTGAATCTCGATCTTGTCGGCGGGCAGGTTGATTAGTTTCGACAGTGTTGGTTCAGCCCAACCCGGTGCTTGCAGGGGACCGGCTACCACCGCTTTTTCATCGGTCACATGCGCGAAGAAGTTCATCGGCTCCATGCAGTTATGAGCCAGAAACGGAGCATTGTAGGTACGTTCGATGATCTGAGCCGCATTTTTGAAGGCCGTTTCGGGGTCACCGTCTTTCCGAAGTTGCTGGGCCGGTTTGCCCGCCAGTTCCTGCATTTTTTCAAGCTGGGTGCTTGTGCTTTCCAGCCCTCCCGGAACCGTCACCTCGCGTTTGCCGCCCCTGCCCATCATGGTGTCTTTTGTATCACCAGTCGGCTCCCATTCTACTTTCAGCTTTTTGCGGGCGTTCATGACCTCCCAGGTGGTCTTGCCCACCACAACCAGTAAATCGTTGAAGGTACGGGTGTCGAAACCGCCCTGCTCGAAACCTTCCTGGTATAGTTTCAGGGTGAATACGTCCTTGATGCCCGGCATTTTAATGGCCTGCGAGGCATCGAACGACTTCAATTTCAGGCCGAAAGCCGGTGGATGCTGAATCATGGCGATCAACATACCGTTTGCCCGATAGTCTAACCCAAACAATGGCTTACCCGTTACTATCTTTTTGCCTTCAACATTCTTCCTGGAATTCCTGACGATCGTAAAGTCTTTCGGGGCTTTTAGCTTCATACCCTTGGGCACGGGCAGCGTAGCCGCTTTACTGGCCATGTCGCCGTATTTCGCCGATTTTCCGCTTGCATGATGCAGGACACCGGCTTTGGCTGTCACTTCACCAACGGGCACATTCCAGGTTTGGGCGGCCGCTTCGCACAGCATCTGGCGGGCGGCGGCCCCGGCTTCGCGAAGGGGTTTCCAATACATCCGAACCGAATTACTGCCCCCCGTAAACTGAGGGCCCAGTTTCGCATTGTCGTGCGGGCCCATCTCAACGATCACGTTTTTCCAGTCGGCATCGAGTTCTTCGGCCACCATCATGGGCAGCGAGGTCATCACGTTCTGGCCAAACTCCGGGTTGGGGCAAATGAGTTTGATGACGTTGTCGGGCGTGATCTGAATGTAGCCGTTCAGTTGCGCCCACTGCTCCGGCAGGTTCAGCGCCTCCAGTTTATCAGCGGCCACGGCCTTCGATAGCCAGCTCACGCTGAGCAGCATGCCACCGCCTGATAGGAGCGAGGTCTTTAAGAAGGAACGCCTGTTGTAGGTAGTTCTGCTTGTTTTCATGGTCAAGGTGCTGTTTCCGAATTAGCAACAGGGAGTTACTTCTTCGCTGTTGATTTGATCGCTTCTTTGATGCGCAGGTACGTTCCACACCGGCAAATGTTGCCACTCATGGCCGCATCGATATCGGCATCGGTTGGTTTCGGGTTCGTCTTCAACAGCGACGCCGCGCTCATCATTTGTCCCGCCTGACAGTAGCCGCACTGTGACACATCGTGTTCCAGCCACGCTTTTTGCACAGGGTGGTCGCCATTCGCCGACAGCCCTTCAATAGTAGTGATGGCCTGCTTACCGACAACTGAAACCGGCAATTGGCAGGAACGAACCGCCGTTCCGTCGAGATGAACCGTGCAGGCGCCACATTGGGCTACACCACAGCCATACTTGGTGCCGGGCATATCCAGATGATCACGTAATACCCAAAGCATAGGCGTCGCTGGATCAACATCCACCGGCCTGATTTTTCCGTTGACTTTTAAGTTATACTTTGCCACTGTTGTCGGGTTTACTTGGTTATAAAAGCGTTTTGCAGGTAGTACTGGTTCTTACAAAGGTCTCGGTTGTCAGGAAAGTGACTGGTATACAGATTACGGATGTTATTACCAATTTTACGGATGGCCGCCTGGACAGAGCTTGTTCGCCGATCGATACGCCTTGCTTGTGATGAACAGAGACCTGTAGAATCTTTTTGCTTTTAAATGTAAGTATATCAAGGCAATAATCAGTTTTCTGAGGCCTGATTACGGGCCGTCTCCCGTTGTTTACACGGATAAGGTGTCAGACGGTTCTGATACGGAAAGAACCCCGGAAAGCTCCGTGCTGCGTATTCGTTGATGAATGTTCAGCCCAAAGCTTTCCGGGGTTCTTGAGTAGGTAACTTGCAGAAAACCGGTTAAAAGTCGAGGTGGCAGTTGGTCCAACCGTCGTCGAAGCGGGTGCCGAACTGTTTGTAGAAGCCAATCGCGGGTTCGTTCCAGTCGAGTACCTGCCACATCATGCCCGTGCAATTCAGCTCGCGGGCTTTGGCGATTGTCGCATCGAGCAACACCTTACCCAGCCCCTGGCCGCGGTGACTTTCCGTGATGATGATGTCTTCCAGGTAAAGGCGCTTGCCTTTCCAGGTCGAATAGCGGAAATAATAGAGCGAGATGCCGACGAGTTTCTTCGTGACATCATCTTCGGCCACCATAAAATGGAAGAGCGGATTTGGCCCGAAGCCGTCTTCGCGAAGTTGCTCGACCGTGTTGGTCATCTGGTCGGCGGCTTCTTCGTAAACAGCCAGTTCAACAATTAGGTCAAAAACCTGGGGGATATCGGCTTCTACACCGGTGCGGATTGTCATCATACTTTATGACGCCACTTGTCTAAAGCAGCCTGAAAATCAATGGGTAGGGGTGAATCAAATTGATACCATTCCTGGGTACGCGGGTGTTCGAAACCCAGCGAGCGCGCATGCAGCGCCTGCCGGGGTAACAGGGCAAATGCATTATCGACAAATGCCTTGAAGGTGCCATTGGGATTGCCGCGCAGAATGCGGTCGCCGCCATAGGTGGCGTCATTGAACAGCGGATGGCCGATGTGCCGGAAGTGCGCACGGATCTGGTGGGTACGTCCCGTTTCCAGGTTGCACTGCACCAGCGACACGTAGTTCAGGGCTTCGAGCGTCTTGTAGTGCGACACCGACCATTTGCCTTTGCTCTCCTCGTCGTAGACCGTCATGACCTTCCGGTCACTGGCCGACCGGCCAATGTACCCCGTGATCATGCCATCGGCGGGGTCTGGAACCCCCCATACCAGCGCATTGTAGGTACGTTCAATCGTGTGTTCAAAGAATTGCCGCGCCAGGTGGCTCATGGCATATTCCGTTTTGGCAATCACCATCAGGCCCGACGTGTCTTTGTCGATCCGGTGAACCAGCCCCGGTCTGCCTTCGCCGTTTCGCGTGGTGGGCAGGTTTTGCAGATGGTAAACGAGTGCATTCACCAGCGTACCGTCCCAGTTGCCGTGGGCCGGGTGAACAACCATGCCGGCGGGCTTATTCACGACCATCAACTCGTCATCTTCAAAAACAATGTCGAGGGGAATAGCCTGGGGGATAATCGTGGTATCACGGATCGGATGGGGCAGCGATACCGTGATCAGATCGACCGGCTTCACCTTATAGCTGGCCTTCACGGGCTGTCCGTTTACTTTTACGCTGCCCGCGTCAATGGCCGCCTGTAGCTTGGTCCGCGACGTATTGGCTAATTTCGTGTCTAGAAACCGGTCGATTCGAAGCATGGCCTGACCCGCGTCGACAACGATTCGGTGATGTTCAAAAAGGTCATCCTCTTCGAGCTCATCGGGCTGGGTATTGTGTTCGATCATTCGTATTGGGTACGTTTCCCGTAAAATTACGCAGCATGTCTGATTTAGCGACTCAACTGGCGGATATTGTCGGGAAGTCGACCCTCGATTTTTTGCCTGACCCATTCCCCGAACCCGTACCGATTCGCCTCTACCTGAAGCGCGATGATTTGTTGCATCCGCTGGTGTCGGGTAATAAATGGCGAAAGCTAACCTATAACCTGATCGAGGCAGAGCGGTTGGGCCTCCAGACGTTATTGACGTTTGGGGGAGCGTATTCCAACCACGTATACGCCACCGCTGCCGCTGGCCGACTGCTTGGCTTTCAGACGATCGGGTTGGTCAGGGGAGATGAACTGGCTTATAAACCGCTCAATGCCACACTGGCTTTCTGTCAGCAGCAGGGCATGCAGCTTCAGTTTGTTGACCGGGCAACGTACCTGAGGGCCAACGAGCCGGCCTTTCAGCAGGCGCTCCGGGCGCGGTACGGGCCTTGTTATATCCTGCCGGAGGGTGGTACCAATGAACTGGCCATTCAGGGTACCGCCGACCTTGTACCCGAAGTGATCGATCAGCTGGGTACGTTGCCGACAACGGTTGCCTGTGCGGTCGGAACCGGTGGTACGCTGGCCGGCCTGATTCGAGCGGCTCCGGCAGCGGTGCAGGTGTTGGGTATATCGGCTTTGAAAGTGCCCCAGGGCGAACCGCTGCGTTTCGCGGGACTTCCCCATCCGTTACCGCCCAACGCAGCGGTAAACACGGCCTATCATCAGGGAGGCTACGCCCGCACTACGCCTGAACTGCTCAAGTTTATGCGTGGGTTCGAAGAGCGAACAGGAATTAGGCTCGAACAGGTTTACACGGGAAAATTGCTGTTTGCGTTGTATGACCTGGCCAGAAAGGGCTATTTCGCCCAGCAGGCAACCGTAGTGGCGATCCATACAGGGGGCTTGCAGGGAAGGAGCCAGGACCTGTAGCGGCTATTTCGTCAGAACACTGAGTGCCCCGCTTCCTTCCAGGTAACACTGTTTTACGTCAGCTACTTTATCAACGCCCTGTTGCCGAAGCAGGCTTAGCAGCTCATCCTCGGTAATCAGTTCGCGTTTAAGGTTCTGCCGCTGGATGACCCCGTTCTTCACCAGCAAGGTCGGTGCCGGGTTACCCAATCGATCAAAAAAGGCCGATCGGTAGCCCATCCAGTTAATGAAATAGTCCCAGCCGACCAACGTACCTACAAGCGCAGCGCCTTCAGTGACCGATTCGTACGTACCTGCCATTGCGTTCTGCGAGGCGTCGGAGATAAGCGTGATGAGCAAAATATCCGTGATGTTTAGTTGGCCGCTACTGCGCCGGATAAAACGCATGTACAGAAAGACAATCCAGTAGGTTAATGTGCCCCGGACAAGTATCTCCAGAACAGAACCAGAGGGAACGAACATCGTCTCCCAATCAATAGCAGTAAGCTTTTCCATGGCCGTAGTGTCGTGAACAATCAAAACGGATTTGCACCTTTGCGGTTTCGTTTTCTTAGCCATTAACATGCCTGCTTCATCACTCAATCGATCGCTGGAACCTCGTTTACGACACCTCATTGATCAGAAAACCAAACCAGTTGGCTCACTTGGCCAGCTCGAAAGCCTGGCGCTGCAAATTGGACTGATCCAGCAGACCCAGTCGCCTGTGCTGATCAATCCGCACATACTGGTGTTTGCCGCCGACCACGGCATTGCTACCGAGGGTGTCAGCGCGTATCCGGCGGAGGTGACCTACCAGATGGTGCATAATTTCATCCGTGGGGGGGCAGCCATCAACGTGTTTACCCGGCAGTTGGGGCTGCAACTGGTGGTTTGCGATGTGGGCGTGCGGGGTACGTTCGAGTCGACTGTGGCGACCGGGCCCGGGTCCAGCTTCGTGAAGTTCAAGGTACAGCCCGGCACACACAATATGCGGCATCAGCCTGCTATGTCGACCGATGATACCGAGGCTGCGATGGATGCGGGCCGACTGCTGGTCGATGGCGTACATCACCGGGGCTGTAACGTAGTTGGGTTTGGCGAAATGGGCATCGGGAATAGCTCGTCGGCAGCCCTGCTGATGCATCGACTGCTACACCTGCCCCTCAGCCAGTGTGTCGGGCGTGGCACCGGCCTGGCTGACGGTCAACTGGCGCATAAACTAACTGTGCTGACAGAAGTGGCTGACCGGTATGCCGCGTTAACCGACCCGATGGCTATCCTGTCGGCGATGGGTGGATTTGAACTGGCGGCGCTGGCTGGAGGAATGTTACGCGCGGCCGAAAATGGCATGCTTATCCTGGTCGACGGCTTCATGGCTACGGCGGCACTGCTGGTTGCCCGGGCACTCGACCCCGCCGTGCTCGACTATTGCGTGTTTACCCACCAATCGGCAGAGGCAGGCCATCAATGGATGCTCGATCACCTGAATGCCCGTCCATTACTGACGCTCGATCTGCGCCTGGGCGAAGGAACGGGCTGTGCGCTGGCCTATCCGCTGGTGCAGGCTGCTGTGGCCATGCTCAACGAAATGGCGTCTTTTGAACAGGCCGGTATCAGTACTAACTAGTCGTGGGCGCTGTCTACCAAGTCTTTGTGCATTACTTCCTGCCGACCGCTACTCACCACTACACTACCTATGTACAGGCTCTTCTTCACGGCCCTGATGTTTTATACCCGGTTACCCGTGCCGAAACACATCGACCACTCGGCCGATCTGCTGAACCGATCTACGTTGTTCTTTCCACTCATTGGCTGGATCATTGGCGCTATTGGCGTAGGTACGTATTGGGTTGGGAGCCTGCTCTTTCCGCCCGAACTGGCCGTACTTGTCAGCATGGTATCGACGATCTGGGCGACAGGCGCTTTTCACGAAGACGGATTCGCCGATGTGTGTGATGGCTTTGGCGGCGGCTGGACCAAAGCCCAGATTCTGACCATCATGAAAGACAGTCGGCTGGGTACGTTCGGGGTAATTGGGTTGGGTTTACTGCTGGCCATCAAGTTTTATGCGCTGCTCAAACTGTTGCCCGGCGAGCCCTTCGGCTGGAAGGTCGCCTTAAAATACATCTCGGCGCATAGCCTGAGCCGCTGGGTCGCCACGACACTGATTGCCAGTATGACTTATGTCCGCGACGATGAAACGGCGAAGGCCAAGCCCATTGCGCAGGGTGGCATTCGCGGACTGCCGCTGGCCGCTGCCACGTTTTTTGGGTTGGCACCAACCTTACTTCTCGTCATACTGAGCGGGTTATGGGTGTATATCACGTTCCTGATCCCGCTTTGGCTGGTGCGCTGGCGCCTGAAACGATACTTTATCAGGTGGCTGGGCGGGTACACCGGCGATTGTCTCGGGGCAACTCAACAGCTAACAGAGTCGGTGGTCTACCTGTCATACGTTTCATTGGTATGGGTCAGCCTTTGACAAAAAATGCCATCAGGCGGCGGCAGACGTTACCAACGAATGACAGCGAGTGTACTGACAATCAATAACCACCCACTAACGATAAATGACCTGTCTATATGGTAGAGCTTAGAACCGTTGACGTGCTCCGGTACGTGCTTCCGTTGCGTGAAGGAGGATCGCTGCCGGCGCTGGTCGAGGCGGATGATGATTTTCTGTATGTCCTGAAATTCAGGGGTGCCGGGCAGGGCACCAAAGCGCTGATTGCTGAACTGATTGCCGGTGAACTGGCCAGAACGCTCGGCCTGCGTGTACCCGAGATTGTTTTCGTTAACCTGGACCCTGCATTTGGACGGACAGAGCCTGACGAGGAAATTCAGGATTTACTGAAAGCCAGCGCCGGGTTGAATCTGGCCCTGCATTACCTGTCGGGAGCAATCACCTTCGATCCGCTGGTCACTTCTGTTGATGCGCGGCTTGCCTCGCAAATCGTGTGGCTCGACTGCTTCGTGACGAACGTTGACCGGACCGCCCGAAATACCAATATGCTCATGTGGCACAAGGAGTTATGGCTGATCGATCACGGGGCGTCCCTTTATTTTCACCATAGCAGCCAACCCTGGGAAGAGCAGGCCATTCGGCCATTTGCGGCGGTAAAAGATCATGTTCTGCTTCCGCGTGCGGCTGAACTGTCGGCGGTCAATACAGAATTTCGGGGACTGCTGACGCCCGACCGGATTCAGGAAATCGTGGGCCTTATTCCCGATGATTGGCTCACGACGGAGGGGGCCGATCTGACACCTGCCGAACAGCGTAACGTGTACGTCCAATTTTTAACGACCCGGCTTGCTGAATCTGACCGGTTTGTAAACGCCGCCAACGATGCCCGACATGCACTTATTTGAATATGCCGTCATCCGCGTGGTGCCACGGGTCGAGCGCGAAGAGTTTATCAACGTAGGGGTGATTCTTTACTGTGCTTCACAGGGTTTTTTGCAAACGCGCTGTATGTTGCCCGTTGACCGGTTAGCTGCCTTCCCGAACGTACCTGAACTGACCGAACTAACGGACCGGTTGCAGGCGTTCGAGCGGATATGTGCCGGGCGAAAACTGGGTGGCCCCATTGGTCAGCTACCCGTTGCGTCCCGATTTCGCTGGTTAACCGCCACCCGGAGTACCGTAGTGCAGACATCGGTCGTTCATCCAGGCCTTTGCCAAGACCCACAAAAAACGCTCGATCGTCTGTTTGAGCAACTGGTAGTATGATCACTGTGTACCTTATTCGCCATACCGAAGTAGCCGTTGACAGGGCAATATGCTACGGTGGGTCAGATGTAGCACTGGCGCTAAACTATGCGCGGCAGCTTGATAAACTGGCAACGAACCTTCTCGAGGTCACGCCTGATGTTGTGTTTTCCAGTCCGCTGAGTCGTTGCATGCGGTTGGCCGGCGATTTAACCCCTAATCGATCTCAAGAGGATATCCACTTCGATGATCGCTTGCGTGAATATCACTTCGGCGACTGGGAGATGTTGCCCTGGAGTGCTATTCCCCGGGAGGAACTTGATGCCTGGATGGCCGATTTCGTGAACCTGGCTCCGCATAAGGGCGACTCGTTCCAGCAGGTGTTCGATCGGGTACGTGCCTTCTGGAACGAAATGGTGCTGCCGCTTGCCGCAGAGGAGTCTCCCAAAACAGTGTATATCGTTTCCCACGGAGGAGTCATTCGGGCTTTGCTGTGTTTGTTCCTGGAGTTACCTTTGCAAAATGCCTACCGCCTCCACCTCGACTATGGAGCCGTGTCGAAGCTGACAGTTCAGAACGGAGCGTACACGGTAGCATACATCAATCGTTAAACAAAACGGCCCTTTTGTGGCTTGAACGTAGAGCCATAAACGTCATTTTATCTATGAAACCACTTCAAATTCGACTGACCACTACTGCTTCGCTCGTATTGCTGGTTGCCCTTGCCCGGTTTAGTCCGCATCCGCCCAATGCGACGCCAGTGATGGCCATGGCCCTGTTTGGCGGTGCCCTGTTCGAACGGAAGTGGCTTGGGTTGGTTGTACCGGTATTGGCCATGCTGCTGAGCGATGCCTTGATTGGTTTCCACGGCACAATGGGCGCAGTATACGGTTCGCTGGCCCTCGCCTGGCTGATCGGTGTAGTTGCCTTGCGTAAACCAACGTTTGGCCGGGTAGTGGGTGGGTCAATTGCCGCCTCTATCCTGTTTTTCCTGATCACAAACTTTGCCGTCTGGTACGGTAGTTCCTATTACCCGCAAACTGCTGGCGGCCTTTTGGGTTGCTACACGGCTGGTCTCGCTTTCTATAAGCATCAGTCATTTTTCCTGAATGGCTTACTAGGTGACCTATTCTTCAATGGTGTCCTTTTCGGAGGATATGCGCTCCTGCAACGTCGCTTCCCGGTACTACGTCCAGAAATGGCCTGATCGACTGCTGATAAAACAAAAAAGCCCGGGCCCAATGGTCCGGGCTTTTTTGCGTCCAGGCCCTGGAACAACGTACCCATACGTACCCACAAAAAAGCCCGGACCATTGGGCCCGGGCACATCGACATAGGGGGTAAACCGTGCGCCTAGTTAGGCATTAACACGGTATCGATTACGTGAATCACGCCGTTCGACTGGTTTACGTCGGCGATGGTCACAGTTGCCATGCCGCCTTTTTCGTCGGTCAGCATGATTTTTTTACCTTTCTGAGTGGCTGTCAGTGTGCCACCTGCTACCGTTTTCAGCGTTGCTTTTCCGCCACCCGCTTTGATCTTGTCCATCAGGTCCATGGCGCTGAGTTTACCCGATACTACGTGGTAAGTCAGAATACCTGTCAGTGTGGCTTTGTTTTCTGGTTTTACCAGTGTCTCCACTGTGCCGGCAGGTAGCTTATCGAACGCTTTATTGGTAGGCGCAAACACGGTGAACGGGCCAGGGCTCGACAGGGTTTCAACCAGCCCGGCAGCCTTAACGGCAGCAACCAGCGTTGTGTGGTCTTTCGAGTTTACCGCGTTTTCAACAATGTTTTTTGATGGGTACATAGGGGCACCACCAACCGTAACTGTTTTCTCCTGTGCAAAAGCGCCTGTGCCGATCACAGCTACGGCAATCATCGAAAAAAGAAGTTTAATCGTCTTCATGTTATGTAATTTGTTTTACTTACTTGTGAGTGAAAAATGTGTGTGATCGATCGACGGGAAGACCTACGGGAATACTTGATAAGTTGGATTTTATTGACATTAAACTATTTTGTAACTGCTTGACATATAGTCAATTAATGTGTTATATTAAATTGAATAAACGGCCGGGCCATCGGGGATACTTATTGGCTCAGGTTTAAACTACTTAGCAGAAAAGCCGACACCGTACGCTCCGGGTTGAGCAGCACCGTGTCGGCTTTTTTGCCAGATAGTGTAAGCAAAGCGCCCTGAATGAGCGACAGTAAAAGCAATTACCGAGCGCCTGGCGGACAGTTTTTCTTTAGAAAATCGGTGTATAGCGTGCTTAAATGCTGACGGGTGCCAGCGCCCTCATAGATGCCATGCGACCGGTTGGGATAGGCCATGAACTGGAACGTTTTGTTGTACTTCACTAATTCGTTGACCAGCATTTCGGCGTTGGCATAATGAACGTTGTCGTCGCCTGTTCCGTGAATGTACAGCAAGTTACCCTTCAGCCCTTTCACGTGTGAAATGGGTGATCCGGCGATGAAATCGTCCCGGTTCTCCTGGGGCAACCCCATGTACCGTTCCTGGTAAATATTGTCGTATGTCAACTGGTTGGCCACGGCGGCAACAGCAATACCGGTCTGGTAAAGTTCGGGGTATTGAAACAACAGATTCAGCGTGGTAGAGCCGCCACCACTCCAGCCCCAAACCGCTACCCGGCTGGTATCGATGAAGTGATGACGGGCAAAAAGCGCTTTGGCCCCCATCGCCTGATCGCGAATGTTGATTCGGCCGATCTGCCGGTAAATGCTCTTTCGCCAGGCGGCTCCTTTGAGTGCGGGTGTACCCCGGTTATCGAGGGCCGCATAAATGTAGCCTTCCTTGAGCATATCGCCCATGAACAGGTCGTTGTTACCCGCCGAGAAAACATCATTTGTTGTCACGGCTGCTGGTTCACCATATACCTGAAAAACAATGGGGTATCGCTTGGTGCTATCGAAAGCGGGTGGGAGCGCCATCCAGCCGTCGAGGGTGACCTTATCGGCGGTGGTGACGGTAAAGAACCGAATGTTTTTACCACGTGCCTGACCGGATCTGGAAGCGGCAGTACCAGCGCGCAGGGGGGAGTGATCGGGAAGTTTCACCCAGTTGCGCGTGGTGGGCGTGGTGGCGTTCGTAAAGGTATGCATGGCAAACTGACCGTTCGGCGACACATCGTACCCATGCGTACCGGCCTGATTGGCTGGCGAAAGCCGCTCCGCTTTGCCCGACCCGCTCAGCGGTACCCGATACAAATACCGTTGCGTCGCGTTGTCGGGTGAGGCCGTGAAATAAACGTACCCAGCCCCGTCGCTGCGCTCGTCGATACGCTCCAGTTCGGCCATGTCGTAGTTGCCCGGCGTCAGCAAGGTCTGTGTTTTTCCGTCGCGACTGAACTGGTAAATGTGCCGCCATCCGTCTTTTTCTGACACCCAAAGAAACGATTTCCCCCCGTTGGTCCATTCCCAGCCCGTTGGGTCATCGCGGTCCCAGCGGGCTTTAATATCGATCCAGGCGTTATCTTTTTCGGTGAAAACGGGCGTCACCGTATTTTTGGCAGGCTGGCAGACATACAGGATGCTTTCATTCTGCTTACGGTTCAACTGCTGGACAATCAGTTCGTTACCCGTCGGGAACCATTCGGCCCGAACCAGGTAATGCTGGGCCGGGTCGCCAGGGATAGCCAGCCATTTGGTGGGTGGTACGGCACCCCGCCCGGCCGTAGCAGACACAACGCCGAGGCGAGTGGGGGAGGGCGATTCCCCGACTTTAGGATACTCGACGGGAATAGTAAAGGAATAGATCGAGTCGGTATTGTCGATCATTAAAAAGTCACGGATTTTACTCGCGTCGACCTGCCAGTACAACAGTTGCTTGCTGTCGGGGCTCCAGCGGAACCCATCGCGGCATCCGAACTCTTCTTCGTAGGCCCAATCGAACGTACCGTTGATGCGCTGGCGGGTGCCATCGGTCGTTAGCTGCGTGGTGTTACCCGTTGCCACTTCTTCAGAGAACAGGTTGCTCTTGCTCACGTACGCCACCCGTTTGCCATCGGGTGATAGTTTCGCGTAGAGCAACGATTGAGCAGGTTGTCTAACGCCAACCTGCCGCAACGTACCTGGCCGACCATTGGCCGGGCGGGTGAGTACGTAATAATCCCCCCGGGTATTATACCGCCAGACCCGGGCGGTATTGGTAAAAATCAGCACGGTGGTAGAGTCCTGGCTGAAAGTGAAATCAGCCACGGTGATGGGGCTTTTACTGCCCGCCGGTGTGAGTTGTGCGGACGAGACCAGTTCTGTTTCCGTGCCGGTTCGAACATCGGTACGGATGATTCCGTTTCTGGCACTAGAAAGGGTCGCATTGCCGTCGGCCGACCAGCGTAGGGCGCGGGACCGAAACTGCGCAGGTGCCAGATGGGCGATCAGCAACCCAGTGAAGAGAAGTAGGGATCGATTTAAACGCATAGAAGATGAATTGAAGAAGTGAAGTTACATGCTTTTTACACAGCTGGTCGGCTCTACTCAGCGTTTCACTATTTTTACCGGCACCATTCTCCCATCATGCACCTGTTTTACCAACCTACTCTTACGCCTGCTGATGCAGCGGGCCTGCTCACTGACGACGACGCCCGCCATGCTACGCGAACCCTGCGATTAGGTATAGGCGATAAAATTGGCATCACGGACGGGCGCGGAAATCGTTATGACAGCGTTATTACCAAGGCCGACAAGCATTGTGCATTCAGGATTCTGGGCATTCAGTCGACACCGCCCCGCTCGTTTTCCATCCGCGTCTGCGTGGCCCCTACCAAAAATCTGGACCGTATTGAATGGTTCGTGGAGAAGGCCGTTGAGCTGGGCATTGAGCGGATCAGTTTTTTTATTGGTCAGCATTCAGAACGACGTGTGCTGAAACTGGATCGGATAGAAAAGATTGCGGCTGCTGCCATGAAACAATCGCTTCAATCCTGGATGCCCATACTCGATGAAGCCGTGCCCTTTTCCCAAATGCTCTCATCAGTTACAGAAGCTGGGCGATATATTGCCCATCTTCCCGCCAACGTACCTGTACGTCCGCTGGGAAAACAAGCCGTTCAGGCGGGCCGGTATGCCGTGTTGATTGGGCCTGAGGGTGATTTTTCGGCCTCTGAATTGCAGAAGGCAGAACAGGCAGGCTTTCAACTGGCAACCCTGGGCCCAAACCGGTTGCGTACCGAAACGGCAGCTTTAACGGCATGCCAGGTGTTAAATTTTATTAATCAATAGCTTTAGTTTCATCAATAAGCACCCCGTAGGTTTTCGAAACGCTATGAAACAACTGGTCATCTTCGCCCTCTTAGTACTTGGGCAGTTCACAATAGGCCATACCAGCGTACAGGCACAGCCGTATGCTTATCGGATTGCCAAGTTGAAGTATAATGGCGGCGGCGACTGGTACGCCAATAAAACAGCCCTGCCCAACCTGATCAAGTTTGCCAACCAGCAGCTCAGGATGAATATTTTTCCGGAAGAAGACATCGTTGACGTGGGTAGCCCCGACTTGTTCTCGTACCCGTTTGTACACATGACCGGCCATGGTAACGTGTCATTCTCAGATGCCGAAGTGCAGAATATGCGCCGTTACCTGATGTCGGGCGGTTTTTTTCACATCGACGATAATTACGGACTCGACAAGTTCATTCGGCGGGAGATGAAGCGCGTTTTTCCTGAACTCTCTTTTGTTGAATTGCCTTTTTCACACCCGATCTACAATCAGAAATTCAAGTTTCCGAGTGGCTTGCCGAAGGTGCACGAGCATGATGGCAAGTCGGCCCAGGGGTTTGGGCTGATCTATCAGGGCAGGCTGGTCTGTTTTTACAGCTATGAGTGCGACCTTGGTAATGGATGGGAGGATCAGGCCGTATACAATGATCCTGAGTCGGTTCGGCAGGCAGCCTTGCGGATGGGCGCAAATTTATTGCAGTACGCCACGACAATAGCCAACTAAATGGGCCTAAATTTCGTATATAAGGCATAGCAACCCGGAAAAATTGTATTTTTGTTCTGTTTGTTGTCTAACACCTTTAAACACATTAGTCTGTGATAGTTGTAGCCGCTTTTGTTGCGCACTGGTATCTCTCTTTGTTTTGCCAAACGTTCTTCCTGCACCGTTACTCCGCGCACAAAATGTTCTCGATGAGTAAGTTCTGGGAGCGTTTTTTCTATGCGCTGACCTACGTTTCGCAGGGCTCATCGTATCTGAGTCCCCGGGCCTACGCCGTGTTGCACCGGATGCACCACGCCTTCAGTGATACGCCCAAAGATCCGCACTCGCCGCACCACACCAAAAACGTGTTTACGATGATGTGGCAAACCAAGAACATCTACAACGCCGTGTTGCACCGTAAACAGGCCATCGAGCGCCAGTTCGACCGTAACTATCCCGAGTGGAACCTGATCGAAAAGCTGGGCGATTCGTGGGTGTCTCGTCTTGGCTGGGGTGTTGCCTACAGCCTGTTCTACATCTTCGCGTTTATTTACCTGGATATGCACTGGGCGTTTTTCTTCCTGTTACCCGTTCACTTTGTAATGGGACCAGTACATGGCGCCATCATCAACTGGAGCGGTCACAAGTACGGATACTCGAACTTTGATAACCACGACAAGTCGAAAAACTCACTGATTTTAGATGTGGTCATGATGGGCGAACTGTTCCAGAATAACCACCACAAACGGCCTAACGCAGCCAACTTCGGCGCCAAATGGTTTGAATTCGACCCAACGTACCCAATGATCAAAGTGCTGTCGGGGTTGAAAATCATCAAGATGCGTCCGGTAAAGGCAACGGCTGAATTCGAGACTGGCCACGAACGCCGGGTTGAAGAACTGGTTTAGGCGTCTCCTCGTTAAAAGGGCTAATATAGCGCCACGGAGAATACTGAGTTGCAAGAGTTCAACCTCTTTCCTCAGTGCTCTCCGTGGCGCTTTTTGTCTGGTTATTGTCCGCCTTTCGTTCTGGCGGTCAGGTACTCCCTACTTCTCCGTAAAGAAGACGTACAATCCGTCTTTTCCCGCCACCACAATATCGGTTCGACCGGAGCGCCGGAGGTCAGCCGTAGCAAACTGAATGCCGGTTCCTTTGCCTTCACCGGCTGGTCCATAGCTGATCACGTTCTTTTTAAACACCCCTTTATCCACCGTGAAATAGTAGAGGCCGACCGGGTCATTTGAACCAGGGTCGTTGTCGTTATGAGCGCGGAACCGTTTGCCGGTTACAAGTTCAGGTTTGCCATCGCCGGTGATATCGACCCACTCCATGACGTGGTACTGCGAGTTCTCTTCGTCGATACTGTGTTTTTCCCACGAAGAGGCGCGCTGGGTACGTTCCCCGGCAGCCCGTACCTGCCTGTACCAGTGAAGCCCATAGCCGTGCCCCTGCCCGACAATCAAATCGTTCAGCTTGTCGCCGTCTACATCGACCACCAGGACGGGTACGCTGGCGGTACCTAGCTTGAACTCAGGGTGATGCGTCCAGGTTGGATGGGTCTTTTCGCCCCCCTGTTCAAGCCACCCATCGCTGATAATAAAATCGCCGCGCCCGTCGCCATTGATATCCCCGAAACCAAGACCATGCCCCTGTGTGCTATGAACAGCGACCGGTGTAAACGTATGATTGGGCTGGTAGCTGAGGTAAACGAGCGGTTTATTCGGGTTGTTCGGGCATAGTTCCGGTTTGCCATCGCCATCAACGTCCCAGGCGCGGGTAGTTTCCACATTGCCGACATTGGCAATCTCGTGGATGGGCCAATCCCCTTTGGGTACGTTCTCCAGCCAGCGTAATCGTCCACTCCACCAGCCACCCGTGATTATGTCTGGTCGACCATCGGCATTCACGTCAAAGGCAATGGTCGAAAAATCATCGTAATACTGATCTTCCCGTTTCTGATGGCCAATCAGGTGGCGTTTGCGAAAGCCAGGTCGGGCAGTCCCGTCATTTTCATACCAGAAATCGCCCGAGATTATATCCAGCGTACCGTTGCCATCTACGTCGGCCACCCCGGCCGACTCGTAGCTCTCGGCGGCAACAAAATACTTGACAAAGTGCGGCGGATTGGCCGACTGCGACAGGGTGAAGCCGGCGAATACCAGACAAGCCAGGGTGATTCGTTTTTTCATGAGTCGAGCGATGTAGGTACGTCCCGGGCTTGCTGGTCAGCTATTTCAGCGGATGAGCGTGCACGCCTTCTACTGTAATCTGGACCGGTTTTATAGCTCCTTTTTCGTCAAATTCCAGTTTGTCGATGCAGGTTTCGCGATGGTTGCCGTCGGTTTCGGTGAGCGGCCGACGATGGTACACGATGTACCAGTCTTCCTCAGCCCGGTTCTTGCCCGGCACGCGCAGGATCGAATGGTGACCGGCGCCGGTGGCTACCTTAGGGTCTTGCTGAAGAATTTTGCCTGCCCGCTCAAAGGGACCGAATGGGGAGTCGGCAATAGCATAGGCCACCGAATAGTCGGGGCCAGTCCACCCGCCTTCCGACCACATGAAGTAGTATTTCCCATTGCGGATAAACATCATGGGGCCTTCAACGTAGCCCTTGGGCGTTATTTCGCGGAATGTTTTACCGTCTGAAAAAGGCGTAAACCCCTTGAAATCGTTGGTCAGCTTAGCGATATTGCAGTGCCGCCAGCCACCATAGAGCATATAATACTGCCCGTCTTTATCCTGAAAGACAAACTGATCTATGGGCTGTGCGCCATTCTGGATGGTGCCGATCAGGGGTTTGCCGAGGTAGTCGCGAAAGGGTCCGTCAGGCTTGTTCGCGACGGCTACACCAATGCCGCCAATCTCCCCTTCATGAACGTCATTGGCCCCGAAAAACAGAAAGTAGTTGCCCCCTTTTTCAATGACCGATGGAGCCCACATGGCCCGTTTGGCCCATTTGACCGCGCTTGTGTCGATAATTCGTGGGTGCTTTGTCCAGGTAATCAGGTCGGGGGAAGAGAAGGCATCCAGAAAAACCTGTTGGTTGTACGGCGCAGAAAAAGTAGGGTAAACCCAGTACTCTTTTTTGAAAATGGCTACCTCTGGATCCGCATACCAACCAGGAAAGAGGGGATTGCCCGACGTAGCGGGTTTTGCCGACTGGCCAAAGCCGGCGAAAGAGATAAACAATAGTAAATAGACTGATGGACGAAGACAACGCATGGTGTTGAGAGGTTTTCAATACAAAGGTAAAGTCGGCGTCAGATTACCCCGCCCTGCCTGGTGTTGAGGCTGAACTGCCGATCGATCAACGATAGGCTGGTAATTATCTGGATTAGGTAACCAGTAAATAAATCAAGCGCTTAATTGTCCTGTATTATCTATTCTTTTAAATTAGTAGCAAATCTTTTCAATTCTGACCTCGTTAGTAAATCGGTCGATTAGCCTGTTGAGTCTTGTTTTTTTACTCACGGCTGCTGACCCGTTTTTCACGATAGAGTCCACTAAACGCCAACTGTCCATGTACGAAAATAATCCCGCTTATCAGGAGTATCCGGAAGTGACGCCCGATGCCAACACCATTGAAGAGCCGAATGATCACAAGAAAGCCGTTGCCGCAGCGGTTGGGGGCTCCGTTGTGCTCGGTGCTGCGGCTTATGGCTTGAGTTTGCTTGATGATGGGAGCGGTACTGAAGCGCCCATTGATGACAATGCGTCAGACATTGCCGCAGCAGCGGCTGCCGACGCGCGCGCCAGGGCGTCGGTACCGGTTGTGCCGGTTGTCATGCCAGTGGAATCCCCCGATGATAAATTGAACTGGCCGCTCGACCGTCTGGACGAACTGACATTCGATGAAGCTTTTGCCGCGGCCCGTCATCAGATGGGGCCTGCGCATCATTTCAACTGGCACGTCGGTAAGCCAGAAGGTGGTCTGTTCAATACATACTTCAAGGATGAAGAAGAAAAACTGACGCCAGAGGCAAGGGCCGCCTTCATCGCCACGTTACCGATCGACAATGAGGCTACATCGGCCGTTGAACCAGCCATGCCGTCGCGGGTGGTTCATCCATCCGTTGAGCCGCATGAGCATCACGTACCTGCGGCCGAACCGCAGTTAGCCGTTGCCGATGATCACCCGACCGAACAAGCTGTACCGGTGGCGGCGGTAGTTCCCGCCATGACCGTTGTTCCGTTGGCGGCCGTTTCCGATCAGGAAGTCACTCCGATGCCCTTAGCTGCTGACGTTCATCCAGCCGAGCCATTGCTGGCTGAACACGATGCCAGTTCTGTACATCATGGAAGTATAGCCGGCAGTACAATTGATTCAATTGACCATCATGCTCAGTTTGAGTATGATCCGTCGCACGATAACTTCGACGGAATGGACCCGCACCACCTGGGTGAATAGCGGCGCGGTATCATTTTTTGTCGTAATTTTTCAGCGGTCAGGCGGCGTTTCGTCTGACCGCTGATTGTCTATAGACCATCGAACAAGTCGCAGATTCGTTTTCATGAATTCGGAACCCGCTTCAAAACAGTCGATTACCATCGGGCGCGGTAAGGCCAATCATATTGTGGTGCCTACACTGTCGGTCACAGAGTTACATGCCCGTGTCACCAGGCAGCCGTCGCGAGAGGGGGATGGCTATTGGCTGGAGGATAATAACAGCTCGAACGGTACCTACGTGAACGATTTTCGGATTGTCAGGCGTCGACTACAGCCAGACGACCAGGTACGTGTCGGGAATCAGGTACTTACCTATCGCCGCTTAATAAAAGCGTTCTCCCGAAATCCAGATGACTATACCCGCGAATTTGCCGAACTGGAAGGTGTCTGGGAAGACTATGTTTCGCTGAAAGAGCAGTTGGAAAGCCGGAACCTGGCCGATCAGGTATCTGACCTAACCGTTGGGGTGCCCCTGATCGGGATGGCGCTAGGTCGGTTACTGGGCGCAGAGCGGTCGGCCCGAAAGAAACGCGAGTTAGCCGATCTCGAAGCCCAGATGACCCAGGTATACGCCTGTCCCAAATGTGGGACCCCCTTTCCATTGACCCGCGACTCAAGTTTCAGGATGTTATTGCAACGGTCTGTTAACCAAAAACAGGGCCATTGCCTGGCCGGTTGCGGCGCCATCTGGACCATATAACCTTATTCTGCCATGGCCATTTATAAGTTCAGTTGCCCTGATTGCCTGAAGCAGTTCGATACTGAGAGTGATTTTGCCTGGAAGGCCGATCAGAAGGCTTCCGTAAACTGCCTGGTTGGTAAACAACCCAAATGCACGGTGGTCTGTCTGGGCGTTGCCGAACCGCGTCCTCAACCAGCAGCGGGAGAGACTGCCGCCACCGGTACCTTGCCGCCGTCAACCACGCCTACTATTCTGCTCGATGACCCGATGCCGTCCGCTAAACGAACGGCCTATCTGGAAGTGCAAAGTATGGACGGTGGCATTCTGCGGCTGATGATCGGCGAAGGGCGGGTGCAGACATTTGGTCGAAAATCGGAATTTGACCTGAGCGATCATCCGATTCAAACTGACGACAAAAAAATGAGCCGTCTGCACTTCCAGATTGACTCACGCATGCACAACAAGCAACCCTCGTACATTGTCTCTGACCTCAGTAGCGTGCATGGTACCCGGATTACCAGGCAGACGGTAAACGGGATCACCAGTGTGCAACTCTACGCCGATAAGGATGACAAGCCATCCCGCGATTGTATCTGTCTGGAGCACGACGACCTGATCATGGCGGGAAGTACCATCCTGCGTTTTGCCATCGACAGTGTCTCTTCCGCCGACTTTTCGATGAATGATCTGCCCGATCAGACCAACTATGACCCCAACCGAACGACCGTATTTTAATCGGTCGGGCCTGCGTATCGTGCAATAGAAGTATTAGGAATTGAGCACCCATTCAATCGCGAATATCGTGGCTCAGGCGCTATATCCTTGAAAAATAGTCATTTTTTCAGGAGTTTTATTACTTAAATCATAATTCGTTCAGAGCGAACGAAATTTGGCCGGTTCGCCTTTTTACCGAAGAATGCAACGTGTATATTGCGTGGCTTTCATCACAGACAATACGAACATACGCTCCAGCATACTGACGTTTATTCGTAACCAGAATCGCTCGTTGTTTCCGTAATACAGCGTCGGTTCCACAGAGCCCTGCACACGGCTCCTCGGCTACCGGCCATCTAACCTACATCTCGTTCATGGCTGACCAAGTCGACCTGGGTACAGATCAACCTGCTCAAGCAGGTCTATATCGTTCCGAATTTGAGCACGATAACTGTGGTATTGGATTTGTTGCCCACATCAAGGGCCGTAAATCGCACCGCATCGTATCCGACGCGCTGTTCATGCTGCGCCGGATGGAACACCGGGGCGCGGTGGGTGCCGAAGGAAATTCCGGCGATGGGGCTGGCCTGCTCATCCAGATTCCGCATGAGTTTTTTGTGGATGAATGCCGGAAACTCGGCGTTCATTTGCCCGCCGCGGGCGCTTATGGGGTGGGGATGGTTTATTTTCCGAAAGATGTATGGCTACGGGAAGAATGCCGGGCCGTTCTGAACCGGAAAATGAAAAAACTGGGCCTCGAACTGCTCTGTTACCGGGTTGTTCCCGTCAACAACAGTGAGCTGGGCGGTACATCACGTTCCTGCGAACCGCAGATGGAGCAGGTGTTTATCAAGCGCCCCGCCATTGTCACGAACACAGATGATTTCGAGCGTAAGTTGTACGTGCTTCGGAACACCAGCACCCGCATCATTAACGAAAGCATATCGGGCGTGGGTGACTTTTATTTCTCGTCGCTCTCCTGCCGAACGATTACCTATAAAGGGCAGCTGACAACCGAACAGCTTGAGCCTTATTTTCCTGACCTGGAAAACGAAGATGTGGTGTCGGCACTTGGTGTTGTTCACTCCCGTTTTTCAACGAACACCTTTCCATCCTGGAAACTGGCCCAGCCTTTCCGTTATATCGCTCACAATGGCGAGATCAATACGGTGAAAGGTAACGTAAACTGGATGAAAGCGGCCGAATCGCTGCTGGAATCGAGCCTGTTTACGCCAGAAGAGATGGACATGCTGTTACCCATCTGTGACCATCGGCAGTCTGACTCTGCCAATCTGGATAATGCCATTGAGCTGCTGGTCATGAGTGGCCGCTCGTTACCGCACGTGATGATGATGCTGATTCCTGAGGCCTGGGACGGCAACACGCACATGGACCCCGTCCGGAGAGCGTTTTATGAATACCATGCTGCGTTAATCGAACCCTGGGACGGCCCTGCTTCAATTTCGTTCACCGATGGCCGGATCGTTGGCGCTACACTTGACCGGAATGGCCTGCGCCCGTCGCGGTTCTGGGTGACCGACGACGATGTGGTGATTATGGCCTCTGAGGCGGGGGTGCTCGATATCGACCAGAGTAAAGTGGTATCCAAAGGCCGGCTCCAGCCCGGAAAGATGTTCGTCGTCGATATGGAGCAGGGGCGAATTATTGCCGACGAAGAAATCAAAAACGAGATTTGCTCTGCCCAGCCGTATCAGCAATGGCTCGATGAGAATAAAATAAAGATCGCAGACCTCACGGCCCCGGCACGTACCTACAGCCGTTACAACGAATCGTCGTTGCTTCGCTTGCAACAGGCGTTTGGTTTTACCACCGAAGACCTGCGGATGATCCTGGCCCCGATGGTCGAAACGGGCAAAGAAGCCCTTGGCTCGATGGGGACCGATGTACCGCTGGCTGTGTTGTCGGAGCAAAGCCAGCATTTAAGCCACTACTTCAA
The DNA here is from genome assembly GCF_041321095.1 of Fibrella arboris. Classification (NCBI taxonomy): domain Bacteria; kingdom Pseudomonadati; phylum Bacteroidota; class Cytophagia; order Cytophagales; family Spirosomataceae; genus Fibrella; species Fibrella arboris. Next base: position 187,322 of record NZ_JBGGWE010000002.1, on the reverse strand, counting down.
GCAACTCTTCGCCCAGGTAACCAACCCACCCATCGATTCGATTCGGGAACGGGCTATTATGTCGCTGATCTCGTTTGTGGGCGCCACCAGCAACCTGTTGTCGGAAACGCCTGTGCATTGCCGTCAGGTAGAACTGGAGCAGCCCGTACTGACCACGCAGGAGTTTGATAAACTACGGTTTATTGACCGGCCAAATTTCCAGGCAAAAACGGTGAACACCCTGTTCCTGGCGGATGGGAAAGGCGAATCGCTTGAACGGGCGATTGACCGGGTTTGCCGCTATGCAAAAGATGCCATTGAAGACGGGTACACCATCCTGGTGCTGTCTGACCGCGCCATCGACTCAAACCATGCGCCCATCCCTTCCTTGCTGGCAACGGCAGCGGTGCACCACTACCTGATTCGCGAAGGACTGCGTGGTAAAGTAGGCATCCTGGTCGAGGCGGGGGATGTCTGGGAAACGCACCACGTGGCCACCTTGATTGGCTATGGCGCGTCGGCGGTGAACCCCTATATGGCGTTTGAGTCGATCGCCAGTCTCCGAGAAAAGAACCAGTTGCAGGTGGATTACGACCTGGAGAAACTGTACAAGAATTATATCAAAGCGGTGAACGGTGAGTTGCTGAAAATCTTCTCGAAGATGGGTATCTCAACGCTTCAGTCGTACCAGGGGGCCATGATTTTCGAGTGCCTGGGCCTGAACAAGTCGGTCGTTGATCATTACTTCACGGGTACGGTATCGCGGATTGGTGGCATGGGGCTAGCCGAAATAGCCCGTGAGGTACTGGTTCGCCATCATACTGCCTTTCCACCTCTTCCGTCAGTGTCTGCCCGCAGGTTAGAAGTAGGGGGAATATATCAGTGGAAACAGCGGGGAGAGAAGCACATCTTTAACCCGGATACCATTCACCTGCTGCAACAGTCGACGCAGAAGAATGACTACAAGCTGTTTAAAAAATACAGTCAGCTGATCGACGACCAGACCAAGAATGCGCTGACGCTTCGTGGCCTGTTATCGTTTAAGAAAGCCACGCCTGTTCCGATTGAGGACGTGGAGCCGATCGAGGCTATCTTCAAACGATTTGCCACAGGGGCCATGTCGTTTGGGTCTATCTCGTGGGAAGCCCACACCACATTGGCCATTGCCATGAACCGAATTGGTGGAAAGAGCAATTCGGGTGAAGGCGGAGAAGATGAATTGCGATTTGCACCGATGCCAAACGGCGATAGCATGAATTCGGCTATCAAGCAGGTCGCATCGGGCCGGTTCGGCGTTACCAGCCATTACCTAAGCAATGCGCGTGAACTCCAGATTAAGATGGCGCAGGGGGCAAAGCCAGGCGAAGGTGGACAACTACCGGGTCATAAGGTTGATGACTGGATAGGACGTACCCGGCATAGTACGCCGGGAGTTGGCCTGATTTCACCGCCCCCCCACCACGATATCTATTCTATTGAAGATTTAGCTCAGCTGATCTTCGATTTGAAAAATGCTAACCGCGCCGCCAGAATCAGCGTTAAACTGGTATCTGAAGCGGGAGTGGGGACCATTGCCGCCGGGGTTGCCAAAGCGCACGCCGATCATATCCTCATCTCGGGTCATGACGGGGGCACGGGGGCCTCTCCGCTATCGAGCATTCGTCACGCCGGATTGCCCTGGGAGCTTGGCCTGGCGGAGGCGCACCAGACCTTAGTTAAAAATAAGTTGCGTGGCCGGGTGACGGTTCAGGCCGATGGTCAGATCAGAACGGGTCGTGACCTGGCTGTGGCGGCTATGTTGGGAGCTGAAGAGTTTGGTGTGGCCACGGCAGCTCTGGTCGCTGCGGGGTGCATCATGATGCGTAAATGCCATCTGAATACCTGTCCGGTAGGCGTTGCCACGCAGAATAAAGAACTCCGTGCCTTGTTTACAGGCAAGCCTGAACATGTAGTGAATATGTTCACGTTTATGGCGCAGGAACTTCGCGAGATCATGGCCGAACTCGGTTTCCGCAGTGTTGCCGAGATGATTGGCCAGGTACAGATGTTGCAGATGCGTCCGGAGATTACCAACTGGAAATACAAAACGCTGGACCTCTCGGGAATGCTGTTCCGCGAGCCAGCCAGCCTTGATGTGGCCTTGTACAAACAGGAAGATCAGGATCACGGGATCGATCATATTCTTGATCGCCAGTTGATCGAACTGGCTCAGCCAGCACTCCAGCACGCCGAAGCAGTATACGGCGAGTACACAGTGCAGAACATCAACCGGAGCATTGGTACGATGCTGTCGAATGAAATTTCGAAAGCATACGGCGGACCAGGCTTGCCAACCAATACCATTCACGTAAAAATGCGTGGTACGGCGGGCCAAAGTTTTGGGGCCTTCACCACAGCCGGCGTGCGGCTCGAACTTGAGGGCGATGCCAACGACTACTTTGGCAAGGGCCTCTGTGGGGCAGAGCTGATTGTTTACCCAGACCGTACCGCTACGTTCAAGCCCGAAGAGAACAGCATTGTCGGTAACGTTTCGTTCTACGGAGCTACAGCCGGAGAGGCCTACATTCGGGGGATGGCGGGTGAGCGGTTCGGGGTACGTAACTCAGGCGCGAAAGTCGTCGTTGAAGGCGTTGGCGACCACGGGCTGGAGTACATGACGGGGGGGCTGGCCATCATTCTCGGCCGCACTGGGCAAAACTTTGCCGCCGGTATGTCGGGCGGTGTGGCTTACGTGTATGATGTCGATGGCACCTTTGCGCCAAAGGTCAATGCAGAAATGGTGAGCCTGGATGCACTGAATGAGGAAGATCAGGGTATTCTGCGGCAGTATGTGGAGAAGCATTTTCAGTACACCACCAGTAACGTTGCGCTGTCGCTCATTCAGGATTGGGAGGCACAGATCAAGAAATTTGTGAAGGTGCTTCCGACCGATTTCAAGCAGGCACTAGCCAGCCGTGGTATTGCATTGAGCGATCAGATCCGCGATAAGAGTGTAGTTTATCAGGATATTGTCGTTGATGTGGCGCAGGGGTTGTAGTGGATGAAACTACCAAACGCTGTACTCGCCGACGTACCTAATCGGAAGCTGGGTGGATACTTACAGTAACGGCCTATCCGAACTGATTATGACACTAATTGATGAAACTGACCTTGTAGCGCTGCTGATTGATCTTCCCGGTGCGAACTTAGTTCGTGGGGATGTTGGTACGATAGCAATGATTCATGGCGATCAGCAAGCTTTTGACGTAGAGTTTGTAAACGCTGTCGGAAAAACAATTGCGTTGAAACACTCGACCGAACCAAATAAAAAAATAGATCAGGCTATGGCTATTCTTCATGTGCCTGAACTGCAACTGGCGGCTTGAACTAACCTTTCATAGTGGCGAAAAACCTTGCATTGTAGTGACCCAGTTAGATGGTAACTTCATCCAGAACGCCACTCATTCACTCATTCATTGTAAAATGGGAAAACCTACCGGATTTTTAGAATTTACCCGTGAATTACCCAAAAAGCGCGACGTAACTACGCGGGTACACGACTATAAGGAGATTGAGCAGCCATTTTCGGAAGCAGATAGCCAGAAACAGGCTGCCCGCTGTATGGACTGTGGAACGCCATTCTGCCATAGCGGCTGTCCACTGGGGAACATCATCCCTGAGTTCAATGATGCCGTTTACGAGCAAAACTGGGAGTATGCCTGGGAAATCCTGTCGTCGACAAACAACTTTCCGGAGTTTACCGGACGGATCTGTCCGGCCCCCTGCGAATCAGCGTGCGTACTGGGCATTAACAAACCCCCGGTTGCCATTGAGTTCGTTGAAAAGTCGATTGCTGAAGTAGCTTTTTCAAAAGGATACATAAAGCCATTGCCGCCCCTGAAACGTACAGGTAAGACAGTCGCTATTGTAGGGTCTGGACCAGCTGGCCTGGCCGCCGCCGCTCAACTGAACAAGGCTGGTCATACGGTTACGGTCTTCGAGCGGGCCGATCAGGCTGGTGGACTGCTCCGGTACGGTATTCCGGATTTCAAGCTGGAGAAGTGGACGATCGATCGTCGGCTGGCGGTGATGGAAGCGGAGGGAATCATATTCCAAACGGGTATTAACGTGGGCGTTGATCTGAAGGCCAAAGATTTACTGGCCGATTTTGATCTGGTGATGCTTACCGGGGGCTCAACCGTTCCCCGCGATCTGCCAATTGCTGGCCGTGAACTGAAGGGTGTTTATCCGGCCATGGAATTCCTGAGCCAACAGAACAAACGGGTCGCTGGCCGATCGGTTACGATAGATCACCGGGGGGTGCCCTACTACAATGGTGAGCTACTGGCCACTGGCAAAAACGTCGTGGTGATTGGTGGGGGCGATACCGGGTCTGACTGCGTAGGTACGTCTAACCGGCATGGAGCGGCCAGCGTGACACAGATTGAGCTGATGCCTATGCCGCCGAAAGAACGTGCAGACAGCACTCCCTGGCCCCATTGGCCGATGATGTTGCGTACGAGTACCAGCCATGAAGAAGGGTGTGACCGGCACTGGTCGATCAACACAAAGGCATTCATCGGGGATGAAGAGGGCAATCTCAAAGCGTTACGGCTTGTTGATCTGGAATGGAAAAACGAAAACGGCCGCATGCAAATGGTGGAAAAGCCGGGAACAGAACGTGATGTGCCTTGTGAACTAGCGTTGCTGGCCGCTGGCTTCCTGCACCCGCAACATGAAGGACTACTAACTGATCTGAACCTGGAACGCGACGAGCGGGGGAATGTAAAAACCCACAATTACCAGACGGTTTCGAACCCGAATGTATTTGCAGCGGGAGATATGCGTCGTGGGCAGTCGCTGGTTGTCTGGGCGATTTCGGAGGGTCGTGAAGCGGCGCGTGCCGCCGATAGCTACCTGATGGGGGAGAGCCTCCTGGAAGCCAAGGCGGTGTCTTTGCTGGCAACAACTTAACAGGCGGAAGGCATACACGAACAGCCCGGGCAGGATATTCCGCCCGGGCTGTTCGTGTATACGATAGTAGTGACCAACTCCATTAGCAATTACCAGAACAAGACCTTCCGGGCAGCCCATAAACAGCCTGGCCTGACAAACCTTGTACGATGCAGGATAAGGATATAACGACATCTCGGGCGTACTCGATCGGATTGGGGCTGATCATGAGCGCTTTGTGTTGTTGGCTGATCGTTGGCTGCCAATCTGGTGCTGACCGCGCAACTACCCGGTCAGACGGCATTCAGGCGGGTACGTACCTGCTGACCAGTGTGCAGCCGCTGGACAGTCAGCCTACATTGGACATCCTGTCTGATTCTACGTTGATGAGCTATGTGCGTTCACTGGCCTATAGCCTCTACCTCTTTGCTCCCGATGGCCGTTGCCACCGCATCCGGCAGGGGACGCTCGAGCAGGGTAGGTACGTTCAAACCGCACTCACCTTCGGTCTGGAAACGTATGACAGGATCATCCTTGGAAAACAATCGCTAACGCTGGTTGTCAGCCGGCAGGTTGGACAGGCGAAGGTGCCGCTGACATACAAACTCTATCGCTTGAACCTGGGTACCGATCAGCTTCGCTTTACTGCGTTGGCGGAGAACGTATTTACCCATCCAGTCCGGTCAGAAAGCGATGAAAAACTGCGGGACCGGGTGAAGAATAGCCTGTACTTCTATTCGCTCTTCTTCCGTACCATTTATACCAATCAGTTCAACCGATTTAAACCAGCGGCTATTAGCTTACCGATCAGGTATTATAGCGGGGGCATTCGTGTACCGGTTAAATTCGATTCGACGGCAAGCTGGACCGCCTTGTTTGCATCCGTCGACGATGCCCGCAAGGCCCATTCACTCTACAAAGAGGCGGCTAAAAAAGTGAAACGATACCCGGCAGGTGAATCAATGATCCATGAATATGGCCTGGTGCTCGCCGACATGGCTAACGCGCTGTAACCGATCTTGAACGGAGCTGCCTGGTAACCTCGTTGAGCCAGATGGCGCGGCCCATGCAGTTCCAGTGAGAATCGCCACGGGCATAAACCAGTTGCCGTTGTTGCCGGTAGGGCGAATAGACATCCACCACCGGTACGTTCAGGGTTGGTTGAGTTTGCACCCGCTCAATCAGGTGATTATACGGCGTTAAGGTTGGGTCGAGAATGGTGGCCTTATTGGGAATAATCGAGAGAAGAACCTGGTCGAACCCGGCCGCCTGGTAGCGCGCGGCTGCCCGATTGATCGTTTCAACCAGATCGGTCACCTCTGTGTCAGGCAAAGGAGCCGTACCGGCGTTAAGCCGTTTGGTCGAATCAGTATCGAGTGCAATGAACACGTGCTCCTTATTTTGCGAGAGCGATACGTTTGGGCTGACCCGGTCGAATACTGCCCACGTTAATGCGGCCTTCAACTCCCTGAACCATAAAAAGACAGCCTGGCTGAACAGAACCGTTTCCAGCCGTTCTTCGATACCTGCCGAGTGCACCAGATCAACGAGCTGTTTGCCAACAGGTACGCTGGCTGGTTGCAGACCGCTCATTCTATTGGTGTCGCTGACGATGACCAGATTATCGATAGGATTGGCAGTATGCTTCCTGGCGTGTTCGCGAAAATGCCGCTCAACCGATTCGATCAGCAACACATTTCTGGCAGATGGGTCTAGCTGAATCGTGTCTTTATACTCCCATTTCACCTGGCGCAAATAAGAAACCGGGAAATCCTGCTTGCTCAATCGTTCCGGCTCAGTAAAGCTATCCCCAATGATGTACAGATGCGTGCGCGAGGAATCAGGCGCGGCTACAGGCGACGGACAGTTGACCGCTGGTTCTTTAAATTGAGGAAGATTCGACAGACGGTACAAATCACCGAATCGGTACTCGTTGGCAATGATGTTTGTTTCGTACAGTAGATGCCTCACTGTCTGTGAGCAGCCGCCCAGCCAGAGTGTACAAACAACCAGTAGGGTAAAAATTTTAATCAGCTTCATTGAAGGCGGATAGTGAATAACTGTACGGCTTTTTGGATACTGCTGACAACATACAATTCATTCAATTGGGCGTCGTATTGCAGCGTGACCGGAAACAGACTGGGAATGGGTCGGTCACCAATGCGTTGGCCTGTCAAGGTGTAAAGCGTAGTAAAGTTACCTGATTTTACGGCAAGCACGTCTACACCGTTACCCAGCCGGTGGTATTGCAAATGGGTATCGGCGGGTCGAAGGTTTCGCAACTCGAACTGACGAACGCCCTGATCGTTCAGGATCGCTACGTCAGTATCCGTTGACCGAAGCAGGACGTACCCAGTCTGCTCAGTAGCGGGAAACAACCGGAATTGCCCACCGCGCAGTGGTCGATACAACTGCTTACGCCTGGCTACCTGCCCATTGGCGTCCAGCGAAAGTAATTCGCCGGATGTCGTAATGGTGGCAATCCTGTTTTCGGCCGGTAGCCACAGGGCTGGCCCGGCAAACCGGGTGCTATCCCCCTGCAGATCAAGCAATACCGGAAAATGGGGGGATTGAAGTAAACCGGCAGCCCCGCCCTGATCGGTCCAGCGATTGAGCCATCTAGTGGCTTGCAGGCCCAGAACAGCTGCCCCCTGCCCCTGATTGATCACCTGGAAGGGCAGTAAAAGCGGTGAATTATTTCGACTGGCAAAGAGCCGAATCAGTTTTTGCTGTCGTCGATCCAGTCCGTAAATGGAACCATCCTGATGCGCGATCAGGGCAACTACATCGGGTAACTGGCTACTGCCACTAAAACGGGTAATCAGCGAAGCGGCTAATCCAGGCGGCCGGGCAATTCGCTGAAGCTGTACCGTCCGGTTACCGAGATCAGCGACGTACAGCGAACGATCGGTCAGGAAGAGGTACTGAAGCCGCCCATTATTTCGCCAGTCGACCCCCACGACATTGCTACGAATGGGCCCATCGGTGGTATCCTGTACGATCTTATCCTTCGCAGTGGTCAATAAGACAAATTGCCGAGCCGAATTTTGGGCCCATATCTGCGCTGACGGCTCTGCCAGACGGCCGACAACCACTGGTGAGGCTATCAGGCTGGCATTGAAGGGAATACGCTTTCTAAGCAGCAGTTTATTCAGCACCGTTGTATCAGCCTGCCGGGTAGTTCGTCCCAGGATAACCGTCGACAACACATGATCCTGGCCGTAGGCTGCCTGGTAGGCCAGATTCTCCACCTGCCCGAAAGGAAGTGGCCCGAGCAGGGTTTGCCAGGCAGCAGGCCATTGCCGCGTGACCGAAAGACCCGATCGGTTCAATTGAGTAAACGTAGTCAGGTGGGCGGGACGGAGGGTTTGATCGAGCAGCTGACTCAATCGGGTATCGTTTGTCCACACCGCCTTGTTGGCCAGTTGCGTCAGGTACGTTTGCAAAGCGGCTTCTGAATTGCCCAGCACAACGTACCTGCCATGCTGGGTGATCCAGGTTTGCGAAAACCCGGTAAATAAACTCGACAGTAACGTGGCAGGGAGTTCACTAACTGATAAGGGTAATAACTGATGGCCCAGAAAAGCACGGGGAGCGCCTGATCGGCTTGCCCCTAACCGGTAGGCTATTTTTTGCAGGGCCTGACTGAGCGTACGCACATCGGTTGCTTCCAGCAGGACGATCTGGCTCGTTGCCTCGTTGGTCGCTTCAGAACGACACAGCAATAAATCACCAGCCAGGCTCGCATAAAAAGTGGGCAGGAGGTCGTCGAGCCGATCAATGCGTTCGATAAGCCCCTGATTATCGGTGGACCGAATCAAGCGTGATAAGGCCTGCCCGAAGCGGGGACTATCCGACAAGCCGACGTGGTAGAGTGTTGCCAGACGGGCGGGAATCAGGGTGCCACTCCGAATGCGATGTGGTGTTTGCCCAACGAACAGGTCAGCTATGGCCTGGCGGTTACCGACGGCATCAGACGCAAAGCCCAGCCAGTGCGTTGGTGAAGCCGACCGTCTGAACTGCAAAGTCATCGTCTCCGGCAAAAAAGCCCGTAACAATGATCCTGACGATGATTTAGCCGAAACAAGCTGATCCAGGGTCTCGGCCCGAACATAAAGCGTAGCCAGGTTATCGGGCGAATCGGGAAATGTAAGGCCGCCTGCAGGCACTGTGTGTTGAAGGTGCCGCGCTACATTCTCGGCCAATACGCCTGATGGGCTACCAATGAGGTAGTTATGATGGAGCAGAAAAAATCCATACGACTGATTGGTCAAATCGCGCAGGTTGTAGATGGTCTGCCCGTCATACTGCCGGCTCAGCACCCGAAAGCGATTGGGGTCAGGTTGTTGTAACTGATCAACCAATCGTTGGTTGTCGTTTACCGGTACATAAACGATAAAATCAAGCACGTCGCGAGTGACGGAGTGGAGCGAATAACGAATCGTTTTATGCTCCAGTAACCGGGCTGTACGGCCTGAGTCGAGGCCACTGGCGACAACGCGTTGCAGCCGTTTGATGGCGGCAGTGAAGAGTGGAAGCTGGCGAATGGATAATCCCTGTCGGGTACTGCCCGGGTGAGCAGAGAGACCGCTCTGGAATTCACGGCTTTCAAGGATGAGCAGCGCATCGTCGGGAACGTACCTGGCCACAGATTGCTGGGCACTGGCCCAATACTGATAACCAAACCAGCCAAGTAACGCCAGAACGGCGCTACCGAGGAGCCACCAGACGGGTCGTTTCATCGCGCGAATAAAATAAAAAAGGCGGCTGGCGTTAACCAGCCGCCTGTAAGTCAGTTATTTACCCCACATGGCGTTGGCCGTTTCGGGGAAGAACAATGTGAGTTCAGGTACGTCGGCCACCACCCGGTTGGCCCATTCAACCCCCTGCATGAGCGAGTGATCCTGATTACTTACCTCGTATTTCCAGGCACCAAATCGGCCCCGTGACTTGATGCCGAATGGCTCGAGAGCAGGCAGTACCGCTTTCAAGATACCGTCTCGCTCTACTGATGGAGTCGGATACCCGTAGTCAAATGCTTTGTGGAAGGTAGAAACGACATCATCCGCCGACTCGATCAACTGGTCTTCAAGCAAGGCCTTGATCGTGTCTTCGATCAGGGTTTCCCGGTTAACTGGCTTCGCCGATGACTCGCTGGTTTCGGTCATCAGCGACCAATACTGCTCGCCGTCGGGCGAATCCGCGTTGGGTACGTTATTAGGACTATAGTTGGAGAAGACCGTCACCCGATAATAAGGACTATTCGATTCCGGGAAGTACATCCAGCACATAGTTTCCAGGCTCTTCTTCGGTTTACCTTTCAGGCCAATGCCGACCACGTTGGTCGAGGAGTGCTTCAGTCCCTGTGCTGTTTCCACAATCTGTGGATCCAGTCCCTCCACTTTACGTGTAAAGATATCGAGGGGGACGGTGCTCAGCAGGTGATCATAGGTAATGGTTTCGCCACTAGCCAACACGATCTTTTTCTCTGGACCAACGACTTTGTCAACCGTAGCATTCAGTTTGATCTTATCGCGGCCAATCAGATCGCCTACCGCTTCCCAGATACCACCCGTTCCGCCATGTTTTGGGAACTGGAACGTACTGTTCGGTCCCCAGGAAAAATCGTCCTGGTCGTAAAGGATGTTTTTGGTTACGCGGCCGAGATCGGTCACTGCCACGCGTTCACCTACCCAAACGGCATTCATTTCTTCCGTTGGGTACGCCCATACTTTGAAATTGTAGGGAAACATGAATGTCTCTGCCAAACCCGGACCAAACGTTTGCAGGATCCATTCCCTGAAGTTTTTAGGCTTCTGGCTGGTTGGATTTTTATAGACATGAATAATCCCTTCCAGGCATTTCCACATCGTATCGGTCGTCAGATACTTGATGTTGTTCTGAAACGGGTAGGGAACAAAGCGGTTCTCGATCCAGACCCATGACTCACGCTGGTGTTTAAGCCAGCCATCTTCGCCCAGTGCTTTACGCATGAGCTCGTCGAAATAGCTGTAGTGCGAGAACTGCACATGGCCGCCCACATCCCAGGTGAATCCTTTGTCGTCGACGAAACTTTTTGATAAGCCTCCGATGCGATTTTCTTTTTCGAGGACGACAAAGTCTGTGACGCCCAGTTCGTTGAGTCGGTAAGCGGCGCCCAGACCGGTTGGTCCTGAACCGATTATTACGTATTTAGTGTGCATTTGTGAGAATAAATAAAACGAATCGTCAACGGAAAAGTCGTTGTGTTGACTTACTTATAGCAAAACAGATTCAGGTTTACGAAGTGCTGCTACTTTATCACTCAGTTCCAGACGGAACTGGGCCAGTTCTTTAAAACTTTGAAGGCAAACCTTTAGCAGCTTCCATTTCAAAATGGATACTGTGCCTGTCAGGCGTTCTTTATGCGTGATGGGAATATTGAACAGGTTATTACCGGCTTTTCGGGCCATCACCGCCAGAAAGATGTTCGGCGCGAAAGGAGTAGGGCTAGGCAGTTGAGCCAGGAGCCGCTTTAGAAAAGTACCTCTGATCAGCCGGAATGGAATGTTGCTGTCCTTGATATACGTACCGTAAATCAGGAAGATACTGAGCCGGAGAATCCGAGTGATGATCAGTCGGGCTGGGGCATCATACCGAACTTCGCGGCAGCCCAGAATAAAGGGCGAATCGAAGCGCTTGCTCCATAACTTCATGAAATCATCGGTCACAAACTGGTCATCGCTGTCGGTCTGAAAGACGTATTCTGAGTCAACCGCAACAGCCTGCCGGTACGCGTTGACAACCGCGTTGCCGTGCCCACCGTTGGACTGATGCACAACGATCAGTTTGGGGAAATTGGGTTTGATGCGATCCAGAATCGCACCGGTTTTATCTTTTGAGCCATCATTAACGACAATCAGCCGGGTGGACTCCGTTGGGAAGTGCTGGTCTAACAAGCCTGTCCACAAGTTTACAACGTCTTCAATACAGGCTTCCTCGTTGTAGGCCGGCATGACAATCGATAACAATACGCTCATGAAGTTTAGTTGGTCAATAGGAGCTGAATGATGGAGACAGCGTATTTAGTCTTTAACTGATTAACAAGGCAAAGATAGGTATTTGTTTGGCCCACCCGCCCTACTGGGACAGCGGGTTAGGGAGCGGACCGCCTTAATACGCAAATCGGTCTTTCAGCCGGTTGATTGGTTTCTCGATCAGGTACCACGAAATGGTGGCTATACCAACGGTAATTGCCAGGAAATAAAGGAACTGAAAGGCAAATGAAGCATCCAGCACCGGGAAAAAATGAACCAGCTTTCGCCATGTCCGCAGGGCAACGTGTGTTTGCTGGGTATGGTACGCATTATAAATAAAGTTGTGGTACAAATACAGCCCGTAGCTGATTTGCCCCAAGTACTGACTGACGGGGTGAATCAGCAGGGCCTTCATTGGGCCCTTGAAGCCCAGAATCGCTTTTCCGATGAGGAAAAAGCCGATGAACGATGCCGAGAGCCGTTCCCACACATGCGTGTACACATTGAAGGTGTGGTCGAGATCGGGATGGTTACTCGCGTAGTTTTTGGACAGCCAGACAACACCGCCAAAGGCGAGAATGCTTACCAGCAAACCAACCGGAGAACGAAACAGGGCTTCGAACTGGGACCGCCGATACAGCCATAACCAGGCCATGGCCAGGCCCAGCCCGAAGGCATCCAGGCAGGTTGGCATCGAAACGTACCCAATGAACCACGGATCGCCGTGTACCAGCAGGCCGTACCGGAGCACCACGCTACCAACCAGCATCAGCAACGCCGTGGGAATGACCCAGTGTCGCGGCAGGAGAAACAGGAGCATTGGCATGATCAGGTAGACCTGCTCTTCAACGGCCAATGACCACAGATGATCGACCGTACCCATCCAGGTGGCATAATGCGCGATATAAATATTACTGGCATAGAGTGCCAGCCACCCAATTGTCCGGCGGACGGGGGGCTCATTCAGCAGGTACAGGATAAACAGGGTTAAGTAATAGATCGGAAAAATGCGCAGGGTACGGCGGATGTAAAACGTTTTCAGATAGCCGCCGAGGTACCGGCGTTTCGGCAGAGGTAGTTTGTCTTTTCCTGATAAGAGAATCCGGGAGATCAGAAACCCGCTCAGCACAAAGAAAATCGTGACGCCCAGTGAGCCAAGCGGAAACGTAAATGCTGGTGGAAGCTGTTCGGCCGTCCAGTGGTCGAATAAGACAAGCGCCACAGCCAGAAAGCGTACGCCATCTAATTGGATCAGGTGGTTCAGCGCCGGGCGTGTAGTTGAGGTAATAGATGGTGTCATAGCGATAGCCGGGCTACCAGTTTTTTACTGGTCCGGTGGAAAGCTTGTGCGGGGCAACGGTCAGCAATTGAGTAGTTGGTCTGACCACACCGGCAGGCTGTTCAGCCGTGTACTGCACAACGAATAGTTTATACGTACCCACCTCAAGTTCATCGATTGGAATGCCGAGCTCGATCGGCGCGTCAGCGGTGTACAGGGGTAAGCGATTCACCAATACCCGCCAGTGCCGTCGGGGGGTGGGGAGGGCTCCATACAGGTACGTGCGTTTGGTTGAGCGAAGCAGCACATTCACGCCCAGGTCTGGATTGGCCAACGTTGGCAACATCGACGCTGGTTGCCCTGTAGTCCCTAACCGAACAACGTAGGCGTGGTCACGTTTAAACAAGGTGTCGATAGGGAAGAGGGGGGCTGAACTCTCCGTGAAAAAAGCGGGTAGGGCAGCGTCATAAAAAGCAGGCGAATTATCGATCAGCCGACGGGTCGTGGCGTCGATGGCCGACTCCGGGCGGTTACCTGTATACGTCCAGTTGTATTGCATGGTCAACAGCATCCGACGCAGGAAAATGCTCTCATGCGTGTTGAACCGGAAGGCGCTCCACCACAATAGACCGCTCACCAACAGCCCACATCCGGCCGCCCAAAAGGCCTTAGCGGACGAAACGGCCTGTTTACTGTAAGCAGCTGATAGCCAATAGGTATATGTCAGTGCTAACAGTGTTAAGGAATAGATTCTGTAGCGGCTGGTCAGGAGTGTATCCTGCCCATAGCCATACCGGCCCCAGACAACCACGATCGCGGTGCCAAGGATAAACGCCAACGCGCCCAAACCAAACGATTCGAGGGGCGTCCAGGCTATTTTTTTTCCAAGCCTGGTCAGCGAAGGGATCAGCACGGTGAGCCAAAAGACAAGCAGTGTGCCACCAAGCAGCATACTGAATAAATAGGGTTTGCTAATCGGTAAGGCTTCAGCAGCGGCGCCGATGAAGGCTAAACAGCCGCCTGCTAGTTCTGCTGCGCTACCTCTGGTTGGCGGGTGCGTTGTTGGCTGCACGTAATCCCCGAAATACACCGCGATGAGTAGGATGGCAGCAATCCCCCAGGGGATCAACGCTTGAAAGCGGCGTTGGGCAACCAGTAGGAAAAAACCGATTGGCCAGACCAGAAAACCATTGCCACTCACCAGCGTAGCAATGATAGCCAGCCCAATGGCCCAACCAATGCGAGACTGGTGTGAGAGCACCAACAGACAGGCTAATGACCAGCCGACGATCGAGAAATTCTGGATCGATGACAGGGCCCAGTACAGATTTTCCCATTGCGCCAGACTAATGATGAACAGGGCTACGGGCGGTAAAAACAACAGCCAGTGTTTGGTATACCGGCTGGTAAACCAACCGAACAAGGCAACCAGTGCCAGCAGACTCAGGTCACCATAGACCATTAACCTTTTGAAGCTCAGCTTGCCGAAGAAGGTGTAATCAGCCCAGGTAAGCAGCCGGTCATAGGCGATCCGGTGTTCATTATGTTGTTTGATCACCTGCCGAAACCACCCAAGCGGCGAGGTTTGCTGCTCGAGCGCCAGGAGAAATTCCTTAAGGGCATGATCATCCCATTTGGGTACGTTCACGGCTGCCTTTGACCAGGCCCAACCCACGACCAGGATGGGTAAAGCAGTAAAGACGAGCGCATACAGCCAGCTTAATCGCCACAAATAGCTATGCTGTTCGCTGGACTTGGAGGCGGCAGGTGGTACTGGCTGATGCGGCTGAGCAACTGACATAGCTGTCGATAAAGGACCTTTAATAACGGAAGGTCTGCCCTTTGAAGTCAAAGATAAGCACCCGGTTGCCGGTTTTTCCTTTTATCAGCCAAATCCGATCAGACTGCGTAGTGTCCATTCGCTGAAAATAGGTGGCCTCTTTAGGTAAATACAGGTTGGTCAGCTGCGCGTCTTTGATCGAGAATGGCCAGTATGTTTTTTCGATCTCATCGGCCGGACGCATACGCATGGCTGGATAGAGCACCGTATCGCCAACCGTGTACTGCTTACGAATCGATTCGGCAGCGGTCATGTACGGATTTTTGATACGGGGGGTACCGAACTGCGTGTATTTGGGGGCTCTATCGTCCAGAATTCGTTTGTCAAGCGCTAAAATGTAGTATCCCTGCACCAGCGCCACGGCCCCGAGCGTCCACTGCAGAAAACGGGGAGAACGCACCAGCTGATCCAGCATCATGCCGAGCAGGATGAGCGCATAGGGAAACGAGAAACTGGTATAGCGTTGCGTGATGCCGTAGGTATGATCGTTTTTGAAAGCCATCACCAACAGAAACAACGTTGGTGTGATCAACAGCATGATCAACAACACCGTGAATTGCCGTTGGTAGGATTGGGTATATTGCCGGATTGCCTGGTAGAGAACGTACCCAAATAACGGAACGGACGCCAGAACAAGCTGCTGGCCTGTTTTTATGGTAACCACCAAGAGCACGCTACCCAGCAGGGCAGGAACGAGGGCTGATACCCAACTGGGAACGAGTACTGCGCGACGATAGCGCCAGACAACGGCTAGCGCGATTAGCCCCACAAAAAGCCCGATCAGAGTGTTTCGCCTGCCCAGCGCGTCGATCGTTAAGCCGTTTGTCAACCAGAAAAGGTCGGCAAAAACGGGGAGCGCCATTTTCAGGATGTTGGGAATCGTACCCGGTAATATATACCCAAAGCCATTGCTGGTCGGGTTGGTATAGGCCAGATTCCGATAGAAATCAGCCTGATAGGCCATGGTCATGAAGATGTACTTACCCCCACCAAGGGTAAACCAGGGCGCCAGCAACACAAGGGTAGCGATCAGCCAGGTTGTCCCCAGCGCCAGGTACGTCTTGCTATCGCGGATGTACAGCAGGAGGTATACGCCATGCGCCACAAACACCATTGCGCCCAGGCTATGCCCCAAAATGGTCAGGGCGTAGGTAAGGCCATAGCTGATATATAAGCCCCAGGAATGTTTACCCTTGTTACGCTGCTCGATGATCAGCAGAAACAGGTACGTGGATAGCAGCGACACGAAGATGGTCATGCTGTAGCTGCGAGCTACGTGCGCGTAGGCAACAAAGAAAGGTTCGGTGGCGGCCAGCGCCGCGCTGAACAGGCCCACACGTTCAGAATTCGTGTACCGGAGGGCCAGCAGGTAGGTGAGTACCAGCACGCCCATGCTGAAGAGGACCGACAGGAACCGGGTTGAGTAATCACTGATGCCAAAAAGATCGATCCAGAGTGCGAGTAGTCCGGTATAAGCGGGACTATTGCTGATGTCGCTTCGGCTGATGGCTTCGTTGTAGTCCGCCCAGGTTTTGGGCTTCCAGAATTCGGCCGGGGTGAAGTACGTTTTGCCGGGGGTGAAAAAGACGTCTTTCTGATTCGACCCTTCCTGAACAACGCCCTGCGTACAGACCAGCGTAAATTTCTCATCCAGAAAAATGCCGTGCGCATCGAGTTGATAGATACGTAGCCCGAACGCAACCAGCAGTATCAGCGAAAGAAGGAGCAGGGTAAACCTGGAAGAGGTAGTGGAGCCGGGTTGGCGAAACGTCATGTGCAAAAGTAGCCCGAAGGCAAACGGGGGTGGTTGCAAAGTAAGCCAAGCCCCCGCTAACTTACAAAGTCAGAATAGTGAATTCTACCCGCCGGTTGAGCCGCCGTTTTTCTTCCGATTCGTTGCTGGCGATGGGTTTGCTGGGCCCCCAGGCCTTGGTTTGAATGCGGGCTTCTGTTACGCCTTTCCCCATCAAATACTGTTTGACACGCTGTACCCGATCTTCAGCCAGTTTCATATTCAGGTTCCACTCACCCTGATTATCAGTATGTCCTTCTACCAGGATAGTCATAGACGGGTATTGCGCCAGTAAGCTCGTGAGTTGATCCAGTTCGGCCTCAGAACCGGGGAGCAGTTCGGCTTCGCTCTGCTGGAAAAGCACGCCACGCAGCACGACCTTGGCACCTGGCTGAATGGGCATCACATACAGGTTTCGGCGGATATCGCGGAATCGCTTGTCACGGCTCAGGTCCAGCGTTTCTGTCATGGGGAAGTAGCCATCTTTGCGGGCCGACAGTTTATAGGACTTCTGGGTAGGGAGCACCATTTTGTATTCGCCGGTTTCCGGGTCATACTCTACTTTGCTGAATTCCTTGTCATTCTCGAGTAAGCCCGACACCACTTCGGTCGGTACTGGCTTTTTGCTGATGGCGTCGAGCACCTGCCCCGACACGATCGCCACTGGCTCCGGGCGAATAGCGGGGTACAGTTTCAGACGGAAGATATCATCTTCACCCATTGAGCTGGCCCGTGAACTTAAATAGGCATACTCACCCGAAGCGGGAATCGTGAAATAACCATCCCATTTATCCGTATTCACGGCGGGCCCCAGATTTTCCGGGGTTGACCAGTTCGTCCAGCTATCATCCAGCCGATGGGTCACAAAAATGTCACCCTGTCCAAAGCCGGGATGTCCTTCCGACGTGAAGTAAAGCGTTCGGTTGTCGACAGCCAGGAACGGGGCACTCTCTTCGGCGGCCGTGTTAACCACCGTTCCCAGTGATTTTGGTTCACTCCAGGTGAGGTCGGGCTGCCGGAACGAGACATACAGGTCGCGGTCTCCTTCGGTTTCATTGCGTTGGAGGGCCAGGAGCATCGTCAGCCCATCGGGCGAGACGGTGATCTCCATCTGAGGAGCTTTTACCTCCTGGGCACCTGATTCGGCCGTTTGGCGCGTGTAATTGTTTGTGATTTTACATTCGCGGGGAAACGACCAGCCGCCTTTCGAGAACGTTGATTTGGAGACCCCGAAATTCAAACTACCATCTGGCTTATACACATTGAGGAGGTAGATCGTTTTACCGTCGGGCGAAATACCACTGATGGCATTGTTGTCCGCATTGTTGATAGGGGGACCGATATTTTTCGCTTCACCCCAGCTTCGGTCCGCGTTGAGGGTAGCATACCAGACGTCCTGCGTTTTCGGGTTGCCGATATTGCCTTTGTTCACCCGTGTCAGATACAACGTCCGGCCGTCGGGCGAGATGACGGGGGCTACTTCCTGGCCTGTTGAATTGATGTTGGGGCCCAGGTTTTCTTTCTCGAGCGTTTTGGGTGTATTCGGGGCTACGCTGACGCTGACCACGACGGGTTTTTCGGCAGAGGTGATGCCAATGGCGTCGATCTGATTGACCCCTTTCGTGCGACTCGGGTTGATAATCACCTTCACCTGTTGACCCACCAATGAACTATCCTGGAGAATGATCCGAAGCATCGGGTCAATTGCCTTGTCATTGGCCCGTTGCGCTGCCTGTTTTTCCGAAAAAATGATATGCGCCTGATTCTTCGTGTCGTAAACAATGACCTGTACGACAGCCCCCGGCGTACCTGACTCGGCCACCAGTACCTGCCTGATTGGCTGCGGGCGCTGCATGGCCACCTGAATGTATTCTTCTGTGTTGCCGTCTATGTTAGCGGGTGTCCAGGCACAGGGTGTACTTTTTACCAGTTGAAGCACGCTGGGTGGCCCCAAGGCCTGCGAGGCCTTCTGCTGTTTACCGCCGCCTTCCCCCCGGCCTTCAGACGAAACGCTTATTACCTTGTCGGCCCACTGGATCGTCTGGCTCATTCCCATAACCGGAGCAAGCAGCCAGAGCAGACACAGCCAGTGACAGCTTACCCGTACTGTGCGAAAAGAATGAGGCTGATCAGAACGCATATAGTTGATAAAGAGTAGATTAATTAGTCATAACGTGATATTCCCAGGGTTTGAGCGTCATGGTCATCCCGGCCTTTAATTCCATCGGCTTGTGCTCGAATACATCCGTATATAAACCGGCATAGCCATCGCTGCCCAGTCGAATGGTCTGTAATTGGTTACTCAAATTAATAACCACGGCAATGCGATCGGTATCGCGCTGCCGGAAAAAGGCATAAACCTGGTCGTCATGGCCAGTCGGGATCTTTACCAGGTCACCGCCTTCCTCGCCGTTCCATAACGCCCGGTTACGATGTTTCAGCGTTAATAACGATTTGTAAAAGGTTGCGTCGGTATAGGTGCCCCACTCGATCGGGTCCTTGTCAAAGAAAGACAGGCGCCGGTTGAGCCCCGATTCCATGCCGTTATAGACCAGTGGCATACCGTTAAAGGTGCTGGTCAATACAACAAAAGCCTTGCTGCCTGCGCCAAACGATTCAGTCAGTGTACCGTTCCAGGAGTTTTCGTCGTGATTTTGCGTAAACTGCATCTGATAAGCCCAGTGAGGGTACAGTTTCTTGCGTGAGGCCAGCAGGGAGTCAATAGCGGTAGCCTTGGCGGATCCTTTGGCAATCTTTTTCAGCAGCGTGTGCATGGCCCAGCCGTAATTCATATTGAAGCAGGAGCGGAAGTGGTTTGGCTCAGCCTCCCATTCGGCCAGCATAAAGACAGGCTTGATCTTGTCCAGCGCTGGCCGGACTTCCTGCCAGAAATCGTTCGGCACAAACCCGGCCACATCCATCCGGTAGCCATCAATATCGGCCTCACGTACCCAGAACGTCATGGCATCGACCATCGCCGCCCGCAGATCAGGGTTGTTATAGTTTAAATCGACCACATCATCCCAACCGGTAGGTTTCCCGTTTTCGTCGAGGGGCGACGTCATTTTTCCATTCACCTGTGTATACCAGTCCGGATGTTGCTTCACCCAGGGATGATCCCAGGCCGTGTGATTGGGTACGTAGTCGAGAAGAACGCGCATCCCCAGATCGTGAGCGCGCTGCACCAAGTGTTTCAGGTCATCGAACGTACCCAGTGCAGGATTGATCGTTTTATAGTCAGCTACTGAATAAGGGCTTCCGAGGGTACCTTTCTTCTTCTCCACACCGATCGGGTAAATAGGCATCAGCCAGACAATGTCAACGCCCAATTCCTTGAGGCGGGGTAGTTGATTTTCCACGCTGACCAAATCGCCTTTGGCCGAAAACTGCCGCACGTTCACTTCATAAATGGTCGCGTTTTTAGCCCACTCAGGAGCGGGAATGGCAGGGGCGATTTGAACAGTAGTGTCTGGGCTGGTTGTGGCAGTCCCCGACAAGGTACTGGTCTGATCGGCTGTTTGCTCGGATCCGGTTCTGCACCCGCCAACGATCAACGTCAGAGCGAAAAGAGCCGTAAAAATAAAAGTACGTGTCATTGGTGTCAGTTTCGGTACGGTGAGCCCAGACTCAACTGGGAAATCCTACTGCTACAAAAGCGATTAGGCAAGGGCGGTTGTCGGTTGAGATTTTAATTGCTTCATGGCGGCCAGCGGATCGGTTGCGCCAAAAACGGCTGTCCCTGCCACGGCATAGTGGGCACCGGCCGTCACGACTGAGCCAACGGTGTGCAGGTCGATACCACCATCGACACCGATCAGGGCCGGGCTGCCTGCTTCCAGTAGCAATCGCCGCATTTTTTGAATCTTGGGAATAGACAGTGGTAACAGTTTTTGGCCACCGAAACCCGGATTAATGGTCATGATCAGCACCTGATCAAACGCATCGGTCAGGTCGGCAAGTGCGTCAACGGGCGTTTGCATATTCAGCGCTACACCCGCCCGGCATCCGGCCTCCCGAATCTGGGAGAGGGTCCGGTGCAAATGGGTACAGGCTTCGTAGTGGACGGTAATCGCGGCGGCGCCGGCTTTGGCAAAGGCGTCGATGTAGCGTTCGGGCTGGACGATCATCAGGTGAACGTCGAGCGGTTTTGTGGCGTGGCGGTGGACGGCTTCCATCACGGGAAAGCCAAACGAAATATTGGGAACAAAGAGGCCATCCATTATATCGATATGGAACCAGTCGGCTTCACTGCGATTAATCAGTTCGACATCGCGTTGTAAATTGGCAAAATCGGCGGCCAGTATCGACGGAGCCAGTAGTAAATTGGTCTTCATGAACTCGTGAGCAGGCGTGTTTATGACAAATACGCTTGCGGACTGTAAAGCTAAGTCTGTAAAACTAAGTTTTTTTGCCTGAATGCCGAAACCCGGCCATCTTCGTAACCGAATTCAAAACGGCACCGCGCGTACCGCTATTGCCTCTTTATCCATGTCTCCACAAGACCGTATTCAGGAGCTGACCAAGCTGCTCAATTACTACAACGACCAGTATTATCAACACAGCCAGTCTGTTGTTGATGACTTTACGTTTGATAAGCTGCTGGCCGAACTCCAGGCGCTGGAACAGCTCCACCCAGCTTTCGTTCAGCCAGATTCGCCTACCCTGCGCGTTGGCGGCACGATCAGCAATGGTTTCTCGACGGTTTATCATCGTTTTCCAATGCTCTCGCTCGGAAATACCTACTCTGAAAGTGATCTGGCTGAGTTCGACGCACGGGTTCGTAAAGGGCTCAATGGGGAGGCATTCGACTATATATGCGAACAAAAATTTGACGGTGTGGCCCTGAGTATGACGTACGAGCAAGGCCTGCTTGTGCAAGGAGCTACTCGTGGCGACGGGGTTCGTGGCGATGATATTACCAACAATATCCGTACCATTCGGACGATGCCGCTCCGCATAACGGCTGATGAGGCGCCCGCCTTGTTTGAGGTACGTGGCGAAGGTTTTTTGCCGCTGGCCGAATTTGAGCGGATCAACAAAGAGCGTGACGATATTGGTGAGCCCCTATTGGCCAATCCGCGCAATGCAGCCTCCGGTACGTTCAAGCAACAGGATTCGGGGGCCGTAGCTAAACGACGGTTAGACTGCTATATCTATTCGTTTCTCTCTGACGAAGCCATTTTTGCCACGCACGAAGAGAGCCTGCAAACCCTGGCTACCTGGGGGTTCAACGTATCGCCCACCTGGGAGAAATGCGCTGATCTGGAGGCGGTTATGGCCTACATTGCCAAGTGGGAAACCGAACGCTTTACGCTGCCGCTCAATACCGATGGGATTGTGATCAAGGTGAATCGCTACGATCAGCAGCGGGAACTTGGCTACACGGCGAAAAGTCCGCGCTGGGCGATTGCGTATAAATACAAGACCGTGGCGGCAGCCACCACCCTCCACCGGGTGAGCTATCAGGTGGGGCGCACGGGGGCGGTTACCCCGGTGGCGCACCTGTCGCCGGTCTTGCTGGCTGGAACCGTAGTGAAACGGGCTTCGTTGCATAACGCCAATGAAATTGCCCGGCTTGGTATCCGATTGGGCGACACCGTTTTCGTCGAGAAAGGAGGGGAGATTATTCCGAAAGTGACGGGCGCAGACCTGAGCAAACGACCTGACTCGGCGCAACCGATCCTATATCCCACCCATTGCCCAGCCTGTGGGACCACGCTGATACGGCGCGAGAATGAAGCGCATTTCTACTGCACCAATGACAAGCATTGCCCGCCTCAGCGGCAAGCCCGGTTCGAGCATTTCATTCAGCGGAGGGCTATGAACATTGAAAGTCTTGGCGAGGGGAAGATCGAACTGCTCATCGATCGCGGATTGGTGGAAAGCCCGGCTGACTTATATGAGCTGACCACCGAAAAATTGCTGGGTCTTCAGAAGACGTACCCAGCGGCCCCGATGGTGCGCGACGAGGGGACTGGCCTGCAGCCGACGGAAGAGCCGGGAAAAGCGCGCACGGTCAAGTTTGGCCAGAAAACGGTTGATAATATTCTCTCGGCCATTGAACGGTCGAAGTTGCAGTCTTTCGCCAATGTGTTGTTTGCGTTGGGGATCAGGTACGTCGGCAGCACTACCGCCGACCGGCTCGTCGATTATTTTGGCTCGATTGATGCGCTGATGGCCGCTCCGCTCGACACCCTTTCCGGGGTGCCTGATGTTGGCCCGCGCATTGCCGAGAGTGTTTACCGCTGGTTTCAGGACGATGAAAACAAGGTATACATTGAGCGGTTACGCGCGGCTGGGATAACCTTTGTCTCCGAGAAGAAAGAAGTGGCTCAGGAAAGTGAGGCGCTGGCCGGCAAGACGTTCCTCTACACCGGTACGTTTGCTCATTTCAGTCGTGAGTCACTTGAAGAGCGTATTGCGGCTAATGGGGGGCGTTTGTTGAGTGGCGTGTCTAAAAAACTGAATTACCTGATCGTTGGCGACAATGCCGGGCCATCCAAAGTACAGAAAGCCCAACAGTTGAATGTTCCTCAGATTAGCGAAGATGAATTTTTGGCCATGCTGGGTTAAGTGTCAAGTTGCCGGCGACTTGACACGCGACGCCTGAAACCTGAAACTTAACTCGTACCTTTGTAGAGGCCAATATGACCTTTACCTGCTCATGCACACACAGTTTCACGGTGTGGGTGTTGCCATCGTAACACCTTTCAATGCGGACCATTCCATCGACTTCGACGGATTTGGCCGAATTATCAATCATGTCTCAGACGGAGGCGTGCGGTATTTTGTGCTTCAGGGCACTACAGGTGAGTCGCCGACGGTGACGAAAGCTGAAAAAAAGCAGTTGCTTCAATACCTCAAGGAGAACAATCCCCGGAAGCTGCCCATCGTCTTTGGCGTTGGTGGCAACGTGACGGCCGATGTTGTAGCCGGCATGAAAGATATCGACTTCGACGGTGTTGCTGCGATTCTGTCTGTTTGCCCGTACTACAATAAACCAGGCAAACGGGGCGTAATCGAGCACTTCACCCGCGTAGCCGATGCCAGCCCTGTACCCGTCATCCTCTATAATATTCCGTTCCGGACGGGCATCAATATGTCGGCGGAAACGATTATCGAACTGGCTCAACACCCCAATATCATTGGCGTGAAAGAAGCATCGTGCGTCATTGAGCAGTGCCTGGAAATTGCGCGCGATAAACCGGAGGATTTCCTGTTGATCTCTGGCGATGACGTACAGGGCGTGCCCATCATCAGCATTGGTGGGGTAGGG
Organism: Fibrella arboris; assembly: GCF_041321095.1. Lineage (NCBI taxonomy): Bacteria > Pseudomonadati > Bacteroidota > Cytophagia > Cytophagales > Spirosomataceae > Fibrella > Fibrella arboris. The sequence goes on along the minus strand of NZ_JBGGWE010000002.1, from coordinate 163,208 downwards.
GTTATGTCGGTGATTGCCAACGCGTTTCCCGCTCGTTTCTGCGGACTTATCGATGCTGCGCTTCAGGGAGACTTCCGCACGGCGAGCCGTGAATTAGGCCATTTCCTCCGTATCGATCCACTGTTGTATGAAGAGGGCAATCCCGTGGGCGTGAAAAAAATTCTGGAACTCTGTGGCCTGATCGGTTCTGATGTTCGCCTTCCGCTTATGAAAGCATCTGATGATCTGGGCGACCGCATGAAGGCTGTGCTTCAACAGGATCACCTGCTGGAACTGGTTGCCTGATCGTTGTTTTAAAAGCCGGGGGAGTCGCTATTTCTCCCGGCTCCCTACTTCATCGATAGCCCCACCGGTAGCACTCTTGCCGGTGTGTTGCCAATCCGCCTAGAAAAGGTATGGCTTACCACCTGACCCAACACTTTTTTGTTGGCCGGTTATCAACGTACCTGAACAGTCAGACAAAATTCTGTGTTCATCAGACAAATGTCTATCTTTGCAGGCTATAACCGACTAGTTATATGGTAGTTCAGGATCGAAACAGACTGGTATTGGCGGCCTTGCGGGGGGTACCCGCGCTGCTGTTCTTCGAAATGGCCGACAAAACGGGCTATCGTCGCGAGCAGGTAGCCGAAGTATTCGACACATCCCTAAAAACATTCCAGCGCTATGAGCGGGAGCAGCGCAACCTCAATCCACAGGATAGCGAGAAGGTGCTAAAAATTCAGGCGTTGTTTAGCCGGGGTACCGATGTCTTTGGCTCGGCCGAGGCCTTCAGACGGTGGATGGATAAACCCGCTTTTGGCCTGGGCGGACAAATTCCATTCAACCTGTTGCATACCTCCGGGGGGATAGACCTGATTATGGATGAACTCGTCCGTATCGACTACGGTGATCTGGCCTAGCAACTGCTTGTGGAAGTGTATCGCATTACCCGCGCCATTTATACGAACCAGTTGGTGGCTTCTGGCGGAGCAGCCCGCTGGAACACCCGGGGACGTTTCGTGATCTATACCGCAGGGAGTCGGCCGCTGGCGTGCCTGGAGAACGTAGTTCATCGGAGCGGCGAAGGGTTGCAGGAGTTGTTCAGGGTAATGGTGATCAACGTACCTGACACGCTGCCTGTTGATACCATTACCCTGGTTGAGTTGCCGACCGACTGGGCCGATTATCAAAATTATGATGAGTGCCAGCGTAGGGGAGAAGCCTGGTTGAGCCGCGGGCGTTCGCCGGTCTTGTGTGTCCCCTCGGCGATTGTTCCTCAGGAGTGGAACTACTTGATTAATCCTGCCCACCCCTTGTTTTCACAGATCGATTTAGTGCGTACAGAGGCCTTCGCTTTTGATCCACGGCTGAAAGCCTAGCAGCGCTTTTCGGAGCTAACCAGCTGGAAAGCAGGCAGTCGTTCAGCAGCCTGTTGAAAGGACTGTTTTAGATGGCGGATAATTGTATTTCGGTAAGAATATAAGGGTGTTCCACGGTCGGAAACGTAGCTGGCTCAGCCGGCCACAAATTTGCTTACATACGCCGTATTAATGGGCATTTGCGGCTTTATTTTCTATTCTGCCAGGAAATTTGTATATTTGTATATAGTCCTTCCGTGTGGAACGGTTGGGCAAAAATTGCAAATTTTCGCGAAATTCCCCCCTTCCGTTTATGGCAGAACAGACTCCCGAAATGGAGAATCCCCGCAACATTGTCCCCATTAATATTGAGGACGAAATGCGTGGCGCATACATCGATTATTCGATGTCGGTTATCATCTCCCGGGCCTTGCCCGATGTGCGTGATGGCCTCAAGCCCGTTCACCGCCGTGTATTGTTCGGTATGGCCGAACTGGGCGTAAACTATAACAAGCCACATAAGAAATCAGCCCGTATCGTTGGTGAAGTGCTGGGTAAATACCACCCGCATGGCGATGCATCCGTGTACGACACCATGGTACGTATGGCACAGGATTGGTCGCTGCGTTACCCGATGGTCGACGGCCAGGGTAACTTCGGGTCAGTCGATGGCGACTCACCGGCCGCTATGCGTTATACCGAGGCTCGCTTGAAGCGGATTGCCGACGAAATGCTAGGCGATATCTACAAAGAAACGGTTGATTTCCAGCCCAACTTCGACGATTCACTCGAAGAGCCAACCGTAATGCCGGCTAAACTGCCCAACCTGCTGCTCAATGGGTCTTCAGGTATTGCGGTGGGTATGGCTACCAACATGGCGCCGCATAACCTTACCGAGATTGTCGATGGGATCACGGCTTTTCTGGATAATCCAGATATTACGATCGACGAACTGATCAAGTTTGTGGTTGCTCCCGATTTTCCAACAGGAGGTACTATTTTCGGCATGAGTGGTGTTCATTCCGCGTTCCATACGGGGCGGGGGCGGGTCGTTATTCGGGCCAATGCCACCATCGAAGAAAACCGGGGCAAAACGCAGATCATCGTTACGGAGATTCCATACATGATCAACAAGTCGGTCATGCTTGAAAAAACGGCCGATCTGATCAACGAAAAGAAGATCGAAGGTATTTCGGCCTTCCGGGATGAATCGGACCGTGACGGTATGCGGGTGGTGTACGACATTAAGCGGGATGCCAATGCCAGCGTGGTGTTGAATAACCTCTATAAGCATACCTCCCTGCAGTCCTCGTTCAGTATCAATAATGTGGCGCTTGTGAAAGGTCGCCCCATGATACTGAACCTCAAAGACATGATGCGCTATTATGTAGAGCATCGCTTTGAGGTCATTACCCGACGTACCCAGTACGAATTGCGCGAAGCAGAGAAGCGGGCACATATATTGCTTGGGCTGCTGATTGCCCTCGATAATATCGATGCGGTGATTGAACTGATTCGTTCGTCGAAGGATGCTGAAGTTGCCAAGAATGGCCTTATCGCGAAATTCTCGCTGTCAGAGATTCAGGCTAAGGCTATTCTGGAGATGCGTCTGCAACGGCTAACCGGCCTGGAGCGCGCTAAAATTCAGGGTGAGTATGATGAACTGATGGCCGCCATTGCCGACTACAACGACATACTTGCCCGGGAAGAGCGCAAACGTCAGATTATCAAAGATGAGCTGGCTGATTTACGGGCCCGTTATGGTGATCCAAGACGTACTCAGATTAATGCGCTGGGTGATGGAGATCTGGACGATCTGTCGTTGATCGATGATGAGGAAATGATCATCACTATCTCGCACGAAGGGTATATCAAACGGACACCACTGACTGAGTACCGCCAGCAGGGGAGGGGCACAAAAGGCTCGAAGGGAGCCTCTTCGAAAGATGGTGATTTTACCGAACACCTGTATTCGGCCACCATGCATAATACGTTGCTGATCTTCACCCAGAAAGGGCGCATGTATTGGCTACCAGTGTACAAGATTCAGGAAGGTGCCCGGGATGCAAAGGGCAAACCGCTGCCGAACTACATTCAGATCGATAGTGATGATAAAGTACGGGCGGTCATTAATGTCAAGAACCTTGATGATCCCGATTACATCAAGAATAACTTCATTGTCATGTGTACCGAGCAGGGGACCATTAAGAAGACCTTATTGGAAGCCTATTCAAACGTTCGCCGGACCGGGATTATCGCCATTACGATCGATGAAAGTGATCGCCTGCTCGATGTCGTAATGACGAATGGAGATAATGACCTGGTTATTGCGTCGCGTGCGGGTAAAGCCGTTCGCTTCCATGAAACACGGGTTCGTCCTATGGGTCGTACAGCGGCTGGTGTAAAAGGGATTACGCTGGATGACGAGGCAGAAGATGATCGGGTGATTGGGATGGTCTGTATCGGGCGTCCGGACGCTCAGTTGCTGGTTATCTCGGAAAACGGGTATGGGAAACGTTCACCAATCGACGAATATCGGGTCACGAACCGGGGCGCGAAAGGCGTCGGTACGTTGAAAATCACGGACAAAGTAGGCGCCCTGGTCGGTATCCTCCAGGCGTCGGATGAAGATGATCTGATGGTCATTAACCGATCGGGTATCTTACTGCGTACACCAGTCCATGCCATCAACGTAATTGGCCGTAATACGCAGGGCGTACGCATCATCAAGCTGCGGGAAGGAGACGCTATCTCGTCGGTAATGACTGTGTTGCGCGACGAGGTAGAGGCCGCCGACGAACTGGCGGAAATGCCTGTAACGGACGAGCCAACGCCAGACGTAGCTGAGTAATTTGGTAAACAGGCGGTAAAACGAGTAGTATTCTGAGCCTTCGGTTTAAACCGAAGGCTCTTTTTTCTGTCAAAATGCCGGGTGAAATGTGTATTTTCGCCCTATTGTTGAACAAAACATAGTAACAGACTACATGGCACATCAAACGATGGCACATTCCATGACACATTCCATGAAAACCATGATGGCCGTATCGGCCGCGACGCTTTTATCGGTGTCAGCAATGGCCCAGAATAAAGCCCTTTTATTCAAAGAGCAGGGTGCCCTGGATAAAGCTAAAACGGAAATCGACCAAAACGTTACTGACCCAAAGCTGACTACGAAAGCTAAGACATGGGTTAGCCGGGCTCAGATCTATGAAGCCATTGCGAATGATGCCAAGGCGTCGGCACTTGATTCAAATGCAGCCATGGTAGCCTACGATTCGTATAAGAAAGCGCTTGAGGTCGAGCCAAATGGGAAGATGACCAAAGAGATTAACGATGCGTTATCGGGTCAGATGCTGTATTCGGCGATGATGAACCAGGGTATTCGACGGTACCAGGCCAAGAATTACGATGGCGCCTATACGGCCATGTCGATGGCTACCACAATTAATGCTAAAGACACCACTGCTCCCATGTATGCGGGTATCAGTGCACAGCAGGCAATGTCAGCGAAAGGCGAGGGGGCTAACCGCGCTGAGTACATGACAAAGACGAAACAGCAATTTGAAAAATACGCCGAGAATGGTGGTCGTGATGTAACAATTTGGGCTAGTCTGGCGCAGATGTACAATAGCGATAAAGAGACAGATAAGGCCCTGTCGACGTTAGACCGTGCCATGAAGCTATTCCCGAGCAATCGGGATCTGGGAACTACCCGTGTAAGCATTCTGCAGTCTTCGGGCCGTATGGACGAGGCCATCAACAGCATGAAAGAGCTGTATGAGAAAAACCCGAATGATGCACAATCTGCGGTGAATCTGGGCATCATGTATGATAACAATGCACAGCAGATATCGGCCGATGCCAAGAAAGCATCCGATGATGCCAGAAAGGGCGGTAAGCTGAGCAAGAAAATGGCCGATGAAAAAGCCCTGCTGGATACGTATATGAGTGAGATTGTTCGCCTGACTGCCGCTATCAAGAAGCAGCCGAAAAGCGCTGATTTGAAACGTCAGCTGGCCGATGTACAAGCTAAGGTAGCCGAGCAGAAAACTAAAATAGCCGAAATTGATCAGCAAGCAAAAGCTGAAGCGGCGAAGGGGGTAGATGGTGCTGCCTTGCAGGCAAAAGCAACCGAGTTGACCAAAAAGGCAAATGACACTAAAGCCATTGCCCGTGACTACTACATGAAGGCGCTGAATACGGATGCGAATAACTTTGAAGCCAATTTCAACATGGGCGTAGGGATTTTCAACGATGCCGTAGAAATGAAGAGCGAAGTTGATAACATGAGCATGGCCGAATACACCAAGAGCGGAAAAGAAGTTGAAGGCCGGGTATGTGGCAAATTCAAACAAGCGCTGCCTTACTTCCAAAAAGCGAAGGCTGTGAAAGCCGATGATTCAACGCTGAACAGTACGCTTGAGCAGCTTGAAGGTATTCTGAAGCAATTCGAAGAGAAGAAAGTAGCCTGCACAGATCCAGGTAAATAGACTAAAAAAGGGAGGCTGACGAGGCTTCCCTTTTTTAGTCTATTTATTACTTAACATAATATAAATTATAAAACTAAATGAATGGACGTTATCCACGCTCTATCCACAACGTATCCACGTGAAACGTTAATGTGTTACTAGAGAGTGAGTTACCTAAAAAAGGCGTCCTACACACTGTAGGACGCCTTTTTTAGGGGAGTTGAATGGTAAACTATCCGTGGAGGCCGTCCGTCGGATACGTACCCATCACTTGAAGTAAAAACCGCTAGGTACGTATCCGACGGCAACAGAATCGATTCGGCTACCTGACGAGTGAAATCGCTTAACGAAGCCGGTCGTCGTTGAGTCACGGGCGATGCCGCCGTAAAGAATACCGGCTGGATCAACACCGAAGCCAGTAAAAGACTGATTGATAAATGGTTTATCAATAGAGATACTGGACGCCGTAGCAGGAAATGAATAGACGGCCCCCTTGAGGAGAAAATAAAAGGATTGATTCGTCGGGCTATAGAGCAGGTTTGATGGATTTCCTGCTATTGGCCGACCACCAATGATAAGTCGGCTGATGACTTGCCGGGTGACGGGGTTGATCTGGACTAGTTCAGCCGTAGTTGTTCCGTTTGCATTAAGCCGTGCTGGCTTACCGCTACACAGGACATAAAGAATACCTTTCTCTGGATTATACTGAATGGATGTGGGTACGTCCCCCACCGGAATTGAGGTAACAACCTGGTCGGTGGTCGTGTTGATCACCGATACGGTATTGCCGATGTCGGCCCCCCCTGAATTAGCTACAAAAAGTTGGTCTCCGACAACAGCCATCTGTTCGGGGCCTGCTCCTACTGTGATGTGATTAATAACCTTGCGATCGGTCAGGCTAACGATAGCTATGCCGGGTGCCATTGTCTTCCCACCCCAGTAGCTGACGTACCCTTTCAGGAAATAGCCATCCTGAGGTGGAGCCGCTACCATATATCGACATCGTTCAACGTTTTTATCAATAATGACGATACTTCGGAAGGTGCTGTTTTCTACAACCTCAACCTTATCGCTATTGGTAACGACTAAATAGCCTTTCCCGTCAATTTCAGTGTAAGAGCGCAGATAATCGCCCAGGTTTCGATCGTTCACGGTTGAAAAAATAGTCGGTATCGCCCGCCGGTCGGGTGTAATAAAACTGACTGACGAATTACTCTTACCAGATTGTCCTGTCTCGAGAACAACAACGCCCTGCTCATAGGGTTCAGTGCGCAGTGGTTCAGTAATTGTACAAGCAGTAGACAGAGCAGTCAAAAGACCAAGTGAAAGTAGCAAGCGAGGGGTACGAGGCTGAAACATGTAATATGGACCGAGTTGATAAACACCCAATGACAGACGCGTAAGCTACTACGGCTGGTTAAGAGTGGAAAGCATTACGCCAGGTAATAGCGATATAATATAGTACATGTACGCTAATTGATCTAATCCGTGTAGCCCGGAGGTTGAGGGAGAAAAGTTATAAGTTGCCTACAGCTGCGGGCAGATACTCACGAAACGTACCATCTGAGTAAAAAATCAAGATACGATCAATCGCCGGTTTTAGGGCAGGATTATTTTTTGGAATATTCGTTCCATTTTTCTCATTTTGAGCAACAGCATTAGCACGGTGGGGCTGTTGTCTCAGCGTATTAGTAGAGGGAACCCCAGCAGGATCGGCTAACTGAGCTGAATGAGTAGCGGGCCAATTAGCTGCTGCGTTGTTACTAGACAGCAAGCCCGAAGGAGGAAATGAGGAGTCTTCCTCTAAAAACCATTCGTAGGAAAACTCAGGAAAACGGCGCACTATTTTCTGAATGATATCTAGGCTGGGCCGATTTCTGCCAGATAGGATGTGTGATATGCTAGACCGTTGAACACCAATATCATCGGCTAAATAGGAAGGAGACAGGTTTTTGATTGTCAACACCTGTTTAATTTTGTCATTTATTGACATTTGTATATTGATAGCTAGTGATTTGACAAATGTAAACAAACGACAGTCAATTACAATTGTTAATGGTGTATAAATAAAGAAGGCGGCTGATTACAGATGTAAATCGCCGCCCTGGGGTATTCGGGAATTGAAAATGTTAAACGGCTATGTTGTTATCTCGCAAGGCCTCATTTAGTGATGTCTTTAAATCGGTGGAGGCTTTACGCTGTCCAATAATTAGTGCACAGGGAACCTGATACGATCCAGCTGGAAATTTTTTAGTGTAGCTACCTGGAATGACTACTGAATTGGCTGGTACAAACCCTCTGTGTTCGATTGGCTCTTCCCCTGTAACATCGATTACCTTCGAGGAGCCTGTAATGGTGACGCCCGCTCCAAGCACTGCTCTGCTGCCAATTCGCGCTCCTTCAACGACAATGCAGCGAGAACCAATGAAGGCTCCATCCTCGATGATAACGGGTGCTGCTTGAGGTGGCTCCAGGACCCCTCCTATTCCAACGCCACCACTAAGGTGAACATCGCTTCCTATCTGTGCACAGCTACCAACCGTGGCCCATGTATCAACCATCGTGCGTTCGCCAACGTACGCACCAATATTTACGTAAGAAGGCATTAGGATTGCACCCGGTGCCAGATAGGCTCCGTGGCGAACTGTAGCAGGCGGCACTACCCGAACACCTGCTTGTGAGAAGCCAGACTTAAGTGGGATCTTATCATTGAACGAGAAAATTCCCACCTCTTCAGGTTGCATCGATTGGCTGATGAAGTAAAGAAGAATGGCTTTCTTGACCCATTCGTTTACCTGCCACTCCCCTCCTGCTTCGTTATTAACGGGCTGAGCAACACGGATTCGCCCATCGTTCAAATCCTGTACCACTTCATCAACTGTGGCTTTATAAATTGGATTGGTGAGCAGAGAACGATCGGCCCAGGCGGCTAGTACTTGGGTTATTTGGTGACTCATAATAGAAAGTAAAACTTTATTAACATGGTTATAAATACTTGATAAACAGCTAATCTAACTTAGATGAATTTTTAGAGAGCAAATTTTATTTTGTCATAAAAATTGAGCACTCAGTCGTTAAAGTCAAATCTATTCCAGATCAGATGATTATCGTGTAAATATAACAGCATTCAAACGAATGATACGGTTGGAGTCACTAGCTACTGTCTACCTGGCGATGTCTACTTTTAAACAAGTAGACATCGCCAGGTAGCTCATTAAACTAACTGTGTATTTTGGTTGCTATCTTTTTATAGGGCTAGGTGATACTGGTAAAATGAAGAGTGTATTTATAGATGAGTTTGATCTGTCAGTAGCTGGCTTTACAATGTCGAGTATAGACAGATCAACGTTGAGCGTATTTCTACAAAATAGTTTTAATGCGTACAAACAATAGGATGGACAAAGGCTTGTCTGGTCTGGGTTTTTGAAATCGATAGAGGTTTTTAGAAGCGTTTGTTGTTATGCTTTTAAGGTATTTATTAATTGGTTGGTGTGTGTGCCAATATTTATGTTTACGTAGATTCTGAACCAGAGGGCGATGATTCTTTTATAGAATGAACGGGAGTGAATGGCAAATTTAAAAATACGACGTACTCTTTCTCCCTCTCTCTCCTTTTTCCAACCTGTAAACTTTCAAAGAGAAGGTTTGTTAGTAATTCCTATTAGTAAAACAACGCTAATATATTAGTATTATTAGCAAGGCACATTAGTAAAATGCGTTATTTACTAATGTGTTGACTAAAAATCAATTATTTTGACAATTTTTTTTGGTAAAATAACATAAAATTAGTGCAATGTTTAGCAATTTTACTTAATTACTAAAACTCCTTTTCCCATTTACTAATCTGCTTGCTAATGCCAAGTCTTTTTACTAAATGTCTGTTCATGTCATATACCTCCCCTATATTTGACCTGTTAACCAAACCTGTTTGCATAACGAATGGCAACCATTAAAGTAGCGATCAACGGATTCGGACGCATCGGCCGTCTATCCTTCCGTAGATTATTGGAAAAGGAAAACGTAGAGATTGTTGCAATAAACGACCTCACTGACAATGCCACTCTGGCACATCTCTTGAAATATGACTCCGTTCATGGTCGATTCTCAGGTCAGGTAAGTGCTGACTCCACCAGCATAACAGTCAATGGCAAGCGCATCAACGCGTATGCTGAGCGCGATCCTAAATTATTACCCTGGAAAGATTTGGGAGTCGATGTAGTATTAGAATCGACAGGACGGTTTGTCGACGAAGCTGGAGCTGGACAACACCTTACAGCAGGTGCTAAGAAGGTCGTCATTTCAGCGCCTGCAAAAGGAAACATCCCAACAGTTGTGTTAGGTGTTAATGATAATACCCTAACAGGCAGCGAGACTATAATTTCAAACGCTTCCTGTACCACCAACTGTCTAGCGCCTATGGCGAAAGTTCTCGATGATAATTTTGGTATCGAGAAAGGCTTTATGACAACTATTCACGCCTACACTGCGGATCAGAACTTGCAAGACGCACCTCACTCTGATCTTCGTCGTGCCCGTGCAGCAGCCCTGTCCATTGTCCCTACCTCTACCGGTGCTGCTAAAGCCGTTGGTTTAGTACTACCTCACTTGAAAGGGAAACTCGATGGGAACGCAATGCGTGTGCCAACACCGGATGGCTCAATTACCGATTTGTCCGTTATTCTTAAGCGTGAAGCTACGGCTGAAGAAATCAATGCCGTGATGAAACAAGCTTCCGAAACGACCATGAAAGGCATTCTGGAATTTGCTACTGATGAATTAGTATCTATTGACATCATCGGCAATCCACACTCTTGTATCTTCGATTCAAAGCTGACTACCTCTATGGGTAACTTCGCTAAAGTCGTCGGATGGTACGACAATGAGTATGGCTATTCTAGCCGGGTTGCCGATCTAATGGAACGGTTATTCAACTAATCATTCCAAAATAACGTTGATCAAAAGCGTGGTTGAAGGGCATGATTCCCTTTAGCCACGCTTTTGGCTTTGTAGATAGTTGATCGAAAATCCCTTCTCGTAGAACATTCCTTCATATTTTGTCTTTATCCCTAAATGAATGTCATTCAATTCTGACTGATATAAATCAGTAGTCGATGCAAGCACCGCGAACTCATTTTTTGGCAAGGATGCAAGACTATACTCAAAGAATGGACGATGATCGGTCTTAAGATGAAGTAGCCCATCGGGCTTAAGTATAGCACTGTACAACGCTAAAAATGACGAGTAGGTCAGTCGGTGCTTCTCCTGCTTGTCACGAGGTTGTGGGTCAGGGAACGTTATCCAAATTTCATCGACCTCGCTGTCGTCAAAGAATTCGCGCAAATACTGAATATCGGTTCGTAGAAAGGCCACATTGGTCAAGCCCCTTTCAATGGCGGTTTGCGAACCTCTGGCTATACGATCTCCTTTTATGTCGATGCCAATAAAATTTCGGTCAGGATACGCCTGAGCCAGACCTACCGTATACTCTCCCTTCCCACAGCCAAGTTCTAACACAATGGGATTCGTATTGGCGAAATAATCACTGAGCCAGCGCCCTTTGATGGTTGAATAAACTGGTTTACCACGCTCAATCACGTTATTCGCTTCCCGGTTTTGTTCAAACCGGTACATCTTTCGGCGTCGTGCCATACTACCTACAAGCTATAAAGTTCGGCAACCACATAGGTACTGCCCGTAATAAGAATACAATCGTCAGGACCAGCCGCCTGTAAGGCCGCCGATAAAGCAACATTGACATCAGGAAACCCTGCTCCCGATAAACCAGCATCTGCCGCCAGACGCACTAACTCATCAACGGGCAATGCTCTGGGAGAATCTGCCTGGCAAAAATAATAGATAGCGTCAGTTGGCAACAAAGACAGCACAGCAAACACATCCTTATCCTTAACGAACCCTACAACGAACCGAAGACGAGTATATGAAAGGGTCGCCATACTGGCCAATAGAGCGTCAACGCCAGGCTTATTGTGAGCTGTGTCGGCAATGACAAGTGGGTGCTGTTGAAGCCACTGAAAGCGTCCTTTCAACCCCGTCTGGCTCGTAACCAGCTGACACCCTTTGTCAATCGCGTCTTTGGATACTGGCAGGTAATCCTGAACCATTTCAACTGTAGTCAGTACCGTTTTAAGGTTGGCTAACTGATACAGACCCAGCAAGGAGAGATGAATAGTAACTGGCTCATCATCAACGGCATACTTCTTACAAGCAGCTTTCCTAACACCGTTAGTTAGGCCCAAATCGGTCACTTCCCACCGTTGATCAGCAAAAACAAGAACAGAGGCATTGAGGGCGGCTACGGAGGAAAAGGTCGCTTCCGTTTCGGGCTGCGTTTCTCCAATTACGACAGGTACGTTCGGTTTAATAATACCAGCCTTCTCAGCGGCAATTTTAGGTAACGTGTCACCCAGTACCTCCACATGATCCCAGCCGATATTGGTGATCACACTCACCAGAGGCGTAATGATATTGGTGGAGTCGAGCCTCCCTCCCAGGCCTACTTCCACAATGGCGATATCCACCTGTTGACGGGCAAAAAATTCAAACGCCATGGCAACCGTCACTTCAAAAAAAGACGGCTGCATAGCGTCAATCAATGAACGGTATCTGGTCACAAAGTCGGCTACATCGGCTTCGGGGATCGGCACGCCTCCTAAACGAATGCGTTCGGTGAATGCTTTTAGATGCGGTGAGGTATACAGCCCGACCCGGTATCCGCCCGATTGATAGATGCTGGCCAGAAGGTGTGAGGTACTCCCCTTTCCATTGGTGCCAGCCACATGAATACTACGAAATTGATGCTGGGGGTTTCCCATCGCTTCACACAGCGCCAGCACATTGGCCAGGCCAGGTTTATAAGCAGAAACGCCCACCCGGTGGAATACGGGCAGGCGATCATATAGATACGAGATAGCCTCGTTATAAGTCATACGTTAATTAGCACTAATGGCGATTGTTAAGGTACCAACGGCCAGTTCAGAGGGGGTGACAGACCCTTTAGGACGCAATTTAAACCGCATTACCTGACGCCGATAAAAACTTTCAACCGAAGGGCTCACGGTCTGCTGCATCGGGCGGGCCGAAACAATATTCCCATCACTATCTACGCGAATCTGGTAAATGATTTTGCCGCCTTCGTCCGAGTCATCCTTATCCAGCTTGTTATTGCCAAAAGACCAGCCAGATACATTCAGGGCCACCCCACTTTTACTGCCGCCTGGCTTCCCATAAAATTCTTTGGCATTGATATTTCCATCCGGATTTCCTTTGTCACCCACGCCAGACTTATCATCCCCATTATTGTTGCCGCCTGTCCCGGCCGCGCGGCCATTGGTTCCGTTAGAGCCAGCACCGCCAGACGAGCGCTTGTATAAGGCGCTCGGGTCGACGGTCTCCACTTTTTTCACGGGTTCAGCTCTTGGTGGAGCCGGCGTACTTTTAGGGGAGGTGGCTTCCGGCCGTTTGGTCTCAGGCCGGTCAGGCACACTAACCGGGCTTTCAGCACGACTGGCAATAATCGGTTTTTCGGCCGGGGCTTTATTGGTTTTTGTTTCTTCCGAACGTGTAGTTGGCGCTACGGGTGTGCGTTCCACCCGAGGTGTTGTGGTCACCTTCGGATTGGGTCTATCGTCCGATTTCTTGACGTTCTCGGCCCGTAACGACGGGTTAGGCTTATTATACGTTTGCACAGAGCCACTACCAATAGCAGATGTACCGAAATTCACCTCAACGTATTCTACTGGCGGAGGGTTGGGCGTTGAACTGGAAAGGGTAACCAAAAACAAAATGATCAGGATACCCACCATAGTTACTGTAGCCGATGCAAAAGCAACGGTACGGGCTTCAGTTTCATTTTCGTAAGCAATCCGCATAGTTAAGTATCGGTTAATTAGACCGATTTATACCCTAACGAGTGAAAATCGTCTTTCGTTGTCCCTAATGCCGACAAACATAAAAAAAGGCGGCCAATTGGTCGCCTTTCTACATAAAATGAGCTGTATTCTTAGTTACGCATGATCCAGGGAGCGATACCGGTCAGGGAATTGAGGGAATCGATTCCCGCCTCTGCCTCAGCTAACGATTGAGTCCCGATAGCCGCCACTTTAATCAACCCCTTCCCCTGAAGAATGTAGGCATCTGAATAACCGGCTTTCACCAATCGCTTCTTAAACCGAACCGCATTGATCCGACTGGCAAAACTACCTGCAATAACCGTGAAATTGGTTTTCGCCTGGGGCTGTACATAGGTAACGGTGGAGGCAGGTACGTTAGCCGGCTCTACTACAGATAGCCGAACCGACGCTCTACCTGTAGCTACTGATTCCGCAGGTTTCGAGTCAGCAGCAGGCCTTACAACCTCTACGGCTGGTGGGGCCGTAACGGCTGGCTCGTTTATCGGTGCTCCGGTGGCGGGCACTTTCGATGCTGACTCGTTGCTGCTGAAAGTAGGCACCCGGAACAAGGAAGCGGGGTTCAGGCTGCTTTGCAGCGGATCACCGGGTCGGATCACAGAGAAATAGCTGATAAAGCCCAGCGAACCGACCAGCAAGGCAGCCGCAGCCCAACGCCAGACAAAACCAGATCGACGCATTGGCATGGCCATTACCACTCCTTCCTCCGCATCAGAGACGATAGCCAGATCGGTAGACGCAGCTTGAGCTACAACTGGCAGCTGCCGACCATCCATTACCGATGGTTGCAGTTGGTTGATAACCGGCACGGGCTGAGCCAGGTGTATGATTTTCCCTGGGAGCATCACTGGCTGCATGCCGTACGCATTGCCAAGAAAATTATGCCGCAGCTCCGGCTCGAACTGAAGACTGTTCTCCTGATTGTACGAGAACAACCCTAACCCCTCTATCGAGAAGCTACCCATCTGGCGGGCCTGTTGTTTCAACGTACCCACAAATAAGTTAATCCCTTTTAACGCTTCTTCCCGCGAAATGCCTTCATGCAGCATGACGTAATTCAGCAGAATGCCGTCGTCGAGCATCAGCGCTTCGTTGAAGGCAACTTTACGGCGTGGCGGCAGAAACTGACCGGTCACTTCACTAAAGGAAGCCGAAACCGCATGCGTCAGAAACGCACCCAGCGTCGGAACGACAATACAGTCGTATTGATAGAGCAGTTTCTTCAGGTAATCGCCGATGGGTTGCATAGCTAAAGGATAAGATTAGAAGGAGTACGAAATTCCTCCGAGAAAGTTAAGGCCCTGCACCCGATAATACAAATACCGCTGGTAGGTTTGCCCAAAGATATTATTCAGCGACACAAAGGCAGACACCTGTTTACCAAGGAAATAATCGATCTTCAGGTTCAGGTCATAGATAGCCGGGAGCGCTATCGTCTCGTTGGTCATAAAGTTTTTGTTCCGTATACCGGTGTTTACGTAGAGGTCGGACGTAACAAATAACTTTTTGTTGAGCGTATAACTGTTGAGCCATTGCACGGTGGCACGTGGCCGCCCCCAGGCATCTTCCAGCCGGTCAAGGTCGTAGCGGAACACATCGGCTTTCAGCGTTGATGTAAAGCGTTCGTTGAGCGAATAACCGACCTGTCCCGAGATAGTCAGCACATGCGCGATACCGCCATCGTAGAGAACGGCGAATTTCGACGTGTCGGGCCAGGCGTTATTGATTCCGTAAAAATTTCGGTACCGTGCATATGACACTTTCCCTTCGTAGGTAAAGCCATTCCCCAACTGCCCTTTCGATCCACCATACAGGTCATATGACTTGATCGTATTGGCCAGAACGACATTGGGCGCTAGCCAGCGGTTTTCACTTAACAGGCTTCGCAGGGTATTTCTGACAATGTCACCGTCGATCCCTGCGAAGAAGTGAATATTGCCGCTCGGCACCACGTCGACGTTGGCTACCGGGAAAGCCAGCGTGTTGTTGATTCCTAACCGCTTGTCTGTTTCATTCACGGCATTCAGCGCAACCGTAACAGTCAGTGCGGGCGACGAATAACGAAAGGCAGGACGGAGCCGGAACAAATTCCGGTTATCGACGTCCTGATCGCTACGCTGGGTAACATAGGCATCGGCATTGACGAGTGCAATCACTTTATCGGTGATCGCCAGCGATGTTTGCAGCGTGGTTGCCCAATCTGTTTCAGACGCCCGGTACGCATCTTTTACCGTAGTCAGGCTCGTTTTGAGGGTGTAGTCCAGCGTCTGGTCTTTGCCGTTATTTTCAATGCCCAGATTAACCCGGAAGGTACTCAGCTGCTGACGTAAAGAGTCCCGGTCAGGCACCACCCGGTTACCATCCAGAAATTGCGGTCGATACCCATAGAAGTAGTACCGTTCCTGGTCGTAGCCCAGGCCGCCCGACAACTTAAACAGATCGGTGTTGTAGGTTCCCTTTACATCGATCCTGGTCTCGCGCTGAGCGGAGTTCGCCCCATCTACCGGCCCAATGCCAGACCCCAGGTGCCGAAGCGATGCCTCGACACCCAAGCCACTCTGTGTAGCCGTTTTATAAAACCCTTCGCCATAAAACGTATTATAGTTGCCGGCGCCCAGTTTGAGATAGTTCGAAAAAGCAGGGGGTACCTCTGCTTTTGTCGCATTCAGGGGTAGCACAGTTGGCTGAATCCGGGGATCGCCGATCGTCAGTTTACGGTCCTGAAATTCGTAGGTCAGTTTTTTAGTGTCCGTATTGGCTTTGGGTGACGGGATCTTGTTCTGAATCCGGTCGGCGGGTGGCAGGTCAATACGGCGATTTTTTTCAACCGTTATTTCCTGGTTATCAATTTTTCCGGGCTGTTGTGCATGCGCCACCGATAGGGCCAGCATACTCAGAAACAGCGATTGGTAGGTACGTGACATAGGGCTATTTCGTCTCGATGGCGGCTAATTTAGTTTTGGCTTCGGCAACAATCTCCGCTTCAGTCGCATTCTCAATGATAGACATCAACGTCCCTTTAGCCTGAGCAATTTCACCAGTGGCTACGTTATTATCAGCCACTAACAAAAATGCCTTGCCTTTCCAGTACTCAAAGCCATCGAACTGCTCATTGAACCGGAGCAACGTGGCCACCGACTCTTTATACTTCTTCTGCTTGTAAAGGGCTTCACCAATCAGGTAGTTAGCCTCTGCCCCACTCACGTCTTTCGCCAGCGAAATTGTTTTTTCAAAATCAGTCACCGCCGTTTTATAATCGGCCTTCGACAAGGCCACTTTTCCGAGCATTAGTTGGGCTCTGTTTTGTGCGCCCGGCACGATGTTTCCTGCCGAAACGATCTGACGGGCCAGTACAGCCGCCGAATCGACCTTGTAGTTATAATAGGTATCCATCAGGCCCAACTGTGCCGTAATCTGGTCGGTGCGTTCATTAGAACGCGACAGCACATACTGGTAATTTTTGATGGCGCCGGGATAGTTTTTCTGACGGCGCTCCAGCTCAGCCGCGCGACTGGCTGCTTTGACGGCAAAGGTCGATTTTCCTTCCTGAATCAACTGCCCGTATAGCCGCAGAGCCGCCGGCACATCGCCTGTTTTCGCATACACGTCCGCCCCGTAATACCTGGCTTCGTTCCGGTTGGGGCTGTTGGGGTACTCCTGCGAGAACGCCTTGAAAGCGGCCAGTGCCTGCGGATACTTCTCGGCGAAATACAATGACTTGGCGTTCTCGAATTCGGCCTTCTCAACATCCGTCGACCCCGGATTCCCTTTCTTGTATTTGCTGAGCACATCCGAAAATTCATCCGTCCGGTTTGCATCATCAAGGGTGTTCTGAAGCCCAAGCAGAGCACTTTGCGCCTGTGGCGTGTTCCCATACTCATCCAGAATGCGCTTGTAATCGGCAACAGCCGGGTCATACTGCTGCTGGTTAGCGTAGGCAACAGCCCGTTTCAACAGCGCAGATGGCAGCAGGTAACTAGTAGGCCGCGTGGTAATCAGTTTGGAATAGCCCGAAACCGCCGCCGCAAAACTGCCTTTTTCAAAATCGACATTGGCCGTCTGCATCAGCGCATCGTCGGCATAGCGAGACGATGGATTCCGTTGCACCTGATCGAATAACGTCTTGGCTTCGGCATCCCGGCCAACATACGTGAGAATTATGCCTTTCTGATAAGTAGCGTAGTCAGCATCAGCCCGTCCCGTTGCAATAGCCTGATCGTAGGCCCGCATCGCCTCGTTATACTGCTTGGTCGCCAGCAGGCAGTCCGCTGAACGGATATAGGCATCGCCCACCGTTGGATCATCCGAACCAGCGGCCCCTTTCAGGTAGTCCCGGAAATAAACTAGCGCTCTTGTGTAGTCTTTCTGGTTATAGTAGGCGTAGCCAAGGCCGTACAGGCTTTTCAACGCATACTCCCCACCACGTACCTGGGTATACAACGGAATGGCTTCGGCCCACTTCTTTTGCGCCGACAGGGCCTCTGCCTTCCAGAACGTCGCATTTGCCTTAGCGTCAGCGTCGCCCGATACAGTCAGCGATTTGTTAAAATTGACCAGCGCCGCCGGATACCGCTCTGCGTTGTAATCGGCCACCGCCTGGTTGTATGTTAGTCGCTGGTAGGTAGCATTTATACGCGCCGTCCGGTTTTTCAGCTTTTCGATATAGGCAATGGCTGCCGGATAGTTGTTCGAGGCCAGATAAGCTTCACCAACCAACTCATTGGCTTCATTCTCAAACCGGCTATCCGGGTATTTCTTCAGGAAATCGTTCAGTTCAGTAATCGCCTCTGACCCTCGTTTCTGGTCCAGTTGCAACTTGGCATGGGTGAAACGGGACTCCTCCTGAATCGATGGGTTGAACGACAAACGAGCCGCCTGATCGAACGCGGTTAAGGCATACGATGGGTTGTCTGTCTGTAAATAGCTAATCCCCAACGTATAGGCGGCATACTGCGCGGTCGTATCTTTTCCCGACGCTACCGGTTTTAGCTGGCTGATCGCATCTGTAAAATTGCCGGTTTTGTACAACGACTGCCCATACCGATATTTCACGGCGGCGGGTGCCGAGGCACCTTTTACTGCCAGATAACGCCTGTAGGCAGGAATCGCCTGGGCGTACTGCCCCTGCCGGTAATAGACTTCGGCCGTAAACAAAGCCACCTCGGCCAGGGCAGGCCCCGTGTTTCGTTTCAACAAGGGTTCGGTGTAGGCGGTCAATTCGTCGAACCGCCCCTGTTTATAATAGGCCTGCGCCAGCCAGTTAGGTACCTCGCTTTGATAGGTTGGGTTGGTTTCAATCCGCTTGAAATCGCTGATAGCCTCGTTGTACTGTCCGTTCCTGAAATTGATGACACCTGCGTAATACGAAGCCGCAGGCGCATTCACGTAGTCAGGCTCCGTTTTTACGTTGTTCAGCAAGGGCAACGCACGGGCCAGATCCTGTGTGTTGTAATAGGCCAGGGCCAGATTAAACTGGTAATCACGCTGTTTTCCAGCCGTATTGGACTGGTTAACGGCTTTTTGCAGGTACGTTATCGCATTGGTATAATCGTCACGGCTGACGTAGTACAGCCCCAGATCCCCGTATAACTGCCCTGCTTTCGGATGCTCGCTGTGGTTACGCACAAACCGGTCAACCAGTGCTTCGGCCCCCGGCTCATCGGCATACAGGCTCGACAAGGCCATGTAATACGCGGCCGACACGGCGTTCGGATCACTGGCTGGCGAGCCGGCGGCGGGTGTACCCGACGTATTGAGCAGCGGACGCCGCTGGCTGAGATAGCGCTCAAACTCAGAGCGGGCAGCTGCGTAGTTGCTTCGTTCAAAAAGCTCAACCCCATTGCGGTAGTGCAAATCGGGTTCGGTGTAGGTTAAGGTTCGTTGGGCCAGGAGTACCGACGGAGTCATTAGTGATCCGATGGTTACACAAGCGGCCACCCAAACGCGGTGAGAAGCTGGATGCATAGAACCGATTAACGGTTGTGTAATGAAGAGAAAGGGTTGTAGTTTAGCTGACCAAACCGACATACGACATGTTGGTATAGCTCCATAAACTTACCCATACTACGATTGTTTCAACGAATGTACTGGTCTTTCCGTATGAAAAAATGCTTGCTCGTTCTGATTTTACTGCTAACTCAACGAACACTATGTACTGGCCTGTTGGCGATGCCCGCTCCTATTCTGTCGGCTCTCCGATCAGAAACTGGCCTACTGAACAATGATCCTGCCGAAGCAGCTACTGCGCGAATCAGTTACACCCTGGCCATGCCGCAGCCGCAGACTCACTATTTTGAGGTAGACATGCGCCTACAGAACGCGGCTTCAGCAACCAACGCCCGGAAAAACGGGTACATCGATCTTAAAATGCCTGTCTGGACACCCGGCTCCTACTTGATCCGCGAATATGCCAAGAACGTCGAGGGATTTTCGGCTAGGGCCGGTGGCCAATCGGTACGCGCCGAAAAAATCAGGAAGAACACCTGGCGCGTATACACGAATGCCGACGATGTAACGATTCATTACCGGGTCTACGCCTTTGAATTTAGTGTTCGGAACAGTTTTCTTGACGACTCACACGGGTATCTGAACGGAGCCAGCGTCTTCCTGTATACCGATGCGTTGAAAAATCAGCCGCTCACGGTGCAGGTAATTCCCTTCACCGGCTGGAAAAAAGTGTCGACCGGGATGAAACAGGCGACGAATGCCTCCTTTACGTATGAGGCTCCCAACTACGATATACTGGTCGATTCACCGATTGAAATAGGCAACCACGCCACGTTTACGTTTACGGCTTCGAACATTCCGCATACCGTGGCGATGTACAGCAACGGTCCACTTGATTACAATGCAGAGAAAGTAGCGGCTGATTACAAGCGGGTGTGTGAGACGGCGGCTACCGTGGTTGGAGAACACCCCTGCACCGATTACACCTTTCTGGTCCATCACACCAATCAGGGCGGCGGCGGTCTGGAACACCTGAACTCAACCACCCTGCAAACCAACCTGAGTGCCTATGCCACCGAGCGCAGCTACAAGGGGTTCCTGACACTGGTGGCACACGAGTATTTTCACCTCTGGAACGTAAAACGTATTCGCCCGATTGCCCTTGGCCCTTTTGATTACGAGAATGAGAATTACACCCACATGCTCTGGTTATCAGAAGGTTGCACTTCATTTTACGAAGATTACATCTTACGCCGGGCTGGTTTTCACACGCCCGACGACTACTTAAAGGTGGTGGCAGGCGACATTACCGGCGTTGAGAATCAGCCGGGAAATCAGGTACAGTCAGCGGCCGAATCAAGCTGGGATGCCTGGATCAAATATTATCGGCCAAACGAGAACTCAGCGAATAGTACGGTATCCTACTACTCAAAAGGGGCTGTGCTGGGTACGTTGCTGAACCTGGCCATTCTCACGGGCAGCAAAGGACAGCGCTCCATGGACGACCTGCTCCGGTTGCTGTATACTGAGTATTACAAGAAACAGAAACGTGGCTTTACTGACGACGAATTCCGCCACGCAGCTGAACAGGTTGCTGGTACGTCGCTCACTGATTTCTTCGAAAAGGGCGTCAACGGCACCGGCCCAATCGATTATAACCGATACTTTGAACCCGTTGGTATGCGGCTGGTGAACACCGGCCCTCCCTCGACGGACGGATTTTTTGGTGCGTCGGTAACACCGGCCCTGTCCAGTAGCCGGCAGGTGATTGCCTCGGTGCGCCGGGGCAGTCCGGCTGAACAGGCCGGGCTGAATGTCGGTGATATTGTCCAGGCTATCGATGGCAATCGCCTTACCGAGGAGCTCTCGAAACAGCTGGCGGGTAAAAAACCGGGCGATATAGTTAAACTGTCGGTCAACCGGGGCGGTCAACCGAAAGAATTATCGGTTCAGCTGGGCACCAATCCCCTGTTATCGTACAAGATTGAAGCCCTGCCTAACGCGTCAGAAAGCCAAAAAGCGCTCTATAACAAGTGGTTGTACATTAACTAAGTGTAGTTACGCCGTTAATGGTCGCTGTCAATAACGGCTGTCCAGTCGGCATCCATCTGTCGGAAGCGAGACAGCACAGAGGCTAAAAAGGAGTCCGTTAGCAGGGGCTCGATTGCTTCAGGGCCGGTTACGTCGAACTCAGCCACTTTGTAGGTCTGTTCGTAGGGACCGGCCTCTATTTTTACAATGTATTTACTGTTCCAGGAAAACAGACTGATTTTCAGCTGTGGGTGAGCAATGTCCTTTATATAACGCATGTGCTAAAGTAGTCATCAATAAAACCTGCACAAGGTATACACTGCTCTGTACTGAACTGTTCCACGGCTGGTTTGTCGAAATGAGCAGCCCTTTCAAGGTATATTTGTCCGCCAAACTGTACCAATAACTTGTTCCATGACTCATAAATGGCCCTTAGTCGCCTTAGTTATCGGCTCCCTGCTTGGCATCGTTGCCTGTTCGTCCTCCACGACTGACGAAGCGGCTCAATTTTTCTTGCGGGGCAATGTTCAACTACAAAAGCGAGAGTATAAGGAGGCGATCCGGTATTATTCGGAGGCTATCAACAAGAAAAACGACTTCGCCGATGCCTTTAGTAATCGGGGGCTGGCCGAATTTCGGGACGGTCAGGCAGACGCGGCTCTCGCCGATTATTCAAAGGCTATCGCGATCGATACCAAGTTCGAGACGGCCTATTTTAATCGCGCCGACACGTACCTGACGCTCGGCAAAGCCCAGTTGGCATTAGCTGACCTACTGTTCATTCAGCAGACGTACAAGGACTCAACGTTCTACCAAACCCGTCTGGGTGAGGCCTACGCCCAACTGAACAATATACCCATGGCACAGGCCGCCTATGATAAAGCCTTGTTGATCAATGCGAAGAATGTTGAGGCGCTGACCAACCGGGCGGCACTGGCATTTGCTCAAAAACAATACAGGGAAGCCAGAGCCGATATAGCCAAAGCCCTGACGATTAACCCGAATCAGGCAGAAGCACTGAATAATAACGCCCTTTTATTGGCTATTGAGGGTAAATACCAACCGGCTCTGACTTCCGTCACGAAAGCATTGTCGCAACAGGCCAATGAGCCATTTTACCTGAATAACAAGGGGTATCTCCTGCTCATGCTGAACCGCGACGCAGAGGCCCTGCCCCTGATTCGGGAAAGCCTGCGCCTGAATGATCAGAATGCCTGGGCGCATCGAAATCTGGGCCTATACTGGCTTCGTCAGAGAAAAACGGCAGCCGCGCTTGCTTCGTTGAAACAGGCCGAACAACTCGATCCGTCAGTCGAAAAACTGTATACCTATTTAGGACGTACCTATCAGATGGCAGGCAACAAATCGGCAGCCTGTACAGCCTGGAGCCGGGGGAAACTAGCGGGCGATTCGGAAGCGGCTACCCTCTTGATAACGACCTGTTCATAAGAATGCGTAGCACGTCACCGAGCAACATGACGGTCTAATTCAGTAGCAAAGGAGTTATTGTCTATCGTTCGGTGTTCTTTGAGCATCGAATAAACATCGCCGCCAGTGACAACCAACGTACTGCTGCTTACGCCTCCGTTTACGCAGTTAAACACCCCTTATCCAGCCACTGCTTATTTAAAAGGGTTTCTGAACACCCTGCAATGGGCAGACGGGAACGTAATGGTACAGCAGGCTGATCTGGGCATGGATACCATCCTCGCGTTGTTCTCTGAAAATGGCTTAGCCAGCGTTTTCGATGCGGTGGATAACGCAGTGGCATCGGGGGTAAGTTTATCAGACAACGCAGGCAGAATCAGCCGATTACGCGCAATTTACATTGGTACCATCGCGCCAACGATCCTGTTTCTTCAACACAAAAATCCGGCCCTTGCCCATGCCATCGCCGGTCGGAGCTATCTGCCGGAGGCCAGTCGATTTGCAGACATTGACGATCTCGAGTGGGCCTTTGGCAGCATGGGACTCCAGGATAAAGCCCGTCATCTGGCTACCCTTTATCTGGAAGATATCAGTGATCTGCTGGTAGAAGTGATCGACCCGCATTTTGGATTCAGCCGTTATGCTGAGCGATTAGGCCGATCAGCTACTCAGTTCGATGAGCTACACAACGCTCTCCAAGCGCCGCCAACCGTGGTAGGTACGTTGCTGCTTCACTTGCTCGAGCAGCAACTAACGAAGCACAAGCCCGATCTGGTTTGTTTGACCGTTCCGTTTCCCGGAAATCTCTTTGGTGCGCTGCTGTGCGGGCAATACATCAAGCGAACCCATCCCGGCATACAGCTTGTGCTCGGAGGCGGTTACGCCAACACCGAACTCCGAAGTCTTGCCGAACCACGCCTGTTCGGGTACGTTGATTACGTGAGTTTAGACGATGGCGAAGCGCCGCTTCGTTCTCTGTTGGCCTATATCCGAGGCAATCGTCCGCAAAAAGAACTGAAACGTACGTTCCTGCTCAATGCCGATCAACAGGTCATATATGTGAATGGCGCGTCTGAAAAGGATGTTCCTCAGCGCGAGGTAGGTACCCCCGATTATAGCGGTCTGGCGTTAGACCGCTACCTATCGGTGATCGAGGTGGCGAATCCTATGCACCGGCTCTGGAGCGACGGCCGCTGGAATAAGCTTACACTGGCACACGGCTGCTACTGGGGAAAGTGCTCTTTTTGCGACATCTCTCTTGATTATATTGCTCGTTATGAACCGGTTACAGCCAACTTACTCTGCGATCGAATTGAAGAACTGATTCAACAGACCGGACAGCATGGCTTTCATTTTGTTGACGAAGCAGCCCCACCGGCGTTAATGCGCGACCTGGCGCTGGAAATAATCCGCCGGGGCTTGACCATCGTCTGGTGGACAAACATTCGCTTTGAATCTGCTTTTACGGCCGATTTATGCCAGTTGCTCAAACTATCGGGTTGCATTGCTGTTTCGGGTGGGCTGGAAGTGGCGTCTGATCGATTGTTGGCCCGTATGCAAAAAGGGGTCACCGTCACTCAAGTGGCTCGCGTTGCCCATCATTTCACGCAGGCAGGCGTCATGGTGCATGCCTATCTAATGTATGGATTCCCAACCCAGACCGCCCAGGAAACCATAGATTCACTCGAAATGGTTAGGCAGCTTTTCGAAACGGGGGTCGTGCAGTCAGGTTTCTGGCACCGTTTCGCCATGACCGCCCACTCGCCAGTTGGTCTTCAGCCAGCGCTATTTGATGTACAGCGTGTTGGTCCCGAACCAGGCTCTTTTGCGGATAACGACCTCTATCACGACGATCCGCTCGGCGCCAATCATGAGGTATACAGTGACGGGCTGCGCAAATCACTTTTTAATTACATGCACGGCATTGGGCTGGATTTTCCACTGAAGAAATGGTTTTCCTTTTCGATTCCACCCACGTCGATTCCTCGCCAGTATATCGCAAACGCTATTGCTGAACCGGACGTACCCAGACCAAGGGCGAATGCGCTGCTGATTTGGCCCGGGCATGCCCCCAACCTTGACCGCATTGTAACAAAGCAGGGAAAACGGTCTGTTCAACGAGCTGAGTTACTGATCTCACGACAACAGGATGATGTCGTGATCGATATGCCTCCTGAAATCGGTGAGTGGTTAATCGGTATGTGGCCTAAACTAACCACAAAAGCACCCTCCCCGTTGACATTCAGGCAATTTCAGCTGGATTTTGAACAGGCCAATATGGGATCTGTTGATGCACTGATGGCCTCCGACATCTGGGCCGACTGGAAAGAAGCAGGCTTGTTACTGGTTTAATGGTTAACCGGCAAAACCCCGGGGCACCTAATTGTCTTATAGATGTAGTAAACTATACTTCGTCATGAACTACTACGAATCAATCATCGACACGATTGGCAACACACCGCTGGTCAAGCTGAATAAAGTTACTCGGGGCATACAGGGCACTATACTGGCCAAGGTTGAATATTTCAATCCCGGTAACTCCGTAAAAGATCGTATTGCAGTGCAGATGATCGACGACGCTGAAGCAGCCGGCCTCATCAAACCCGGCGGAACCATCATTGAGGGTACCTCGGGCAATACCGGAATGGGCCTGGCACTGGCGGCTATTGGCCGGGGGTATAAGTGCATCTTTACCATGGCCGACAAACAGTCCCAGGAGAAAATAGACATTCTCCGGGCTGTTGGTGCAGAGGTCATTGTTTGTCCAACGAACGTTACGCCCGAAGACCCTCGCTCCTATTACTCGGTGGCCAAACGCCTCAGCCGCGACCTTCCCAATTCACTATATCCCAATCAATACGATAATTTGTCGAATACAGCCGCACATTATGCAACGACTGGGCCGGAGATCTGGCGCGATACAGCTGGAAAGATCACCCATTTTGCGGCTGGGGTTGGCACCGGAGGCACGATCTGTGGCACCAGTAAGTTTTTGAAAGAACAAAACGGAACGGTCGTTTCAATTGGTATAGACACCTATGGGTCTGTTTTCAAGAAATATAAAGAGACGGGCATTTTTGATGAGGGTGAAATCTATCCGTATTTAACGGAAGGTATTGGTGAAGATATCCTGCCCAAGAACGTCGACTTCAGTCTGATCGATCAATTTGTAAAAGTGACGGATAAAGATGCCGCGATCATGACCCGGCGGCTGGCTCGCGAAGAAGGGCTGTTCGTAGGCTGGTCGTGCGGGTCGGCCGTGCACGGTGCGCTCGACTGGGCGAAGGACCATCTAACGGACGACGATGTGCTGGTGATTCTTCTCCCCGATCATGGCACTCGGTATCTGGGTAAGGTCTATAATGATACGTGGATGAAAGATCACGGTTTTCTGGAAGCACGGCAGTTTGCTACGGCCCGCGATATTGTCAAAAGTAGAAATGGCCATAGCTCACTCACCACCATTGCCGGAAACGTTCCTGTCAGTCAGGCTATCAAACTCCTGAATCAACAAAGCATCTCCCAAATGCCGGTAACGGATACCAGCGGGCATATTGTGGGGAGCCTTACCGATTCAGTGATCCTGTCATTGCTGATCGACGATCCGTCCATCAAAGACCAGCCTGTTGAGACCGTAATGGACAAACCGTTTAAGTTTGTTGGCCTGGACAACACACTCGATGTATTATCCTCGCTGATCGACCGCGAAAATAGGGCCCTGCTCGTCCGCGACGAATCAGATACCATTCATGTCATCACCCAGGCCGACCTGCTAGCCGCATTAACAGCCTGAATCAACTTACCGTTTTTCTGGCGCCCACCACATGTAGAAAACTGGGTGCTCCTTCTACTATGAACTTTGGAACAAAAGCCATTCACGCGGGTGTACATCCCGACCCCACTACCGGGGCAATAATGACGCCTATCTACCAGACGTCGACTTATGTACAGGAATCACCGGGCGTACACAAAGGCTATGAGTATGCACGTACCCAGAATCCTACCCGTGATGCCCTTCAGGCCAACCTGGCGGCGTTGGAAAACGGCCAGCATGGCCTATGTTATGCCTCTGGGCTGGCGGCGACCGATGCTGTTCTTAAATTATGCCAACCCGGTGATGAGATCATTGCCAGCAGCGATCTATACGGGGGGACTTACCGAATCATGGTGCGGGTGTTTGCGCCGCTTGGCCTGACATTCAAATTCATTTCGCTCGATGACCCCGCCAATCTGGAAGCCGCCCTCTCCGAAAACACGAAGATGGTATGGATAGAAACACCGACCAATCCGCTATTGCGTATCGTTGATATTCAGGCTATTGCACAACGTACCCAGGCGCTTGGTATCCGGCTCGTCGTTGATAATACCTTTGCTTCGCCCTACTTACAAAATCCACTCGATTTGGGAGCCGATATAGTAGTTCATTCCGTGACTAAATATTTAGGTGGTCATTCTGATACGGTGATGGGCGCTATAATTTGTAATGACGACGACACAGCCACACGACTGAAATTCATTCAGAATGCATGTGGTGCCGTACCTGGTCCTCAAGACTGTTTCCTTGCGCTTCGGGGTATAAAGACCCTGCACATTCGGATGCAGCGGCATTGCGAGAATGCACAACGAATTGCGGAGTATTTACAGCACCATCCCCGCGTTGGCCAGGTTTATTATCCGGGGTTACCCACGCATCCTGGGCATGACCTGGCCGCCCGGCAAATGCGGGGTTTCGGTGGTATGCTCTCTTTTGAGTTAAAGGGCAATTCGTACCCCGAGGCGATCAAGGTTATGGAAAGCATCCGACTCTTCGCACTGGGTGAATCGCTTGGCGGCGTTGAATCACTGTGCACCCACCCCGCCAGCATGACCCACGCTAGTATTCCGAAGGAAGAACGCGAAAAAAATGGCCTGAAAGATACGCTCATCCGCCTCAGCGTAGGTATCGAAGACGCCGATGACCTGATCGCCGATCTGGAACAGGCACTGGCTCAATAAATCGGCGCGTATTAAAGGTATAGAGGCTCTTAAACAGAAAAATCCGATCAATACATTGATCGGATTTTTCTGTTTAAGAGCCCCCAGTCGGGATCGAACCAACGACCTACTGATTACAAGTCAGTTGCTCTACCAGCTGAGCTATGGAGGCTTTTACGCTTCGCATTGGCTATGCTTCCTGCGAATTGTGGTACAAAAGTAGGCCTTTATAGGCGCACGTGCAAGCATTTCTGTCAAAAAAAATGGCCTGCTAACCAAAAAGCAGCGGGCCATTTTATAACTAACTGATTGTCTTATTCCTGACTACGAAGCTGCTCAATCTGACGCTGGGCATCAGCGATTTTTTTCTCAATGTCGGCTCGTAACTGATCCGCATTTTTCGACCGGGCAAAGAATTCGATGTTGTTCTGGTAGGTGGCAATGTCATTCTCCAGTGCTGAGATCCGCCGACGTGTTTCGCTTCCACTCCCTTCGCTGCTCCGGCGATAGGCTGCGTAATCGCCGCTGTCACGATAGCCCCCGTTATCACGGCCGCCACGGAAACCTCCTTCACGAGGCGCACGATCACGACTGGTGTTATCACGGCGAGGCGCATTACCTTCGCCACGAGGTCCACGGTCACCACGACCGGCATTCCCTTCCCGAGGTCCGCGATCGCCACGTGGCGCATCGGAACGCTGGCCACGATCACCGCGAGGTCCGCCAAAACGCGACACTTCGGCTTCGTTATCCTGAATAGCTCGTTCTTTCTCCGTCGTCGACAAAGCGCCATTTGCACGTACCAGCGCGTTGATTGCAGCGATGTAGCCTTTCTGAATTCGCTCTTTGTCCTTCTTCGGCACAAACCCAATGCTGTTCCACTCTTCTTTAAAAGCGTTTAGTTGCGAGAGGTCTGCACTCTGTGTGGCAGAGGCGTCAATCCGGGCAATCAGTTCTTCTTTCCTGGTCAGGTTAGCCTCAAATTCCCGATCTGTATCCTGGCTCCGGTTCCGCTTCTTATCGAAGAAGGCATCACAAGCCGCCTTGAATCGTTCGAAAATGCTGTTCTTTTGTTTTTCAGGTACCTGCCCGATATTCTTCCACTGCTTCTGGTAATCGATTACCCGTTGAGTCGCATCCGCCGATTCGTCATTAGCAGCCAGGATAGCTTCTACCTGCTCACACAGATCCGTTTTAGCCTTCAGGTTTTCTTCTCGCTTGCTTTCCAGCTGACGGAAAAACTCACCTTTATTGGCGAAGAAAGTTTTTAAGGCTGCCCAGAATTTCTTGCTGAGTTCCTTACCTTCTTCACGCGGCATTGGCCCCTTAATGGCATTCCAACGATCCTGAATCGCCATGACCTCTTTGGTCTTGTCGTTCCAGTCATTGATGCCGGATGAGGTGAATGAGGTTAACGGAATCAGTTCCTCGTAGATCTTCGATTTCTCTTCGTAAAGCTGCGACGACTCTTTTCGATTCTCTTCATTCTGGCCACGGCGTTTTTCGTAGAGCGCATCGAGGGCCACTTTCATCCGCTGCCAAAGCACTTCCTGCTCTGCCTTTGGAGCCGGACCAATATGCTTATACTCCTCGAACAACGCGTTCGCTTCGTCGATTGTCTGCCGCGTCACTTCTTTCTCAGCAGACGCTTTTACGATCGCCTCAACCTTATCGATCACTTCGGCCTTCTGCGCAGCGTTTTTCTTACGATCTAACTCCTTGAGCTCGAAGTAGATATTCCGGTTGCTGTAGTAGCGGTCTACCAGGGCATGGTAGGTAGCCCAAAGCGTTGCATTGTGGGGAGAATTGATGTTACCTGCCGCCTTCCACTCGTCCTGAATAGCTTTGAAGCCATTCCAGCTTGTTTTGGCATCTCCAGCATTTGATTCATCCGACTCTACCAATTCACGCAACCGACGAAGCAAGTCTGTTTTAGCGTTAAAATTGGAGTCTTTGGCTTTATCAAGGGTTTGGAAATATGTATTCTTCTGCGATTTGATCTGCTTGTACAGATCTTCGTAGCGAATGGCCAGATCATCGGTGCGGAATTGGAATCCTTCTTCTGATCCGGTTTCGTCAACATATTTGGCAAGCGCAGCCTGACGTTCAGTTCGTTTTAACTGATCCATTACAGGCTTACTCTGTTTCAACACGTCGTCTGCCTGACGGAACAGGCCAGGGGCAACTGTTTCCGCCTTCAGGCTATTCAGCGTCTGGTCGAGCAGGGTAACCAACTCCTGCTTCGTATAATTGCTGTAATCTACAGCAGGTTCAGCAGGTACGTCCTCAACTGCTTCTGCTTCGCCATATGAAGCCTCAGGTGTTTCTGCTGCTTGTATCGGGGCTTCAGCTAACTCAGCCGATGTTTCTGGTATACCTGCTTCAGCTGGGTCTTCCGCTGGTACGGCCTCAGCCACAGGCTCTTCTGTAACGGACTCTCCCGTAACATCCGCCTCGGCGGGAGTAGATACTTCCTGACTGTCAGTATCGGCAATTTCGCTGATGGCTGGCGTTGGCTCCCTATCAGCGACATCGGCAGTAGGTTCTTCGGCAACCGGCTCTGCTGGCGCTTCATCAGCCGCCGTTGAGACCGACTGTTCAGGCATAGCGATTTCGGCCGACTCAGGCACAGAGGCTTCGTCAGTTTTCGATACGGGCGTTGAAGCGACCTCTTCGGTCGCCGTAGTCGTTTCCGGCAGTTGGTTGTCAGGTTGATTCACACCCTCTGGCCGGTCGATTTGCTGTTCTTCGTTTGTCATGTTGGTTACGCACCAATTACTTTTGCAAAAGTAATGAAAATACGCGGCTTTTACCCATTTACCCGGTTCTTGCCCACTCTCTCCGCTCAGTATGACAGCCAAAATTGCCGACTTGCGTAAGGATTATACGCTAAACGGTCTGGATCAAACAGATGTTTCAGCCGATCCTTTTGCTCAATTTCAACAATGGTTCGACGCCGCACTGGCAGCAGGGATCAATGAACCGAACGCCATGCATCTGGCGACGGTTAGTCCCGAAGGCCGACCGGAGGGGCGGATAGTCCTGGTGAAAGGGATTGATGATACAGGTTTTTCGTTCTATACGAATTATTCCAGTAGAAAAGCTGCGTCACTAGCTGTACATCCATTTGCATCGCTTACTTTTTTCTGGCCAGAGCTGGAACGACAGGTCCGAATTGAAGGAAGAGTTGAAAAAGTAACTGAGTCAGAATCTGACGCCTATTTCAACAGCCGACCACGCGGTAGCCAGATAGGCGCCTGGGTATCACATCAGAGTGAAGTTATCACTGGACGCGACGTACTGGCAACGAAACAACAACGCCTTGACGATCAATTCAACAATCAACCCATTCCCCGGCCACCGTTTTGGGGTGGTTATCGGGTAATACCGGATCAGATTGAGTTCTGGCAAGGTCGCCCGAGCCGGTTGCACGACCGGATCCGGTACCGCCTGGAGGCAGGCACATGGCTCATTGAGCGGGTTTCGCCTTAGCGTAAAGGAGCGAAAGTTGTTTACGTTAACAATTGCCGAACTAGGCAACGTTCGCCCTTTCATGCTTTATTTCAGATCGAATAAATTCGTCACGCCTAGCATTCGCTTGCTGATAAACCCTTCGCCGAATTCAGCGTTGATCATGTGGCCATGATCGCGCGTCCGTGATTCCAGAAACTTCATGAAAGGTTCACCAGAAATATAACTCTGTGGCTCAGTACTTTCGGGATTAAAAAACTGACTTTTATACGCTTTGATAGCGTCCAGCTTCTTGGCCCAATAGGGTGTGATATCCACGACAAAGTCAGGTGTAAGCCATCGATCCTGGATAAAATAATAGATATAATCAGGGCGGTGTGCGCCCTGAGGATCACCAGTGACGGGATCGACCGTTTGAATCTGCCGTAGTCCACTATAAAAACAGGCGTCGGTTACCAGTTGTGCGGCCCGACCATGATCGGGGTGGCGGTCATCAACGGTATTGGTCAATACGATGGCTGGTTGATAATGCCGGATCCAGGCCATCAACACGCGTTGATGTTCTTCATCATTTCGGAAAAAACCGTCTTTGAATCCCAGGTTCTGGCGATCAGTCAACTGCATGATCCGGGCGCCTTCTTCCGCTTCCCGGGCTCTGATCTCCGGCGTACCACGTGTTCCCAGCTCGCCACGGGTCAAATCAACTACAGCAACTGTCTTCCCCTGGTTTACCAATGAAAGCACAGTGCCGGCACTGGTCATTTCAACATCGTCAGGGTGGGCTGCGATACACAATACGTCAACTTGCATAGAAAGAAAGTTTCAGGTTTCAAATCTCAGGTTTCAAGCACGTTGCTCATCATCATCTTTTAACAAGCAACGTACCTGAAACCTGAGACTTGAAACCTGAAACTCATTTAAGGAAACTTAGGAAACTTACTGAAATCGGGTTTACGCTTTTCAAGGAACGCGTTTTTGCCTTCCTTCGCCTCATCCGACAAATAATAGAGTAGAGTGGCATCGCCAGCCAATTGCTGGATACCCGCCTGCCCGTCGAGTTCTGCATTGAACGCTGCTTTCAGCATGCGCAGCGCAATGGGGCTCTTCTCCAGTATTTTCTGACACCAGGCCACTGTTTCTTCCTCCAGCTTATCAAGCGGAACAACCTTGTTGACAAGACCCATATCGAGGGCTTCCTGCGCGTTATACTGATCGCAGAGGAACCAGATCTCACGGGCTTTTTTCTGACCAACAATTCGGGCCAGATACGACGCGCCAAACCCGCCATCGAATGACCCAACATTCGGGCCCGTTTGACCAAACCGGGCATTTTCGGCTGCAATGGTCAGATCGCAAACTACGTGGAGAACATGCCCCCCGCCGATGGCATAACCAGCCACCATAGCTACAACTGGTTTTGAACTACGGCGAATCTGCATTTGCAGGTCCAGGACATTAAGGCGTGGGACTGCATCTTCACCAATGTAGCCGCCGTGGCCCCGAACCGACTGATCGCCGCCACTGCAAAAGGCATCGGGCCCTTCGCCAGTCAATATAATTACGCCAATGCTTTCGTCCTGCCGGGCCAGTTCCATCGCCTCCGACATTTCTTTGACAGTCAGCGGAGTGAATGCATTCCGTTTGTGTGGCCGGTTGATGGTGATCTTGGCGATTCCCTCAAAATAGTCGAACTTAATTTCGCGGTACTCGCGAATTGGTTGCCAGTTATATGTGCTCATAAGGTGAATGAGCGAACGAGTGAACAAGTGAATGGACTTTGTTACTTACGAAATGATAAGCAGCAAAGTCCATTCACTCGTTCACTCGTTCACTATAGTGTACTTCGTGATACGTAACGTCCCAGGTATGATCAGCCAGCATTCGGACCGTGGCGATGCACCGTTCAAACGGGAATTTTCGTCCCCATTCGTGTGGTGCAATCATTGACAGCGCATCGGTACCGTTTTTGCGGAGATAAAAGTAATAGGTATGGCCAATGACAGGCTCGAAGCTCATCTGAGCGCTGTAAATGCGCTCCGACACCTCAACCCGATTCCGAATGGCGGTGGCCTGTTCGGCCAGCAATTGCATCTGCTTGTATAGCTGCGCAATCTGCATATCTGTCTGCTCACGCATGGCCGTTACCGCGCGACCAGTAATTTTGCCTTTATCTTCCGGCCGGATAATAGCCCCCCCCGCTGTGTGGGCGTATTCGAGGAGTCCGGGCCGATCGGTCACCTTATCGGGCGAGATCGGATTAACGATTTTGGCTTCTTCCATACGGTTAAGTAACTACCCGTTCAAGGTATTGTTCGGGGGCACCTGTCACGGGCAACTGTCGGAGTAGTATTGCTGATAAAGTGAGGCCGTCATGCACGGTTTTGTGCACAAAAGTAGTTTATTTGAGTATCACCCTGACTCCCAACTTATGGAAAATACATTCGACCCAACGCCAACCTCTTCACTGTCGCGCGCTGACTTCATGCGCCTTGTTGGTACCAGTATCGGCCTGATTGCGTTCACTACCTGTGTCTCTGCCTGTGGCAAAGAGAACAGTGATCCAGCACCTGCTGCCAGTGTCGACTTCACGGTGAACTGGGGAAAAAGTCCATATAGCAACCTGCAGGCAAAAGGTGGGTACGTTGTTGAGCAGGGAGTCATTATCGCTCAAACGCTTAGTGGCGATTTCGTTGCTGTGTCGTCTGTGTGTACCCACGACAAGAACACACTGGTATTTCAGGGCGCCACTAACCGTTTTTATTGCCCGGCCCACCAATCGGCCTTCAGCACTAGTGGGGCCGTTCAAAATGGACCAGCCGTTAACTCGTTGAAAACGTATACGATTACGGTAAATCAGGCTACAGGCGATGTGCATGTAAAGGGATAAGATGGATAACCAATCCTTTTTGGAGGCATGGCGGGCAGGGCAGCTTTTTTTCACGTTGCAAACCTCCGG
Organism: Fibrella arboris; assembly: GCF_041321095.1. NCBI lineage: Bacteria > Pseudomonadati > Bacteroidota > Cytophagia > Cytophagales > Spirosomataceae > Fibrella > Fibrella arboris. The sequence continues at coordinate 128,665 of NZ_JBGGWE010000002.1, read as the reverse complement.
CTCTACAGGAACACCTAAACCTATTCTATTGACGCGCGCTCAGATGGAAGCGTCGGCCCGGTTGACAGGGCAAACGTTTGGCTTACAACCGGGTGATAAAGCGCTGGTCTGCTTAGCTACTGGGTACGTTGCCGGCGTGATGATGCTGGTCAGAGGTGAAGTCCTCGGGCTTGACCTGACCATCGTTTCCCCTTCGGCCAACCCACTGGGTACGTTCGACCCGGCAACAACCCGGTTCGATTTTGCCGCGTTTGTGCCGCTACAGCTACAAACCATGCTGGCCGATCTGGATCCGTTGGGAAGGCCAGTGGCTTTGCCGATCCTGAATGGGATGAAAGCCATTCTGGTGGGTGGCTCGGCCACCAGCCCGGCGCTGGAAGCGGCCACTCAGCTCATTCAGGCGCCCGTTTTCAGCACTTACGGCATGACAGAAACGGTATCGCATATCGCGATTCGACGGCTGAATGGCCCTGAACGGACCGGCTTATTTCATGTTTTACCCGGCGTTGCCGTGGGAACCGATGAACGAGGGTGTCTACACATCACGGCGGCCGCGACTAATTTCGAGCGTATTCAAACAAACGATGTAGTCGAGTTAGTGCAACCGGCTTCCGTACATGATCAGGTTCGTTTTAGGCTGATTGGGCGCGCCGACTCAGTCATCAACTCAGGCGGGGTGAAGATTCAGCCCGAATCCGTTGAACGCGTTGTGGCCGATGTACTGGCCGAATACAGGCTGTCTCCAAGGCTTTTCGTGGCTGGCCTCCCCGATGAGCGGCTCGGCCAGCGCGTTGTGCTGTTTCTGGAAAATACGCCATTGACAGACAACCAATGGCAGGTCATTCGGCAGGCGGTTCAGAGCAGTCTGGGCACCTATGCCGCGCCAAAATCATGGCGGAACGTACCTGCGTTTATGGAAACGGCTACGGGAAAGATCGACCGGCGAGGAACAGCGAATCTGTAGTTTTCATTGGTCGCCCACCCCCAATTCGTTTCGATTCAGCCCGGATTATCTGCATCGCGGCAAGTAATGAAGTCGTTTTACTGGATTTCGTCAGATTAACTCCGTACTTTTGCGGGAAATTAAGGCACCGTTCCATGGCTTCGTTTAATCCCGTCAAGATCTTTTCAGGCAGTCAATCCACCTACCTCGCGGAGAAGATTGCCCACTATTACGGGAAAGATCTGGGTGGGTATACCTGCCGCCGTTTTAGCGACGGAGAGATGTCGCCAAGTTTCGAAGAATCAGTACGGGGTTGCGATGTGTTTCTGATTCAGTCGACGCCACCACCGGGCGACAATCTGATGGAGTTACTGCTGATGGTTGACGCAGCGCGGCGGGCTTCGGCCCACTACGTAACCGTGGTTATTCCCTATTTCGGGTATGCCCGGCAGGATCGGAAAGACAAACCACGGGTTTCCATTGCCGCTAAACTGGTCGCGAATATGCTGGCTGCTTCGGGCGCCGATCGCCTGATGACCATCGACCTACACGCGGGTCAGATTCAGGGCTTCTTCGACTTCCCCGTTGATCATCTGGAAGGTACGTCCGTGTTTGTGCCCTACATCCGTAGCCTTAATTTGGAAAACCTGATCATTGCGTCGCCCGACGTGGGTGGTGCCAACCGCGCCCGAACGTTTGCCAAGCACTTCAACGCGGAAATCGTGTTGTGCGACAAGCACCGGAAACGTGCCAATGAAATTGCGTCGATGCAGGTTATTGGTGACGTAGAAGGAGCTAACGTTGTGCTGGTCGACGACCTGATCGATACGGGAGGTACCCTGTGCAAAGCGGCACAGATTCTGCTCGATAAAGGCGCCAAAACAGTACGGGCCGTGTGTACTCACCCCATTATGTCGGGAAAGGCACACGAAAACATTGCCAACTCGGTATTGGAAGAATTAGTGATAGCCGACACGCTGCCATTAAGCCAGCCCAATCCGAAAATAAGGGTGCTGTCGGTAGCCGAATTATTTGCGAAAGCCATCGGCCGCATCCGTGACCACGAATCTATTAGTTCACTTTTTATAAGGTATTAAAGAGTGAAAGAGTAAAAGGGTGAAAGAGCGTAAATCTCGGCCACTCTGTTTCGGCATGCTGATTCACTCTTTCGCTCTTTCACGCTTTAAATTTACTATCATGAAAAAAATCGAGATTGTAGGGTATCAACGAGCGAATCTCGGCCGGACGGAATCACAAGCCATTCGTGCCGAGGGTAATGTACCCTGTGTGTTGTACGGAGGCGCCGAACAGGTTCACTTCACCGTGCCTGCCATTTTATTCCGTCCGTTGGTGTTTTCGCCTGATGTCTATGATGTCACGCTGAACATCGAAGGCGCAGAGTACCGCGCCATTTTGCAGGAAACTCAATTCCACCCAGTGAACGACTCGCTGATCCATGCCGACTTCCTGTTGGTTACCGACAAGCCAGTGAAAGTAGCAATTCCAGTTCGTCTGAACGGAACGGCTCCTGGCGTGCAGAAAGGGGGAAAACTGGTTACCCGGATGCGGAAGCTGCGCGTTCGCGGGCCAGTAGATAACATTCCTGAGTATATCGACGTAGACGTATCGAAGCTGGATCTGGGCAAGGTTGTCCGGGTAGGTCAGATTGAACTTAATGGCATCGAAATGCTGGAGCAGGCGGCTAACCCAGTAGCCAGCATCGAAATCCCACGTGCACTGCGTGGTCAGGTTTCGGCCAAATAATTTACTGTCTTCTGTTTACTGTTGCGCTGCTGAGTAGCGGAGCAACAGTAAACAGAAGACGGAAGACTATTTTACGCTAATAGATACACGAAAAGCCGACCCTGATGGGTCGGCTTTTCGTGTTATTTGGCGATCTGGATTTTTTATCGCTGGTTTGCGTAGCTGTCCATTCACGTCATCAACTAGTTCTGTGTTATGAAAAACCTTGTTATCGTTGGCTTAGGCAAAGTTGGCTCATTAGTTGGCCTATTACTCCATAAACAGTTCACTGTCAGTGGCTTTGATCAACGGCTGCCGGTATATCCCCTCCCGTTCCCTGTTCACAAAGGCAATGTCAGCGACACAGCAGCACTCTATGAAGCGATGAAACAGGCCGATGGTGTTGTGTCCTGCTTACCTTACAACCTGAATTTGCCGATCGCCCGCATCGCCCACGAACTGGGTATTCACTACTTTGACCTCACCGAAGACGTACCCACCACAGAGGCCATTCGGGAGATGGCACGTACAGCGAAAGGCGTGATGGCCCCCCAGTGCGGGCTGGCTCCGGGTTTGATCGGTATTGTTGGGTCGGACCTGGCCAAACGGTTCGACCGCCTTCGTGATATTGAATTGCGCGTTGGCGCCCTGCCCCGTTACCCAAATGGACTTCTTGGCTATTCGTTTACCTGGTCGCCAGCGGGTGTCATCAATGAATATCTCAATGATTGCGAAGTGATCGCCAATGGGCAGCGGAAGATGGTGCCTGCGCTCGACGGAATCGAAGTCATCAATATTGAAGGGCAGGAATTTGAGGCATTCAGCACGTCCGGCGGACTGGGTACGTTATGTGAGACCTATGCGGGCCAAGTCGACACGTTGAATTACAAGACAATCCGCTATCCTGGCCATTGCAAGCTAATGCGTTTTCTGCTGTATGAGTTGATCCTTAAAGACCAGCGTGAACTGACAGAGAAAATTTTGACCGAGGCCAAACCACCCGTTCAGGATGACGTCGTCTATGTATATGCAGTGGTAGAAGGCTGGCGCAATGGCCAGCTTGCCCGGGAGGAGTTCTACCGCGCCTACCATCCCCGGCTAATTGATGGGCAATCGTGGCGGGCTATATCGTGGACGACGGCAGGTTCTGTGGCGGCCGTGGTAGAACTGGTAGCCAACGGCACCTTGCCCCAGCAGGGTTTCTTAAAACAGGAAGACATTCCGCTGGCAACGTACCTAAAAACAACGAATGGGGCCTTTTTTAACGAGTGAACGAGCGAAAGTAGCTTACGCTGGAGGTAAACTCTTGCGTAAGCCACTTTCGCTCGTTTACTCGTTCACTCGTTCACCCAGTTTATAAGGTAGAAAGGCGTCAACTGGCTGACCATATCGGTGGAGGTCACGAATGATACTGGAGCTGATGGGGGCCAGATGTGGCGAGGTAATTAAAAAAACGGTTTCTACCTCTTCGTATACGTATCTGTTCACCTGGGAAATACCGTTTTCATATTCAAAATCGGTGGTGTTCCGCAAGCCACGGAGCAGAAAACGAGCGCCCAGCTCTCGGGCAACATTGGCTGTCAGGCCATCATAGCTCATCACTCGCACGGCAGGTTCATCGCGAAAGGTGCCTTCAATCCAGGTGGTCATCTGCTCCAGGGTAAAATACCGCCGCTTATTGGCATTCCGTCCGATACCAATGATTATTTCATCAAACAGGTGCAGGCCTCGACGAACAATATCTTCGTGGCCTTTAGTGAAGGGGTCGAATGAGCCGGGAAATAGCGCAATACGGGGCATAACGGGGGCTTATGTTTGCTGGGATTGATTACCCCAGCAAACATAAGCCCTGGAGGCCAAGATACCTGTGTTCGGGGAGTTCTTCGAGTTCGGCGGAAGGAGTGAGCCCTGGTGGTAACTGGCCAATGGCTATTGTCGGCACAAAACGCGACAGCGCTACATAGCTCTCGGCAAACGGTGTACTTTCTCCATATACGAAGGTGTGGGTCGTTTCAGGATCAACGCCCAGTTCGTCGAGCACATACAAAACGTAGTATGTCAAATCCTGCACATTTTTAAACCCAAACCGGTTGCAATACCGAAGTTGGTGCGCATCGCGAAACAAGAGGGTCACGTATTCGTCTTCAAAGTACAGGAATAAGTTCTGATGGCTTGTCAGGTTTAGATCAACCGCCCTGGTGGCCTGAATCAGCGTTGTTTGCTGGTGAGCATACGTGACTGGCTGCAACGGGTACTGCTCACTCATAAACTCAGTGATGTCCCGATCTATGCCAAACACGGATACAAACCCCTCCGGGTGCGCGTATGCGTGTGCCAGTTCATTGGGTGGTGGCTGGTGACCCCGCATCAGGGCCAGGTAGCTGCTGGCGTATTCCTTGCGGTACAGTTGGCCTGGTATTAGAGTAAAGGCAGGCGATAACACGGATACGCGAATATGCAGGAACTCGTCGTATCGGAGCAACGGGTGATCTTTGAAAAGAGACGGCAGATACGTCTGTATCGATTGCTCCGTCAGCAGCGACGGCTGCGCGTATTCATCTAGCCACACCATACGCCGCTGCGGATCGAGCAGGGTAACCCGGAGACGTTGTGAAGCCATTTCCAGACACAGGACAGAACTTGACGCCTGTTCGGGAGTTATGGCCTCGGGTCGAATTGACAGCGTTGGCGCAAGCGTAGAAAGTGTCACCATATTCATCATTAATCGCGATACCCTGTCAAGCTGAAAACCTCATCGAGCGACTGGCAACCAGCAAACAGGTGATGTACTTCATTGGCAGGCAACTCCTTTATCTCCTCGAACGGCATAAACCGCACGTCAAGTATGAGTTGCTCCTCCTTGTTCGTTTCCGGGTCGATTCCCCGACCTATTATTCCGCCCACACGCTGCACGTCAAAAAATAATTCAATCGCGTGGAGCGGCAGCGCTATCAATTCATTGACAAACAGTAACCGTGTTGCGTCAATAATCAGGCCGGTTTCTTCCAGAAATTCACGTTTCAGCGCTGTGCTAGCCGGCTCACCGAACTCTACGCCCCCACCGGGAGGCGACCAGAGTGAACCAGCCGTACCTACCCCCCAATGCTTCACCATCAGCAGGTTATCTCCTTCCCTCAGCAGTCCACAGACCCGTACACGCAGGCGCTGTCCGTACACTTCATGTACCAGCAGTTGGGAAGTAGAGCGTATAGAAGGCACGGACAGGCTAGTTGACGTAAAACAGGGGGGCAAAGATAACTAAACCCGCCAGAGAACGTACCTAGTACGAGCTACCGGTAATATAGCTTTCCAATGAGCTGATACGGGCTTTTTGTTCGTGAATAATTGTGTTCACGACATCATTGATCGAGATAATGCCGACTAGTTTTGCGCCATCCATGACAGGCAGATGACGAATGTGTTTGTCAGCCATCGTCACCATGCATGACTCAAGCGACTGTTCGGGTGTGATGGTGATGACATTAGCCGTCATTACATCATGGATCAGCGTATCTTTTGATGCGCGACCCTGGAGAATACCTTTCCGGGCATAGTCGCGTTCCGAAAATATCCCGACCAGTTCCCCGCCTTCCAGTACTAATACGGCCCCTATGTTCTTGGCAGCCATCAGTTCCAGGGCAGCGTAAACAGTTTCACCGGGAGCAACCGAATAAATCGTGTTGATTGTTTTTTGGTGTAATACTTGGCGGATGTTCATGAGGGTGAAGGAGTTAGAGAGGGTGAATCTAGGCAATTAAAATTGCCTCTGCAACGGCCTGCTGTAAAATAGGTGGCTATTCCACTAAGTTTATCCAGGGATCGTAAATGGCGCTGATCAACCGGTTTTCGCCTCACGTTGGCCTTCCCTTTCTGGCCAATTTTTTGTAATTTAGAGGTATGAACGAAACGCAAACGGCAACCCAACTTTTAGTTAAACGGTTTCCGTACAAGCCAACTGAAGGGCAACTTTCTTTCTTCGGAAAAATTGGCGAATTCATTACCCGCGAAGATTACGAACACTATCGGGATTGTTTTTTACTGCGCGGCTACGCTGGTACCGGCAAAACCACGCTCATCAGTACCCTCATCAAAGTACTGCCCCGCTTCGGTTATAAATCGGTGTTACTGGCTCCTACTGGCCGGGCTGCCAAGGTAATGTCGAACTATGCGAAGAAATCAGCCCAGACCATTCACCGCAAGATCTACCGGCAGGTAGCCGAACAGGGATCAGGTACGTTGGCGTTTCAACGCCAGAAGAACTATCATGAAGAGACCCTCTTTATTGTCGACGAGGCTTCGATGATCTCCGATGAAGCCGAATTTGGCGGTAAAGGTTTGCTGAGTGATCTGATTACGTTTGTGTTTGAGAATCCAGGCAACAAGCTCATGCTGGTGGGCGACACCGCCCAGTTACCCCCTGTTGGCCGTGATGGCAGCCCCGCCCTGGATCGTGGCTTTCTGGCGCGTTCATTTGACATGACTGTCTACGAGCAGGAACTCACGGAAGTGATGCGGCAGGATGTTGAATCGGGAATTCTGTACAATGCAACCGAATTACGGCAGCTCCTGTCTGACGATATTCTCAATCCATCAAACGAGCCGGTAGCGGTGAATTTCGAGCGGCTGATGAGCGACAATGCACCCGGCACGCCAGCGCCTTCCTCGCCGATACGCATTACCACCAAGCCCTTTCACGACCTCTTCAAGATGCCGCTGAACAAGCTGGAAGACGGGATCCGGTATGCCTACAACAAATACGGACGCGAGAACACCGCTATCTTATGCCGGTCGAATAAAATGGCGGTGCAGTATAACCAGTTCATTCGGCGGATGATCGATAACTGCGAGGATGAACTCGATGCCGGCGATATGCTGATGATCGCCCGAAACAACTATACAATCCTGGGCGATGACTCACCGGCCGGCTTTTTGGCGAATGGCGAATTTGCCGAGGTGATGAAGGTTCGGCGGCAGGAAGAGATGCATGGGTTCCGTTTCGCTACCGTAACGCTTCATCTGGTCGATTATGAGGACCAGCCCGATTTCGAAGCTAAAATTATTCTCGACACCTTGCATACGTCGACCCCCTCGCTGAGTCAGGAGCAGAATAAAGCCCTCTACGAGAGCGTATCGCAGGATTACCTCTACATCACCAACAAAAAGGAGCGTGCCGAAGCCATCCGACGCGACCCGTATCTCAGCGCCCTACAGGTAAAATTTGCCTACGCGCTGACCACTCATAAAGCCCAGGGCGGCCAGTGGAGCGCTGTTTTTATCGATCAGGGGTATCTACCGGAAGGGCAGACCAATCAGGAGTTCATCCGATGGCTCTATACAGCCCTTACTCGTGCCACCGACGAAGCCTTCCTGATGAACTTCAATCCTGATTTCTTCGTGTAGAGAGACACCGGCAGTAGTCTTCAATGCGGCTGTGGCTTGGCTAATATCCGGTAAAAAAAACGGTGCTGAGGCTCCAGCGTGTAGTAATAGGGCAAGCTGGACAGTACGCCATTCTTATCTGTTTCAGCACTTACCTTTGGTCTTCGCAGCGAACCAATGTCATCGGCCAAGCGAGCAGGCTGCCCAAAAGTTGGTGCCTTGCTGAGTAAAATAAAAGGACCAATCCACGAGATCAGTACCACAACAGCAAAAGCCCAGATCGCCAGTTGATTACGCTTTTCTACGAACGCATTGATAACCGCCTGTAGTGAGAACACAGCCAAAATGGTTAAAATTGGGATAGAGGCTCTTGAAGCAAAATCTCGCCAAACCCCAACTTCCCACACCGGAATAAACAGCAACAGACCAAAAGACACCCAGAATGTCGGCTTATTCAAACGATATACGGCAGGGGATAACCATCGAATAAGCAGGAAGAAAATGCCCGCCTCCAGCGTGAATGTGAGTAGGTAATTCACGAGAATAGTAACGCTTGCTGACACAGATTGACCAATAAATCTGACAACGAAAAACTGACTATACAGGTCCGCTGTACGCGCTTTGTACATCGCTATGAATGGCAAGACAATGGCAATCATGGAAGCAGCTAAACTAACCTTTTCGGTTCGTTCCCATAGATAAAGTAACGTAGAGCTGAAGTTAGTCTCACGAAGTTTTGTCGCTACGTCGAAAGCGAGAACCAGCGAGATATAAAGCGTAAGACCCATAAACGGAAAGGGCGCAAAAGGAATGAGTAGAGCTAAAGGGAAAACAGGGATTATTTTTCGATATTGAATGGCCCACAGCGTAACCAGCCAGCCTGGGATCGTTTGATTGAAGACATCGAACAGATCAAACGTAAAGGATGTATATGAGAAAAAATAATACATCTCAATTGGCTCATTATAGCCAACGATATGCTGTTGAATAAGTAGTTTTCCTAAAAAATCCATACCGCTCCAAAGAGCGAACAAGCTGGATATGAACAATATATAATTAAAATTAAATAGTTTATGAAGTTGAAAGAAGACAAGCAACACCCCAATATAATTCCACAACAATAAGGCAGTATTTGCCGCGGATTGACCGAACCATTTACCAATCAGCCCAGCAGGTAACCAATACGTAAAATAATAGTTAAATGCTGTCTTATGCCCGGCTAAAAACTTGATATCAAAGTCATTCGGGAAGTCAAAAAAAACGGGCCATTTATATTGAGCCAGATCACGCAGGAAAGCATTTTTATAATGGTAATCCCAGTCCTGGTTAGAGAAACCGCCAGCACCAGACAAATAAACCCAGGCAAAAGAAAGCACGATCACTAGAAAAAGCTGCCAGTAGGAAATCTGTTGGTTCGTCAGATCGCCTACTGGCACTTTCTGCATATAAAAATATATCCCCGCAATAAGCATACCCGTGAAGGGCAGTCCATACATGGGTTTAAGCCAACCAATTAGAAATAAGGCAACTGGAATACTTAGATAAATTAATACTGAATAGTCTAATATGCGCTGAATTTTATTAGGCATTGTAACGATGGCGTTTGGGCTCATTTGAGTGTCAAAGCTAAATCCCGCATCTACTTAAACCAAATTGTGTATGCTCTTGAGCGGTTTGATAAAACCCGCTGACAGCTGAAGCAGCGGCCTGCATCGCTCACGGAGAGCGCATCACGTTCAGCTAAGTCATGGATCAGCCCCATACGCGATAAACTGTCAACCAGTGCAAAGTATATCCGATCTGAAATCTCATTTTTACTACGTTTTACGTTACTACGTAAACTGCTTCGTATTTACGCAGGCACGATTTTTGAAATTTTACGTGTTCGTACAACAGTTCACCCATAACATCCAGCATCATGAAATATTGGGCTTTTTACCTACTCATTTTGGTAGGAACGGCCAGTGCCTGTAAAAAATCAGTGACCGACGTGGTTACGCCTGTAGTCGATCCACGTGATCGTATGGTAGGAACATACGCGATCGGGTACAATGTCGTGATCAGGTTCGGCTCAAAAGCCACGGCCCCCGAAACGTATACAGGTACGTTAGGCGTAAGTAAATCTCAGAATGCCAATGAATTACTATTGGATTTTGATGCGCCAGGTATTAAAGAACGGCAGACGGCCGGCCTCAAGGACAGTACGTTTACGATTCTCGACAAGAAAACGCAGCCTATCGTACTTAATGGCACCTCTTTTACAGGTCAGTACAGTGCCACCGGGCAGTTTGTCAGGGAGAGTGGCCAACAGAAGATGACCTATACGGGTGTCTCTGAAGATGTAGACCTGAAATTGGTCATACTATTAACGGGCACGAAAAAGTAGTTATCATCACCTAACAATCCCGTAATTTTGGCTCAATAGGCAACGTACCCATACAGGTACGTTGCTTTTCGGGCTAACGATTACGGCTTTTTTGTGGGCAATCACATCAGTAGGCTGTTCCCAGTTACTTTCGTAACCGTCCCAGTTGTTTATTGAGTCAATTTTCTACCTGCATGAATTTAGTTACCGGAAAAGTCGCCCTCATTACGGGCGCATCGCGTGGAATCGGACGGGCCATTGCCCAGCGATTCGCGCAGGAAGGCGCCAATGTGGCGTTCACCTACCTATCGAGTGTTGAAAAAGGACAGGCACTGGAGGCCGAGCTGGCGGCCTTCGGTATCACAGCCAAAGGATACCGGTCGGATGCGTCAGATCATAAGGCCGCCGAAGCGTTGGTTAACCAGGTCATGGCCGACTTTGGTCGGCTTGATGTACTCATCAACAATGCGGGCATTACACGCGATGGCCTGTTGATGCGCATGACGGAAGAGCAGTGGGACTCGGTAATCAACATCAATCTGAAATCAGTATTTAACCTCACCAAAGCGGCCATCAAACCCATGATGAAAGCCAAGTCAGGCTCGATAGTGAACCTGACATCGGTCGTAGGATTGCGCGGAAATGCCGGTCAGGCCAACTACGCGGCATCGAAAGCCGGTATCATTGGCTTCACCAAGTCGGTAGCGCTTGAATTAGGGTCACGGAATATCCGTTCAAATGCCATTGCCCCTGGTTTTATTGAGACGGAAATGACGGGTGAATTAAACGAGAAGGCCATCGAGGAATGGAAGCAGTCAATTCCACTGAAACGAGGTGGCCAACCCGATGAAGTAGCGGATGCCTGTCTTTTTCTTGCCTCTGACCTCTCCCGCTACATTACCGGGCAAGTGCTGCAAGTCGATGGCGGTATGCTAACGTAATCTATTCAGATAAAGTGAGCCAGGCGTTAACTGCCACTTACAGCTAAGAATCAGCCTGTAGGCTCCTCTTATGAACGCGCACCGGCATCGCTCCATTGCCTGTACAGACTTAAGACACCCGACTTACGACTTTTCTTTATGTCCTTGATCTTTCAGAGTTCCCCCTGGTGGGTAGCCGTTTGTTTGCTGGCTGGTGCGGTGTATGCGGTGGCGATGTATCAGCCGTTACCGGGCAGCTCCATTCCAGGGGGCTGGGGACGTAGCCTGAACTGGGGACTGGCGATACTGCGGTTTGTGGTGGTTAGCCTGGTTGCCTTTCTTTTATTGAATCCCCTGATCCGAAGTTTTCAGACGCGCACCGAAGCCCCAAAGGTGGTATTAGCTATCGATAATTCCGAATCGGTAGCGGCGGCGGGCCGCCCGGCGCTCAATCAGACGCTGACTTTTCTGAACACGCTCCGCCAACAGTTGACGGACAAAGGCTATGAGGTAGCGGTACGGACACTATCCGATACCTCAGCGACTGACGACCTCACACAAATCCCTTTCCGGCAGCGCACTACCGATCTGGCCTCGCTGCTCACCGGCATCCGTTCAGATTATGAAGGGCGGCATCTGACCGATGTGGTACTGGTGACCGATGGCATCACGAACCAGGGCCTGTCGCCGACATTTACTTCCTACCCATTTGCCGTGCATACGGTGGGGTTAGGCGACACTATTCCCAAAAAAGATGTGTCGTTGAAAGGCGTAATAGCCAACCGGGTAGCCTATCTGAATAATGCTTTTCCGGTGCAGGCGGAGATTATCAGTCATGGCTTTCAGGGGCGTAGCGCCCAAGTGGTGCTACGACAGGGAACGCGGGAGGTAGGTCGTCAAACCGTCCGTTTCGATCGTAGTCAGACATTTACGCAGGTACGTTTCCAGACATCGGCCACCCAGAAAGGTGTTCAGCGGTTCACCGTTGAGGTTCTTCCACAGGCTGGCGAATTTAGTACGGCCAATAATCGGCAGGATGTTTATCTCGAGGTGATCGATGGCCGCGAGAAAGTCCTGCTCCTGGGCTTAGCGCCTCACCCCGACCTGAAAGCCATTCGTGCCATTCTGGAGAAAAATCAGAATTACGAAGTCGATGTTCGTACACTGACCACAGCCGAAGGTACCAGTATTCCGATCGACAAAACGTATGACCTGCTGGTGCTGCATCAGCTTCCCGACCTGAGCAACCTGGGCAACGCGGCTGTTGCCAAGTTGATGGCGCAGAACACACCTACTTTATTTGTTGTTGGCACCCAATCATCCACCGCCGCCCTCAACCCCATTAACCCGGTCATCAGCGTACTCGGACCACCTAACCAGGTCGACAAAACGACGGCTTACTTTAACAGTGGTTTTAAGCAATTGAACCTGGACCCCTCTAAACTGGAGCTACTCGACAAGTTGCCGCCGCTTACTTCGCCTTATGGCGAATACAAGCTCTTGCCTGGAAGCGAAACGGTACTCTGGCAGCAGATCGGAACGGTTCGTACCACAAAGCCCATGCTGGCCATTAATACAACGGGTAGCCGCAAAGCGGCCGTTCTACTGGGTGAAGGCATCTGGCAGTGGCGGTTGGAAGAATATGCGCTGACGGATAAACAGGAAGTGGTTGATGAACTGATCCAGAAAGTGCTTCAGCTCATTGCTGTAAAAGAAGATCGACGTAAGCTCCGGGTATATCCCATCCGAAACGAGTTTATAGCCGGCGAAACGGTCTCGTTTGAAACGGAGCTTTACAACGACATTTATGAACGGCTCTATGACTTGCCCATCAAACTCGATGTTGTTGATGAACGGAGTGTGACACGGTCGTTTACGTATACGCCGACCGAAGCCAACAGTCGATTCGACATCAGCCGTTTGCCCGAAGGCGTTTACCAGTATAAAGCAACGGCTACACTGAATAATCGGGCCGAGCAATCCTCGGGCCAGTTCATTGTGCGTGATGTACAACTGGAGGCGCTGAATACAACGGCCGATCATGGCTTGTTACGTCAGCTGGCCACGCAGACGGGAGGTACTTTTCGTACAGGCACCAGTGCAGCCAGTTTGGTCAACGACCTGACCAGGCGAGACAATCCTGCCAGACTCAGCAGCACTGAGGCCCTGAACGAATTGATTAACTGGCGCTGGCTATTCTTCCTGATCCTTGCCCTGGCTGGCACTGAATGGGCCCTTCGGAAATACAACGGAGGGTACTAGGTACTTATGGGAGTAGGCGAAGCAACGGATGGGTACCTGGCTGGGAGGTCGGCGTTGCTGTTGCCCACCCCTTAATGAGCCTACAAGCGATTCCCTTATTGCGGTTTCGCTTTCGTGAATGACTGTTCGAACATCAGTTCTATTAACGTACCTGAGGGGGACGGGTAACTCAGGTTCAGGTACGTTGCCGCCGCCATTTTAGGGATATAGACAAATCCACGGACGGTTTCACCGGGAAGAATCATCGAACGTTTCAGCGCCAGTTCCCGCCACCGGTAGCCCTCGAATTGGTAACGCTGCATCCGATCAGCGAAAACGCCGTGGTCTATGACGCGCTTGGCCTGGATCAGATTATAGGCGACATCATGCGTTACCCGATTGCTGGCCCAACTCTGAACATCCCGATTTGTGCTTCGCGAACTGGAAGTAGCAATATCGCTGGCAACAATCGCCACCAGCGCTACCGTATTGAGGATTTTAGCTGTTTTAAGCCGTCTCTCCTCTTTCTTGATCTTATACTCAGTCCGTCCTGCTTCGTAGCCTGGGTCAGCAGCCTGTCGCACTGATGGCCCACCTGACCCAGTCAATGGCTGGCGCTTGGCGTCTAGCGCCGTTACCTGCATATTGGCCGGGTTGAATTCGATAGCGTTGGCCGTCCTGTTTTTGATTTCGATGTCCAGGGCCAGGAATTCCATATCCTCCCGTTCATACGAAGCCACAATCTCCACGCTATCGGCCCCCGCTTTTGTAACGAGTCGACCATCGAGCGAAGCAACAGGTCCAGATATAGGTTGGAGCCGGGCATACTGTGCTGGCGTGCATCGGCTCAGCAACCCTACCAAACCCGTCAGAATCAGCAATCGATGCGTAAAGTAGATGAGTCGAGTCATAGCTGCTTAGGTGGTTTAGTTGGGAGGTAGCCTACAGAGACAATGGTTTACCAGTCAAGCGAGTACAAAAATCTTTCAGCGGTTGTAAAATACCAGTAAAAAAGTGATGAATGGGTAATTTTGACGAATCTGATGCGCGTTTAGCCAACAAAAAAGCACTGGCTCTCCCCTACTCGCAGGAGCACCAGTGCTTTTTGTATTCGATTCCTATGGGCTTACCCTTTTTTCGTCTCTTTTGCCCAGGTATCTTTTAGGGTTACTGTCCGGTTGAAAACCAGATGACCGGGAGTTGAATCGGCATCAACGCTAAAGTACCCTTTCCGCATAAACTGCACCCGATCACCCACAGCCCGGTCTGCCAGATTAGGTTCAACCAGCGCTTTTACGATCACCAGTGAGGCGGGATTCAACAAGGACAGGAACGCGTTACTATCCTCCGATTCCAGTTCTTTTTCCTCAACCGCTGGATTTTCAACGGCAAACAACCGATCATACAGCCGAACTTCGGCAGGTACGGCATGAGCCACCGACACCCAGTGGATGGTTCCTTTTACAACCAATCCCGACGTATCCTGCCCGCTCTTGCTTTCGGGAATGTACGTACAATGCAGTTCAGTTACTTCACCAGCTTCATTTTTGACCATGTCGTCGCAGCGGACGATATAAGCCCCTTTGAGGCGCACCATCTGTCCGGGAGCCAGCCGGAAATACTTTTTCGATGGAAACTCCATAAAATCGTCGCGTTCCACATATACCTCACGGCCAAAAGGAACAGCACGTGACCCCGACGCCAAATCTTCGGGATTGTTCTCGATTTGCAGCGTCTCTTCCTTGCCTTCCGGATAGTTCGTCAGCACCAGTTTAATGGGCTTGTCGTCAACCACGGCCATGACCCGGTCAGTCGTGCGGTTCAGCTCCTCGCGGATGCAGAACTCCAGCAAACCAACGTCGATCAGGTTATCGCGCTTGGCTACACCGATCCGTTCGCAAAACTCACGAAGGCTGTCGGGCGTGTACCCGCGCCGCCGAATTCCTGCCAGCGTAGGCATACGGGGATCATCCCAGCCAGAAACGAAGCCACCTTCAACCAGTTTCTTAAGTTTCCGCTTGCTCATGACGGTATACGTCAGGTTCAGGCGGGCAAACTCGTACTGCTTTGACGGGAATATTTGCAGTTGCTCAATGAACCAGTCGTAGAGCGGACGATGCGGAATGAATTCTAACGTACAGACCGAGTGTGTGATCTGCTCAATCGAATCAGACTGCCCGTGGGCAAAGTCATACATCGGATAAATACACCAGGCATCACCCGTGCGGTGATGATGCGCATGTTTGATCCGATAAATGATCGGGTCGCGGAAGTGCATGTTTGGCGAAGCCATATCAATTTTTGCCCGCAGCACTTTCGCTCCATCGGGGAATGTACCTGCGCGCATCTGCCGGAAAAGCGCCAGATTCTCCTCAGCCGATCGATCTCGGTAAGGGCTATTCTGTCCGGGTACCGTTGGGGACCCCTTCATAGCCGCTATTTCCTGGGGGGTCGACTCGTCAACGTAGGCTAATCCTTTTTGAATCAGGGCTTCCGCGAAGTTATACAGCTGCTCAAAGTAATCTGAAGCGTATCGTTCTTCGGCCCATTCAAAACCCAGCCAGCGCACATCCGCCTTGATCGAGTCAACGTATTCAGTGTCTTCGGTGACCGGGTTTGTGTCATCAAAACGCAGATTCGTTTGTCCACCGTAGCGTTGGGCAAGGCCAAAATTCAGACAGATCGATTTAGCGTGCCCCAGGTGCAGGTAACCGTTGGGCTCGGGCGGAAAGCGCGTCAATACGCGACCGTCGTGCAGACCCGCCGAAATATCCTCTTCAATAATCTGTTCGATAAAGTTCAGCGACCGCTCGGTCGATGATTCATGGGCGGCTGGTGTCATAGTTGATGCGCTGCGGTTGTATTCTCGTAAACCATCAAAATTACGGTGATTGGGTGGGTTTGACAAACAAAACCCCTCCCGTCGATAAACGCGTTTGCCGCTGTTCCAGGTACGTTGCAGTAGTGTTTTCGCCTGCTTTTACCAGCTACAGTAGAAGAAAGACAGCTGGTCAGGATCTACGTTCAAATGAATCTCAATAAACAGTTAACCACCTATAAAACAACAGGTTAGAACTAAAAATACAGGAACATTTACTGCGCTGGGTACGTTCTGAATGTAGACTACTCAACCTGATACTATGCCCGATTTCAAGCCCTCTGTGGTGCTCTATACGGCCGACGCCATGAACGAACAGGGAGAGACCATTTTAGCGCAGTATCCCGACGCCGAAGCCCTGCAGATCACCCAGCATAACCGCCTTCCCGAACTGGGTCTGAACCACTATAAAGTAAAATCCGACGTGCTGGTATTGGGTAAGCTGAAGACCCAAGCCTGCAAATGGAGCGGCCGCAGCGCCGATTACATCGCGCCAAGCCTGGCGAACGGTTGCTTTGCGGGCTGCGCCTACTGTTATGTTGATCGCCACAAGCCGGTAAACCCAATTACGGTGTTCACAAACACCGATGAGATTATTGCCACGGTTGATGCTCACGTGCAGCAACTGCACTGGCCCAAGCCAGCCAATCAAACAGATGACACCTTCTGGACCTACGACATTGGCTGTAATTCAGATATCTCGGTTGACTATAGTCTGACGAGTGGGGTGCGCCAGGTATTTGATTTTTTCCGTGATCATCCTCGTGCTAAAGCCACTTTCGCTACCAAATTCGTTAATCGGGAGCTGCTCAAGTATGACCCGAAAGGCAAGGTACGTATCCGGTTTAGCCTCATGCCCGCCCACGTGAGCAAGCTGGTTGATGTGCGGACCGATTCAATGGAGAAACGAATTGCGGCAATCAATGATTTCTACGATGCCGGTTACGAGGTGCACGTCAACTTTTCACCGGTGATCGTTTACGGCGGGAAACAATGGCGGGACGATTACCGGGGGCTGTTCCGGCAACTGAATGAAGCCCTCCGGCCAGACGTGAAAGCGAAGATCCAGTGTGAAGTTATCTTCCTGACGCATAATCAGTTTCAGCATCAGGCCAATGTGATGATCAATCCGAAAGCGGAAGAGTTGTTGTGGGTTCCTGAGCTGCAGGAAAACAAACGCAGCCAATTTGGTGGCTGGAATATACGGTACGACCATCAGTTGAAAAGCAAAATGATCGAGGTGTTCGAACGCATGCTCCAGGAAGAAATCCCCTGGTGTTCTATTCGGTACATCTTCTAAATTCATCGTTTGACCACAGGTTCCCGATAAATAATCTGCGTTTTATCGGGACTTAACGGGGTTTATCTGACCAGCAGCCCACTTCGTCAGAAAGCGCTGGCCGTATGCGTTGCGTACCTGTAGTTTTGCCAGCACTGATACTCAGGTACGTATTCATTAACCAATCGCTACATGACGCGTGAGCAACTCATTCAACGAACCACCGGGGTAAAGGGGGTAAAAATGCGGGGGCAAGACCTGGGCAGGTTCGATTTCAGCGGGCTAGATCTGACCGACGCTGATTTTAGCTTTTCCAACCTGACGAAGGCCAATTTTGAAGGCTCTATATTGAAGGGGGCTAACCTGATTTTTGCGGCACTTCGGGGAGCCAATTTCACCAATGCAGACCTTAGCAACGCCGACTTAAGTTTCAGCGATTTATCGGCCGTTTCTATCGAAGGGGCCAATCTGTCGGGTGCCAAAATTAACTTCTCGGCTATCTCAGCGAAACGAGAAAAATTCCCCGAGCGGTCTGAGCCATTAACGCTGGCCTCATTACTGGCCAAACCAGGTTGGGGAGTGCTGATCGGAATGGTATTTGGCGCACTGGTCGTTTATGGGTTTAGTGGAATTATTTATTTCACGGCTCAGATCATCACGACGAAAGACCCGGCAACGGCCATGCTCTATCGTTTCCTGATCGCTCAGAATATATTGTTGGGGGCAACGACTTTTCTGCTTGTCTGGGCTATTTCCCGTTGGCTCATCCGGACAAACTGGAGGCCCTGGGCGCGTCATCTGCTGGTCAGCGGGCTGGTCGTTGCCTCAAGTACAATTGTCAGTTTTTCAACTTATTACCTCATTGGCTATCAGGCCGTCATGATCCTTCGTAAGCGTGCAGATTATGTTGATGACAATGCACCGGGCGGGGTCTACCTGCTCTCATATATTCTGGTGGCAAACGTGATGCTGTACCTGTTACAACAGGGACGCGAGGTAACCCGTAAGCTCTCTGAACAGGAGTTTCAGCTATTGAACATGGAGAAATTGAAAAATCGGGCTGAGTTGGATGCGCTTCAGGCAAAGATCAACCCGCATTTTCTGTACAATTCGCTCAATAGCATCGCCAGTCTGGTGCACGAAGATCCCGATAAAGCAGAAACCATGACCTTGCTTCTGTCTAAACTCTTTCGCTACACAACCGGTCGGGATAGTTCGCATTTCAGCAGCCTGTCGGAAGAAATTGATATGGTGAAGACGTACCTGGAGGTGGAGGCTGTCCGGTTCGGGGATCGACTCACCTTCACGATTTCGCCGATTAGTGAAACGACCAACCGGTTGCAGGTTCCGCAGTTTCTACTCCAGCCAATTGTGGAAAATGCGATCAAGCACGGAATTGCTAAACGGGCCGACGGAGGGCTTATCAGTATTGCCATCACGGATGAGCAGGGCTGGCTGACCCTGTACATTCACGACAACGGGCCGGCATTTCCGGATACCATGGGCGCTGGTTATGGGCTGCGGAGCATTCAGGATAAACTGCGGCTGCTCTACGGTGAATCGGCTACGGTATCGCTGCAGAACGAACCCAGGAAACAAGTGATCATTAAACTTAAAGCCGCATGAGTTTCCCGCTAAACACGATGCTAATTGACGACGAGGCACTAGCCATCAGCCGGTTACGCCGGTTACTGCTTCCACGCGCAGATACATTCACCATTATTGGCGAAGCTCGTAACGGCGCCGAAGGGCTGGCTCTGGTTGAAGCGGAACGCCCCGACCTGATTTTTCTCGATATAGAAATGCCCCTGTTGAATGGCTTCGAGATGCTGGCCCGCCTATCCTACATGCCGATGGTTGTTTTTGCCACAGCCTATGACCAGTATGCCATTCGCGCTTTTGAAGAAAACTCGATTGACTATCTGCTCAAACCCGTTGAAACAGAGCGACTCGATCGTACTGTTTCCAAAATACGTAGCCTGGTCGGCAGTCGTGTCTCGGGTGGCCTGCCCAACGTGGCTAATCCCTACACAGATAATCTGTTGTCCCTGCTGGAGCAGATGAAACCTAAAAAAGAACTGTACTCGATTTCGGTCAAAACCGGCGAGAAGATCATCTTACTCCCGCTCACCGATATCGCCTATTTTGAAGCAGAAGAGAAGTATGTGTTCGTGGCTACGCTGGACGGCCAGAAATACCTTACCTCCTATACCCTAACGAATCTATGCGAACGCCTGCCCGACACCTTCGTGCGGGTGAGCCGGTCAGCGGTAGTGAACAGCCACCGGATCCGCGAGTGCCAGAAGCAGTTTGACGGCAAGTTCGTATTGACCCTCACCGACAAAAAGGCCACCAGGCTGATCACTGGCACTACCTATTCCGAGGCCATCAGGCAATTGCTAAGCCTTTAGAACTGTCGTAAGCTATTCATTCTTTCCGCGCATCTCGCTCTGCCTCATGGGCATGGCATCTATGATACGAAACAGGTCGGTGGCGGGTACCGGCGTTGAAAATCGTTGCTTCACGCCACCATCTTTTCCGATCAGGTACGTCGCAAACCGGGCCGAAGGGGGCAATTTTCGGTCACCGCTTTGCAGGTATTTCCGGTCAATGGCCGAGAGGTCACTGTCTAGCGCAACAAGTACGTCCATGTCGCGTTGTGCTATTCCGGCCTGCTGAGCGGTCAACAGCTGTTGCTGGCTCAGCAAATCTTTGTGGCCGGCGTCCGGCGCATAGATAAGGACCGTTCGCCGTTGCCACTTCCTGACCGACAATTTCGATTCCAGTGATTGAGCCAGAGTGGGCCAATAGCTCCCCAATAAGCTGGTGATCAGCCCCAAACGAAACATGCTGCGGATACACATAGGGCTCAACAACCTAGTCAAATAAATTTTCTGACCGCTCAAGGAGCAATATCGATGATTGCGGAACAATGACATACGCAACGCCTTCATAATCAAGCTCAATGGCGTTTCGCTGAAGGTAGATGGCTAAATCGCCTTCCTGCGCTTGTAAGGGCATATACTTGATACGCTCCTCTGTTTCTTTCCAGGGCTCCTCTTCCGCAGCGGCAGGAATTGGGTAGCCGGGTCCGACTTTAACAACGTACCCAGACTGTACCTGCTCTTTTTCCTGGACAGTTGGTGGCAGATACAGGCCAGATGATGTACGGTCGCTTGGCGATTTTGGTTTCACCAAAACCCTGTCTCCAACCACGAATAAGCGGGTCAATTTGTTATCAGGTGTGATGTTCAACATACTCGTGTTTTTTGCTGTCGGTCGCCAGCTTCTTAGTCAGCTCCGGGTGCTGCGTAGTTAATTTATGGAACAGGATCATAGCCATGGGTACCCCAGGGATGACAACGCCCAAGTCGTTTCAGGCCAAGCCAACCGCCCTGCATTGCCCCGTGTTTCTGGATGGCCTCGATCATATACTGCGAACAGGTAGGCGTATGGCGGCATGCATTCGGAAAATAGGGAGAGACCGCCCCCTGATAGAACCGCACCAGACCAATAAGTAGATACTTCATGTTAAGTGGCAGATTAGACCAGATAGCCGACCACCTGGCGGGATTCCACCGCCTGATGGATTGAAATCTGTCTATCTTTGCCATCTTAACAATAAAAAGCCCGTTAGATTCCTCACTTCTCACACGAATGCTTTCTTATATCCTCTGGGACGCTGATCCGGTCCTCTTCGCCGTCGATGCGTTTACGCTTTTTGGTATCAATTTTGGTCCTTTTGAAATTCGCTGGTACGGGCTACTGTTCGCCGCTGGTTTCCTGATCGGCATGCAGATCATGACCCACATCTTCCGGAAAGAGCGTAAACCGCAGGAAGATCTCGACGCCCTGCTCATCTTCATGGTCGTTTCTACGGTGCTTGGCGCCCGTATTGGTCATTACCTCTTCTATGAACCCGAAGTGCTCTTTCGTAATCCGCTGGAGGTGATTCTGCCACCCTACCGGGGGTTGGCCAGCCACGGTGCCACCATCGGCATCTTAACGGCCCTTTGGTTGTATTCGCGTCGTCAATCGAGTCGGCTGACCGGGCAAACGTTCCTCTGGACAACCGACCGCATCGTTATCGTGGTAGCGCTCGCCGGGGCCTGTATCCGAATGGGTAACCTGATGAACCACGAGATCGTCGGCCTCCCGACAACCGTACCCTGGGGGTTCATCTTTAAGTACAACAATGAGTATCCGGTAGGTGTACCCCGCCATCCGGCGCAGTTATATGAGTCGCTGTCTTGTCTGGCCCTGTTCTTTATCCTGTTTGCGCTCTGGAATCGAATGAAGGAAAAAACCCCGCGGGGTCTGTTCCTCGGCATTTTCCTGATCTGGGTCTTCGGACTTCGGTTCTTCTACGAGTACCTGAAAGAGAACCAGGTGGCCTTCGAAAACACGCTGCCGTTGAATATGGGGCAGATTTTAAGTATTCCCGCCGTACTGGTAGGCATTTATTTCGTCGTAAAAAGTCGTCAGACACCAGTACCATCTACCTGATTCGTAGCTAGGTTTGGCGTGACATGAAAAACGGACCTGGTTTATACCGGTCCGTTTTTTTTATGCCATTGGCGCCGGGCAGGTATCCGTTCGTTACGCTTACTCAAATCATGGCCGTTAAATTCAGAGGAGCAATGTACATTGGCCAACGAACTGATTTTCTGACTAGTTAAACCTAAATCTTTATGATTAACCAAACACATCTCAGGCTGTTCTTCTGCGCGACCTCCTTTTGTTTCGTGTTTATTTGCGCCAGTTGCGGAAGCAGTGACGAGAAAAAGGATGAGGCCTCTGTTTCAATGGGTGGTGCGCTGAATGCCGTTCAGGAAATGGCCAAACAAGCGGAAGAAACCCAGAAGAACGGACCGGTTGAAACCGTCGACTTTCGGAAATTGAAAGACTTATTACCTGCCGATGCCGATGGAACGCCCCGGAAGAGCGCCAATGGCGAGAAAAACGGGATGGCTGGATTTACATTGTCAACAGCAACGGGCCGGTACGAAAATGCAGACAATTCTGAGCATATCGAGCTGGCCATTGTTGACACGGGAGGCTCAGGAGCCATAATGGGTATGGCCGCCTGGTCAATGCTCGACATGGATAAAGAAACAGAATCGGGCTACGAGAAAACAACAAAAATTGGCGACAACAAGGCTTACGAAAAATACGACAACGCCAGCAAGTCAGGCGAAATAGCCGTGATGGTTAAGAACCGGTTTATCGTTACGGCAAAAGGTAATGGCGTGAGCATGGACAAACTAAAAGCGGCGCTCGACGATATTGACCTGGAGAAACTGGGCGACATGAAATAAGCCCCGATTACCGACAGAATTGCTCATGCAGCCGAATAACCTGCGGGATGAGCAATTCTGTCTCGCTGTTATCCAGGGTGTAGTTGGCTAGCTTCAACCGCGCCTCGTCGCTGATCTGCCGGGCAATAATCGCTCTGATCTCTGACTCGCTGCGTTGTGGGTCCCGCTGCCTGATCCGGTCAATACGTAAGGCAAGTGGCGCCGTGACGACCACCACCGTATCCAGGTCATTGTGGTCGCCCGCCGCCCGCATCAATGCCGCCTCTTTGATGACATAAGGAGCCTGCTGGTTCTTAACCCACCGATCGGTGTCGGCGAAGACCCGTGGATGAATCAGCGCGTTAAGCGCCTGTAACCGTTCAGGCTGATCGAACACCTGACTCGCCACAAATGCACGATTATAGTTGCCTGATTGATCATACGCTTCGGGCCCAAGTAACCGAGTAATATCGGCTTTCAGGATCGGATCGTGCTGGGTTAACCATTTAGCCCGCGCATCTGCCTCGTAGACGGGAATACCAAAGAGCTTAAAAAGGTGACAGACAATACTCTTGCCAGAACCTATACCACCAGTGATGCCTATTTTCTTCATCTAGTCAATTGTATCAACTGTCTTTAAATCAATTCTAACTCATTGGTAGGAATAATTGCCTAAAAATCACCTATCTCATACTTATAATTTGATTTACAGCCATTTTTGGTCAATATTTAGAAAGGAAAAACCGGAATGGCACCTTTTAATTAATATCAATCCCATTAGCACATAATCTGACCCTGACGCTTTCGACCAATGTTTCCAGTGGTTTACTTCGTACTTTCACCAACTTAACTCATTCTACTATGTGATTATGACAGCCTCAGTCAACAAAGATGAAGACTTGATACGCCTGTACCTGTCGACACACAAGAACAAATACTTTGAAACGCTCTACCAACGGTATGCGAACAAAGTCTTCCGACGATGTTACTCGCTCACTAAATGCAGCGCAAAAGCTGAAGATTACACGCACGACATTTTCATCAGAGTTCACGCAAACCTCACGAATTTTAAAGAACGTTCTACCTTTTCGACCTGGCTGTATTCCATATCCTACAACTATTGTATGGATCAGATCAGGCAAAGCAACAGGCTCTCTACAGTAACTATCGATGAAGAGATGGTTCACTCGATTGCCGATGAATCAGAGACTGAGCAACATGAGGAACAACTTCAAACACTGACACTAGCCATTCAATCCATTACGAATGAGGAAGTGAAGTTGCTCCGATTGAAATACGAGCATGATCTTGACATCAAAGAGATTGCGAAACGGTATAATCTTAAAGACAGCGCCGTTAAAATGAGACTCAAACGTACCCGCGACAAAATACGCGACCAGTACACGTACCGCCTGAATATCTGAGTAAAAGAACGTCGTACCTCCATGATTTGTGTTGTGTGCCTGTCGGCACAAGCCTCCTTCACAGATCATCCCGAGGTAAAATGAGTGAACGATACCTCGCCCAGGTGCCACGTACCTGACGCTCCCTTTAGCCTGTTACCAGAGCCCCGCACAGCCTGTGCACGCCTGCTGCCCCTCTCCAAGCCTGGTCAACGGCCTCGATCTACTTCATTAATCCCTTAATCGAAGAAATGATCACTCATCCTGATACGTCCACAGCCATCGATACAATCGCTCGGTAGCGTTTAGGTTTCTTTTCCGGGGCATTTACCGTTGGGCTGTATTCTTCTAAGACACACGATCAGGTCAGGGCACTAAACCACTCAGTAAAGGCAAGCAACGCCTGATTCAACCAGGTGACGAGTTCCCCGCCACCAGAAAAATAGTTTCCTTTTACATGCTGTTGGTTAACCTGAATAGCTTGTTTAGTACATTTAGCCATGATGAAGCTGTCTGCCCTTTCTAGCTTACTACTCATTTGGCTGCTTGCGTATCCGTATACCACACTGGCGCAGCCAGGCAGTGTCTCCTCTGCCCCAGCAGCAACTGATAGTTTGAGCGGAGGTGGAAAAACGGGGAAAACAACCGACCTATTTGTCCGGGAAGATCCGATCACATTCACCATCAAGGCCAGAATGCAATCCATTGTGCGTGATCGGACAAAACCCAAAGCCGATTCATTAGCGGTCAAGCACCCGGCCCAACTTCTCTATCTGGACATGTCTAAAGCCGACACCGTTACACTTCCGCTTACACTGGTCGTTCGGGGCAACTTTCGCCGGAACGCCAACAACTGTGATTTCCCCCCGCTTTACCTGGACTTCGTCAAAAAAAAGACAAAAGGCACTCTCTTTGCAAAACAGAATAAATTAAAGCTCGTAACACACTGTCAGGCAGAGGATTATGTTGTACGTGAATACCTGATATACAAACTATATAATTTACTGACCGACTTGAGTTTTCGAGCCCGTCTGGCGCGCGTTAGTTACGTAGACTCGTTGCGAAAACGGCAGACCGAAACCCGCTGGGGCTTTCTGATCGAAGATGAAGACGACATGGCGAAACGTAACCGGCTGACTGAATACAAAAAAGGGGTTGAATCGGGAGCGGCCGATTCGCTCTCGATGGCCAGGCTGGCCGTGTTCGAGTTCATGATCGGCAATATTGACTGGTCAGTCCCTTACCGCCATAACATCCGACTGGTCACAGGCACAGGTCACTCCAAGCCGGCTGTTGTTCCCTACGATTTTGATCATGCCGCCCTGGTTGATGCCCCTTATGCACACGCGCTTGAACCAGACAATACCACCGGCATACCCGATCGCCAGTACCGCGGACCGCTGTATCCGGGTTGGCTACTGAAAAAAATCTTTACGGAGTTCAACCAGTTAAAGCCTCAGTTTTATGCCATCTATGAAACGGACAAACGGTTAAACAGAGGCTATGTGAAACAGACAATCCGGTTTCTGGATGCCTTTTATTCGCTGATAAACGATCCGGTAGCCGTGCGAAGTCATTTTTTCAACGGTGATACCAACGGTATTCTTTTCAGTAGCTTTAAGCCGTAAATGCACCGCCATGCGCTATAAATTACCCTTGGTTGTCAGTGTCGGTCTGGTCATGGCTAGCCTGCTGCTGCTCCCGGCTGCTGTTTCTGCCCAGACCGATTCAACTAATAAAGTGACGGCCAAGAAGCTTAAAACCAAAAAGCCGGTTTCGGTGAAACCACTTTTTGTTACAGACCAGGTCCTGTCATTGACGCTCGCCGCCCGGATGCAGCCAATCCTCCGCGACCGGATTCCGCCCAAAGCGGATGAAAAAGGACTTATTCATCCGGCCCTGCTAACGGTTACTGCTGACTCGGGCGGAGTGGCCAATCTGCCAGTTAAAGTACAGGTACGTGGCCATTTCCGACGTAGTTCGGCAAACTGCACGTTTCCCCCACTCTATCTGACCCTGCCGAAGCAAATCCGGAAAGGAACGCCATTTGCCAAACAGGCCTCGCTTAAACTCGTCACGCACTGCAACGATGAGTCGATGGTGGTCAATGAATACCTGGTGTATAAGCTGTATAACCTACTGACAGATATGAGTTTCAAGGCTCGTCTGGCGCAGATCACCTACGCCGACTCAGCCAAAAAGCAGTCATCGATCACCCGATGGGGAATTTTGCTGGAAGATGATGGCGACATGGCGAAACGCAACCACGCACGCGTCTATAAAAGCCGGTACCGGGCTGAGCATTGCGATACGCTGGTGACAGCCACGATGGCTATTTTCGAGTACATGATAGGTAACACAGACTGGTCGGTCGTGTATCAGCATAATATGCGGCTTGTGCTGGATTCGACCCGCACCAGACCAATGCCTGTACCCTACGATTTTGATCATTCAGGCCTTGTAGGGGCGCCTTATGCCAAACCGGCAGAACAACTGAGTATCACGTCCGTTAAAGAGCGACTTTATCGTGGCCCTATCTATCCAGCCTCGGTCTTGAATCAGGTGATCAGTCGTTTCAATGCACTGAAGCCGCAGTTCTATGCACTCTATGAAAATGAAAAGCGGGTGAACCGTGGGTACGTGAAGCAAACACTCGCTTACTTCGACGATTTTTATGCGATCATCAATGATTCAAAAAGAGCGCGGGAGGTATTTCAGGACCCGACTGGGCGAGGCGTGCAGATAAAAGGCCTGAGTCGCTAGCGATTCAACAGCAGCACCATTACGCAGGAGACCACTACTACCGAAAAGCCAATCATAAAAAAGCTGTAGGCAATGGTCAACAACCGGTATTTTTTCACCAGTACCCGGCCCTGGGCATAAATATTGTCGATCAGGCTATTATACAGCCGTTTGTCATCACCAATCAGGTCACGCACCTGCTGGCGGTATTCAGCGGCCGTTAACTGGGTATAGTCACCAAAAAACAAGAGATCAACAGGCCGTTTGCTCGCCGGGTCATCAATGGCATCGGGCGCCATTTTCTTCTTGAGTGAGTAGGTCGGTTTAGTGGCAAAGATGGAAATCACTACCGTAATCAGAGAAACGATCAGCAGGAGAATTTCGGGGATCAGCAGCCGTTCCATTCCGGTTACCGGTTTCAGAAAGGACGACATGGTGATCGAAATCAGGATGGCATTGATCGAAATCATCAGGTTGGCCTTCCGATCAGCCATTTCACTCAAACGAAGATGATTGGCCAGCGTGGTTCGGAACATGGTTTCTACCCCCTTGCTGGCTTTTTTTTTCTTTTTCTTTTCTTTCTTGGCCTTCTTCTCGGCTGCTTCGTCAACCGGGTGCAGGATGGTCGATTGGTCGGTTGGCAGCGTAGTGTCGATCGGATTCATAAACGCGGGGCTTTGACTCAAAGATAGCAAAAACGCCCTGTGGGTTGCAGTATGCAGTGGTACAAGCGGAAGTTGATGCTGGATGTACGGTTAAATTCACTGGACAAAAAAAGCCGGACAACTTGCCCGGCTCGCTTTATTATTGATTAACTGGCAGCAATCGAAAGACGTACCCAGGGTCTTCAACAGAAACATAGAGATAACCATCGGGGCCCATGTCGACGTTACGCAGTCGGCCAATATTCTTCAGGATAGTTTCCTGTCTGACAATCTTGTCTCCGTCCAGTACACATCGGTTCAGGTATTGAAAACGAAGCGAACCAATCATGACGTTATTCTTCCAGCCCGGATAGGTTGAACCGACCACAAAGGCCATTCCGCTAGGTGCGATCGAAGGAAGCCAATACGTCAGCGGTTGTTCCATGCCTTCTTTCGCCGATAAATTTGTGATTGGCTTGCCGTCATAGTTAATGCCGTAGCAGATGACTGGCCAGCCATAATTGGCTGCTTTTCGGATGATATTCACTTCATCACCGCCCCGCGGTCCGTGTTCATTTGCCCAGATTTGCCCGGTTGTGGGGTGAAGCGCCATGCCTTGCGGGTTACGATGCCCATACGAATACACCGACGAACGTACCTGACTGCCAGCCACAAAGGGGTTATCGGCCGGAATACGTCCATCATCGTGCAGGCGATGAATTTTTCCGGGAGCCCTGTCCAGTGACTGCGGGTTTTCTTTTTCGTTGCCTCTATCCCCGACCGAAATGTAGAGGTAGCCCTGCTTATCAAAGGCAAGCCGCGACCCGTAGTGATGCCGCGTTTTTGAATAGGGCAACGCTTCAAAAATCACTTTCTGGTCGGTGAGCGCATCACCAACCAGCTTAGCCCGCATAACGGCCGTTGTTGATAGTTTCTCGGCGCCTTCCTGTTTTGAGGCTGAATAAGACAGATACACCAGCTGGTTAGTGGAAAAGTCAGGATGTACTTCAATGTCGAGTAAGCCACCCTGCCCTTCAACCAATACCGTTGGCCCGCCCGTCAAGTTGGTTTTGCGGTTGCGTTTGTCTACTCGATACACCTCGCCCGACCGGTCAGTAATCAGCCTCTCTCCGCCCGGCAGAAACGCTAACCCCCAGGGCGAGTTCAGACCACTCGCAATGGTGTCTAGCTTAACGGTCATCCCATCAGATGAAAATACATTCGAGGTGGGCTTGCTGGCAAATTTATACTGGTCTACGTTTTTCAGGCTTTCCAGGATAAGGTCAGCCATGTCGTCAATCTCTTTCTGCGACAGAACCGCACGCCAGGTGGGCATTCCTAAGTCAGGATATCCACCAGCGATGCTTTTCACCAGTTCTCCCTTCGCTTTACCATGTTTCCAGTTGCGGTCGACAAAGGCTTCTACTTTCTCGCCGTGGCAGGAAGAACAATATTGTTGGTAGTTCTCCCGGGCCGTTCTGGCCACTCGCTGTGGTTTGGGCAGGAAACTGCTCAGGCAGAAAACAACGGCAAAAGTGACGCCGATCGTAAATTTGAACATAGTTGCAGTGAATTTAGCCTAAAACAAATTGACCAAATCATTTCTACTGATAAATCCCGGTAGCCTTAGAAGTATCCTTTTTGCCAGTGTCTCGACTCA
The DNA here is from genome assembly GCF_041321095.1 of Fibrella arboris. Classification (NCBI taxonomy): domain Bacteria; kingdom Pseudomonadati; phylum Bacteroidota; class Cytophagia; order Cytophagales; family Spirosomataceae; genus Fibrella; species Fibrella arboris. Next base: position 99,171 of record NZ_JBGGWE010000002.1, on the reverse strand, counting down.
CGTTACTGCACTTAAAAACCGTATACTGCTCACTACGTTACCACACTGCTCCATGCTCCATCAGTGCCACAGTTCCCGGCCAGTCATGGTATTTGTGAGTCGGACAGATGGTCGAAACGTATGAGCAGGGCTGGTCATCCTGCGTTTCGAAACCAGCGATTTTCGAGGAGAGGCTAACGTACCCAGAGCCCGTTCGGACCTGTTGGCTCAAGACAGTGACGCTGCCTACTGGCTTGTAGTACATCCGCTACTCAATTGATTTATATAAAAAAGAGCACCCTGTACAGAGTGCCCTTTTTGCCGGCAAACAGCTTCAGCTTATATGGCTCCAGCTTTAATATCGTCCACCACGGCTGGATCGAGCAGTGTAGTGGTGTCACCCAGATTCGAGGTGTCGCCTTCAGCAATCTTTCGTAGTATCCGACGCATGATCTTACCGGAACGCGTTTTGGGCAGGCCCGATACAAACTGGATTTTGTCGGGCTTGGCAATCGGCCCGATAACCCGGCTTACAGTGGCCAGAATATCACGCTTGGTCAGGTCGGCATCATGCTCGGCGGGGAACTGATCGGCAATGATGTACGCGTAGATACCCTGTCCTTTAATGTCGTGCGGATACCCAACCACGGCGCTCTCAACAACACCGGTGTGCATGTTGATGGCATTCTCTACTTCGGCCGTTCCGATGCGGTGTCCCGATACGTTCAGGACATCATCGACACGGCCCGTAATTCGATAATACCCATCTTCATCGCGCAGGCAACCGTCGCCGGTGAAATAGAGCCCGGGGTAGGTAGCAAAGTACGTTTGTCGGCACCTTTCGTGATCACCGTAGGTCGTCCGGATAATACCCGGCCAGGGAAACTTGATACAGAGATTACCACTTACGCCGTTGCCCACTATTTCTTTGCCGGCTTCATCGACCAGAATCGGCTGCACGCCCGGCAGCGGCAGGGTAGCATAAGATGGTTTAGTTTTGGTGATACCCGCCAGCGGTGAAATCAGGATACCACCCGTTTCGGTCTGCCACCAGGTATCGACGATCGGACAGCGGTTTTTCCCGATATTATCGTCGTACCAATGCCAGGCTTCTTCGTTGATGGGTTCGCCAACTGACCCCAGTACCTTCAGGCTGCTCAGGTCTTTATCTTTCACCGGGTCCAGGCCAAACCCCATTAAAGACCGAATGGCCGTCGGGGCTGTGTATAATACATCAACCTGATGTTTATCAACAACATCCCACATCCGGCCAGCGTCGGGCCAGGTGGGTACGCCTTCGAATAGCAGGGTTGTGGCACCGCAGGCCAATGGCCCATAGACAATGTAGCTATGGCCGGTTATCCAGCCAATATCGGCCGTACAGAAGTGAACAGGGGCCCGTTCGCCAGGCGGGGCGTCATACTGAAATACATTCTGAAAGGTGTAGGCCGTATACACCATATAACCACCGCAGGTATGTACTACACCTTTAGGCTTACCCGTACTGCCCGATGTGTACAGAATGAAGAGCATATCTTCGGCGTCCATCTCTACGGCGGGGCAGTCTGAGGTGACCTGCTTTAGCTCCTGCTCCATCCACACATCGCGGCCTTTCAGCATAGCCACCGGCGTCCGGGTACGTGTCATCACGATCACACGCTCCACCGTTGGGCAACCGATCAGGGCATCGTCAACGGTCCCTTTCAGCGAAATTTCTTTGTTGCCGCGATACGATCCATCGGCCGTGATGATCAGTTTACACTGGGCGTCATTGATCCGGTCGGCAATACTCTGGGCCGAAAAACCCCCGAAAACGACTGAATGTACCGCGCCAATGCGGGCACAGGCCAGCACGGCAATGGCGAGCTCTGGCACCATAGGCATGTAGATACAGACACGATCTCCTTTCACCACGCCATTACGTTTCAGCACGTTTGCCATCCGGCAGACCTGCTCGTGAAGCATTCGATAGGTCAGTGTCACACCGGTTTCGGCCGGGTCGTTGGGCTCCCAGATCAGCGCAGGCTGATCACCGCGAGTGGCCAGGTGCCGGTCAAGGCAGTTTTCAGTGATATTCAGCTTACCACCAACGAACCACTTTATAGTAGGCTCCTCGAAATTCCACTGAAGGGTTTTCGTCCACGGCTTACGCCATTGAAACTCCTGAGCAATCTCTGCCCAAAAAGCTTCGGGGTCTTCAACGCTTTTCTGGTAAGCGGACTGGTATTGATCGTAGGTTTGGATACGCATGGGTAATGGATGATTAATGGGTTTAAAAGTACAAGCATCGGCCGACTTTACTTTTAATCGATCCTATCAAACTTGCTTTATCGGTATAGGCAATTCTTGAGTTCATCCCTCATCTGCTGGTTACGACCCGGCCACTTCCTGGCAATCAGCAGCCTGTCAGAGATGTACAATGCAGCCGGCTGGCGGCGGCTTCGCTCTCACCAGCGTTGCCCGTAAACAGCGTGGGCTGAGCAGAAAACTTCACCCACCTGCCGAAGCAAAAGTTGATTGGCAGGTCGGTAAAGATGGTTTTGATCGTGTCAATAATGGCCGGATCATCTATAGCGAGGCCAGTGGTTATTGACTCGCCATCTGATCATGTGCCGCAACGGGAGCTACCCGATCAGGGCCATGCTACTTGAGCCGGGGAACATGGACCCAAGCGGCATGCCCTTTGCGGCTACCGGCCCTGCGCTTCGGTCGTCGGCCCGGAGAGACAGTACGTCAACAAACAGCACCGGACTCCCGCCAACCAGGAGTGGCCGGTCAGCAACTGGCCGCATCGGTACATTCACTAAAAGAGCAACCTCTGCTAAGTGCTGAGCGCGTGGTTCTCATTAGATGTCAGGAGCCGGTGGGACTAAAAAAGGGCGGACCCGCTACGGCCCACCAGCCCCGATCCTACCTACTGATCACTCTTCGTTGTACTCGCCCTGCAGCGCATAGAGCCCGAAGCAGACCAGCCCCCCGACAATAAGGGGCAACAGAACAAAAAGGATGATAATGCCGAAAACGAGATCGTCTGATTTACCCGAGGCCAGCTTGGGCAGGCCGAAAAACAGGACGCCGTAGTAAGCGCATAGCGCAGCTAAGGCCAACCAGACAATGCCTAAATAACGCCGAAGTGCGTCCATAGTGGTCATACGTTTAAGATTGATAGCCAGGCATAGTGTTAATCGATGACCCGGCGTGAACTGTTGATGTACACGAGCCCGATCGCGAGGCTGACTGCCGCGATAATGATTGGATACCAAAGACCTTCCAGGTAAGGAGCCGCATAAGGCAACACACCTCCTGCCTTTTCGGCTGCCACATTGGCTTCTTTGGCCCCTGTAGCCAGGTACGTTGCCACCGCAGGCAACAGGCCCCCAAATACGCCATTACCAATGTGGTAAGGCAATGACATCGACGTATAACGAATCTTGGTCGGGAACATCTCGACCAGGAAGGCAGCAATAGGCCCATACACCATGGTCACGAAAATAACCTGAACGAACACCAGCCAGATCAGCGACCAACGGTCTGTATCGTTGATAATCACCGTCTTCTTTGTTTCAGGTTTGGCAGGGTCAGCAGCAGGGTCAGCAGCAATTTTCGTTTTGGTTACCTCTGTCAGTTTCGTACCGTCGGTATACTCTTTCGTCACGGTAAGCGTCTTGATCTGTCCACCTGCCACTTTTGGGTCGGCCACCGTTTTCTCCGCAGAGGTCATCCTGCCGGCTACCTCAAGTTTTACGTTAAGGTTGGTTGTCTGGTACATCTTTTCGTAGATGGCCCGGTATGACAAGATCGCGATCAGCATACCCGCCATCATGATGCCTTTGCGCCCGATACGATCAGAAAGCCAGCCGAAAAGCACGAAAAACGGCGTACCCATCAGCAGGGCAACGGCCATCAGTTCATCGGATTGCAGGGCATCGACATTACAGACCGTTTTGATAAAATTCATGGCGTAGAACTGACCCGTGTACCACACCACCCCCTGTCCCATAGTGGCCCCAAACAAAGCCAGCAGCACAAACTTGAAGTTGTATTTGTTGCCGAAGCTCTCTTTTAATGGGTTTGTCGATGCCTTACCTTCCGCTTTTACTTTCGCAAACAGGGGCGATTCGCTCATGTTTTTCCGAATGATGTAGGAGATAAACACCATCACGATCGACACCAGGAACGGCACACGCCAGCCCCAGTCATCAAAGGCTTCTTTTGACAGTGATTGACGCGTGATCAGGATAACGATCAGCGAGACAAAGAGACCAATCGTGGCCGTCGTCTGAATCCATGACGTCCAGAAGCCGCGCTTGTCCGATGGTGAGTGCTCGGCCACATAGGTTGCGGCACCGCCATATTCGCCACCGAGTGCCAGGCCCTGTAAAAGGCGCAGGATCAGCACCAGCAGCGGTGCCCAGAATCCGATCGTTTCATAGGCAGGAACAAGGCCGATCAGGAACGTTGCACCGCCCATGAGCATCAGCGTCACCATGAACGTGTATTTACGGCCAATAAGATCACCCAGCCGCCCGAAGAACAAGGCCCCAAACGGACGGACTACGAACCCCGCGGCAAACGTAGCGAGTGTAGACAGGAAGGCGGCGGTTGGGTTGCCTTCGGGAAAGAACTTGGTGGCCAGTATCACCGCCAGTGATCCGAAGATGTAAAAGTCGTACCACTCGATCAGCGTGCCAACCGACGAGGCGCCGATCACGCTGATGAGCGACCTGGTGCTTGACGCTTTGACAGAGGATGTTTCAGTTACCATGCGAAAATGTAAAGGGAAAGACGGTTAGTTAGTGGGAAAGGCAGTTAGTATGCGAAGACGGTAAGCCATACTAATCGTGAGGTGACGATTGTTTCCGTATTGAGCCCCTTCGAATCGGCTGTCGATGTACCGAAGGCAGCAGCGGTGGATTCATACTCAGCCCCGATTTTGAATTTACCGGCGGTAAACTTCACCTGGTGGCCACACATAACAGGGTATCAATGTCGGTTATGCCCGTAGAGCCATGCCGCAGCAGTAGCGTTGTCGTTCGTTCCGCCGCTCTGGCAATAACCGACAGACAGGCCCGGCACACACGTTTTACTATGACTGTGTATTTCACCTCAAACCGATCTGCGTATTCAGCCTTTTGGCGGTAGTTTTGTTCACTCTCGCGTAAAATCAAACAACGATCATCGGTCAACTTAACCAGGACAGACCGCTTTGACCCGCCCAGCGACTCCCCTATCCGAGTAGTTTTTTCCTATATATGATGCCTTGCTCCCGTTCAATTGCCCTTTTAGTATTGGTTGTAGGTTTATTCCAGGCCTGCCAGTCACGCCCATCTGCTGCGAGCGCCCCGGCTGCACCCGCTACTGCTTCGAACCTGACTGGCCAGCAACTGGCTACTGCTTATTGCAGTAGCTGCCATCTGTATCCAGAACCAGCCTTGCTGCCCAAATCAATCTGGAAAAATAAAGTGCTTCCGCAGATGGCCCTGCGCCTCGGATTCATGGCCGACTCGATTTCGCCGTTCATGTCGCTGGAAGATACCCAGGAAATCAACCGGGTCATTCAGTCGGGGGTCTTTTCAGGTACACCCGTGTTGCATCCCGATGACTGGAAAAAGATTTTTCAGTTCTATGCAGACAATGCGCCCGCTGAACCCGTACCGCCAGTTGCCAAGCCCGCCGTTGCCGTTGGTTTACCACTGTTCAACGTGCGAAGGTTGCCAAAGCGCCTGAAAGCCTCGCTCACGATGCTCCGTTACGATGCACTGCATCACCGTATTCTTGCCGGAAGTGCCGAAGGACAGCTTTATAGCCTGAACAGCCAGTTACAATTGCTCGACTCGATATCGGTAGGGTCAACGCCAACCGATGTCCGGTCGCGACCCGATGGGTCAATTGACGTATTAACGGCTGGGAATATGGAGCCAAACGACCAGTTGAAAGGCAAGTGGCAGCATGTGAGCCTTTCGGGCCAGTCGGGCAGCTTAACCAAACCGACTGGCAACTCCTTAATTGATTCGCTGGGGCGACCGGTAGCAGCCGCCTATGCCGACCTGAATCAGGATGGGCAGGAAGATGTGGTGCTTTGTGAATTCGGTAATTACATAGGTCAATTAAGTTGGTACGAAAAACGGGGAGGGACCTATTTTCAGCACGTGCTCGACCCGGTCCCAGGCGCACGGCGCGCACTGATCCGGGATGTCAACCAGGATGGCCGACCAGATATTGTTGCCCTTCTGACGCAGGGCGACGAACAGATTGCTGTGTACTACAATGACGGCAGCGGACGATTCACGAAAGAAACCCTGCTGCGCTTCCCCTCGGTATATGGGTCCAGTTATTTTGATCTGGTAGATATGGATAAAGACGGAGACCTGGACATTCTGTATACCAATGGCGACAACGGCGATAAATCCTATTCGCTGAAAGCCTATCATGGCGTTCGGGTCTTTCTGAACAATGGCCAGTTTACGTTTACTCAGTCGCTGTTTTATCCACTTTTCGGAGCCACTCAGGCCATTGCCCGCGATTTTGATCAGGATGGCGACCTGGATATTGCGGCGGTTTCGTTCTTTCCAAACTACGACCATCAGCCGGTCGAAGCGTTTGTCTACCTTGAGAACCAGGGGAATTTTCGGGTGAAAGCTCATACGTTTTCGCACCCGGAGCAAGGCCACTGGCTGGTGATGGAGGTGGCCGATGTGGATCAGGATGGCGACGACGACCTGCTGCTTGGTTCTTTCTACCGGGCTATTACCGCAACGCCCCGTCCGCTTTTGCAACAGTGGTATCGGGATGGCAAGGGAATACTCGTACTGGAAAATCAAAAACGACAGCCTGCCCGCCCGGCAACGTACCCAGCAAAGCCACGGAACTGACACGTTGACTCACCAGATTGAACACGATTCATTTCTATAGGTTAAGTAGTCATTATTCGACATAACACTATGGAAAATCAAGCAACAGCCAATTCTGACATCCAGTTTACGGTTGATGAGGCCGATTATAGCATTCCGGAGCGCTCAACGCCCTACGACGTTGCCGACGATGTTTTTGGCATCAAGACGCTGTTCGTCAACGTCTATTTTATAGGTGAGCCGGGTATTGGTAATCCGTGGACACTGATTGATGCCGGTTTTTATGGCTATGCCGACGCCATTCGGCAGCGAGCACAGCAGTTGTATGGGCCCAATAATCCCCCCAGGTCCATAGTTCTAACCCACGGGCATGCAGACCACGTGGGTACGTTGCATACGCTCCTGGCTGACTGGAAGAACGTACCTGTCTACGCTCATCGGCTGGAACGCCCCTATCTTACGGGTGTATCCAGCTACCCACCACCCGACCCGGCCATTGGCGGAGGTGGCATGTCGGTGATGTCGTGGATATTCCCGATCGGGCCGGAAGATTTCAGCGAAGCACTCGTAGAAATTCCAGCTTCCGGCAGAATTGATGAGTTACCTGACTGGCGGGCTATTCACACACCAGGTCACGCGCCGGGTCACATCTCCCTGTTCCGGGATAGAGACCGCACGCTACTGGCTGGCGATGCCTTCGTGACGACCAATCAGAATTCGCTTAGTTCGGTTATCAACCAAACTGAAGAAGTGCACGGGCCACCCGCTTACTTCACCTGCGATTGGGCAGCGGCTGAAGAGTCAGTTAAAAAATTAGCGTTGCTCAATCCACTTCAAGTAGGCACCGGGCACGGGGTCTCGATGCGTGGATTGGATTTACAACTCGAGCTGGGCCGATTGGTCAGCGAATTCCGCCAGCGTTCTATTCCATCAGAAGGCAGATACGTTAAAGAAGCGGCCAAAACCGATGAGAATGGCATTCTATCCATGCCAGCGCCGACATCATACAACATCGCCCGGGCTATTGGCATTGGTATCGCCGTTGGGTTCCTCTGGGGACTATTCCGCTCTGTGCGTAGCTAGCGCTTTTAGTGTAGCTTCGTAGCTGCTGCGCTGTCATTTGTCGTTATCAGTTGTTCATAGTATTGGCAACTCATGACGACAAATGACCATTTTATGGCAGTGCAATAACACGATAACGCCATGAACCGCATCGACCGCCTGACGGCCATACTGATTCACTTACAAAGCAAGCGGGTTGTGCGGGCGCAGGACCTCGCAGATCGATTCAGTATCAGTCTTCGCACTGTGTATCGCGATATTCGAGCGCTGGAAGAAGCAGGCGTTCCCATTGGAGCAGAAGCAGGGGTTGGCTATTTTCTGGACGGCTACCATCTGCCCCCCGTCATGTTTACCAACGCTGAAGCCAGTGCACTCGTGTTTGGCTCGAAACTAGTTGAGCGCATGGCCGACATGTCGCTTCGGGAGCCGTTCGACTCGGCATTGTATAAAGTAAAATCCGTGCTCAAAAAAGCGGAGAAAGATCATCTCGATGAGCTGGAGCCGTTGATCAGAATAGCCAGTTACCGACGCTCCGCCCCGTTTTCTGATCAGCTGCTCAATCAGATCCAGTCGGCCTGCGTGCAGCAACAGGTGTTGGCTATCGACTACCAGACGCCTTATGAGAGTGAACCAACAACGCGTGAGGTAGAGCCTATTGGCCTGTACCATTACAGCTCGGGTTGGCATCTCATCGCTTTTTGTCATCTGCGGCAGGATTACCGGGATTTCAGAACTGACCGTATTCGGCAACTTACCATCACCGGCAGGCTCTTTTCGCGCCAGTCGCTGCTTTCGCTACAAGGGTACCTTGACCGGATGCGGGCAATGGGAAACCGGAAAGACCTGACCGAAGCGATTATCTGGTTCGACAAAAATGCCGCCCGCTACACACAACACCAACGCCTGGATTTCGGCTACCTATCGGAGGAGGTAGCGGGTGATCACGTAAAGATGATCTTCCTGACCCAGTACCCCGAAGGACTGGCCCGGTGGCTCCTGATGTTTGGCAACGCAGCGTCGATTGAGCAACCTGTACAGTTAAAAAAACGGATGGTCGTTCTTGCCGAAGAAATCAGCACGCACCATGCTCAGGCGCAAACGCTGCTGACATAGGGTTGTCATGCCACCCACCTACTTTTGGTCTGGTCGTTCACCAAAACCAAACAGACTAATGACAACTCTACTCTCCATTCCCGACAATGCATTAACAGTCATTGAGACAGCGCCATTCACCGCGCTGACTACCAGTTTACGGGCCAGTTTAGCAACCCTTGCTCAGCTAGGCATGACGGCAGACAGCCGGGTACGTGCTGAAGCGGCCCGGCTTGGCCTCGATCCTGCCCTGGCCACGCAGTGGATTTATACCGGCATTTCCGGTCATCCTGATGATGAGTTCGACCTTCAGGTCGCCTTGCCGATGCAGACAGCCATTACCGGCACACCTGGTCAGTCATTTGCGATTCAAACAATACCTGCTTTCCAGTGCGCACAATACACCTATACCGGAGCCTGGAGCAATCTGGGCGATGTATACGACGCGCTTTTCGTTCAGTTCTATGCCGATGAGCACGTATACGATGGCCGGATGCGCGAAATCTACCAGGTTGTTGACAGGACCAATCAGGCAAACTGTATCACCTGTATCCAGCTAGGCATTGCCTGAATGGGCACGTACCCAGCCCGCTTGCCAGAAGCGGGCTGGGTACGTCTGCCGTCCTCTATTCACTCCCGACAAGCTCTTTCTCGGGCACAGCTGCCGGTTTCTCGGTCACCCGCGCAAAGGCAGCAGCATAATCGGGTCGGGTCGTGCCCATCCATTCGTCCCAGAATCGAAAATAGAGGCCGTAGTTCCCTTTGACATACTGGTGATGCTGATTGTGGTTTACCGACGTGTTCAGCCATTTAGCGAACCAGTGGCGGTTCCAGCTGGCGGGGAACAACTCCCAGCCCAGATGGCCGTACACGTTGTAGACGATCATGAAAAAGAGAAAGGCCAGAATCGTGAACGGATGCAGGGGAAGCACAAACGTAGCCAGCGGCACAATGGCGGCTTCAACAATGGCTTCGAGCGGATGAAACGCGTAGGCAGCCCAGGGCGATGGGTTCGTCGATTTATGATGGACCAGGTGTGTTGCTTTAAAGAGCCGGGGATGGTGCATGGCCCGGTGGGTCCAGTAGAAATAAGTATCGTGCAGGAGAATCAGCCCCAGGAATGATAACAGGCCATAGGTGGTGCCATACTCAGCCCAGTTCAGGTAGACCAAGTTGTCCTGTCGGCGCCCCATGACAACGACCAGCCAGGTTACACCCGTGAAGACCAGCGTGGTGCTTATTGAGTACAAAATCTCGCGCCGGTAGTCGTCCTTTTTCGGGAATCGGGGCTGAATCTTCTTATACGCAATCGCAGCCCGCTTCCCCCCATAAAAGAGCGCGAAGAATAGCCCGGCCACCAGCAGGTAGCGCAACAAGTGGGTTATCCAGACGGCTACTAACCCCCAGCCAGGGTACGATCGTAGAAGCGTATTCATAGTCTCGAAACAGGAATTGTACACGGTCAGTTTCCAGATAGTTCTGCCAAAAATAAACGGAATGGGTTGGGATCGGTTCTACCTGTATGGATATGAACGTCATCCGGCTCGGCACCGGCAAACCTCTGCTGCTCATCCACGGAATCGGCAGCAGCCACCACTCCTGGGATACGATCATCAACGAATTGGCCACCCGGCGCGAGGTGATCGCCATCGACTTGCCCGGATTTGGCGACACGCCCCCATTAGCGGGCGAAACAACGATCGGCGCCCTCGCCGATGCGGTTACTGAGTTCCTTCGCGAAGAGGAATTGCTTGGTATAGACGCTGTGGGGAGTTCAATGGGCGCGCGGCTCGTGCTTGAACTGGCGCGCCGGGGCGGCGTACTGGGCGCTGTTGTTTCCCTCGATCCCGGTGGTTTCTGGCAGGGTTGGGAGATCCCGTTCTTTTACTATTCTGTCCGGCTCTCGGCACAGCTGGTAAACAACCTCCAGCCATTCCTACCTGCATTGACGGGTAACCCAATCTCCCGAACGGTGTTATTGGCCCAGTTCTCGGCACACCCCTGGACTATTCCTGCCCCAATCGCGTTGCAGGAACTCCGCACCTTTACGCCCACGCCCACATTCGTTGCGCTGCTCGACAATCTGGCGCATGGCGAAAAGCAACAGGGGGCACCCGCTGGCTCGATTCAACACCCGCTCGTCATTGGCTGGGGCAGACAGGATCGCGTCTGCCTGCCCAGTCAGGCGAAGCGGGCGCAACATCTTTTTCCCGACGCAAAGCTCCACTGGTTTGATGACAGTGGCCATTTTCCTCAGCTCGACGTCCCCGAAGCAGCGACGAAATTGATTCTTCAGGTGACCGACGGAACGTACCTACCGCAGGAACCAACGCTGGAAACAGCTGTATTACCGACCCGGAGCGAGCCCGATACCCTCCTCATCGGCGTTGGAACAGCCGTCATTGTCGCAGGTTTGTTTATCGCGATTCGTTTGGCGACCAGCCGGTAAATCACGGAAACGTGTCGCGTTGAGCTTCGTCTCGAAGCCCCGTTTTTTACCTTTGTCTATGCCGCTCCCCAATTTATCTGACGCTGACCGAACCTTTATCACGAACCACCTGAACGCCGATGTGCAGTCGTTGTTACTTCGGCCTCCGGCAGGCATATCGGGCATACGCCTTCGTGAATTGGCCGAACAGATTCAGTCGCGACAAAAAGCCAGAACGAAGTTACCCGCCTGGTATGCCAACCCTGACCTGACCTTTCCTCCACCCTTATCGGTTGAGCAGGCCTCATCGGAGCGAACAGCCACCTACAAAGCGTCGCTCGTATCGGGCCACAGCCTGGCCGACCTCACCGGCGGCATGGGCGTCGACACGGCGGCGTTCGCCCGGAACATGGCGCAGGTCGTGTATGTGGAACGTACCCAGTCGCTCGCTGCGTTGACGGCCCTGAACCTGTCAGTACTTGGCCTGCATACTGTTTCCGTACAGACTGGTGACGGGCTTGACTGGCTCGCCAGCCAACCGGAGCCGCTCGACTGGCTATATCTTGACCCCGCCCGCCGCGACACGCGGGCGGGCCGAGTCGGTGAGCGCGTAGTGGGCCTGACTGATTGTGAACCGGATGTGCTAACGCATCTGTCCCTGTTGCTCAGCAAAGCACAGAACCTGCTGATCAAGACCTCCCCCCTGCTCGATATTGAAGCGACGCTGCGTCAGTTGCCCACTACCCGCGCTGTTCACACAGTGGCTGTTCGGGGCGAGGTAAAGGAAATCCTCTTTGTGCTTGGTCAGCAGCACCTACCCAGCGCCGATGTGCAGATGTCGGCCATCAACCTGCGTGAGCAGGCTGAGCCACACCTTTTCACTTATCGACGCGGCAATGAGGCCACAGCGCCCGTATTACTTGCTGATCCGGCAGCGTACCTGTATGAACCCAACGCCGCCCTGTTGAAAGCAGGCGCTTTCCGGCTGGCGGGTGACCGGTTTGGCTTGAGCAAACTGGCCCCGCATAGTCATCTGTACACGAGCGATACCCTGGTAGCCGACTTTCCGGGACGGATATTTCAGGTCGATGCTGTTTGTCGGGCAGACCGGAGATCAGTGCTGAACCACGTACCTGACGAACAGGTAAACCTCACGGTCCGCAACTTTCCACAGTCCGTTGCTGTACTTCGTAAGCAACTGGGCCTGCGCGAAGGTGGCAGCGTTTACGTCTTCGCCACAACACTCCGAAACGGCGAGAAACGATTGATTGTTACCCGCAAAGCTGTAATATAGGCCCCAATTTCAACCATCTTTACTAACTATGAACCTCCGTAACGTACTGGTAAGCGTCAGCTTTTTGCTGACAGCGGCAAACGTCCAGGCACAAACAGTGTATGCTGGCGAACAAACCATCGATAAGCAGCTATACAAAGGGTTATTCCTGACCATTCCGCTGAGCGACAAGCAGGTGGAAAAAGAGTGGGAGGAGTACATCAAACCCTTCGGTCGAACTTCGTCGTCGCGCGGAACGTACCGGATCACCACCGCCGACATGAAAGACATTTCGGCCGAGCCAGTCAATTTCACCAGCCAGGTGAAGGGGAACAAAAAATCGACCACCATTTTCACGGCCTATGATCTGGGCGGCGGGAATTATGTCAGTGCCGGCAATGGCAATTACGATGCGGCCGATAAACTGCTGAAAGATTTTGCGGCCAAATCGCTCTTCAATGACGAGGTCCGTGTGGCCGAAGATGGCTTCAACGAGTCGCAGAGGAACCACCAGAAACTGGTCAAGAAAGGTGAAACGCTGGCCCGCGACATCGAGAACAACAAAAAGGAGAAGGAACGGCTGCTACGAAAGATCGACGAGAACGCGAAGGAACTCGAGCAACTCCTGAAAGATGTTGAGACGAACAAGGTAGACCAGACCACGGCTTCGACAGACATGGATAACAAGCGTAAAAACGTGGAAACGGTAAAAGCGAAGAAACAGTAGGCTCGTCTGCGTCTAGCTTTTTAGTCCCCCCAATAAGCCATTCAGGTACGTTGGAGGGACTTTTTGCGTTTTTCGATACTGATCGCCCAAAATGATTTCGCCTAAAAAGAAGCGTTTACCGCACCCATGCGTTATCTATGCATCAACATGTGCGCCTGATTAGCGGTAATCTGCTTTCGATCCTCTGCATTGACGGTGTTGACCAAGCCAGTAACCAGCCACATGTACACTCAGTAACTTCCCCGTGTCTGCTAGACGCTTTGGGTACGTTACTCCTCTCTTTGGCAGTTGACATACTGCACGTACGGCCTGCCTGCAAAGGTGCGCTTACCAGTCAAATCATTTCGCGGTTCATCGGCTCTATCCTGGTTGATAGTGCCCCTGTTACTGCATATTCTTTCCAACAAGTAAATCTGAGTCAACCATGTCGATCGATATAAAGAAGGCGAAAAAAGTAGTCGCTAAAGGAGCTAAGGCCGGGCATAAAGTTCCGAAGTACGAGCAACGCGAAACCGACGCAGCACCAGCTGCGCCAAAACCTGCACCGAAAGGCGGTAAATAGCGATTCAGCCGTGGATCGGCAGTTGAGCTGATCCACGACTGAACTGATTGAGGTGGGTTGATCAACACGCTCGTCAAAGCCCACACACGTAACTCCGTCATGAATACACTCATCGTAGAAGACGAGCCCGCAATGGCTGAGGAAATTGCTCACTTTCTGCGAAAAGTAGGGTTTGTCTGCGATGTGGCGAGTACGGGAAAAGAGGCATCTGAACGAATCTGGATGAACAACTACGATTTCGTGCTTATCGATCTGGGCCTTCCCGATTACGATGGCTTTGACCTCCTACAGGAAACCATTCTCTGTCAGCATGATGCCTCATATCTGATTCTGACGGCCAGTGGCGAGTTGGGCAGTAAGCTAAAGGGCCTAAATCTGGGAGCCGACGATTATATCACGAAGCCGTTTTCATTGCTAGAGCTGCACGCCCGTATGCTGGCGATCAATCGCCGAAAACACGGGCTCACCGAACCTGACATCATTTTCTCTGGCTTTGTCCTTGATCCGCTGGCCCGGCGGGTTCATTTTGGGGCGCGGGAACTGGAGCTTACGCGCCGCGAATACGATCTGCTGCATTATCTATTGCTTTACCGGAATAGGGTGCTGACGCGCCTGCAACTGGCAGAACATATCTGGGGAAATATGGCCGACGATGGGCCCGACTCCAATTACATTGATGTGCATCTGAAAAACCTGCGCAGAAAGTTGGCGGTCCATGCGTCAACAGACTGGCTGGAAACGGTGCGAGGCGTAGGCTACCGGGCGAATTTACCCCGAATCCTATGAGGCTGGCCGTCAAAATAATGCTGTACAACACGCTCATGCGCTTTCTGCTGGCGGGTGGCTGTTGGGCATTCTGGCCGGTACCAATTACCCCGTTATGGTATATCGTGGTCCTGGTGAGCCTGAGCCTCATGGTCCCGGCAGACCTTGGCTACAGCCATTTTTTGCTGCAGCCCATGCGCCTGCTTATTCGGCGAAAGCTACGCCTGATTCAGGATCCGGGACAGTTCGACTTTGTTCCGCTGAAAACAACAACGACTGACCTGCGTCAGCTCGACAAACGGATCAATAACCTGATGAGTCAGCTCGACATTCGGTTCGCCTGCGAAAAAGCGTTTACCGCCTATGCGTCTCATGAGCTACTAACACCAATCGCCGTATTACGCAATCGATTCGATAACATCATTGCCGACGACGAAACGCCTGACCACATTGCCGCCCGCCTTGTCGACTCGCAACAGACACTCCTTCGGTTAAGCCGGATTGTGCAGATGCTGCTTTGTCTGGCGCGGATCGAAAACCACCAGTACCTGAAAAACGAAACCGTGTCAATCAGGTCTGTCCTGCTGGAAGTGCTTCACGCGCTTGATGACCGCATTGCTATGAAAGAGATCATCCTGACACTGGAACCCGGTCCCGACATTGTGAGTATTTCAGCGAATCATTCGTTGCTGTACACCATGTTGCTCAATCTGATTGGCAACGCAGTTCGCTACAACCGGGACCAGGGGCATGTAACGATCGGGTGGGGTCAGTTTGGCAATCGACCAACGTTAACTATTTCAGATAGCGGCCCTGGAATGACAACTGAACAGATTGCGATGCTAACGCAGTATGGACGCCCGGTGAAAGCCACTGGCAACGGCATCGGCCTCCAGGTAATCCAAACAATCAGCCGTTTTCACCATATTGGTATTTCAGTTGACCTACCCGTGGAGTCAGGCACATTAATTACATTAAAATTTACTGATATTCAATAAGTTATATTTCATACTCTCTTCATAATCGAGTAGTATGTTTAGGGGAAATACAACCACCTACCATAAATCGACTATGAAATTCTTCATTCCATTCACCATTAACCCCATTCAGGCAGAACGCGTCTATAATCGGGTGGCCAAACGAATCAGGAGCATGGGGTATGACCTTAAATCTGATCGGATATACAAAGTTATTTTCAGACGCGGCGACAAGCTCGTTAGTGAAACTGTGGGAGCCGCCTCAGATAATGGAGAGGTTGTCGTCACTATTTTTAAAGACAACATTGGCTATTTCGTTTGCACCTACAGCCACGGTGTTGTCTGGGGTGAACCCACCCTGGCCCGGTACACCGAAGTTGAATCAGTCGATTTTTTTGATAAAGCTGATGTTGTTCTGTCAGGAGCAGAACCCTATCTATTGGCCACCAAACTGCCTCCCTTGGCTGCTGAATAACACACGTTCGCCAATACTTACCTGACTCACCACTGAAGGGCATACGGATGATCCGATGCAGATGCATTCCGGTGGTGTTGACGGCTCTACAGCGATAATGATGGGTACAGTCTCGCTGTTGCCCCCCTACAAGTGACGAGCAAAGGGGGTATTGCGGGCCTACTTAGTCCCCCCCTTCCCGGCCGTAAAATCAATGGAATAGACAAGATTGAGCCTGAAGCCATTGTTCACTTCAAAAACTGGTTTGCCGGTAGCCTGGTCAAGATCGGCATGCTGCACAACCTGATTCAGGTAGTTCAATTCAAGCTGAACGTTATCGCGGAACTGATAGCCCAGGCCGACCGAAATACGGTTCTGATTAAAGATATTCTGCCCCACGTTTCGTCCGAATCCGATAAAAACCTCGTCGAAAAAAGTCATGTATACTTCGCCGTCATCGATTGTCGGGCCAGACAGCGGCAACTCCCCGGCCATCTGATAACGGATCCTGTTCTGAAATTCCCAGTCAGCGACATTTCTCGGGTTCTGGTCCGATAAGGTAGCCAGCCAGCGTTGTTCCAGCCGAAATCGCTGCGTTATGTCCAGCTTTCCATACTTACTTATAAATTGAATATCCTCATGAATCCGACGTTCAGCATAGGGCACTCCGGCATCAGCTTGTGGATACCTCCCATACGGAAACGTGGTAAAATAGGTGAACCCACCCCCAATCTTTACCTGCTCATTGAGACTCCGATTTACCCCAAGCCGGGCAAGCGACTGCTGCCAGGTACGTATCAGGTCAATGCGCCGCCACTGATATTCCGTATGAATTGACCAGTTTTTACTGATCGTATGGTCGCCATTATAGGTATACCAGCCAATGGTATTATGGTCAAGCACACGGTTCTGCCCATCGACAGTGCCACTAAGCAGGCAGAGCAAAGCCGTGATCACGAGCTGGCAGTTGCTGTATTTTCGATTGATCATGGAATGGCGCGGCCAGTTGCAGCAAAGCAGAACCCAATGTCTACTCACTCAAAGTCGGAACAGCCAGTTATAGGGTTTGTTTAGCAATGCGCGCCTATGGGCAGATTGAGTGGGTTGTCTCTACCCAGGTTGCGGAGACGTACCCCTGCTTGTGTCCCGTTAACTGATTAAAAAAAAGATAATTTTTGCATTTTTCTTGGGACAGTCTTCAAATTATATAGTTTTACTTATTCTTCCTCTTTTTACTCACACGTCCATCTTATCGCCCATTCTTATTGGCATCTTGTCATGGCGACCACTCAACTAACCACAGAACGTTTTTCGCTTTATCAGCACGAACATCAGCAATGGCTTCGGGCACTCGCCCTCTACTCTGACCAGGAGAGCTACTTTACCTCGCTCCTGTCCTATGTCTGCGACACGACAGCCGACTTCGACACAGTGAATCGGTCGGTGTCTTTTCGCCAGTGGTTTACCGGTCTTCGGGCTCAGATGGCACAGCTCTCCGAATTAATTGAGATGGAGGAGCAGTCATCGGCTAAACGAACACCGAACTGGCAGCGTCGCCAGGAGATTGACGAGCGTCACCGGCGGCTGCGTAGCGGCTATCAAATGCTCGAACAACAGTTCATCAACGTTCGTCAACAATTTTACGCCTTCATTACACCTTATGTAGAGTAAGCATTCCGGGCTTAACTTGCCCCCATGCTAGTTGCCTCCCACCTGTCTAAATCATTTACTGATCTTCCCGCCGTCCGGAATGTTTCACTAACGCTCGACGGCGGACAAATTATGGCCCTGGTAGGTGCCAGCGGGTCAGGAAAAAGCACCTTGCTGCACCTGATTGCCGCCCTCCTCGATGCAGACCGGGGCGAAGTGCGGCTCGATGGCCACCTGATTCCCGGTCCAAAAGACGTGCTGGTGGCGGGGCATCCCCAGATTCGGGTGGTGCCGCAGGAATACCAGTTGATGCCCAACGTGTCAATTCGCGAAAATATCAGTTATGCGCTTCGGTTCTATGAACGTACCTACCGCGAAGCCCGGGTCGATGAGTTACTGAAGCTCTGCCGGCTGGAAAACGTTCAGCATCACAAACCACGCGAAGCATCAGGTGGCGAAAAGCAACGCACGGCCATTGCCAGAGCAGTAGCCGAACCCGCCCGGGTCTTACTGCTCGACGAACCATTTAGCCACCTGGACTTACCTAACCGCCTTATTATCCGGGATTTATTGTTTGAGTTGATCAAACGTCACCCCCACGACTCTCCGCCGCCCGCCTGTCTGTTTGTGACCCATGATGCCACCGATGCTTTGTCTATAGCGGATCAGATCGGCATTCTTCAACAGGGACAATTGAAACAGGTGGGCAGCCCGCGCGCGATTTATGCCAACCCCGGAACAACGTATGCGGCCCGGATGACTGGCCCGGTAAACAGCATCCGGGGGAAACACCTCGCGGCCCTGGGCCTTCCGCCTTCCGATGCCCCTGAAGCAATCTTCGGCCTCCGTCCCGAGCATATCGTCCTCGACAGCGACGGGCCAATAGCAGGACGGGTTCGGGCGGTATTTTTTCAGGGTAGCCGAAGCGAGCTCGACGTGACAATTAGCCGGTATGTTTCGCTACGCCTGCTCACCGAGCGCGACGATGTACAAATTGGTGATCAGGTACGTATGCGCATCAGCGCAAATCGATTGATGCCCATAGGCTAATGTTCAGGTTTGTGGTCTCGAGGGAATCGCTTAACTTTCCCTTCATACAACAATCAGGAAACTATGCCCGAATTCACGCTTGGGATTGAAGAAGAATTCCAGACCATTGATCCCGAAACCCGCGAGTTGCGCTCGCACATGTCGAAGCTCGTCGATGGTGGGCAGATCATCCTTCAGGAACGTGTAAAGGCCGAAATGCACCAGGCGGTTGTGGAGGTTGGCACAAATATTTGCCACAATATTCAGGAGGCGCGCCAGGAAGTGACCTTTTTGCGGCGTGAAATTATTGAACTGGCCGAACGGCAGAACCTGCATGTAGCCTCTGCAGGCACGCATCCGTTTTCTGACTGGCAGCACCAGCTGATCACGCCCAACGAACGGTACGACCGCCTTATTGAGGAGATGCGGGATGTGGCCCGCTCAAACCTGATTTTCGGCATGCACGTGCATGTAGGCATTGCCAGCCGTAATGAAGGGATTCAGATCATGAACGCGGTGCGGTACTTTTTGCCTCATATTTACGCCCTTTCTACCAATTCGCCCTTCTGGTGCGGTCGTAATACAGGCTTCAAATCGTACCGGTCGAAGGTGTTCGATAAATTTCCGCGCACCGGTATTCCCGATTATTTCAGCAGCGCTGCCGAGTACGACGAGTACATTGCCCTGCTGGTAAAGACGGGGTGTATCGACAATGGCAAGAAAATCTGGTGGGATATCCGGCTCCATCCTTTCTTCGACACCATCGAGTTCCGTATCTGCGACGTACCTATGCGGGTCGATGAAACTGTTTGCCTGGCGGCGATCATGCAGGCGCTCGTAGCCAAAATCTACAAGTTGCAACAGGCCAACCTGAACTTCAGGCCCTACCGACGGGTGCTTATATCCGAGAACAAATGGCGGGCGGCCCGCTACGGTATCGAGGGCAAACTCATCGATTTTGGCAAACAGATAGAAGTGCCCACCCATGAGTTGATTTATGAGCTTCTCGCCTTTGTCGACGATGTTGTCGACGAACTGGGAAGCCGCGAAGAATGCGAATACGTACACGAAATTCTCAGGAACGGAACCGGTGCCGACCGCCAGTTGGCGGTTTTCAATGAAACCAACGATTTAAAAGCCGTGGTCGATTATATCGTCAAGGAAACTTCATACGGACTCAGGTAGTTGACCAGGTAGCAGCCAACTGGTTTATCTGGTTGGTTGCTATGATCTTTTTATCCCTATGAGAATTGCTATTTTAGATATGTACAACAACGTGGCCAATGAAGGCATGCGTTGTATTTTACAGGCCATCCAGCGAATCGAAGCTGCCGACGGAATAGCCCTGCCCTACACGGTTTTCAATGTGCGGGCCGAGAATCAACTCCCAGACCTCTCCTTCGACGCTTATATTTCGACGGGCGGACCAGGCATTCCGTTACCCCTGGGCGAGCCCTGGGAGGTGCCTTATTTCGAGTTGATCGATGCCCTCTTTGCGCATAACCTGACGCAGGAAACCAGGAAGCACTTATTTTTAATTTGCCATTCCTTTCAGCTGGTAGCGGGGCACCGACACCTTGGCACCATCAGTAAACGCAAATCCACTTCGTTTGGCATTTTCCCGATGCACCAGACCGATGCTGGTCAGAACGAACCGTTGTTCAGCCCATTGCCCGAGCCATTTTACGCGGTCGATTCGCGTGATTACCAACTAACGGAGCCCCAGATGGCCGAATTTGAGGCACAGGGAGCCGAGTTGCTCTGTCTGGAGAAAATCCGTCCCCACGTCAATCTGGAACGGGCCGTAATGGCCATTCGGTTTACCAATGAAATCGTGGGTACGCAGTTTCACCCGGAGGCAGATACCGAAGGCATGCTCCGGTACTTCTTGAAGGAAGAGAAACGGACCCAGATTGTTACCAACTATGGGCAGGCTAAATATGATGAGATGGTGGACTATTTGCAGGACCCCGCCAAAATTGCGCTGACGGAATCGGTGATCTTACCTGGTTTTATCAGGAACGCTATTCGTGAACAATCGGCGGTCGAAGCCAACTATCCGGCTTAAAACGAATTCTCCCGGCTTACACTATTCTGTTATGATCGAATCCATTCGCAGCCAATACAACGCGCATTTTACCGTTGACCGGTACCACGCCTTTCTCGCCCAGATACATGCCGACTATCCGGGACAGTTAGATTTCCGCGTGGCCGAAACACCTGTCTTTGTTCCCAAACAACTGACAGCTAAAATGCTGACAGCCTGCGATGATATTGTTCGTACCATCACCCAGCCCGATTTTCGGTCGAAGACCGAACCAGCCATACCGCCCGGACAATACGTACCTGGCGAAGGGGTCGGCAGCCACACCACGTTTATGGCGGTCGATTTTGCCATCTGCCGCAATGAGTCGAGCGGCGAGCTAGAACCGCAGCTTATTGAGTTACAGGGCTTTCCGTCGCTTTATGGTTTTCAGCCTTATCTGTCAGCGCGTTTTCGCGCCCATTTTCCAATCCCCGAGTCAGTCAGTCACCTCTTCGGCATCAACACCAACGCAGACTACATCGCTGCCCTGCGCCAGTTGATCGTCGGCGACTGCGATCCTGAAGAAGTGATCCTGCTGGAGATCTATCCTGAAAAACAAAAGACCCGCATTGATTTCGCTCTGACGAAGCATTACATCGGGATCGACGCCGTCTGTTTAACCAAAATAAAGAAACGGGGCCGTCAACTCTATTATGAGAAAGAGGGTCGAGAGGTGCGCATTCGTCGAATCTATAACCGGTTGATTTTTGATGAACTGGCGGCGATGCCTGACCTGGACACTGCGTTTAAACTGACCGATGAGGTAGACGTACACTGGGTCGGTCATCCGAACTGGTTTTTCCGGATCAGTAAGTTCACCCTACCGCTCATCGAGAGTGCCTACGTACCCAAAAGCTACTACCTCAGCGACCTGACAGCCGTACCGACGGATCTGGAGAACTATGTACTGAAGCCCCTCTTTTCGTTTGCCGGCAGTGGCGTCAAGATCAACGTGACGCCCGCTGATATTGACGCCATTCCCGCCTCGGAACGGGGTAATTATCTGTTGCAGCGGAAAGTACGCTATGAACCAGTCGTTGCCGCGCCCGATGACCACGTAAAGTGCGAAGTTCGCCTGCTGTTTATCTGGCCCGACCATGCCGACAAGCCGCAGCTAATCACCAACTTAGCCCGGCTGAGCCGTGGGGAAATGATTGGCGTTCGCTTCAACAAAGACTTCGACTGGGTTGGCGGCACTATCGCCTATTTCGAGCAGTAATTATTTCCCGATACGTACCTGGTAGCTGGCTGATGGCAGAAAAAATAAATTCGACCCCGCCATGATACCATCGGGGCCAAATGGTATGTTGACCGACAAATCAAACGAGTGCCGCTGCCTGTCGAACCTGAGCCCGGCCCCCAGCTTACCAAGCGAAACGTTGTAGCCCCCCAGCAACAGCATGTTTTCGCTGATAAACGTGAGCGACGGCCTGATCTTCCGAACAACACTCACCGAAAGCAGTTGGACTGGCTCATTACCACTTGTGCCTGTACCGACACCGACCGTAATGTTATTCTGCGAGTCGCCGACAGAAACAAGGCCCTGCAAAAAACCGGTTGTTGTGGTTCGGTCAAACAAGGAACCGTATAACAGCTGTGCCTGGATACCGATTCTGACCCGAGGCCCCAGCGGCGCTGACAACTTCGTCGTGAAGGCGCCAAACAACGTAGGCACAAACGTAAAAAACGTGGCGCCAACGCTCCAGTTATCGGTAATGCCTACATCAAACTGACTGAAGTACAGGGCCGTATTCCGGTAATATACCCGTCCTCGCTCAGCCTGATAGGCGCTCGGAAGTAAATTCAGATACTGCGGAAACAGGTTCGGGTTTCCGCTCGACGACTCCCGGCGGCCGACCAGCTCAGGTACCCTGGGGCGCTCCATGCGAACAACCCGCCTGGCTGGTATGTAAACGGTGCCCAGGGCTTCATTCTTCACCACAACCCGACTGGAATCCTGGCTGATGACCGCTGCGTTAAGGCGTGTACCATCCGTTAGCGTAATCTCGTAGGTGCTGGGGGAAACCGTCGTTGATACTGGCTGATCAACAGACCGTACCGAGCCCAGCGGCGCGTAGTAGATGGCTGTATCAGCCGACACCGGTGCAGTAGCGCTCAACTGTTTCAGCAATTCTTTCTCAACATACGTCAGTTGCCCGTTTTTCATCCGTACCGTATACATCATACTGTCCCGTCTGATGATACGGCCCTGAATATGTGACCCGTCGGTCAGCAGGATGTAGTAGGGTTTACCGTTCGTTGTATCAACGGGTGGGGCCTGCGCCCAGGCAACGGCCATAGTTACCAGCAGTAGAAGTGAGGCAAGCAGAACTGTTTTCATAAGCGGGTTGGTTTAGGAAGAGAAGCAGACACCGGCATTTGACCCTACTTGTCGGCCAACCGTTTAATTCAGGCCTGAATTTAAACCAGCCGATTTCGTAACGACCAAACTACACCTCCTGTGCCAATTAGCGTGACACATCGACAATTATTCTTCCAGCATATTGCCCAGACCACTGACTTCCCCCTCGCCATAGAAATTGAGCGGGCTGAAGGTGTCTATCTCTACGGCCCAAACGGTGAAACGTACCTGGATCTTATTTCAGGAATTGGGGTCAGCAATGTGGGGCATCGGCACCCGGCAGTATTGGCCGCCGTCCATCAACAGCTTACTAAATACATGCACCTGATGGTGTATGGTGAGTATGTACAGGGACCTCAGGCAATGCTCGCTCAGGCACTGGTTGCCTCGCTGAATGGGGCAGAAACAGGCTACGGTCTCATCGATAATGTGTATTTCACGAATTCCGGCACAGAAGCTATTGAGGGGGCTATGAAAGTGGCCAAGCGCTTCACCGGTCGCACAGAATTGATCGCCTGCCATAATGCCTATCATGGCTCCACGCAAGGGGCCCTATCGCTCAGCGGTGACGAGAACTTCAAGCGCAATTACCGACCACTTCTGCCCGATGTCCGGCATATTCAGCATGGCCGGTGGGAAGATCTGGCGCAGATCACCACGCGCACCGCAGCCGTCATCATGGAGGTGGTTCAGGGCGAAGCCGGTGTGCGTGTGCCCGACCCAGCCTATCTCCACGCGGTTCGGACTCGTTGCCGGGAAACAGGTACGTTGCTGATCTTCGATGAAATTCAGACTGGCTTCGGCAGAACGGGCTCATTCTGGGCGTTTCAGGGAATTGACCCATCCGGGAAAGCGGTAGTGCCCGATCTAGTGGTTAGCGCCAAAGGTATGGGTGGTGGCATGCCCATCGGTGCCTTTATGGCTTCTGAAAGTGTGATGGCCGTCATCAAGAATAATCCGATGCTTGGTCACATCACAACATTTGGTGGCCACCCCGTCTCCTGCGCCGCCTCGTTGGCTACTTTACAGACAATACAGCAGGAGCAACTGTACGCCGAAGCCGAACGAAAGGGGCAACTGATTCGCTCGTTGCTGGTGCATCCGCTGATTCGTCAGGTACGTGGTAAAGGCCTGATGCTTGCCGTCGAATTCGATTCATTCGAGCAATTAAAAGCGATTATCGATCAGGCAATAGAACCACGCAACGGTTCTGTTGGCATTATCACCGACTGGTTTTTATTCTGTAATAATTCGATGCGGATTGCGCCACCACTAACCATCACGGACGACGAGATTGAGATGGCCTGCCAAACGATTTTAAATAGTATCAACCACCTCGCTTCGCAGTCGTCGGTGAGCGTACATTAGATTAGACACCATTAACAAGTCACAAAAGCAGCCGGGGTTTACATCAAATCACCATTTGATGTAAACCCCGGCTGCTTTTGTGCTATACCCTGCTGGCAGCTTCCTAAGCAACTGCCTCAGCAGACTGCCTTTCCAGGTTTTCTTCCTCGGTCGATTCGCCGATTGGCTGTCCAGGTTTCCGGCGCGACATGAAGATGTACATGGCCGGAATAACGAAGAGCGTAAGAACCAGCGAGAACAATAACCCGCCAACAATCACCACGCCGAGCGGTACCCGGCTCTTTGACGCTGAACCTAAGGCCAGCGCCAGCGGCAACGCCCCAAATGCGGCGACAAGCGTGGTCATCAAAATCGGCCGTAAACGCATAGCGGCCGATTCAAGCGCGGCGGCCACTTTATCTTTCCCTTCGGCCATTTGCTCATTGGCGAACTCGACAATCAGGATACCGTTCTTGGTCACCAGCCCGACCAGTACAATGATCCCGATCTGGCTAAAGATATTCAGCGTCTGATTGAACAACCAGAGCGAGAACACCGCCCCAGCCAGTGCCAGCGGCACGGTCAGCATAATAATGAATGGGTCAATGAACGAGTCGAACTGGGCGGCCAGGATCAGATAGACCAGAATGAGTGCCAGGGCAAAAGCGAATAATGTGTTCGACGAGCTTTCGGAGAAGTCACGTGAAGAACCCGTCAGGGCTGTTTGGAAGGTGTTATCCAGCACGCGCGCCGCAATGGCATTCATAGCGGCTACGCCGTCGCCAATTGTTTTGCCTGGCGATAAGCCGGCTGAGATTGTCGCTGATTTGAACCGGTTGTAATGATACACACTTGGTGGACTGCTTACTTCATCAAACTTCACTACGTTGTCGAGTGGAATCAGTTCCTGCCGGTTATTCCGCACATAAAAGGTACGTAAGTCGGTTGGTTCGTCCCGGTTTTCGCGGTCAACCTGTCCAATCACCTGGTACTGTTTCCCATTCATCAGGAAGTAGGCCAGACGGCGATTGCTCAGCGCCAGTTGCAGGGTGTTCGACACATCGAGTACCGATACACCGAGGTCCGTTGCTTTTTCGCGATCGACGCTGATGTTCAGTTCAGGTTTATTGAATTTCAGATCGACGTCTGAGTTCTGGAACGTAGGATCTTTACGGACCTCATCGAGGAACTGGGGAAGCTTTTCCCGAAGCTTATCAAAACTCAGGTTCTGGATGACGAACTGAACGGGCAGTGACGAGCCAGAACGGCCACCCGTCGAGATCGTCTGCTCCTGCGTTGGGAACATCCGGGCATCGGTAAAATTCTTGAAGTTTTTGGTCAGGTTATCAACTACCTGCTGCTGCGATCGTTTCCGGTCCTGCGGATCCACCATATTGATGAACACAAACCCGGAATTGACGGCACCCGCCCCTGAGTTACCGGGTGCCACCACACTAAAGGTGAGCTTTGTTTCTGGTACAGAATCGAGCACCAGTTTAGTCACCCGATCGGTCAGTGCGCTCATCGCCTCGTAACTGGTACCTTCCGGGGCGGTAATCGGTATCCGAATCCGGCCACGGTCTTCCAGTGGCGCCAGTTCAGACTTGAGCGTGGCTCCGATACCAAATACGATAGCCAGACAGGCTACCATCATGATCCAGGCCCAACGACGTTTTTTGAGGAAGCTCCCCAGCGAATCCCGGTACGTATTATCAAGCCAGGTAAAGAATGGCTCTGTCTTCTTATAGAACCACGATGTCTTACCATGATCTTTCGACGTCAGCTTTACGCTAAGCACGGGAGTGAGCGACAACGAAACGAAAGCCGAGATCAACACGGCGCCTGCCACTACAATACCGAATTCACGGAAGAGCCTGCCAACAAAGCCCTGCAGGAAAATGATGGGCAGGAACACGATGGCCAGCGTAATAGACGTTGCAATGACGGCGAAGAAAATCTCTTCAGACCCCTCTTCAGCGGCCCGTTTCGGCTCCATGCCTTTCTCAATCTTCTTGAAGATGTTTTCGGTTACAACAATCCCGTCATCCACCACAAGACCTGTCGCCAGCACAATACCTAACAGTGTTAGGATATTGATACTAAAGTCGGCGATGTACATAATAAAGAAGGCGCCAATCAGCGAAACGGGTATATCGATAAGGGGGCGGAAAGCGATAAGCCAGTCGCGGAAGAAGAAGTAAATGACCAGTACAACCAGCACGAACGAGATCAACAGCGTCTCTTCAACTTCTTCAATCGCTTTACGGATGAATGTACTTCGATCGATTCCAACGCTGACAATCAGATCCTTAGGCAACTCTTTTTTGATCTCGTCTAGCCGCTTATAGAACTCGTCGGCAATGCTGACATAGTTTGCTCCAGGCTGTGGGATCAGCACGAGAATCACGCCCTGCACACCATTTTGCTTAGACGATGTTTCTTCGTTTTCAGGGCCTAGTGTGGCATAGCCCACATCGCGCAGGCGGAGAATTTGTCCACCGGTTTCCCGAAGAATAAGGTTATTGAAATCATCTTCCGTCGTGAGTCGTCCAACCGATTTGACGGTTAGTTCGGTATTGTTTCCGTAAATCTTACCACCTGGTAATTCAACATTTTGTGCGGTCAGCGCAGCCTGGATATCCTGAACCGTAATGCGATAGGCAGCCAGCTTGGCTGGGTCGAGCCACATGCGCATGGCATACCGCTTCAGACCGAAAATACTCACCTGCGACACCCCCGGAATGGTCTGCAAGCGCTCCTGCAATACGTTTTCGGCGTAGTCAGAGAGTTGCATCGGATTCCGCGTGGTGCTCTGAATCGGCATGAAGATGATAGGATCTGAGTTGGCATCGGCTTTGGTTACCACCGGAGGCGCATCAATATCCTGGGGAAGCTGCCGCTGCGCCTGCGACACTTTATCGCGAACGTCATTGGCGGCGCGTTCCAGATCGGTGTCGAGGTTGAACTCAACGGTGATATTACTGACGCCAAGTGCCGAGTTCGACGAGATGGTCCGAATACCTTCGATGCTGTTCAGCGTTTTTTCGATAGGCTCAGTGATTTGCGACTCAATGATCTCGGGGTTTGCGCCCGTGTAGCTGGTTCGCACCGAGATGACGGGCGGGTCAATGGCCGGGTATTCGCGCACACCCAGGAAGGTATACCCAATCACCCCGAACAGCACGATCACGATAGACATCACCATCGCAAATACGGGCCGTTTTAATGAAAGCGAAGAAAGGCTCATACAGTTGAGTTTACAGGGCTAGCTGCTGATTTTTACCACTTTAACAGGTCCGTCTTTCTTTACAAACAACAAACCAGTTGTGACCACGGTATCACCGGGACTGAGTCCTTTTGTGATCTGAATATTACTCTTATCCCGAATGCCCGTCTGCACCTCAACAAAGGTCGCTTTCCCGTTCCGCACAATCACCAGCTGTTTACCCCGCGTTTGAGGAAGTAACGCCTGAGACGGCACGGTCAGTGCCTGGTCTTCACGGAACACAAGATTAACCTTTGCAAATGCACCAGGCCGAAGATCACGGCTCGTATTGGCGACTCTGGCGCGGATACGCAGGCTGCGCGTTTCTACGTCTACATCTGGCTCAACCGCGTAAATCTGTCCGCTAAAGCTGCTTTGAACACCATCCAGCGTGAAGTTAACCCGTTCACCACTCCGTACCGACGAGCTGTACCGCTCCGGGACGGTGAAATCCAGCTTCATTGGATTCAGTTGCTGCAACCGGGCAATCAGTGTCTGCGGTGTAACAACCGCCCCCGGACTTACGTTGCGAATCCCAATCACCCCAGCGAATGGAGCGCGAATCTCGGTTCGCCGAAGCGACGCTTTCGTTAGGTCAATGTCAGCGAGAGCCCCTTTCAGGTTGGTAACAATGATATCGTACTCCTGCTGGCTGATACCGCCACGCTGTAGTAATTGTTTGTTACGCTCCTCTGTACGCCGGGCGTTTTCTTCAACGACTCTGAATTTCTGCAACTGGGCCTGTAGATCGCCGTCGTATAATTTTAGTAGTAAAGCGCCCTTGGCAACGGGTTGTCCTTCCCGAATATTCAGTTCAACGATTCGGCCACTGATCTCAGGAAAAATATCTACCTGTTCGTTTGCCACCAGCGAACCTGTAGCTACTACAGCATTGGCAATGACTGTTGGTTTAACGATATAACCATTCACCGATGTTGGGCCACCAGCACCAGCGGCACCCCCTTTTCCGCCTTTCCCCCCGGCACTACCACCGCCCGCGGCAGGTGCGCCACCACCACCACCACCAGGTCCACCCGCACCCGGCGACGGATTCAGAATTTTATTGTACACAATGAGGCCCCCCAGGACCACCACGACGAGACTAATTGCAATCCAGCGTTTCAAAATATAAGTTGAGGTTATAGATGAGATCAGTGCTTAAAGTAGTACGCCCAGCCCAAACAACAGAACGAACAATAAGGTCGATAAGGCTAACTGGCCCAATCGTGGATTCAATTCAGCCGGATTGGTATGGCTTGCTACAGCCCGGCCGTTCAGCACAAAAAGTGGAAACGATACTAGATAGATGTAGGCAGTCCAGCTTTGCGCAGTTAACATGGAATAGGCCAGCGCACACCCCATTCCACCAAGTAATAAGGCCCAATGGTACCGAACAGCGTTTGTCCGGCCCAGGCGGACCGGAATAGACTGTTTGCCCGTTTTGGCATCGGTCTCCATATCACGAATGTTATTGATAGTCAGTACGCCTGTCGCAAACAACCCAACCGCACTGGCAGGTAGTAGCAGCAACGTACCCAGCGACTGGGTATGCAGAAAATACGTACCCAGTACGCCTACCCACCCGAAGAACAGTAATACGGCAATGTCACCATAGCCAGCGTAGCCATATGGCCGTTTCCCGTTGGTGTAAGCAACCGCTGCCGCAATACAAAGCAATCCGAGGAGCAGGAATACCCAAAATAACCAGGCACCAGCCTCACGGGTGGCCTCGATCAATAACCAGATGCCTGACACCAGCGATAATGTGCCGGTGAGCAGAATAGCCCGAAACATGGCCTCTTTGGTTAGATCGCCGGTGGCAACTGCCCGACGCGGCCCTACCCGATCTGGTGTATCCTTACCGGATACAGCATCGCCATAATCGTTGGCAAAATTGGAGAGCACTTGTAAGAAAATAGTCGTTAGTGCTGCCAGCGTGAAGGTAAGCCAGCTAAACCGACCTGCCGAAGCGGCTAGAAAGCTACCCAGAATAATACTGGCCAGCGCCAGCGGAAGCGTTCGCGGGCGGGCCGCAGCAATCCAAGCTTTCATTCGAATGGTCAAAAAATGATCGGATCAGCACGAAGGACGTGAGTGCTGATTTTATGTTAAATACCAACCGCTTTTTTGAAGGCCTCATCGCCAGGTTTCACTTTTGAGGCAAAAAAGTGCGTTAACTTGCCATTTTCGTCGACAACGTATTTGCAGAAATTCCAGCCAGGCGCCTCCTCGTTCCAGCCATTCAGGCTTTTTGTGGTGAGCCACTTGTACAAGGGTGCCTGTTTTTCGCCAACGACATCAATCTTTTCGAAGAGCGGAAAGGTCACCCCATAATTTTTCTGGCAGAACGTCGCAATTTGCTCACTGCTGCCCGGCTCTTGCCCGCCAAAGTTGTTGGCTGGAAAACCCAGAACAACGACCTTATCTTTATGCGCCTTGTAGAAAGCCTCCCAATCGGCATACTGTGGCGTATAACCACATTCGGAAGCTGTGTTGAGAATGACCACCTTTTTGCCCTTAAACTGGCTAAGTGCCACCGACTTGCCGTCCAGGCTCTTCATAGTGAAGTCGTAGAGGGATTTTGCAGGCGCCTTTTCCAGGGTCGCCGGCGCTTCAAACGCAGCGGATTTATCGCTGAATACGTGTTTTACTAATCGGGAGAAAGACATAGTGACTACCAGGGTAACGACCGCAACGAGTGCCAGGCCGATTTTTGATGAAGTACGCATAATTGGTTTGTAGTAATGGAAGAACGCAAGATACGGCTGGTTCCCTATCGAAGGGCATGAACTGTACTAGTCTACCAGTCAAACTAGGCGATAACAGACTGATCTTTACATTTTTTCGGGTACGTCGATACCCAGTAAACCCATCCCCTTCCGTATAGTTTCAGCCACCTGGGTCGAGAGTGTTAAGCGGAACTGTGTTTTAACCGGGTCAGGCTCTGACAATATCGATACCTCGGCAAAGAGTCTGTTATACGCTTTTGCCAGATCGTACATATACTGAGCGATCAACGAAGGGGCAAACTGATCGCCAGCTTCTTTCACCCGTTGCGGGAACTGCCCTAGCCAAACAATAACTTCCCGCTCCGTTTCATGTAGCGCCACCTGCACATCGGCAAGATCGTTGGTTGCCAGACCAGCTTCCTGGGCCTTTCGTAAAACAGACCGGATTCGGGCATGGGTGTATTGAATAAACGGCCCCGTATGACCATGCACATCCACCGACTCTTCCGGGTTAAAGAGCATCCGCTTTTGCGGGTCTACTTTCAGCAGGTAATATTTCAGGGCACCCAGCCCGATCATTCGGAACAACTCTATTTTCTCGGTCTCCGAAAATTCGTCGAGTTTCCCTTTTGCAGCCTGGTCAGCGGCGTTGGCAGCCACCTGTGTCACCTCCTTTACCAGATCATCGGCATCAACGACGGTACCTTCCCGTGATTTCATTTTTCCAGAGGGCAAGTCGACCATCCCATAGCTGAGATGGTAGCAGCCATCAGCATAGGAGCGGCCCAGCCGTTTCATGATGGCAAACAAGACCTTGAAGTGATAGTCCTGTTCGTTACCGACTACCCATATCGACCGGTCGGAATGAAAGTCGCTGAATTTCAAATCCGTTGTTCCTAAATCCTGCGTGATATAGACGGATGTTCCATCACCACGGAGCACCAGTTTCTGATCAAGACCGTCTTCGGTCAGGTCGATCCATACCGAGTTATCATCTTTCTGATAGAAAACGCCACTGGCCAACCCTTCTTCAACCACGTCTTTGCCAAGCAGGTACGTGTTCGACTCGTAATAGGTCTTGTCAAAGCTGACACCGATGCGTTTGTAGGTATCAGCAAAACCAGCATATACCCAGCTATTCATCTGCTCCCAGAGCGCAACAGTGTCACTGTCACCCTGTTCCCACTTTCGGAGCATGGCCTGCGCTTCCTGCATCAGGGGTGCTTTCTTCTCGGCTACATCCTGCGCAGTGCCATTGGCAACCAGCGCATGTACTTCCGCTTTATACGCTTTATCAAACAAGACATAATATTTGCCGATCAGGTGATCCCCTTTCAGGCCCGATGAAGCGGGGGTTTCGAAGGTACCATCTTCCTGCTGCCCGTATTTCTGGTACGCCAGCATCGACTTGCAAATATGAATGCCCCGGTCATTGACGAGACAGGCTTTCGTGACGGCAAATCCATTGGCCGATAGGATCCGGCTGATGGAGTCACCAAGGAAGTTGTTTCGCAGATGCCCCAGATGAAGCGGTTTGTTGGTGTTGGGCGACGAGAATTCAACCATTACCGACTGGCCATTGGGCGGCGCAACGCCAAAGTCGGGCTGTGCCGCTATGCCATTGAGCGAGTGTACATAGGCAGCATCTGACAGACTAATGTTCAGAAAGCCCTGCACTACGTTGAAACTGCGTACCACCGGCGCCTGTTCCTGCAACCAGTTCCCCAGGGCCTGGCCAATCTCAGCCGGCGATTTTCTCAATGTTTTTACCAGTGGAAAGAACACATAGGTATAGGTGCCTTCAAATTCTTTTTTAGTGGCCTGAAGGGCTATATCGCCTGCTGAACTGGCGTAAAGGGTCTGGATGGCCTGTTGAATAGCCGCTTTTAAGTCTGCCTGTAAATCCATTGCTATGTGGCCGCTATACTGGGCCGAAACGATCCGTCGATGCGGTAGTGTATCGACCACAAAAGTACGAAAGGGCTACGCATTTGGGCAATTCAGCCGGAAGATGTAGCTTTCGGTGTAGCCGACCATTTTCTAGCGATGTCGGTGCACATTGTCTATGCGTTTGTTTCTGTTGCTTTTTCTGCTGTTCACCACCCCATATAGCCTGGCCCAACTGGTGCCTGTGCTCCGGGCCGATTACCCCATCGACGATAATGCCGATGAGGACTATCACGTTCTTCCATTAGGCGAACAAGGTGCTTTATTGACCTACCATAAGCATGATGACTACAGCCGCAAACCGCATACCTACACGTTTACCCGCGTGGATACGACCCTCAAGGCCCGCTGGAAAGTGGAGTACACACTGGCCGAAAACTTTACGCCCCATCTGGCCTTCGACAACGCCAGGTACGTCTTTTACCTGGCTACTGAAACAGACACCGACAACTTCAGCCTGGCCCGCCTAAACCTTGATGACGGTACGCTGGATACGTATACAGGCAAACTGCCCTCGAGCCTGAGCCTGATCGACTTTAAGGTGATGGGCAATGTTGCTTACCTGGCGGGATATTACCGGGCCAGACCCGTTGTCATGGCTTATTCCCTGTTTGATGGCAGCATCAAGATATTCCAGGGGCTCTACATCAACAACGTTGAATTGGGAAGTATGGAAGTCGACGAGTTCAGACAGGAGATCCATATAGTGACCCATACCCTGAAAAAAGAATGTCATTTCACCCTTCGCTCCTATTCGCCGGATGGCAAACCGTTGCGGGTTATTGAATATGGTGGTACGCAATACAGCCTGATCTCAGGCAAGATCTTACCCATAAGCACCGATGAGTCTCTGTTGGTTGGAAACTATTCAACCGACTGCACGCCTTATTCGCAGGGAATTTTCATTACGCGAATTCGCCACAACGAAACCGGCAAGCTAACCGTTACCACCGACCGGGGCGAGGCAATCAGGTACGTTGATTTTTCGGGACTGAAAAACTTTTTCAATTACCTGAAGCCTAAACGGCAACTGAAGATGCAGGCTCGCCTCGCCGAACAGAAACGGTTGGGTAAGGAATACAAATTCAGGTATCGGCTGCTGGTTCATGATCTGATTCCTACTCAAAACGGGCTGCGGTTAGTAGCTGAAGTGTATTATCCGCAGTATCGGGGGGCTATTTCTTCCCCCACCTCGCGATCGTGGCGCTCTGCGTCAAGTCAACCCATTCGCTCCAGGCAAACACCAGCCATCGCACCAAGTACCAGCCAGATGTATTCTGATGGCTATCGCTACACACACACGTTCGTCTGTGAGTTTGACCGGCAAGGAAACCTACTGTGGGATAATTGCCTGCCTATTGATGATTTAACTGACGATAACCCGATCCAAAAAGTGGAGGTCGCTGCCCTGGGCGAGCACTTATTGATGGCCTATGAACAGGATAGCGAGGTTTCCACGGCCGTGATCGGTCGCGACTCCATGCGGGTGACTGATGAAGCCCTGAAAATCATGGCTGGTTCTGAGCGCGAAAAAGTACAGGCGGCGGCCGATGAACGGCTGATAGCCTGGTATGGCTCCTATTTTTTGGCCACGGGTTACCAGAAATTAGTACCAGAACGAGGGTTTTCGAGTGAGAGCCGTGAGTTGTTCTATGTCAACAAGCTGGTTCACAGCACAGTTAAGCCAGACGAGGGACCCGAAAAATCACAGAAGCAGTCGACGAAAAAAGCAGCGATCAGAGACCACTGACCGGTCGGTGCTCCTGGAGCAGGGCGGAACCGAGCCCCACAATTGTGGGTTCTTGTAGCTTATGATACCCAATAATCGCGAACTGATCTTTGCTCTTCGCCAAGGTCAACTCCTCGGTATTGCCGACGAAACTGGCTGGTCGGTAGCCGCCGATCCGCAGAACGAAAGCGCTGTCGAGCAACTAATTGCGTTGAAGGCAGCGACAAAGAACCCGTATGAACTGACCGTGTTGGCCAGAAACACGGACCAGGTAGTGATGTATGTGCAGAAAATGCCCGACGTAGCCTTTGACCTGGTCGAATTCACGGACATTCCACTCACTGTGCTCTTCCAGAAAGGTAAAAACGTGGCTTCAGGTGTGGGTGAGAGCGAGATCGCTATTCGCAAATCGCTGAACGAAGACGTCCAGTTTCTACTCGGTGGCTTTGGGAAGGCGCTCCTTACCTTGCCTTTCGAAAGTTTTGCGCTGCCCGACGCGGCCCGTAAAGTAGTCAGCCACACCCTCGGCGAAGCATCCCGCAACTTTCGTAAACCCCGGATACTTCGGCTGGGCATGGGCGGCGAAATTGAATTTCTCCGAAAATAAGCAGTCATCCGACCTATTAACCGTGTACTGCTCCATTTTTCCGTGGCAATGGCAATAGCGTGTCATCTATTGCCGTTGCCACTTTTAGTCTATGAATTTTGCAGATTTCTTAGCGACCAAGCCTGTCTTTGCCCGCATTGCCGAGTCGGCCCGTACACTGCACATACCTGCTTTTGTGGTGGGTGGGTACGTTCGTGATCTGGTGCTGAAACGGCCATCGAACGATATTGATATCGTTTGCCTGGGCAGCGGCATTGCGCTGGCCGAAGCAGTTGGTAAGGCGGCGGGTGTGCCAGTGGCGGTGTTCCAGAATTTTGGTACGGCTATGCTTCGTCTAGATGATCCGGTAGATGGATACATTGAGGTTGAATTCGTTGGGGCCAGAAAAGAGTCATACCGGGCCGACTCGCGTAAACCCATTGTTGAAGATGGCAGCCTGGCCGACGATCAGAACCGGCGTGACCTGACGATCAACGCCATGAGCATCAGCCTCAACCAGACCGATACCGCAACAGGCACAGGCAACGTACCTGGCGCGGCGTATGGGGAGCTGATTGACCCGTTCGGCGGGCTTAGTGATCTTAAACGCCGCCTTATCCGCACGCCACTTGCCCCGGACCTGACTTTCTCCGACGACCCGCTTCGGATGATGCGCGCCATTCGGTTCGCCACTCAACTCAACTTCGACATTGATCCTGACACCTTCGACAGCATTATCCGCATGAAGGAGCGGCTGGGCATTGTGTCGATGGAGCGCATCATCGATGAATTGAATAAGATCATTCTGGCCCCAACGCCCTCCTACGGCTTTAAATTACTGTATCACGCCGGGTTGTTAGAGCTGATACTGCCCGAATTAGTAGCGCTAAAAGGCGTGGAAACGGTTGATGGAAAAGGGCATAAAGACAACTTCTTTCACACTCTTCAGGTGCTGGATAACGTTGCCCGCAGGAGCGACGATCTGTGGTTACGCTGGTCAGCAATCCTGCACGATATTGCCAAAACGCAAACAAAACGATTTGATAAACGGGTTGGCTGGACATTTCACGGGCATGAAGAAGTGGGTGCCCGGCTTGTGCCGAACCTTTTTCGGCGGTTGAAGCTCCCGCTCAACGAGCATATGAAGCAGGTGCAGAAGCTCGTTCGGCTACATATGCGGCCGATACCGCTTGTTAAAGAAAGTATTACCGATTCGGCACTTCGTCGCCTCCTGTTCGATGCCGGACCTGACCTTGAGCTGCTGCTGACCCTCTGCCGGGCCGACATTACTTCCAAAAACCATGATAAAGTGCAACGGCACCTCAGTCGTTTCGATCAGGTAGAGCAGAAACTGCACGATCTGGAAGCGAGGGATCAACTCCGCAATTTTCAGCCAATTATCACGGGCGAACTGATCATGGAAACATTCGGCCTAAAACCGTCGCGCGAGGTGGGCGAAATCAAAGTAGCCGTCCGTGAAGCGATCATTGAGGGGCTGATTCCAAATCGATACGACGTGGCGTATCCCTATATGATTGCCGAGGGCCAAAAACGTGGATTACCCGTGATAAAATACGTACCTGAGCCTGTAAACAATATCGTCAGTTGACGAGTACCTAGTTTTGTTTGTTTCTTGCAACCATTATGGAAAAAAATAACTTTCGTCGCTCATTCGGAGCTGGCCTGACTATCCTGGGGTCTGTTGTCATTCTATTCGCCTGCGTTGCCTTTCTCTCGAATGGAAAACCAACCCTGGGTCTTGAGGTGTCGCGTGGTGCCGCCGCAGCCCCTTTCATTGTTGGGCTGATCTTCTTTCTGTCGGGTATCAACCTGATCAACAATTCATAGTGCCAACGTACAATGGCTTCGCGATGGAACGTACCTGAGCAAAGCCATTGTCCTGCCTTCAGTATGGATGAACGCTACTCTTTTTTGGCGGCCAGCAGCCAGTTGTAGGTATTTTGCGGGAGTGGCAACCCGTTGGCCTGAAGCTGCAGATACATCAGGTGTAGGTGGGTCGGCGAACGGGGCTTATAGGCGTTTAACCCTGTACGGCCCACTTCCGCAATTTTCTGGCCGGCACGTACCCAGTCACCCATCGCGACGATGACCACGTTGTTGTGCGCGTAATAAAACAGGCCGTTCCTTACGGGGTCGTACACCCAGATCCAGTTCCCGCCCCGATATTCCTGGGCAGGCGTCCAGCCGGTTT
Organism: Fibrella arboris; assembly: GCF_041321095.1. Lineage (NCBI taxonomy): Bacteria > Pseudomonadati > Bacteroidota > Cytophagia > Cytophagales > Spirosomataceae > Fibrella > Fibrella arboris. The sequence continues at coordinate 62,059 of NZ_JBGGWE010000002.1, read as the reverse complement.
CCATCGCCACAACCAGCCCATCTGACATCGATAGGACATCGACAGGCTTTCCATTCCGATCGTCGACGGAATCCTGATTCTGATCCCGGATAAAAATGTCCTGGGCGGGGTGGCTCCCCCGCACATTATAATCGAACAGGTCGAACCCATTGCCTCGATAGCCCTCTCCGTGTGTACCGCCAATAGCGCTCGCTGAATAGCCCTTCAATGGAAACCACAGCACCTGACGGCCCCGGCCTGCTTCTGTCGTCGTGTCGGCAGGAAAATCTTCGTTTGCCCTAAAATGAGTGCGTAGACCCAGCATCGTCCGGCTGAAGGCGGCCCGGGCAGAGTCGGGCAGAATGCTCTCCTCACGGATTTTGATGTACAGTGTATTGAACTGCTGACAGTAGCTGTAGGTCGTTGGCTCCGGATTTTCGGTGAGCGGCACCTGCGAAGAAGCCATATTAAGCCCACCCAGGAGCAAGGCAACGACTACGCTAAAGAATCGCCTGAGTAGATAGGCAGAGGTCGAAATTGTCAGCAAAACGGATAACTTTTTGCCAAAAATAAGGAATAGTCGGCAGGCAGCTACGTTGTCAGTTACTTCCCGGCGGACAGAACACCCGATAGAACGTATAACTGACTGTCAGGAAAATCATTGTATAGTGGTCTTTTCGATCGGGATCACTTTGGTTGAGTTTAGGAGCGCCTGGCTTCGGCGTCCCCAAGCCGTCCAGATTATCTGTTGTGGTGAATCGGGTGGTGTATTCCAGGCCAATGCTCCAGGGCTGGGCTATCTCGTACTTCACGCCAACACCCAGCGGAAAGGCGATCTCGACGGGCTTATCCCCCGGCTGTCTGAGTCCGTGCGAAAAAACGGCCAGGCCGCCAAATACGTAAGGTGTCCAGTTTTTTACGTTTCGGAGCGGCGTATAATTCCGAAACTTATATTCACCCAGTAAGGCCACTTCACGAATTGTGTTTCTGAAAGCCGCCCCACGCGCCTGTTGAAATACATCTGTTGTGATGCTGTCAGTACCGATGATCCGGCCCAGCGACACCTGTGCCCGCGCCGCAAAGGAACGGCTGGGGTGATACCTAAAAAAGAGCCCTCCTCCTGGCCGAACAAACTTGGGATTGAGCACCGGAGCTACGTCGCCAGTGTACAGCAGGCCGCCAAAGGCGCCCCCCACCTCTATCTTCTGACTTACGCCCAGCAGTGGGCTGAGAAAAAGCCCAACTGCAGCGAGCCGGGCCAACCTGCCTTTGAGTTGTATAGTCACAGAGTTAGCGAATCGGCGGGCATTTGATCTTTGCCGGAATGATATAGTGTATCTGGAAGCTTGTCAGCAGATACGAATCTTTTAACGGAATGCGGGCACTCGTCCCGCCCCGTTCAGTCAACGCGTCGGGGCTGATTCCCGCTGACGCTATTTGATTTAGACCCGCCTGCCGACTATCGCCTGTGCGGGCGGCATACAGTTCTTTAATCACCGTGTTCCCACTGGCATCGGTAGCAAAGGCACGGTTCGAAAACGCCCTGGCCAGCGGCGTCGCCAGATCAGCCGGGTTCGGATAGCCCCCCCCTACATCATCCAGGTAATCGGAGAACGTTGGCGTCATGCGCACTTCTGCGGCGAGATTCCAGTTTTCGTTGAGTTTATACCGTACGCCAATGCCCACTGGAATTGAAATAGTGACCAGCGAATAGGGCTTGGCGTATCCGGGTTGCCCCTGACCCTCTGTGCCTAACGGTTGCAGCGCAACCCAACGCTGAGTGCTGTCGGGTTGCCCCGGTGCCACTCGACCGGTGAGGGCTTTAGGATTGTGTGCCACCAGCGCGATCCCCAGCAAGGCATAGGGCGTTAGCTTGGGGCGATCACGAGGGGTACGTCCGCCGGGAATAAAATCGTAGATCCCGGTCAGGGCAAATTCTTTCAGGTCATTCCTGAAATGAAGATTACGGGCAAACTGAGCGGCATATTCTACCGGATTTCCTTTTGCATACGTGTAATCGTCACCCGTGATACGGGCCCAGGTAAACGAAGCGCGAACACCAAGTCGGGGGGTGAAATGACGCGTGTACATAACACCGGCATTCCATCTGGGCAGGGTGAACAGTGACTTTAAGGGTTGTCCATAGCCAGCGAGTTCACCAAAATAGGTCGACGTACCTGCCCCAAAACCGACTTCAGAATAGGGCAAAAAATGGGGATTCGATCGACGCTGCGCGTACCCCTCGTGTCTGCTTCCGCCTACCAGCAGTGCCGACAGAATCCCCAGCGTAAAAATGGGTCTATATGTCATGGAATTGATTACGAAATAAAATCGGTTTGCCTGTCACAAGACCACCGACCTCCAGCTGAGTGTAGGACTCCAGTATCAGTGGTCTGCTTTGAAAACGGCCTGCCGATTAAAATATTGGCCTGTACAAAACTTTTCTACGGATGCTCAATTCCGTACATCGAAGCCCCAGTTCAGTTTACTACGGAGCGTATTTAAAAAATTATCGTCACTGAGCTTTACCAGCCTTGCCGAAAAACGCTCGCGTTGAACATGAAGTTTAGTGGTCGCATCCACTGTCTTTGAGCGGGAATCCAGCGCTACCAGAAAGTTGCCACTCCGGCTTTCCACCTCGAAAGATAGTTTGCAGGAATCCATGATGACCATCGGGCGAACGTTGAGGTTGTGCGGACTGATGGGCGTGATAATGAAATTATTTGTCTGGGGCAGCAAGACTGGCCCCCCACAACTGAGCGAGTAACCGGTTGATCCACTCGGTGTTGAGATGATGATGCCATCTGCCCAGTACGAATTCAGAAATTCACCGTCCAGGTACGTATGGACCGTAATCATCGATGAACTCTGGGTTCGGGTGATGGTGAAGTCGTTCAGGCCAAACGGAATGCCATCGAAAATATCGGTATCAGCCTGTACACTGACTAACGAACGCTCGTCGATCGTATATTTTTTATGGATCAGGGCGTGCAGCATGAACTGGATCCCCCCCGGCGACACCGTGGCCAGAAAGCCAAGCCGCCCAATATTGATACCAACGATTGGAATTTGCCGGGGAGCAACGTGCGACACAACGTCGAGCAATGTACCATCGCCGCCAAGGCTAAACGCAAAATCAGCGTCGAATAGCTCTGATGGCGTGTGATACGTCTGCTGACTATGATGCGAAATTCCAGCCGATTCTAAAAACTGACGATACGTTTCAGATAGTTGAATTTCAGCACCGCGTGCCGCCAGCGTATCGAACATCGACTGCACGAAGGGTCGGGCTGCCTCCTGGAAAGTGCGTCCGTGAATGGCGATTTTCATGAAAAAATAAGTCGTACGCCGTTTATAGAAGCCTGCAATCCCTTACCTGATCATCGGGCAACGCAACAAGCAACGTACATCAGAATTATGTATTCAAAAAGCGCATAAGCGCATTAAGCCGTTCCTGATCCAAACTGTCAATCGGTGTACTGGCAAAGGCAGCATCGATGGTGTACCCAAAGCGTTCGAGCGTAGACACTACCGACGTGATTTCTCTTCGGTTCAATTTGAGCGTCAAGCGGGCGCGTTCTGTCAGGCCGTACCCTGGGCTGCTATAATAACTGCTGATGATCTTGACATTGTTTGTTTCGATCAGGCGGCTGATCTCGGCCATCGAATAGTCGTGCTCATCCAGGGCCAGCACCAGAATCGCGCCGGATTCCTGGATACCGAGCTCCCGTGAGAACTGCCGCAATAAGTCGGTTGTACCTACCGATCCGATGCATTCATTCTCTTCATTGACGATAGCCAATACATCGAGGCGATGTTCGGTCGTCAAGGCGATCAATTCCAGCAAATGCTGATTCTCTGTGGCAAACACCTTTTCGGCCAGGCGCATCACTTCGCTGATCGGGCGTTCATCATCCGGAATGTTTAGCAACAGATCTTCGCTTACGATGCCCAGATACTGGCTATTATCAACCACTGTCAGCTGTGTCAGATGCTGCTCCTGCATCCAGTCCAGGGCTTCAGCAACTGAGTCGCCCGGCTTAAGCGCGGGAATCATAGGGTCGATAAGTTCAACAGCAAGCATACTAACGAAGAGATGAGTGTCGACTGAAAACTAAGAAGAAATTCCGATAGTTCTGAAATTCAAGGTTGCGTTGGTCCAAATTGTGACACAATTCGCTTAACGTACCCACTCGGGCCTTGATTAATAACTCATAACCGACGCGACCGGATGTTTCTCGAGCCACTGGGTCAGTAAGCTATTGAACCTGGCAGGTTGCTCCATCATGGGGGCGTGGCAACACTTGTCGATAAAGTGTAATTCGGTGTCATCAATTAGCCGATCGAATTCATGCGCTACATGCGGCGGCGTAATCGTATCGTTCAACCCCCAGACAAGCAATGTCGGCACTTTGATCCGATACAACTCTTTGGCGATGTTTGTCCGTTGTGCCGATTTCGCGATCTGCACAATGTTGAGGCATTTAGGGATGCTGCTGGTCACCTCGAATACTTCATCGATCAGTTCTTTTGTGGCCACAGCCGGGTCGTAGAACGTATAGGCAACGCGCTCGGCTACAAAGTCATAGCTTCCCCGTTTCGGAAATGAGCCGCCCATGCCGTTTTCAAACAAGCCCGAGCTTCCGGTCAGGACAAGTCGTTTTACGTCGTCAGGGTGTTTAAAGGTATACAGCAGGCCAACGTGTCCACCCAGCGAATTACCGAGCAGGGTCAACTCGGTCAGCTGCCGAAAAGCCACAAATCGCTCAACAAAGGCCACCAGCCCGTCCAGACTGGCCTCCCGCATGGGCATATCGTAGATGGGCAGTACCGGAATGACCACCCGGTACTTCGGCGAGAAGGTGCGGATCACATCATCCCAGTTACTGAGTGCGCCAAACAAGCCATGCAACAGCAACAAGCAGTCGCCAGCCCCTTCGTCTATGTAACGAAATTCACCTTCCTGGTGTACGGAATAATTCATAGCGTGGAATCGTGTTTTGTTGTTTTCAGGAAGTTACGGAGCATCAACAGCCCTGATTGAGTCAGCACAGCTTCGGGATGAAATTGTACGCCGAAGATTGGCCAGTGTTGATGTCGTATTGCCATTATCTCATTAGTTCCATCTGTCCGGCACCTCGCCGTTATTGTCAATTCAGGCGGTACATCCGTCAAGGTCAGCGAATGATAACGGGTAACCTGCAGCTGTGTAGTCAGACCCCGGAAAAGTACATCTGTGGTATCCACGTCGATGGTTGATACTTTTCCATGCATTGGCCTGGCACTTTTCATTAATTGGGCGCCAAAATACTGACCAATGGCCTGCTGACCCAAACATACGCCCAGCATTGGGCAGCGCGTATGATAGTGATCTATGACCGCCATCAAATTACCGGCACAGGCGGGCACACCCGGACCAGGCGATAACACGACGGCATCATACGCATCGGCCGTTATTTTTTCCAGTGATGCGTTATTACGGTACACAACGCAGTCTGCTCCAGCCTGTTTCAGGTAATCGACCAGTGTGTATGTAAACGAATCAAAATTATCAATCAGCAGCAGGCGCATTTAATTTATCAGGAAGCGATGACAAAATAGGCATTTCTAAAAATAATTGTCAAATGGTAAAAATTAATACACTAACAATCAGTGTGTTATTTTTTTATTAACTCCATATAATGCAATTTTTCATCAAAAAGTCATACGCAGAATCAGTGACAGTGGCCAGAAGTACTGTAGCGGGTGAATCTGCTGACGCACGCTTGCTGGCCCCTTCATTCTGAACTTTCGATAGGTATGTATCTCTAAGAACGCTTTTCTTTGCTGAAAGCTTCTTATTCTCTACGTACACTTTATGCCGATTGTTATTATTGGTGCCGGTATGGCCGGCCTCACCTGCGCCAATTATTTACACCAGAAGGGGCGTGATGTGCTCGTACTCGATGCCGATAACGTACCTGGCGGTCGCGTTCGTACTGATTTGGTCAACGGATTCCGGTTAGATCGCGGGTTTCAGATTTTGCTCACTGCCTACCCCGAGGCCCAGCGTCTGCTGAATTACACGGCCCTGGATTTACAGTTGTTTCGCTCGGGTGCGCTGATTCATCACGAAACGCCATCGGAGACCCAGTGGATGAAACTGCTCAACCCGTTCAGTGAGCCGCTCGGTACGTTCCAGACCTTATTTTCGCCGATCGGAACAATGGCAGACAAGTTCCGAATCGTTGACCTGATCAGGCACGTCCAGGCGTTATCATCTACCGATCTTTTCAATCAGTCGGCAACCACAACAGCAACGTACCTGCGTGACCATGGCTTCTCGGAGCAGATCATCGAGCGCTTTTTCCGGCCGTTCTTTGGGGGCGTGTTTCTGGAAGATGACCTGACCACGTCGAGCAATTTTTTCGAATTCTGTTTTAAACATTTTTTTCTGGGCGAGGCGGCCATCCCGGCAGCCGGTATTGGTGCGATTCCCAAGCAGTTGGCTACTAACCTGCCTCAGCGGGCCATTCGCCTCAATACACCTGTTGATCGCATTACCGGCAATACCGTTCAACTGGCATCGGGCGAAGCCATAAGGGCCGACGCCATAGTGCTGGCCGTGGATGCCCGTTCTGCCGCCCGGCTCCTTAATAAACCAGCGCCCAGCCTTCCCCCGTTTAATCATACCACCTGCACGTATTTTACCGCCCCCGCTGGTGATCGGCCTGCTGCTCTAACGGCCGATAAGCTGTTAATCCTGAACACGAAACGAACTTCCCCCGTGCACAACATGACGGTCGTCAGTGACATTGCCCCCGCCTGCGCGCCAACCGATCAGCTGTTGATTTCCGTTAGTACACAGGGACTTGCGCAGGTTGATGCCGACACGCTGACGGCACGCATCCGTACTGAATTGACAAATTGGTACGGCGAGTCGGTGCGGGGCTGGCAACACCTCCGAACCGATCATATTCCTGAAGCACTACCCTCCTACGGACCTGCCTCGCCGCATCAACCGCTCCGGCTGGGCAGTGGCCTCTACCAATGTGGCGACCAAACGGCCTACCCTTCCCTGAATGCTGCCATGCAGACCGGCCGACTGGTTGCTGATATGCTTTAACAAAGTCGCCAGGTACGTTCGGTCCGGGATGTATCTGTACCCTTTTTTTCATCACTCACTCTACATCCCCTTCCATGTCCCGTTTTCTAACTGCGGTTCTTCTTAATTGCTTCCTGCTGGTTCAAGTCAATTCATTTGGCCAGGCCTCTGAGAATGAATACAACCTGGTTCCCTTTCCCGCTCGCTTCACCGGTCTGAGTGGCCGCTTTACACTCGCCAGTACCACCCGCATTCTGGTAACAGGAAAAGATGCGGCGCAAACAGCCGCTGCCCAGTTGCTGGCCAGTCAGCTACAGGCAACGAGTGGACTGGCCATTGTTGTGACACCCTCTACGCCAGTGCTGGCCAAAGGAAAACACATCATCTTCGACAAGCATACGGCCGGTCGTTGTGGTCCTGAAGGATACACGCTTCGCGTAACGCCAGAGGGTGTTCGCTTGGGGGCAGAAACCCCGAAGGGCTACTTCTACGGTGTGCAGACGCTGCTGCAGTTACTGCCTGCTGATGTGTATGGCGCCACCAAAAATGCAGCGGCCAACTGGTCGATGCCCGCCTGCGACCTGCTCGACCGGCCCCGCTACGCCCATCGTGGCCTCATGCTCGATGTATGCCGTCATTTCATGCCAGCCCCATTTATCAAAAAATTCATTGACCTGCTGGCCATCCATAAAATGAACACTTTTCACTGGCACCTGACCGATGATCAGGGCTGGCGAATTGAGATCAAAAAGTACCCAAAACTCACACAGGTAGGCTCTACCCGGAAGCAAACGCTGGTGGGCCACTATGCCGAAAACTATCCGCAACAATTTGACGGAAAGCCGCATGGTGGCTTTTACACGCAAGAGCAGATCAAAGATATTGTGCGCTATGCGGCCGCCCGCCACGTTACCATCGTACCCGAAATTGAATTGCCGGGACACGGGCTGGCCGCTTTGGCCGCCTATCCAGAGCTTGGCTGCGAACCTGCCAAAGGCTATGAAGTTGGCTCGCGATGGGGGGTGATCCGCGATGTATATTGCCCAACCGAGAAGACCTTTACCTTTTTTCAGGATGTACTGACCGAAGTAATGGCCCTTTTCCCCGGAAAGTACATTCACATTGGCGGCGATGAGTGTCCGAAAGATGCCTGGAAGAAGAGTGCCTTTTGCCAGGATCTGATCAAAAAACTGGCACTCAAAAACGAGGACGAACTCCAGAGCTATATCATCCGCCGAGTCGAGAAGTTTGTGGTGAGCAAAGGCCGGGCCATCATTGGCTGGGACGAAATTCTCGAAGGTGGTCTGGCGCCCAACGCCACCGTTATGAGCTGGCGAGGCATTCAGGGGGGAATCGAAGCGGCCAAACTAAAACATACTGTCATCATGACGCCCGGCGCATTCTGTTACCTGGACAAGTACCAGGCTGACCCCACCACCGAACCGCTGTCTATCGGGGGTTATTTGCCCCTCGAAAAAGTATATACCTACGAGCCCACCCCGGCTGAGCTAACCGCCGCCGAGCAAAAATTTATTCAGGGATTACAGGGCAATATCTGGACTGAATACATTCATACGCCCGAAGAGGTAGAGTACATGGCTTTTCCACGCGCCATTGCGCTGGCCGAAATTGGCTGGATGCCAGCCGGGCCCCGCAATTTTGAAGACTTTGCCGCCCGGCTGAAAAACCATCTGAAACGCCTGGATCGCCTGCACGTCAACTACGCCAAACGGCTGCTCGATGTACGGTCCGAAACGCAGTTCACCGGAGAAGGGCAGTTGCAGGTACGTCTCAGTAAGCTCGATTCAGACGGTAAGATTTTCTTTACCACCAATGGCCGCGACGCCACGGCGGCGGCTACTGAATACATTGCTCCGATCACCCTGACAAAAACGACAACGATTAAGGCCGTGACCGTACCGGCCAATGATAAGCCATACGCCGAAACGTTTTACATCCACCGGGCAAAGGGCAAGCCATACACCTACGATTCGCCAAAGCAGGCCGGTTCTGCTGAGTCGGCCGATGAAGGCCACAAACGATTAACCGACGGGCAGGTGGCTGCCAGTCCCCGCGACGACCGCCCCTGGGTGCAGGTGTACGGCGGAAATGACATTGCGTTGACAATAGATTTGGGCGAGGTAAAACCCGTGACGAAAGTGACGGCGTCGTTCCTGAAGAAAGTAATGTTCGGGATATTGCCACCTAAATCGGTCGACGTGGCCTTATCGAAGGACGGTGAATCGTTTAAAGATGCCATAGCCCAGCCCATCAACGAGCCGCTCGAAGGCCCATGGCGGGTTGTTCCGGTTGTAGCTGATTTCAAAACAGCCCGCGCCAGGTACGTTCGGGTCGTGATTAAACACTATGGTACTGTTCCCGGCAACGAATTACCAGCGAACATCGCCAACGAGCGTACGGGTCAGCAAGCCTCGCTGGCTGTAGACGAGATCATTGTCGACTAGCCGGTTATAGTAGCCTGAACGGCCGGAATCAGCTTAAAACAGCCAGGATTTGGCAGTGGCTCAGCGAATGAAACCAGGCAAAAAAACGTTTTACTGACATGGAACAAACAGCAAATACACTCGACAAATTAACACAGCCCATTCAGCCCGACGAGATTGAGTGGCGGGTACAGATGCAGACCAAAACCGGTAAACTGATCGTGGTCCCGTACATCACCAATCGCTGCGTGATGGACCGCTTCGACAAACAGTTTGGCTGGTATGGCTGGCAGAACGAAATCACCGAAATTCAAGGCGGGTTCCTCTGCAAAATAACCGTCACCGTGCCGGCTACACATACCACACCCGCTCAGGTGCTCTCTAAAACAGATGGCGCCAGCCGGACGGATATTGAGCCGGTCAAAGGCGGCATCTCCGACGCTATGAAGCGCTGTGCCGTTCAGTTTGGCCTGGGTCGTGATCTGTACACCTACCCGCGTGTGATGGTTGATACGCCAGATAAGTTCATACCCGACTGGGCGCACCCACAACTGGAGATGCTCGTAAAAAAGATAAACGATGGTAGCTATAAAGGCGGTGATGTGGTAACACTGCGCGCCTCCTACCAAAAAGCGTAGCCTTGCCGCTTGGTACCCTTTATCGACAAAGCCGACTGAACCACATAAGTTGGTTCAGTCGGCTTTTCCTTAGCAACCTGGTGAATAGCTCCCTGTGATTGTCTGTCAACCAGTCATATTTTGTTGAATCTTTTTACAAAAATGTTAAACAAAACGCAACATAGCCGGGTTGATACAGGCAGTGATAAGGGGTGGTATCTGGGTGCAGAGCCAGTCGGTCGCACCAGCAGCGCTGCGTTTTTTCGGATAGCGAAAGCGCTGTCGGTAAGCCTACTGGTCATAGCCTTTCTCGGCTCTTCCTGTAAGCACGTAGATCCGCCCATTACAACGACGCACACGATCACCGATATTATTTTAGTCAACAACAGCTTTACGTTCCTGCGGGCAGCCCTACAGCGAACCGGGATGACAGATATGCTTCGGACTGGCACCTACACAGCCTTCATGCCTACTGACGACGCGTTCAGGGGCGCTGGCTATGCGGATGTGGCGGCTATCAATCAGGCACCGGTAGCCAACCTGACCGCGTTGTTGCAGTATCATCTGGTCAATAAACGGGTGGCTGCTGCAGATATTCTGGCCGGGGCGAGCACCGCCGTGCAAACCCTACTGGCGACAAATGGGCTGCTCTTTGTCAGTAAAACGAACAACTATCTGTCAGCGAACGGCAAACCGATTACGATAGCCGATGTTGCCGCTGATAATGGTGTTGCGCATGTGGTTGGCAGCCTGTTGAGGCCACCCACTACCGATGCGATCAGCACGGTCGTAGGCGATCCACAGAATTTTAGTCTGCTGGCGGCGGCGGTGCAGCGGGCAGGGACGGGCCTTGTCAGTGCACTCCAGTCAACGAGTGCGGCTACCCTTTTTGCGCCGACCAACGATGCCTTCCTGGCTTCGGGCTATACGGCCTCCTCCATTGCGGCGGCTACTCCGGTATCGCTGCAACGCCTATTGTCGTATCATATCTTGCCGGGTCGCTTTTTTATAGGGCAGTTTACCAATGCCCAAACGCCTAAAACCCTTTTGGGGGCCAGTGTGCGGGTAAATGTGCTTGGAAGCGCCGTATCGATCACATCGCTGGGCGATACAACCGTAGCCGTCCAGGTCAGTCGGCCCGATATTCTGACCACCAATGCAGTCGTTCATGCCATTGACCGTGTGCTGATACCGCCGCCCTGACAGGCTTTCAGCTATTGGTAGGTTGGACAGTCCCGGTCCGGTCTTGCGTTGTTGCCTTTCGTAGCATGCTGGCCGGACCGGGGCTTTTTCATAGCCTGCGGGCGGGAAAACAGGAATCAAAATACAACCCCACCTGTTGTAAAGTAGACGTCATTTGTAGTCATTTGTGCGGTCTCTCAGGGACTCCCAGCCACCGCGGTGATTACGGGTCATTCTGTGTATACGGCACTGAATGGTACCGTTGACGATTAATGAACGCGGCGACCGAGCGTCCCCGACAGCCCGTACAACTGACTTTTCATAATGGCTAAACCACAGAAGAAACTCTTCCTTTTAGACGCCCTGGCGTTGATTTACCGGGCCCATTTTGCCTTCAATAAAAACCCGCGTATTTCCAGCAAAGGCGTCAATACCAGTGCCATTTTTGGGTTCATGAATTCGATGATGGAAGTACTTCAGAAAGAGAAGCCTACCCACATCGGTGTTGCCTTCGATCATTCAAAAAAGACCTTCCGGCACGAGCAGTTTCCGATGTACAAAGCCACCCGGCAATCGCAGCCGGAAGATATCTCGGTGGCCATCCCTTACATCAAGCAGATTGTGGAGGCTATGAACATCCCGATGCTGATTATGCCGGGCTATGAAGCCGACGACATCATTGGCACACTGGCTCACCGCGCCTGTGCAACCGGCGAGTTTGAGACCTACATGATGACACCCGACAAAGACTACGGACAGCTGGTCAACGACTGTGTATTTATCTATAAGCCAGCGTTTATGGGCAAAGCAGCCGAGAAGTTGGGGGTAGCCGAGATCCGCGAACGCTGGGGCATCGAAAAGATCAGTCAGGTGGTGGATATGCTTGGGCTTGTGGGTGACGCGGTCGATAATATTCCGGGCATTCCGGGTATCGGCGAAAAAACCGCCCAGAAACTCATTGCCGAATTTGGCAGCGTTGAAAACTTGATTGCCAACGCCGACCAGCTAAAAGGTAAACTGAAAGAGAACGTAGTTCAATACGGGCAACAGGGGTTGCTCTCGAAAGAACTGGCCACTATCCATATGGAAGTGCCGATCGAGTTTGACGAAGCCGCCCTGTTGCATTCCGAATACGATACCGCGCGACTGGGGGCGTTGCTCGATGAGTTGGAGTTCAGGCAGATGAAAACGCGCCTGCTCGGCGATACACCGACTCCGCTGAAGAGCGATTTTGTGAAACCGGCGGGCGGTCAGATAGGGCTTTTCGATCCGTCGCCCGCTTTCATGCCGGTGCCGTCAGGTATGTTGGGCAACGGTCTGACGCCAAGCGGAGCCGATGACCTTCCGTTTGATTTTGGTGATAGTCCTGCTGTTGACTCGCCCAAAAAATCCCGTGCCGCCAAGCAAACCGCCGTCCGGGTGCCAGCCGCTTCAGGTGAGGCAGCCACGCCAGCCACTGTCACCGATTCAGCACCGGGTGCTGAAGTGCCCGCCGCAACGGATTCTGCCAGCTGGGGTGACGATGCGCACGAATACGAGATTGACGATGCATTCGCTACGGAACGCCGGAAAACAATTCATTCGGTTCTGCACGACTACCGGCTTGTCGATACGGCGGCGCTCCGCGACAGTCTGGTCACGTACCTGTGCCAGCAGACCAGCGTCTGTTTCGACTCTGAAACTACAGCGATCGATCCGGTCGAGGCTGATCTGGTCGGCTTGTCGTTTGCCTATACAAAAGGCGAAGCGTTCTACGTGCCGGTGCCGGCCGAGCGCGACGAAGCCCAGGCTATTGTCGATCAGTTCAAGCCGTTTTTTGAGAGTGAATCGATTGAGAAGGTAGGCCAGAATTTGAAGTATGACCTGCTGATGCTGAAGAAATACGGCGTGCAGGTACGTGGTCCGCTGTTCGATACCATGCTGGCCCACTACCTGATCGAGCCGGAACAGCGGCATAATATGGACGTGATGGCTGAGGTATACCTTAATTACCAACCCGTTGCCATTGAATCGCTGATCGGCAAGAAGGGGAAAGGCCAGCTCACCATGCGCGAGGTAGACATACAGCGCGTGGTCGAATACGCTGCTGAAGACGCTGATATCACGCTGCAGCTGCGCGACACCTTTGCCCCGATGCTCAATAAAGACAATTTGCACAAGCTGTTCGATCAGGTAGAAATGCCCCTCGTTCAGGTATTGGCCGACATTGAACTCGAGGGCGTTTCACTGGACACGAGCGCACTGGCGGAACTCTCGGCTACACTGGAAACCGACATGAAGCAGGTGCAGAGCGAGATCTACGAGATTGCAGGCGGCGCCTTCAATATTGGTTCGCCCAAGCAACTGGGCGAGATTTTGTTCGATAAGCTCAACCTCGACAAAAACGCCAAAAAGACCAAAACGGGTCAATATGCGACTGGAGAAGAGGTACTCTCGAAACTGGAAGCCGAGAACCCGATCATTGGCAAAATCCTGGATTATCGCGAACTGATCAAGCTAAAGAATACCTACGTAGATGCGCTGCCACTGTTGATCTCGCCGCGAACAGGTCGCGTTCATACGTCATTCAACCAGGCGGTGGCCTCAACCGGGCGACTTTCGTCGACAAACCCCAACCTGCAGAATATTCCCATACGTACTCCGCGAGGCCAGGAGATCAGGAAGGCGTTTGTGCCACGTTCCGATGACTTTCTGATCATGTCGGCCGACTATTCGCAGATTGAACTTCGTATCATGGCCGCCTTCAGCGGCGACCAGACCATGCTGGATGCCTTCAATAACCATATTGACATTCACACCCAGACAGCCAGCAAGGTATTCCACGTACCTATTGCCGACGTAACGGGCGAGATGCGCCGGAAGGCCAAAACCATCAACTTCGGGATCATCTACGGCATTTCATCATTTGGTCTGGCACAGCGGTTAAAAATTCCCCGGAAAGAGGCCAGCCAGATCATCGACGAGTACTTCCAGGAGTTTTCGGCCGTGAAAGCGTATATGGATCAGAGCATCGAGAAAGCGCGTGGCTTTGGCTACGCCGAAACGATTCTTGGCCGTCGACGTTACCTGCGCGACATCAATTCCCGGAACGTGACCGACCGGATGTTTGCCGAGCGAAATGCCGTGAACGCCCCCATTCAGGGCAGTGCCGCTGATATGCTGAAGATTGCCATGATCCGTATTCACGAGTTCATGAGCCGCGAACAGTTAAAGTCAAAGATGATTTTGACGGTACATGACGAATTGGTCTTCGACGCCCACAAATCGGAACTCGACTACCTGAAAGAAAATGTAGATCACATCATGAAAACAGCTATTCCTATGGCTGTGGCGATGGAAACAGGTGTCGGTTTCGGCGAAAACTGGTTAGTCGCGCATTAAGCTTTAGCGGCTCGGAATTGTATAGATTCTGTCTACTAACTCGTTCATTGTCACCAGAGCGATCCATTTTTCAAGGAAATGATCGCCCTTTTCTATGACTTTTCCGGGAATTGGCGCCAGTATGCAGGGATAGCCGTATTTTTAGGCCTCGAAACTGCTGTACTGTACTAATCCGATCGTTTTAAGGAGTCTTTATGCCTGCCGAAGCTGAGAAACTACGTATATATGACCGGGCCGATAATAAGGGCTGGAAAAAGTGGGGGCCTTACCTATCCGACCGTGCCTGGGGCACCGTTCGCGAAGACTACAGCCCTTACGGTGACGCCTGGAATTACGTTAGCCACGAAATGGCCCGCTCCAAGGCCTATCGCTGGGGCGAAGAAGGTATCGGCGGTATCTCAGACAACAAAGGACACATCTGCTTCGCGCTGGCTTTCTGGAACCACAACGACAACATCCTGAAAGAACGTTTTTTTGGCCTTACCGGGCCAGAAGGGAATCATGGGGAAGATGTAAAGGAACTGTACTATTATCTGGACAGTACACCGACGCATTCCTACATGAAAATGCTGTATAAGTACCCACAGCAGGAATTTCCGTACAATAAGCTCGTGATCGAGACCATGCGGCGGTCCAGGCAGGAGCCAGAATATGAACTGCTCGACACGGGCATCTTCGATACCAGCGAGTATTTCGACATTGAGATTGAATATGCCAAAGCCGACCAGAATGACTGGCTGGTGAAAGTAACGGCGCATAACCGGGGGCCTGCCGATGCTCCCCTGACGCTCTTGCCGACAATCTGGTTCCGCAACACCTGGTCGTGGGGGTATGAGCAGTACAGCACCCGCCCCATGCTGACGGGTATCTCCACCAGCCAGATCGAGGTCAATCATAAGCTGCTGGGCAAGTTCAAACTCTACTGCGAGGAGGCCGATGAACTCCTTTTCTGTGAGAACGAAACAAATACCGAACGGCTCTACGGACGTCCCAATACAACACCTTATCCGAAAGATAGTATCAATAATTACATCGTAACGGGTAAGCCAGACTACGTGAATCCGAATCGGATTGGCACCAAAGCGGCGGCACGTTACACGCGGAACGTACCTGCAGGCGGTAGTGTCACCATTAAGTTACGGTTTAGCGACCAGACGCACCAGGCCCAGCCCTTCGGCGATTTCGATCAGCTGTTCGATCTGCGTCATGGTGAAGCCAATGGATTTTACGATCAGCTACAGGCCAGTGCACTGACAGGCCCGAACGCCAATACGGAGCTGGTGACTATTCAGCGTCAGGCGTACGCAGGTATGCTGTGGAGCAAGCAGTTTTATTATTACAACGTGAACGAGTGGCTCAAGGGTGACCCCAAGATGCCGATTCCGTTCCAGGGGCGCGTGTATGCCCGCAATGAATCGTGGCGGCATATGTACACGGCCAACATCCTGAGTATGCCCGATAAATGGGAATACCCCTGGTTTGCCGCCTGGGACCTGGCCTTTCACACGCTTACGCTGGCCCGGCTCGATCCGCACTTTGCCAAGCGACAACTGGCAGTTATTCTGCGTGAATATTACATGCACCCAAACGGGCAGATTCCGGCCTACGAATGGAATTTCTCGGATGTGAACCCACCCGTTCATGCCTGGGCCACCTGGAAGGTCTACGAGATCGACAAGCAGTTGAACGGCGTTGGTGACGTAAATTTTCTGGAACGAATCTTCCACAAACTGCTGCTCAACTTTACCTGGTGGGTCAACCGCAAAGATGTAGAGGGCAACAATATTTTTGGGGGTGGTTTTCTGGGGCTAGACAACATCGGTGTGTTTGACCGCAGTCAGCCCCTGCCGATGGGCGGCCGGATCGAACAGGCCGACGGGACAGGCTGGATGGCCATGTATACGCTTAATATGCTGCGGATTGCGTGTGAGATCTCGTTGGTGCGCCCCTCCTACCAGGATATGGCCAGCAAGTTTTTCGAGCACTTCCTGCACATTGCTTCGGCGATGAATAACCTTGGCAAACAGCATATCAGCCTTTGGGATGAACAGGACCAATTCTATTACGATATCCTGCATACACCCGATAAACAGGCCCGGCTGCTGAAAATCAGGTCAATGGTAGGGCTCATTCCCCTTTTTGCCGTTGAGATCATCGACGATGAACTGCTCTCGAAACTACCCGATTTCCGTCGTCGCCTGGAATGGGTACTCACCAACCGGCCCGATCTGGCCTCGCTGGTATCGCGCTGGCATGAACCTGGCAAAGGGTCTACGCACCTGCTCAGCCTACTGCGCGGTCACCGCATGAAAATGCTGATGCGCCGTATGTTCGACGAGGCCGAATTCCTGTCTGACTACGGCATTCGGGCCCTCTCCAAATTTCATGAAAAGCAACCGTACGAGCTGCACATGAACGGTGAGTTATTGCGGGTAAAGTATGTACCCGCCGAGTCAGAAACGAGCATTTTTGGTGGAAATTCAAACTGGCGTGGCCCCATCTGGTTCCCGTTGAACTTCCTGCTGGTCGATTCGCTCCTGAAATTTTACCAGTATTACGGGGATGATTACGAAGTGGAGTACCCTACGCATTCCGGGCAGGTGATGAGCATCAAAGAGGCGGCGTTATTGGTTGCCGAGCGCCTCATCAACCTTTTCCGGGCCGATGCGTCGGGCAACGTACCTGCGATGGGTGACCTGAACCGATTTAGCGCCGACCCGAATTTTAAGGGCCTTCTACTCTTTTACGAATATTTCAACGGCGATACGGGCAGTGGCCTGGGGGCCAGCCACCAAACCGGCTGGACTGGTCTGGTGGCCGATCTGATCGAGTATGTGTCGCAATCGGTGAAGAAGGAGGCCGTACCAGTCACCAAATAAGACACGCGCCGACCCGAGCCACGTCATATCATTTCAATGGCGCGACCGCTTGCACGGGTGTTTATGGGGTTATTCGCAAGTTGTCTTCGTCAGCGGAAATTGCTCACTGAACGTGATCCGTGAGCGCGGACTGAATACCACTTTGCCCGCTTTGTCTGCAACTGGCCCGAAGCCTTCGATCATTGTATCACCGTTTAGCAGAAAGGCAACCTCCCGAACAGATTCGACGCCTTCGGACTGAAAACGGTAGTCAGCCAGCAGCGTATCGCCCCGCATTTGCCCTGAGATCGTCCCGGTATTTCGATCCTTTTCGGCGAGTTGATACTGTAGATTTCCGGTCACGACGGCGCCTGACGAACGTAGTGTCAGCCGAATCGTATCAGTCTGCGACACATAGGCATAACAGGTTTTCCCGGCAGCCGCTTCGGCCACTTTTTTCTCCTGCCCTTCCTGTTTTTGTTGTTGACATCCCAGCAGGAACGCGGTCGGCCCTATCAGAAAGGCAAAGCTTGCCCATGTTCGCTTCATATCACCGTTTTTTAATAAGCTTGCTCCTAGCCAACAGCCAGTCCAATGGCTTGGAAATACCCGCTACTGGTCACTGATCGGCTTATTTACCCGACAGGCTTAACCCGGAAAATGACGCAATGGTTTGTGGCGGTGTATACCCGTAGCAAACAGATTGCCCCCGTTGATCCTCGGCGAGAATCCGCTTAAAAAGTTATTGCCCTGAGCCGTCGACTGAGTGTTGCCGGGTTGTAACTTGCCTTTACAACAGTTTCGTCACTTGGGCCAGCGATACTGCCTTCCGTCGGTCAATGTATGCCAAGGGTGGCTAATTTTGGCATTAATCTACTGGCAATCAAGCCGTTTAGTTTACGGAAAAACACCAAAAAACGCCTCTTTTTGCTCTTTGACATCCTGTAATTCTATAAAAGGAGGTGTTCGCTATCAGCCCCAATCGGCTGATTACCTGCCCCTTACACGCCCTGACGAGTTAACGTACCTATCCAGTTAGAAGAAGGATTGAAACATATCCCCTACTTTCAGTAATCGAACTTCACGACCGGGGTTAACGTACCTATCCAGTTAGAAGAAGGATTGAAACGAGTTGGTTTTATCATGACGTTTTGACGTTTTGGGGTTAACGTACCTATCCAGTTAGAAGAAGGATTGAAACATGACTACCGTTGGTTCGATTGCGGTCAGCAGCCACCGTTAACGTACCTATCCAGTTAGAAGAAGGATTGAAACTTGCCAAAATCAAAGGTCAGTCAGTCCCACTACCTGAGTTAACGTACCTATCCAGTTAGAAGAAGGATTGAAACCCCCGGTTGTCGAGTTGCCAGAAGCGGGCCAGATGCGTTAACGTACCTATCCAGTTAGAAGAAGGATTGAAACATAGCCACTGCTGTTTCGTCCGCAAAAAGCCCGGCTGTTAACGTACCTATCCAGTTAGAAGAAGGATTGAAACGCGGCCGTTTCGGCTAAGTGGCTGTTGTCTGTTTTGTTAACGTACCTATCCAGTTAGAAGAAGGATTGAAACGCATTGTCGATTTTCACCGGATCGGGAATATCAATGCGTTAACGTACCTATCCAGTTAGAAGAAGGATTGAAACCAGGATCAGGCCGGGCGAAATCTCACAATCCCGAATGGTTAACGTACCTATCCAGTTAGAAGAAGGATTGAAACTGGCTATTGATCAACAAGGCTAAGTCTGATTGTAAGTGTTAACGTACCTATCCAGTTAGAAGAAGGATTGAAACTCGAACACGTAGAGTGGTGCCGCGCCGATCAAAGCAGTTAACGTACCTATCCAGTTAGAAGAAGGATTGAAACGTCCATTATTGAGTGCGGCATCATTAGCCAGTTTCGGTTAACGTACCTATCCAGTTAGAAGAAGGATTGAAACATTGCCCCATCTGCACCTGCCATCAGGAAGTCAAAGTTAACGTACCTATCCAGTTAGAAGAAGGATTGAAACTCGCTACGGGCGTCGGCAGGTAGTAGCCTAGTAGCAGGGTTAACGTACCTATCCAGTTAGAAGAAGGATTGAAACATTCGGGCGTGGTGTAGTCGTATTTCTGAGCCGGTATGTTAACGTACCTATCCAGTTAGAAGAAGGATTGAAACCAATTCCTTTGCGTTTCTGACACGCCGGCAAAGGGCGTTAACGTACCTATCCAGTTAGAAGAAGGATTGAAACCCGACGAGGGCCACAGCATCTTTGGGCGCACCATCAGTTAACGTACCTATCCAGTTAGAAGAAGGATTGAAACGTCAACTGCATGTTCACCATCGTTGAGGGATTGACCAGGTTAACGTACCTATCCAGTTAGAAGAAGGATTGAAACGCCGTAAAGTTGGGCCGGTTGTGCAGCAGGGCCCGGTCGTTAACGTACCTATCCAGTTAGAAGAAGGATTGAAACTGCCTCCCTCAACGCCCAGCACCACAACCGGCTGGGTTAACGTACCTATCCAGTTAGAAGAAGGATTGAAACCATCATTGCAGCGTCCAGTTCAACCGGCGTCGACTGTTAACGTACCTATCCAGTTAGAAGAAGGATTGAAACTTGAGTAACGCCTGCGCCCCGTTGAGTGTAACAAGGTTAACGTACCTATCCAGTTAGAAGAAGGATTGAAACATAACGTTCGACCTGGTGAGCCGTATTTCAGTGAAGGTTAACGTACCTATCCAGTTAGAAGAAGGATTGAAACCCCGATTTGCCTTAACGAGCGCGCGCGACTCGCTGGGTTAACGTACCTATCCAGTTAGAAGAAGGATTGAAACTGTCAACGAAACGGGGAAGTAACCCGCACCACACACGTTAACGTACCTATCCAGTTAGAAGAAGGATTGAAACACCGTAGCCAGTCCCTCTTTCGCGGCAGTAGTTCTGGTTAACGTACCTATCCAGTTAGAAGAAGGATTGAAACTCAATAGATAAGAATTCTATAATTTTCTTATCAAGTTAACGTACCTATCCAGTTAGAAGAAGGATTGAAACAATAACCTAATTCAGTTTACCTCCCTGACCAGCACCGTTAACGTACCTATCCAGTTAGAAGAAGGATTGAAACGTGATTTTGCCAATGGCTGACAGGCTGAGGGCTTACAGGTTAACGTACCTATCCAGTTAGAAGAAGGATTGAAACCCGGAATGAGTTAATCTTTTCAGAAAGGCGGCATTGTTAACGTACCTATCCAGTTAGAAGAAGGATTGAAACTGTCGTATTTGATCGCGTTGATCACGTCGATATTATGTTAACGTACCTATCCAGTTAGAAGAAGGATTGAAACACGGAAAGGCTTATGCCGTTGCGCTGCATAACAAAGTTAACGTACCTATCCAGTTAGAAGAAGGATTGAAACAACATCTGTTCTCATTAACAGATTTCGTCTCATTTGACGGGTTAACGTACCTATCCAGTTAGAAGAAGGATTGAAACATAACGTTCGACCTGGTGAGCCGTATTTCAGTGAAGGTTAACGTACCTATCCAGTTAGAAGAAGGATTGAAACGTTGACGATGAGCAGTACTGCGGAGCCGAGGGAGCCAAGGTTAACGTACCTATCCAGTTAGAAGAAGGATTGAAACGCGAATCGTTCAAACTGGCTCATCATGGTCTTCGCCAGAGTTAACGTACCTATCCAGTTAGAAGAAGGATTGAAACCGCTGGTCAAACAATAACAAAGAGCCCCGCCAGATCGTCTGTGCGGGGCTGTTAACGTACCTATCCAGTTAGAAGAAGGATTGAAACACAGCCTGATCGACGCTGATGTCCGAGGAGTACGAATTGTTAACGTACCTATCCAGTTAGAAGAAGGATTGAAACTGCACCTGGTCACCAGTGGCAACCGCCGCACGCCCAGTTAACGTACCTATCCAGTTAGAAGAAGGATTGAAACAAGTAGCTGACGCACACCTTGCCGGTTGTACCCACAGTTAACGTACCTATCCAGTTAGAAGAAGGATTGAAACCCCATCAGATTCTTGTTAAGCGTTTCGTCGATCTTGGTTAACGTACCTATCCAGTTAGAAGAAGGATTGAAACCATTTCATGTCGTCACAGCCCCTTCAATCGGCAGACGTTAACGTACCTATCCAGTTAGAAGAAGGATTGAAACGCTTCTGCTTCTTTCTTAATCGCTTCCAACAGCACCGTTAACGTACCTATCCAGTTAGAAGAAGGATTGAAACTTAACAAAATCCTCAACCATGCCGGTTAATGTGTCCGTTAACGTACCTATCCAGTTAGAAGAAGGATTGAAACCTTTAACGTTGGCGATTTTGCGCTGCTGAAGGGCTAGGTTAACGTACCTATCCAGTTAGAAGAAGGAT
The DNA here is from genome assembly GCF_041321095.1 of Fibrella arboris. Taxonomy (NCBI): domain Bacteria; kingdom Pseudomonadati; phylum Bacteroidota; class Cytophagia; order Cytophagales; family Spirosomataceae; genus Fibrella; species Fibrella arboris. The sequence goes on along the minus strand of NZ_JBGGWE010000002.1, from coordinate 40,148 downwards.
TGAAACTTATTCGTATTACCCAGGCGATCTGTATAATCACTATGTTAACGTACCTATCCAGTTAGAAGAAGGATTGAAACACGCACGGCTGCTGCCTGCAAAACGTACTCGCCCGATGTTAACGTACCTATCCAGTTAGAAGAAGGATTGAAACAAGAAGCCGATCAATTTGGCGTTCAGGGACTGGGCCGTTAACGTACCTATCCAGTTAGAAGAAGGATTGAAACTGAATCCGGTTGCCTACCATGATGAACCTGGCCCCTGTTAACGTACCTATCCAGTTAGAAGAAGGATTGAAACCCCCTCCGTTTGCGTCCAAGCGTTTCATAACCCCGTTGCACCGTTAACGTACCTATCCAGTTAGAAGAAGGATTGAAACCTCAGTAGAGTGCAATCGCTCAATAATAAGTACCGCCGTTAACGTACCTATCCAGTTAGAAGAAGGATTGAAACTTGTCAGGTGTGTTGTGCGCCAAGTGATTGGCGCAGTTAACGTACCTATCCAGTTAGAAGAAGGATTGAAACAAGCCGACGCAGTACTTCTTCAGGCCGTCGTCGTTGTTAACGTACCTATCCAGTTAGAAGAAGCATTGAAACACGAATCGATTCGGCAGCATTAGTCGAGCAGGTCTTGTTAACGTACCTATCCAGTTAGAAGAAGGATTGAAACGAATCGGCCTGTATGTGGTCTGATCTGGCATTTCGGGGTTAACGTACCTATCCAGTTAGAAGAAGGATTGAAACGGGGCCACCCCTGTGTCGGCGTTGTGAGTCCTGTAGTAGCAGTAATCATTGCCCCGTTGGCGGGCCAGGCAGGTCTCCCGCGTACTGGCAACGTTCCCGGTAACGATTGCGCAGAAATAGTCGGCCGGTACGTTGTTAAGTTTAGGTACCTCTACGACTTTGGTACCTACACATGAACAGAACAACTTCTCTGATCGCACTGGCCTTCGTGGCCTTGCTCAGCTTACGTGTTGAGGCCCAGGCTCCCCCGACTTATAGCTGGTCTCACTTGCCCACCATTGCCCAGCCCGCTTTCCGAAAAGACACCATCAGTATCCTGGCATTTGGGGCTAGGCCAGATGGGCAGCTGCTGAATACACAGGCCATCAATAAAGCCATGCTGACGTGCAGCCAGAAAGGGGGCGGTGTGGTGGTGGTGCCACCTGGATTATGGCTGACAGGCCCCATTGAGCTGAAGAGCCGGGTCAATCTGCACCTGCAAAAAGCCGCCACCCTGTTGTTCACCACCGATAAAAGTCAATATGCGTTGGTGGAAGGGGTGTACGAAGGCAAACGAGCCGCTCGAAATCAGTCGCCTATCTCTGGGAGTAACCTGGAAAATATTGCCATCACCGGGCAGGGCATCCTCGATGGGAATGGTGACGTGTGGCGGGCAGTAAACAAAAACCAGCTCACCGAAAGCCAGTGGCAGGAAAAACTAGCGTCGGGGGGCGTAGTAAAAGACGACGGCAAAACCTGGTATCCCAGCCAGCAATTTAAAAAAGCCAGCACCGAAAACCGGAGTATGCTCCTGACAGAGGGTAAGAAACCCCAGGATTTCGTCGACATGAAAGATTTTCTGCGGCCCAACCTGCTGGTACTCACCAATTGCAAAAACGTATTGCTTGAGGGCGTGACCTGTCAGAACTCGCCGGCCTGGTGCATACATCCGTTGATGTGCCAGGATCTCACGCTTCGGAACCTGACCGTCAAAAACCCGGACTATGCGCACAATGGAGATGGTATGGATATTGAATCCTGCAAGAATTTCCTGATTGAAGGCTGTACGCTCGACGTGGGCGATGATGCCATCTGTATCAAGTCGGGCAAAGACGAAGAAGGGCGTAAGCGAGGAATGCCAACCGAAAACGGCATCATTCGCAATAACACAGTCTACAATGGCCACGGTGGTTTTGTGGTGGGAAGCGAAATGAGTGGCGGAGCCCGCTACATCTTCGTTGCCAATTGTACGTTTATGGGCACCGACAAAGGACTCCGGTTCAAGTCAGTTCGTGGCCGGGGTGGTGTTGTCGAGCACATCTACGCCAAAGATATAGTCATGAAAGACATTGCTCAGGAAGCCATCTTCTTCGATATGTACTATTTCGTGAAATTTGCCACCGACGGTCAGCGGGATGAACGTCCCGTACTCAACGAAGGCACGCCTGTTTTTCGGTCCATGAAATTTGAGAACATTGTTTGTCATGGGGCAAAAAAAGGCGTTTTCATTCGGGGACTACCCGAAATGCCCGTCAGCGACATCAGCCTGTCGAGGCTCGTTTTACAGGCCGATAAGGGCGTTGAACTGATTGATGCCAGCGGGATCAGTCTGGATAATGTGCAATTAATAACTACCGAGACGCAACCAGTGGTACTGGCCCAGAACAGCCATCAACTCACTTTCAACGCCATTCAGTATCCCCCGGCCGCCACACTGCTCTTTTCGATAAAAGGAGAACGTAGCCAGGCCATCCGAGTGACGAACACCGATCTCACCCAATCTCAGCGCAGCGCAGAATTCAGTGAAGGGGCCGTGGCGAGTCAGTTGCTTCTCTCCGCCAAACAATAATCGAAAGCTCCCTGCTCACCTGTCTGCTCGCCCCGCCATGCTTAGACGCCTACTGCTTTTCTGCCTGCTGACGTGGACAGCCGCTGCCAAGGCCCAAACGACTGGTCCAGCCTCGGCAACGTACCCCGCCTCGTTTACAGTGGCGCAGGATGGCAGCGGCAGTTTCAAAACCATTCAGGAGGCGGTAAACGCGTTCCGTGATCACTCGCAGGTGCGGGTCACACTGTTCATTAAAAATGGCTTATACGCCGAGAAACTGGTCATCCCCTCCTGGAAACCCAACATTCATCTGATTGGTGAAAGCAAAGAGGGCGTCATCATCACCGGCGATGACTTTTCCGGCAAGGTTTATCCCGGTGGCAAGGATGCAACAGGTAAAGACAAATTCAGCACCTACACGTCCTATGTAATGCTGGTCGATGCGCCCGACATTATCCTCGAGAACCTGACCATCCGGAATACAGCCGGCCGTGTTGGGCAGGCCGTTGCCCTGCACGTGGAAGGCGACCGTTTTGTTTGTCGAAACTGTGTGCTACTGGGTAACCAGGACACGCTCTATGCCGCCGCCGAGGGCAGTCGTCAGTATTATGACCACTGTACGATCGAGGGCACGACCGATTTTATTTTCGGCAAGTCAATCGCCGTATTCCAGTCCTGCACCATCAGAAGCCTGCTCAACTCATACATAACGGCCGCCGCAACTCCCGTCTACCAACCGTACGGCTTCGTTTTTTTCGATTGTACGCTGACGGCCAGTGAGACGGCTCAAAACGTTTTTCTGGGCCGTCCGTGGCGACCCAATGCAAAAACTATTTTTATCCGTACCCAGATGGGCAGACATATTCTTCCCGAGGGCTGGAACAACTGGAACAATCCCCAAAACGAAAAGACAGTCACCTATGCTGAATTTGGCAGTACAGGTCCTGGCAGTAATCCAGGCAGTCGAGTAGCCTGGTCGAAGCAGTTGACCCGGAAAGCGGTGAAACGGTTTACGCTGGCAGCTATTTTTTCGGGCACAACCAGCTGGTTACCCTAATCGGTCAGGATGTTCATTTCCCGCAGCCAGTTCTCGCAGAGCGTTACCCACTGCTGGGTCGAGCCGGGGTTGTTGCGTAGCGCGATGGCATGCCCGCCCTGCGGAAAGATGTGTAGACTGGACTGTATCTTTTTATCGACGAGCGCCTGGTAGAACAACAGGCTATTGCGCTGGTCAACGCCGGTGTCATTGAAAGCATGGACCAGAAAGCAGGGCGGTGTTGCGGCAGTTACAGCGTTTTCCAGCGAGTACGTGCGGCGTAACTCCGCAGACGGATTTGGCCCAAGTAAATTTTTCCGGCTGCCAGCGTGCGCATAGGCCCCCATGGTGATAACAGGTGAGATCAGAATGGCAAAATCGGGCCGAAACGCAAATCGACTTACTGTATCTGCAATGAACGATGCGTCGGTACGGCTGGTGGCAAGCAGGGCCGCCAGATGCCCCCCTGCTGACGTACCCATGATACCCACTTTGTCTGGCCTGATACCCCAGCGTCTGGCGTTTGCCCGTACAACACGCATGGCACGCTGGGCATCCTGCAACGGCCCGATTTCGCGCTGTTGCAGGTCGGGGGAAGTCGGCAGGCGGTAGTTCAGCACAAAAGCGCTGACCCCCATCGTGTTCAACCACTTCGCCAATTGCCAGCCACTTACCAGATAGGCCAGGCGTTCGTAGCCGCCGCCCGGACAGATGATCACGGCGGCTCCTTTGTTTTCCTGCACCGACGGCAGAAATACATACATGCCTGGGGTGCCTACCCGGTAGATACGTTCGTTGGCAAGGCTATCAGAAATAAGCAGTCCAACTGAATTGGGCATACGACCCGCAGGCCAGATAGGCATAAAATCCTGCGCACAGACCGGTCCGGTAATTAGTAGCAGCCAGGCGACTAAGCGTATTTTGAGCATAAACAACGTACCTGGCCTATTCGGAACGACAGCCCTGCCAGCTACAGCGTATAAAAACGCCTTTCGCGCTAAAACATACTGTCGGGAACGTACCTGGCTTTTGCCAGCGAGTAACGCTTACACCACAAACCCGTAGCCATCCGTAAAGCCTTTTTGATCATCGGTAAGTCGGTGCGAACAGACATGTAGCTTGTCCTCGTCGCGCCAGACCGTCAGGTAATGAAACATAGGCTTATAGTCGACGGCCCGGTCTTCGTACTTACCGGGGTTCTGATGCAGTGGCTGGCGCAACCCACCGCCCCCACCGATCACCAGGAATATTTTTCCGCCCACCTCGAATTTCTCGAAAGCATGCGCATGACCGGTAATAAATAGTTTGGCCTTTTTCGAGGCCTGATACGGCGGAACAAACCGTTGCTGAACAGGTTTACTCGACCCCACCAGCCGACTGTTTGAGAAAGGGGCATAGTGTGTCGTGACGATCACCGTTTGAATGGCCGGATCGGCATCGTAGTCCCGTAATGTGTTCTCGTAAAACGTCTGTTGCTCCGCCTGTTGCTGGGGCGTCAGCGTGCTGAAGTTTGAGTTCAGCAAAATCACGCCTACGCCATCCGTTACATGAGCATAGCCCGTGGGTACGTGGTCGGGGAATCGTTTCTGAAAATTACGTTGCCCCTTCTTGGGTCGCCCCATCACATCGTGATTGCCCATGATGGCCTTCACCTCAATGCCAGCTTCTTCACAATTGGCCAGAAAAGTATCGACCATCGGCCAGGCGGCATTCTTGTAGCCCAGCACCACCACGTCGCCCAGCCAATACAACGTTTCGGGACACCGATGTAAGATTTCACGAAAAATGGCCTGTGTGGCTTTTACGTTGTTTCGCTGTTTCAGAAACAGGGCTTCGATCCACATAGGCGCCTGGGTATCAGCGAGAAAAGCCAGGAGGGGTGCGTCCATTATAGGTTCAGGGTTCAGGTTGGTGTTCAGGTTTCAGGTCTCAGGTTTTAGGTTTCAGGTCTCAGGTCTCAGGTGTCAAGGGCGCTGCGGATCGAACCTATGGGTGATCCGCAGCGCCCTTGACACCTGAAACCTGAGACCTGAAACGTCAAGCTATGTTTTTACCAGGTCAACGCCCGCCAGACCAACGTTGCCTGCGCAATAAAACAGGCGTCGTCGGTCTGCGAAGCGTCATACCATTTCAATTCGGCGGCAATGCCCAGGTTTTTGGTAATTGGTTGCGTATACGTACCCGCTGCCATCCAACCGATGCTGAAGGTGCTGCCACGGGTAACTCCATCGTAGTTCAAATGCGAATTGATCAGGTAAGGGCCAGTCCCCGCATACAGGGCAAATCGTTTAACGACCGACATAGAAAAAACGGCCAGGATCGGGATGGCCGACACCCGTACCTGCGCTGGCTTGTCATTGGCAGTACCCGAATAGTTGTACATACTCACATAACCGGTTTCAACGCCTAATCGAAGGCGATGATCGGTCTGCCACATAACCCGTAGTGAGAGCGGAATACTCCATCGGTTTTTCTGTTCATCCTGCAACGTACCCGGCGTTCGGAGCGGTGCCGAATAGTACGACGCTCCCAGACTTCCGTAGACCAGTAACCTGAACGCCCCCCGGTTCGGGCGCGTCGAATCAGGTTTTATATCCCAGAGTTGATCAGGGCTCAATTTGCGCTGCGTTCCTTTTCGGGTGTAGGCAGGTTTGTATGGCGTGGGAACAGGACGAGGCCGTCGTGGGCGGCGGGATCGGCCTGTCCGGGATTCCGTTTTTTTTATACTTTCCGGCCGGGGTTGAACAGGCTGCTGCGCATTCGTGGCCACCACGCTGCCCAGCCAACAGCCAACAAGTAAAAGCCATTTCAGATAGCCTATGCGGTTATTGTTGTACATAATGGTAGTAGGCGACAATGGGCGCGTAATTAGACAGGATTCCATCGAATGTGTCGTTATCCACAAATTGCTGAATAAATTCAGGTACGTCCAGCGTCCAGACAAATACCTTCCGTCCCTGTTGCTGCATTGCCAACGTCGACGGAATTTGTTCGCCCAGCGTCCAGCGCGGCGCCCACACCTTAGCGTTAATACGCCGGGTAATACTGGTGTCGAGCTCACAGATCGATTGCAGTTGCAAATGGTCGGGCAATTGTTCAAACTGGGCAACCCGTTCGTCGGCGGGTAGGCCAATGTAAATCGTTAGCCGCCGCCCTAGCTGGGCGGCACGTTGCTGATACGTTTGCTGGATGTTTCTGACCAGATCCATATCCCGCACATCCTTTGAGTCGAGCCAGACAGTTTCCAGGGCCGTTTCGTTCAATACAGCCTCGAGCACCTGGGTGAGCATCGGGATTTTCTCGCCGTTACGCAGCCGGACAAACGTACTCAACTGATCGTAGGTATAGTTTTCAACGGCACCGATCAGGCCGGTTTTCTGAGTCAGCCGCAGGTTCAGCTGGTTGTCATGATAAATGATCGGCACACCATCTTTCGTTTGTCGAATGTCTATTTCAACCCCCGTGGCACCCAGCCGCTCGGCCAGCCGAATAATCTCGACGCTGTTTTCAGAGGCAGGCAATAAATCGGAGGTCCGGCCGCCACCCCGGTGTGCCAGTATCTGAAACGGCTTTGCATTCAACGGGCGGTTATACGTCAGAACGAATGACTGAGTACGTTTTGCGGTCCCATCCCCATAGATACCTTTAAAGATCACGTCGCCTTTTTTGATCGACGTGCAGCAACCGGGGGCAAGCAGCACACTGGCGCCGCTCGCTTTCAGCACCACAAACCGGGCGGTACCTGTTTCTGAATTGACCAGCCGTCGCCAGAAGCCTTCAAAAACCAGTGAATCGCCCAGCTGCCGACCTTCCAGCACGAAAAAAGCGGCTTGAGGCTCACAAAACAACGACATGTAATAGGTTGTATCCCCCGGCCCTTTGGCCAGATAACTCCATTTAGCAGCCACTTCATCACCAAAGACGGCGGCTCCCTCCGAGACCTGATACACACCTTCGCAGGCTTTTCTAGTCTGGCTAAACAGCAACTTGGCTCCTTCTGTGGCCAGCTCTCCACGCTGCAGTTCAGGAATCAATACAGCATCGTTCAGCCCAGGCCGACATCCAGCCCAGTAGCCTGCTGACAGAAGCAACAGGCTGTAAAAAAAATAGCGGAGAAAAAGCGTTTTCATGAGCCTGTTGTTGCGTCTGGATTCATAAGAAGAAGCCAATAAATGCTTCTGGATAAAAAATGTTCCGATCAAACGTGTCATACAGCGACCAGAACTGCCAGTTGAAGTTGGTATATAACGCCCGGAAGCCCAGGGCTACGTGCCTGCGTCCAAAAAATGCCTGCTCCAGTGTTACCGTTCCCCCATACCCATTGAGCAGCACCTGCCCGCGATCGCTAACCGTCTGGCCTACCCTCGACCGGTAATACAAACCCAGGTCGACTTCACCCCGCAAGGTGACGAGTAAGTTGCGCGAGGACCGAAAGCCAATGGCTAGATTGGGCGTTCCCTGCACGCCAAAGCCCCGGTTGTTGAACTGCGCCAGTTGCAATGAGCCGAACCAGGCGCCCACGTCGGCGCCGGCCGAAGCATAGAATCGACCTTTCACCGGGCGACTATAGCGCAGCCCAACGGAAGCATTATTCTGCAAAAACTGAAACGTAAACCGTCCGGTAAGGGCCAGTTTGTCTGTTAGCCCATGCAACACGACCAAATCGCCCGCCGGAATGCTGAGCTGAATTTCTTCCGTTATGTCTCGGGGCGAGGTGGTGAACGTTACGCCCAGTGTTGCCCGACTGGTGCCTTTAGCCAGCGGATATGGGAAATGGACATACGGCACGCGCGGAGATGTGGAGTCTACCGGCGCAACAAACTCCCCTTTCTGGTAGGTCCGCCGATAAGGGTTTACCGGCCTTGATTTGCGGGTTCTGCGGGGCTTTTGGTCCTGCCCCATTACAGCAGTCAGGCTAAGCCCGGTCAGGAGTAGCAGAAGTGTCAAAAAACGCAGCATGGTAGAGAATGGAGTACACTTTATAGCTTAAATAAAGGGATAACTCCATCCTTCTCCTAAAAGTTAGACGAATCTACTGCACAGCAGCCTCTACCCGCTGGCTGGTAACAGGGGCATTGATCGATAGCACCCACAAACCAATATACGTGAACAGGCCGTTCAGTAATAACCGCTCAAAACTGAACGTATACCCGTTGAACCAGGCCGCCGAGTGCGCATTGACGTAATAGGTGACCAGGGGTGATAGCACGCAGACCAGGGGCACAAACCGGTCGCGAACGGGCCGATGGCTAAACAGGCCAAATGAATACAGCCCCAGCAGCGGGCCATAGGTATAGCCGGCCAGATCGAACACCGCCGTGATGACGTCTCCGCTGTTGAGCCGATTAAAGATGACGATCACCATCCAGAAAAGCACCGAAAAGCCGATGTGTACCCAGTGTTTGATCCGGGCCCGCTCCACTTCCGGCTTCCGCTCAACGTTCATAAAATCAATGCAGAAGGAAGTCGTTAACGCTGTCAGGGCTGAATCAGACGACGCATAGGTAGCAGCGGTGATGCCCAGCAGAAAAGTGATGCCAACCACCGGTCCGAAGTGATTCAGCGCCAGCATCGGATAGAGATCGTCGGTCTTGGCCGGAATGGCGATACCTTCCGTGTTCGCGTAGATGTAGAGTAAGGCACCCAGGCATAGAAACATGAAGTTCACGATCGTGAGTGTGATCGTGAACCAGAACATATTCTTCTGCGCTTCCCCAATGTTTTTGCAGGTCAGGTTCTTCTGCATCAGGTCCTGGTCGAGGCCGGTCATCACGATGGCGATAAAGATTCCCGAGATGAACTGCTTCAGGAAATGGCGGGGATCGTTGATGTTATCGAAGTAAAATACTTGTGCATACGGGCTGCTTTTGATCGCCGCCGTTACCTGGCTAAAGCTCATATTCAGCTCATTGGCAATCAGAATAATCGTGAGTACGACGGCCGTCACCAGAAACGTGGTCTGGAGCGTATCGGTGATGATGATCGTTTTTACCCCGCCCTTAAACGTGTATAACCAGATCAGGAGAATGGTAATGGCTACCGACACCGAGAACGGAATACCCAGATCGTTGAAAATAGCGAGCTGCAAAACACCCGCGGCGACATACAACCGCACCGCAGAACCTACCGTACGGGCCAGCAGGAAAAAGCCTGCGCCAGTCTTGTACGACCAGAAGCCAAACCGCTTTTCGAGGTACCCGTAAATCGAGATCAGGTTAAGCCGGTAATACATGGGCATAAGTACCGTGGCGATCACATAATACCCGATGATGTAGCCTAGTACCACCTGAAAATAGAAAAACCCCTTATTCCCGTCAAAACCTTTAAAAACACCGCCTACGGCCCCTGGGACAGATATGAACGTAACGCCAGACAGGGATGTACCGATCATGGCAAAGGCCACCAGGTACCAGGGCGACTGCCGGTTGGCCGTGAAAAATGTGTTGGTGTCGGCCCCACGGGAGGTGAAATAGGACACCGTGATGAGCATGGCAAAATAAGCGACGAGAATGACGAGAGCGATGGTTGAATTCATCCGAAACAGGCAACTTTTAGCAGGCTGATGGGGTTATTTTAACGGGTAATAACCGGCCAAATTTCCGTAAATTTGCACAAGAATCAACTATTAAGCTTTTTAGTTATGATGCCGTTTTTTGAACCCGAAGTGACCGTATTGGACGAAGTCGTAGAAACTGAGGTGTACAACCTGGTGGTCTTCAACGATGAAGTCAACACGTTCGAGTACGTCATCGATACACTGATCGAAGTTTGTGACCACTCGCCCGAACAGGCCGAACAGTGTACGCTGCTGATTCACTACAAAGGCAAATGTACCGTCAAAAATGGCGGTTTTGAGGAATTGGTCCCCCTGCGGAATGAAATTTGCCGACGGGGCATTTCAGCAGAAGTCTTACACTAATGAGCGAAAGGATGTAAACTCGAACGATTGACTTTGCTCACCAGCTGATGCCTCACGAAGTCACCCGTTCGATGCTGCACCCTTTCGCTCTTTTCTTCACCACATGGAGTTTCCCTCAAAGCTTATTGAAGATGCAGTAACAGAGGTGGCCAAGTTGCCGGGCATTGGCAAAAAAACAGCCCTGCGGCTTGTGCTTCACCTGCTGAAACGCGACGAAGAACAAACCCAGTCCCTGGCTACCGCCCTGACAACGATGCGGCTGAATGTGCAGTACTGCAAAAAATGCCATAACCTATCCGACGATACGCTCTGTAGTATCTGTGCCAATCCCCGCCGCGATGGCTCAACCATTTGCGTAGTTGAAGATACACGCGACGTGCTGGCTGTAGAGAACACGGCGCAGTATAAGGGCCTTTATCATGTGCTGGGCGGCATTATTTCGCCCGTTGAAGGCGTTGGCCCCAGCGACCTGCACATCGACTCGCTGATTCAACGGCTTACTCAGCAGGGCGACGACGATGAACCGGTCAAAGAGATTATCCTGGCCCTTAGCCCGACTATGGAAGGCGACACCACGGCGTTCTACCTGCAAAAGAAACTGCGGCCCTTCCAGTTGAAGATCTCGACCATTGCCCGGGGTATTCCCATCGGTGGCGACCTCGAGTATGCTGACGAAGTCACGCTTGGCCGGAGCATTCTGAGCCGGATTGCCTACGAATAGACAGCGATAGGTGATACACAACGTACCTGGATAATCCCAGCCTGCGCGTTTCGGGCTGGGATTATTGGTTTGAATCAGCCCGCTGACATTCTTTTTATGCTGCTTTTTCTGTAGACGTAATTAGTTTGTCAATGCTGCCTAGAAACTCAGCTGATTGCCGGGTGAGGGAACGGGCAAACGACGAGCTAACGCTAACGTCTGTAGAAACGATGCGTACTGTTGCCTTTGAAGAGCATGTCAGGCTGCCCGAACTGACCAGCCGACTTGAAGATCGCGGCCAATCCTGACCAGTTCGCCGGGTTTGCTCACCTCCCGAAGCGGCGGCCGATGAGTTGGAACGTACAGTCACCGGGCTAAACCTCTGCGGCGCTATGAGCAACGGGCTGACGAATACCCTGTTTCTCGACGATCTGCAGTTGGCCCCATGCTGGCGCAGACCCCAAACAGACGTAGCCCGTAGAGCCTGATTCGTTTTTGACTATCAGGCTCTACGGGCTACGTCTGTTTGGGACTAGGCGGGGTTACGAATTTCCGTGCCCACCTTTAGTGCCGCCGGTTGAACTGCCGGCACTGTTGCTACCTTTGCTATGCTTGCTGCTCTTGTGTGATGTTGAGTTTCTGCCCGCTCCGGCGCTGCCATGCCCGGCACCATTGTCAGCTTTATCACCGGCTGGCACGTCTTTGTATTCTTCTTCGACTTGCTCCAGCGCTTTTTCGTTTTTCGTTGCCATAACGTTAGTTGTTTATTAAGCTATTCAACCAAGTAATTCGATAGAGTGTTTGCAGTATCTGAGACAGCGGTCTGTCAACCCGTGCGTGTCTTTCCGACACGAATTTGACGGAGGGCAGATGGCAAATCCGTATATTTGATCCTCTATGGCAACCAAATCCAACACGCGCAACGCTGTTATCACGGCGCCAACGTTCGCTTTTCTGACAGACCTTGTTCAAAACAACCATCGCGACTGGTTTCATGCCAATCGGCCGCGGTACGATGCCGCTAAGTCAGAACTGGAAGCATTCACTGCCTGCCTGATCGAAGGGGCCAATACGTTCCATCCGCTGCCGAATACCAGCCCGAAAGACTGCATATTCCGAATCAACCGCGACATACGCTTCTCAAAAGACAAAGCTCCTTATAAACCAAATTTTGCCGTGGCGCTTGGTCCGGGCGGGCGGCATTCGGGCCAGATTGATTACTACCTGCATATTCAGCCCGGTAACGAGTCGTTTTTAGGGGCAGGTATGTGGCAGGCAACTCCCGCGCAACTGGCGGCCTTCCGCCAGGAGATTGACTATAGTCCTGCTTCACTGAAAGACATCATTGAAGCCGACGCTTTCAGGGCGTACTTTCCAGAGATTTGGGGAGAATGCACCAAAACAGCCCCCAAAGGCTACTCGGCAGATCACCCTGATATTGACTTGCTGAAGCGTAAGCAATTATTCTTCATGCACCGGTATACCGATAAAGAGGTACTGAAAGCCAACTTCGCCGATGACGTACTTCTCGGCTGTAGACTGGTGAAACCGTACTGTGATTTCCTGAACGAACTGTTCTTCGCCCAGGAAACCCAGGATATTCGGCTATAGACCAGTTCGCCTTTACCCAAAACGGGGCGGGTACGTTGCCAACGATTTAAGCAACGTACCCGCCCCGTTTTATTGATTCGTCTTTATTTATTCGTTGCGCTGGCCGAGATCAGATTAGCAAATAAGCGATAGGCTCCGGGAACCCCATTGGGCAGTTGACGGAAAAAGGCCAGGCCTGTGTAGATGAAATGGCCTTTGCCATAAGCCGTGTAGATCAGGCTGCCGAGCTTGGGGGCTTCGCCGGCATCGTTCATCGAGAACAGCGATTCGTAGGCTTGGCCATAGTCCTGGGCGAAGTAAAGCCCCCGCTCCTGCACCCAGCCTTTAAAATCCTCTTCGGTAATCTTATTGGGCTTATTCAGCAAAAACTGACTTGGATTCAGCAGCGTGATGGCCGCATCTTCTTCGGTCACCCGGTCACGACCAACCGCGAAGGGGAACGGGCCAATCTGATTCACCTTCATGCCCGACTGTAAAACGGCGTTCCCCGGCGTTACGTACTGCACCACCATTGTCCCACCTTTTTTAACGTAGTCCATCAGTTTCTCCTGTGTGCTTTTCAGGTATTCTTCCGTGTTGTAGGCACGGATACCAACCACGATGGCGTCGAAACGGGAGAGATCTTTCCCTAATTCAGCTTCGTCGAGGAGTGAGACGGTGCAGCCCATCTGGCGCAGGGCGGCAGGCACTTCGTCGCCCGCACCGGCAATGTAGCCAACCTGTTTGGCCTTCACGATCACATTTAGCCGTTCAACCGTAGCCTCAGCGACCGGGAAGAGTGTCTGTGGTGGAATGTGCGGATAGTCGACGGTGCGGATGCTATTGGTGAATCGGCTTCCGTTTACCGTGGCAACGGCTTTTAGTTTACCAGTAGCGGCATTACTGTTACCCGGAGATAACGTAAACGTGACGCGCTGCTCCTGTAACTTGTCGTTCAGGCTAAACGATTCGGCCGATGGTGTAGCCCGCCAACCCGTTGGCAGGTCGAGGCTAACGGACCCTTTTACCCCGGCGCGATTCGCTTTAACAACGACATCGACCGTCTTGGGTACGTTGTCGGCGAAGGCGTAGACGCGCTCGGTCAGGTTAACAGTTACATCGGGCCGCACGTCAAACGATCGGTACAATTCGCCGGCAACGGGATCCGTGTATTTGTATAGCCAGGGCTTTGTGTAGGTGAATGACAGGCCATCGATGTCGACCGTGAACTCAGCCGTCAGTTGGGGTGGATTTTCGGGTAAGCCGATCAGCTGTTGGTCCGTGACCGTGAACAGGCCTTTCTGCTGCGGCTTCTCCAGCCAGTAGGGTTGGGAATAATGCAGACTGGCTGGGAGTTTGGCCGATAGGGGAATAACGAGTTGTTCGTTAGGCTTCATCACAAGGCTCAGGGTAGTGTCCCGATTGAGCTGGGGCAACCGAATTTTTGTCAGCTTCACCGGCGAGTTGACGCGGTTGATTGCATTCAGCCGGAGGTCAACCTGCCCCCCTGGCGTAGCGGCATAGTCGGCCGGGAGCGCTTCAAACACTAACCCCAGGCATTGCTGAATCAACGTTTCTACCTCGGCCAGTTTGGTACGGACAAACACCTGACTCATGTCGAGCTGACTGATTTCGCGGTGAAGCGCCACCAATGCGGGAACGCTGGCGGCAGGCTGGGCCGCGTTGAACTGACTGGTCAATTTATACACCTGCTCCTGGATGCGCTCGCTGTTAGGAACCCGGTTCCAAGTCATATCAATGCCCTCCATGAGGTCGCTCTGGGGCTTATCGCCTTCTTTCAGCAGCAGATAATCAATTTTGTTACCCCGGTTGGCCGCCACCCCAAATCCCTGGCTCTTGTGCTGGCTACGGCTTTCGGCAGCCAGTTCACCATACGATTTTCCCAGCAGTGGATTATACAGCCCGGTCTCGACGCCGATGATCGTACCGGCCTCGCTGGGGCGGTTATTACTGGCGAACTGACCGGGAATAAACGCATTCCAGAACAGCCGCCGAGCCTGCCAGGGCTTCACCAGCTTCAGTTGCTCTGGATACACTGTCGGATCATTCGACAGTTTAAAGGCTTCTTCGGCCAGAAAACCCGATGCGGAGTGGTGCCCATGCCCCGCCCGACTGTCGGGGGGAAAACGGGTTATGATCACATCGGGCTGGAACTTGCGGATCAGGTAGACAATATCGCTCAATACCTGATCGCGCCCCCAGACCTTCACCGCTTCATCGGTGGATTTGGAAAAGCCAAAATCGTAGGCCCGGCTAAACAGTTGCTCCGGCCCATCGATCCGGCGGGCGGCCAATAGCTCCTGCGTCCGGATAACCCCGATATATTCGCCCTGCTCAGCCCCGATCAAATTCTGCCCGCCATCGCCTCTGGTCAATGACAGGTAGGCCGTACGCAAATTGCGCTCATTGTGCAGGTACGTTAACATCAGCGTGTTTTCATCGTCGGGGTGCGCCGCAATGTAGAGCACACTGCCCAGCACATTTAGCCGACGAATGCCGAGTTGAATATCACCGGGAGTGGCTGTTCGGGGCTTTCCAAACGGCACCTGCGCATAGGAAACAAGGGAAATCCAGCTGGTTATAGCCGTTAATAGCAGTAGATAGATCGATCTCACAGGATGAATGACAATGGGGTTTCAGAACAAATTAAGCAGTTTGTTCGATACACCGTCAACCCGTTTGCCAGGGCAGGCGTTCACTACCCGCCTGTTTAACCAGTTTTGCCTCATTTTTTCACTCCCGACTATGCCATATCTGCTTTACGGCCGATGCTGGCCCATCTGTATACCGCAGAAAAAAAAGGCCCGTCGGCAGTGATTCCGAGGCAACCTGCCACGTATCGGCTCCCAGATAGGTCGTCCGTACAGGCCAGTGGTTACCGAGCAGATCGAACAGGTCGAAACGTACCTGAAAGGGGTCGTTGCTCCGGTACCGCACCTGGAACATGGCCCGCGATGGATTAGGGTAAACCACCCAGTCAACGTCTGACGATCCCGTAGCCAATGGCGTTGGTTCAAAGGAGCACACCTGGCCAACTTCCTGCCGGATGGCAGGCAAGGCAGCGTACAGATTATTGCCGGGGCATTCTGTCGTGCAGACCCCATCGCGGTGCCCGGAAATAACATCCAGTTGTTTGGCCGACCCTGGATGAAAGGCCATACCAATCGGCTGCAGGCCTTCTTTTTTTAATTTCCAGCCAATCAGTTTGGCAAGCGATGCGATAGCGGATGAGCCAGGTTGCGCCTCGTTGAAATTGCCCAGCAGGCAAATACCCATCGTTCCTGAGTTCTGAGCGCAGAAATGAGCCCCCAGCACATTATCGCCATCCATCATTCCCTGTCCATCCCGGCCTTCGTAAATGACCCCATCGCGCCCGATCAGGAAGTTGTAGCCAATATCATTCCAGCCGTTGGAAAGGGTGTGCAGCAAGTAAATATTACGCACCTCTTCTACCTGGTCGGTTGCCGTATTGCTGGTAACTGAATGATGGACAACGATGAACTGCACCTTTGTCTGAACCGGCAATTCCTTGGGGGGCGTCAGGCCCGCACGCCATACCGATGCGGGGATAACAGCCGGCTTTACGCACTCGCTACCCTGGCGCGCCAAAGCGGACACCTGCGCCTGAACGTACCCGGCCGGCAGCGGTGGAGCATAGAACAACTGAAGCAAGACTGCCCCCGCTAACGTACCTGTCTGTAAGGTCAACTGCGTCACCGGCTGCCGGAACACAACAAGTGCCGACATTGGCTTTCCAGCCCCGGCATGGGGGTCAGCCTGTAGGGGCAGTGTATCGCCCGCCACAACCAGGTACGTTCCCTGTAGGGTTTCGCCGGTCGGGTAAGCGATCAACGCACTTGTATAGGGCTGATCGACAGTGAGCCGGTACGCCTTATTCGAGTGAACCACCAGCTCCCGGCCATCAGCCTGGCGCCGGGTCTGTGCCATCGCCGAGGCGGTCAGTAGCAGCAAAAGAAGGAAGAAACGAGGCTTCATCGGTGATAGTCAGGCTGCTAGCGTGGATTTTACACGAAATGGGGCACTCGAAGGCATCAAAAACGCATGATTTATATCAAAAATAAACTAAATAACCCTGTTAAAAGTCAAAATTGAGGCTCATTAACCGTGTATATGCTACGGCAAATTCTATCTTTGCGCCCATTCAAACAACCTTTTCTTAGTCAAATATGAATAATAGTCTTTACATCGTACCGCTGCTAGGTTTAGTGGGGCTGGTGGTGATGATCGCCAAATTTAGTTGGGTAAACCGGCAGGAAGCTGGCGATGCACGCATGCAGGAGATTGCCGGTTACATTGCCGATGGAGCCATTGCGTTCCTGAAAGCAGAATGGCGGGTATTGATCATCTTTGGAGTGATCGTAGCCGCAGTGCTGGCCTTCGCGGGGTCGCAGGTCGAAAACTCACATTGGTTTATCGGTGTGGCCTTTGCCATTGGTGCATTCACCTCGGCTTTTGCCGGCTACATCGGCATGAAAGTAGCCACCAAAGCTAACGTCCGTACAGCCCATGCGGCCCGTACCAGCCTCACCCGCGCCCTCGACGTATCGTTTACGGGTGGATCGGTGATGGGTATCGGTGTGGCTGGCCTGGCCGTACTGGGTCTGAGCGTACTCTTTATTTTACTCTATAACTACTTCGTTGCCAACTCAGGAGGCAGTTTCGGCGATGTAAACGGCGTGCCTATGGAACGGGCACTGGAAGTACTGGCCGGTTTCTCGCTGGGTGCCGAATCAATTGCGCTCTTTGCCCGGGTGGCGGGCGGTATCTACACCAAAGCCGCCGACGTGGGGGCTGACCTCGTTGGTAAAGTGGAGGCCGGCATTCCGGAAGACGACCCACGCAACCCCGCTACCATTGCCGACAACGTGGGCGATAACGTCGGTGACGTAGCTGGTATGGGCGCCGATCTCTTTGGCTCGTACGTAGCCACTATTCTGGCGACCATGGTACTGGGCCGCGAAATTCGGATTCCAGAAGCCAGCAATATTGTTGGCCACGCTCCTATTGTGCTCCCCGTTCTGATTGCCGGTATGGGTCTGATTTTCTCCATCCTGGCCTGTTATCTCGTTCGGGTAAAAGACGATAACGGAAACGTTCAGGGCGCGCTGAACCTGGGCAACTGGGGCTCGATCATTCTTACGGTTGTGGCTTCGTATTTTCTGGTAAATGCCGTGTTGCCCACCGGTACGTTAGAAATTCGCGGTGTTGAATTCGACCGCCTGGATGTGTTCTACGCCATTGTGACCGGACTGGTCGTTGGCGCACTGATGTCGACCATCACCGAGTATTATACGGCAATGGGTCGTCGGCCGGTCATGTCAATCATCCGTCAATCGGCAACGGGGGCAGCTACCAACATCATTGGCGGGCTGGCCGTGGGGATGGAATCAACAGTGCTGCCCATCCTTGTGCTGGCCGCGGGCATTTATACGTCGTATCATTTTGCCGGTCTTTATGGGGTAGCTATCTCAGCCGCCGGTATGATGGCCACCACTGCCATGCAGCTCGCCATCGACGCCTTTGGCCCCATTGCTGATAACGCCGGCGGTATTGCCGAAATGAGCTACCTGCCCGAAGAAGTTCGCGGTCGGACCGACATTCTGGATGCTGTGGGTAACACCACCGCCGCTACCGGAAAAGGCTTTGCTATTGCTTCGGCGGCCCTGACGGCCCTGGCCCTGTTTGCCGCTTTTGTGGGTATTTCCGGCATTTCTGCCATCGATATCTACAAAGCCGACGTCCTGTCGGGGCTGTTTGTGGGGGCCATGATTCCGTTCATCTTCTCGTCACTGGCGATTGCCGCCGTAGGTCGCGCCGCCATGTCGATGGTTGAAGAGGTCCGTCGCCAATTCCGCGACATTCCGGGCATTATGGAAGGTACTGGCAAGCCCGAGTATGAAAAATGCGTGGCGATCTCGACCCAGGCTTCGATTCGTGAAATGATCCTGCCCGGCGCCATCGCGCTTTCAGTACCCATTATCGTTGGCTTTATTTTCGGGCCTGAGGTACTGGGTGGCCTGCTGGCTGGGGTAACCGTATCAGGCGTGTTGATGGGTATATTCATGAACAACGCCGGTGGTGCCTGGGATAACGCCAAGAAATCATTCGAGAAAGGGGTGCTGATCAACGGTGAGATGTACTACAAAAAGTCGGAGCCACACAAAGCCTCCGTAACGGGCGACACGGTTGGTGACCCTTTCAAGGACACGTCTGGCCCATCGATGAATATCCTGATCAAGCTGATGTCGATCGTATCGCTGGTCATTGCTCCTTATATCGCGATCAAATCAGCAGACGTACCTGGCTTCAACAAAGAAGGAAAAACAGCGGCGGGTACCGAGGTGCCGTTGGAAGAGTCAACCGCGGCCGATAACAAGGACGTCAGCACGCCTAACCGCGAGTTCACGCCTATCGACATCAACCTGGGTGCCGTATCGCTGAAAGGTGTGAACGCCACGGGTGTAGAAGCAAACCTGGTTTCGTTTATCAAATCAGACAAACCTGTTGACAAGACCACCTGGTTCGATTTCGACCGGCTGACGTTTGAAACGGGTAAGGCTACGTTGAAACCCGAATCGCAGGAGCAACTGTCAAACATTGCCGAAGTGTTGAAAGCCTACCCAAACGTTACCATTAAGCTGGGTGGCTACACTGACAACACAGGCAATGCCGATGCGAACCTCAAACTTTCGGGCAACCGCGCTCATTCAGTAAAAAATGAACTGGTAGCACTCGGTATTGCCACTAGTAGATTAGAAGCAGAAGGCTATGGGCAAGAACATCCGGTGGCTTCGAATGATACCGAAGAAGGTCGCGCTAAGAATCGCCGTATCTCCATTCGGGTTACGAAAAAATAGACGTTACTGAACTTGTATCCAGGCGGCCTCGCTTTCTTATGAAGGCGGGGCCGCCTTTTTTAGGTGGCGAGCTTCCGCCTAATTGCCAGTCACCCAGTTCCTTCCCCCCCCCTTTTATGAGCGGCATTCCTTACTACATCGTCGATGTCTTTGCAACAGAACAGTATCAGGGAAATCAACTCGCGGTTTTCGTTGACTTCGACCAGCGCTTATCGGACGGGAAAATGCAGCAGATCGCCAGAGAAATCAACTTTGCCGAGACAACGTTCATTCGGACAAATCAGAATAATCAGCAGTTTGGCGTACGCATCTTCACCCCTGAACACGAGGTCCCCTTTGCCGGTCATCCTTCCCTTGGTACGGCGTATATCATCGCCCGTTTTCTAGTACCCAACGTACCCGACAGGCTGGTGTTGCAGTTGGCCCACGCCGACATCCCGATCACCATCATTGACCCGAATTCCCTGTCGGACAGTATCCTGTTCATGCAGCAGGCCCAACCGGAGTTTCGCGACCTGTTCAACCCCGATGAGGTGGCCAGCGAACTGGGTATCGATCCTGGCCAACTCGACCGGGCCTTACCCATTCAGGAGATCAGCACGGGACTCCCTTACATCATTATTCCACTGAAAAGCCTGGCCGCCTTGCAAACCCTCTCGCTGACCTACGATGCATTTCAGGCCTTTCTGTATAAGCGAAAAAAGTACCGGACCAACAGTAGCACAGGCCATTCGACCTCCCTGTTTTTTGTCACTCCCGAAACGTACGAAGCCGACAACAGTTTTTCAACCCGGATGCTCTTACTGGAAAACGGTCATGTAGCTGAAGATGCCGCGACTGGAAGCGCCAATGGCTGCCTGCTGGCTTATCTACTGTTACACCAGCGCCAATCAGTAACGGCCACCATTGAGCAGGGCTTTCAACTGGGCCGCCCGTCGTATATCTACCTGAAAGGAGACAGACAGGAAGGGCAATACCGGATTCTGGTGGGCGGACGTACCCAGCTCATTGCCGAAGGCAAGTGGTACAGTTAACCAGCTGCTTTTGTCAGACGCTGACCGTTACCGTTGCCTCTTCCCTAACCCGATTCACCGAATCGGCCTGGTGAAGCCACATTTCCTTGAAAATCAGCGAACGTTGCCGAAGTTCAACGAACGTACCTTCATCGACCATGGCGCCCTCCCGCATGATGTAGATATAATCGAACATGGGCAGTAGATGAAGCCGGTGTAACGACGACACAACGACCTTATCCGCGAAAGCACCCAGCAGGTTGTGGTAAATGTGGTATTCTGTTTTGGGGTCAACACTGCTGGTGGGTTCATCCATCAACACGATGTCGCTCTCCCGGGCGGCCAGAATACCACGCGCCAGGGCCAGACGTTGTTTCTGCCCGCCCGACAGGTTCACGCCTTTTTCCTGAATGGGCGTTTCCAGTCCGTTTGGCAGATACCGGGCTACATCGGCAAAATAGGCCAGTCGGCACACTTCGTCGACCTCGTGCTGCGGAAAAGGCAAACCCAGTGTAATGTTATAGGCGACTGTGTTCTCGAAAATCTCTGGCTCCTGCGGGAAGAGGGTGACGGTGGACCCTATGGCCGACCAATCGACGGACTCATCACCGTCCACGCTCAGCCGGGCACCCGCCGTTGGCGGATACAATCCGCGCAGCAGGGTGAGCAGCGTACTTTTGCCTGAACCACTTTCGCCAATCAATGCAATTCGTTTTCCGCGTTTCAGTTGCAACGTCAGGTTCGTTAACGAGGCGGGCCGACGGGCTTCTGTAGGTATGGCAGCGTCGTCGATAGGTACGTTACTGCCCGAATGAACAAACGACAGGCGCTCAATTGACAGCGATTGCCAGTTTCTTGGCAAGGTCAGTTCTTCGCTGGCAGCCAGGCCCCGGTGCTGCCGAAAGGTTTCCCCGATAGTCGCGGCAGTTTGCACGTCGGTGTTGTACTGCACGATCTGGGTATACTGCCAGGCCACATCACTGAAGACACTGGTGAACTGGTTGACGTATCCGAGCAACGTGACCAGCCCGCCCACATAAAAGACCGAGCCAGGTACGTGGTGTTCGTGAACGTACCCAACCGTGATCACGATGTACACAATCGCAATCATCATCGTGGCCACAAACCATTTCCATTCGTTGATCCTGATTTCGCGGCGAAACGGAACACGAATAGCCGATACTTTGTCGAGTAGCCGTTCTTCCATGCGTCCTTCCAGCCGAAGCGTGATCACCGTCACGATATTCGACAGGCTATCGAAAAGCGACGAGGCCAGGTGGTGCTCCCGTTCATTGGTTTCTTCCAGCGCCTGCACAAACGGCTTATCGAACCGCCGGATGATCCAGACCGTAAAAGCGCCCAATACCAGGCCGATGCTGCCATAGAGGGGGGCGAAATAAAGCATGGCCCCGAACGACAGTGTGAATTTGGCCACCACGTGTAGGTAGGTAAATCCATTCTGAAAAAACGATTTCAGGGCTACATACGCTTTGTTCAGCCGGTTGATCGTGGCCCCGCTATGATTTTGCTTGTGCCAGGCAACGGGCAGGCGTAATGTTTGCTGATAAAGCGTCTGCAGAAAGTTTCGACTGACATCGAAGGCCAGTTGCCGTTCCATGACGCGGGCGGGTCCGTGAAAGGCCCACTCCAGGAGCTTGAGACCGATAAACAAGCCCCCGAACTGAAGAGTAACAGGCAGTACAGACCCGGCATCACGCTGAATGCGGTCGACAAACCAGCCGAAGAGAAGCGGATGTGCTGCACCCACCAGGTTGGCACAGATAAACAGGAGATATACGCCCAGGTAGCGGCCCCGTTGGTTACGAGCATACTGCCACGCGGTGTGGAGTAATGCCACGTAAGGATTTTTCATGAAGATAGTGTCGTTACGGTACGACGAAGATGCGATTATTCGAGCATATTCACTACTTACCCTACCGTGATAGATATAAAATTAATCTGAATTTCAGCTGGCGCTGAGGACCAGCTGCAGATAGGGTTCATTTTGGGACACCGATCTGTCAAACTCCTTGGAAACGGACAAATTAGGCCTCTACGTGGATTTTTGGCCGTTTTTTCGTATCTTTAGGGGGTAAACATTTTGCCAGAATACGCCACCCTACAGACATACTGAGTATTGGTATAACAGGGTATTTTTAACACCTCGCTGCTACATGGTGAACGACGAACATCAGGAACCGTCTGACGACACAACAACAAACACTCATGAAACCGAAGAAGTCCTGCACGACCAAACCGTGGTGTCGGGCCTCTACGAAACGTATTTTCTCGATTACGCTTCCTATGTTATTCTGGAGCGTGCCGTTCCTGCCATCGAAGACGGTTTAAAGCCCGTTCAACGCCGGATTCTGCACGCCCTGAAAGAAATGGACGATGGGCGCTTCAACAAGGTGGCCAACGTGATCGGGCAAACCATGCAATATCACCCCCACGGTGATGCATCAATCAATGAAGCGCTGGTCAATATTGGTCAGAAAGAACTCGTTTTCGATACCCAGGGAAGCTGGGGCGACGTGCGGACCGGCGATGGTGCTGCCGCGGCGCGGTACATTGAGGTGCGTCTGTCGAAATTTGGGGCCGACGTGGTGTTCAATAATGACACCACCGAATGGCAGCTTTCGTACGACGGTCGGAAAAAAGAGCCGGTCACGCTGCCGGTTAAATTTCCGCTGCTCCTCGCGATGGGAGTCGACGGAATTGCCGTTGGCCTCTCGACAAAAATTCTTCCGCATAATTTCAACGAACTGCTCGACGCTTCGATTGCCATTCTGAAGGACAAGCCGTTTACGCTTTTCCCCGATTTCCAGACAGGCGGGTATATCGACGTCAGCAACTATAATGACGGACATAGGGGCGGTAAAGTCCGGGTACGGGCCCGCATTGAAGAGATCGACAAAAAAACGCTGGCCATTCGCGATGTTCCCTACGGAGTGACGACCACCACGCTCTGCGACTCGATTGTCAAAGCGGCTGAACTGGGTAAAATCCGTATCAAATCACCCGGCAAGAACATTGCCGCCGTGGTTGACAACACGGCAAAAGAGGTCGAGATCATCGTGCACCTGCAACCCGGCGTTTCGCCCGATGTCACGATCGACGCCTTGTATGCCTTCACCGATTGCGAAGTAAGCATCTCTCCGAATGCCTGTGTCATCATCGGCGATAAACCGCATTTCGTCAGCGTATCGGAGATTTTGAGGTACAATACCCAGCAGACGGTAGCCCTGCTGAAACAGGAGTTGGAGATCCGTCGTGGCGAACTGATGGAGAAACAACTGTACGCCTCGCTGGAGAAAATCTTTATCGAGAATCGTATCTACCGTAAAATCGAAGAGTGCGAAACCTTCGAGGCGGTACTCGAAACCATCGATAAGGGCCTCAAACCGCACAAGAAGCTGTTTTACCGCGATATTACGCAGGATGACCTTATCCGCCTGACCGAGATTCGGATCAAGCGGATCTCGAAGTACGACGGTTTTAAGGCGGATGAACTCATGCGGCGACTGGAACAGGAACTGGCCGACGTTGAAGACAATCTGACCAACCTGACGCGTTATGCGATCAATTATTTTAAAGACCTGCAGAAGAAGTATGGCAAAGGCCGCGAGCGCCGTACCGAAATCAGGGCATTTAACACCATCGCGGCCAATGTAGTAGCCGCCGCCAACCAGAAACTATACGTCGACCGTGAAGGGGGCTTTATTGGGTACGGGCTGAAAAAAGACGAGTTCATCAGCGATTGCTCGGACATTGATGACGTCATCATCTTCCGGCGGGATGGCAAATGTCTGGTGACCAAAATTCAGGAAAAAACCTTTGTCGGGAAAGATATCATTTACGCCTCCGTCTTTAAGAAAAACGACGAGCGTAAGGTATACAACCTGATTTATCTCGACGGCAAATCAGGTATCTCGATGGCCAAACGCTTCCCGATTACCGCCGTTACCCGCGACCGGGAATATGACCTGACCATGGGCAATCCGAAATCGAAGATCACCTATTTCACCGCCAATGACAACGGCGAAGCCGAAGTGATCACCGTCAGCCTGACAGCCCAAAGCGCGGCTAAACTGAAGCAGTTCGACTTCGATTTTGCCCCTATCGGAATCAAGAACCGCTCAGCGCAGGGCAATATCCTGACGAAGTATTCGGTCAGGAAGATTGTTCAGAAATCGGCGGGTTCATCAACGCTTGGCGGAACCGACATCTGGTATGACGACCACCTGGGCCGCCTGAATCGGGATGAGCGGGGCCGGCTGCTTGGCAACTTTGATGCCAAGGACAGCATTCTGGTTGTCTACAAAAATGGCGACTATGAACTGACCAGTTTCGACCTTACAAACCGGTATGAACCATCGGATATTCTTGTCGTACAGAAGTTCGACCCCGAAACGGTAATTTCAACGCTCTATTACGAAGCGGCTCAGAAATTATATTATGTGAAACGTTTCAAAGTGGAGACCACGACCATCGACAAGAAGTTCAGTATCATCGGCGATGTGAAGGGGTCCAAACTGCTCGCTGCAACAACCGACGCTTTACCGCGTATTGAGGTACAGTATCAGTTGAAAGATAAAGCGCCGCTTGAAAAAGTGATCCTTGAGCCTGCCGAGACGGCTGATGTTCGTGGCTGGAAAGCCCTGGGCACCAAATTACCGTATGTCAGAGTGAAAGAAGTTAAACTCCTGGCGCCAAAACCGGTCGAATCGATAGCGAGTTTTCCCGTCGTTAGCCCGGCAGGCAATGAGCCGGTTACAGAAGAGACAGAAGCAGTTATTCAGTTAGGTTTGTTTTAATAAAAGTAGGCCAAGGAAGGTTTCAGGCTTTTAGGCAGACGAAAAGCCTGAAACCATTCCCTCAACGAGATGATCACTGTCCGCCACATTGACCGCGTAGCCGCCCGTCGGCGGCTCTCGCACCGGCTCTCGGTGCGGGCGTGGAAACGTGTGGTGAAGGTGGGGATCGCAATTGGCTTTGGCGGCATTTTACTTGTTTTACTGTGCAACTGGTGGGTAGTTTACAGCACGAGATCGCAGATTTATTTTGATCTGAACGGTTTACCGGCCAATGACGTGGGTCTGGTATTAGGAACCAGCCGTTTTGTAAAAGGCGGAAAAGAAAATCTGTTTTTTCGGTATCGGATGGAGGCAACTGCCCGGCTCTGGAAAGAAGGCAAGGTGAAGTACCTCATCCTGAGTGGCAACAACGATTCTGAGTTTTATAATGAACCGGAGGATATGCAGAAAGCGTTGCTGAAGTTGGGCGTCCCCTCCGACGTGATGATTCCCGATTATGCCGGGTACCGCACGTTTGATTCTATACTGCGGTGTAAAGACGTCTTCAAGCAGCACCATATCACGATTATTTCCCAGAACTTTCACAATGCCCGCGCCCTGTACATCGGCAACCATGAGGGAATCAATGCTGTTGCCTTTGCAGCGCAGGACGTACCTGATGGCTATTCGCTGAAGACGCTTTTGCGTGAGTACATGGCTCGTCCGCTGGCGATGCTTGACGTCCACCTACTGCGTCCGCAGCCCGAGACGGGTAACAAAAAATTGTAAGCCGACTTTGGCAACCGGTTCTATCCGGGTGGAATCGCCGGCGTGTTCAGGTTCCAACAAAGCTTCGGTTTCACGCCGCTTTTCAGGATATCAAAGCCTGGTCAATGCTGCAAGCCTGTCGAAAAATAGAGCAGTCCCGCCGCCCTCGTCAACGGGGGTGGCAATAATTCAGGCCGAAAATTGTACTTTGCGGTGCTGTAAAGCCTCCACTTCGTCACTGCTACCTTTGACATAATTTTTTCTTTTTAAAGTTCAAAAAACCTCTTCTATGAGCGAAGTAGCCACCCGTTTTTCGCCCGGTGTTATCACGGGCGCAGGTGTTTCAGAGATTTTCCGCCATGCCAATGAAAATGATTATGCCTTACCGGCAGTCAACGTGGTTGGGACCAATTCGGTAAACGCCGTACTGGAAGCGGCCAAAGCCGTGAACTCACCTGTTATCATCCAGTTCTCGAACGGCGGCGGTATTTTTTATGCAGGCAAATCGCTCTCGAACGAAGGCCAGCGTGCAGCAATCGCCGGTTCAGTATCGGGCGCCCTGCACATTCACAATATCGCGGAGTTATATGGTGTTCCCGTTATTCTGCATACAGACCATTGCGCTAAAAAACTCCTTCCCTGGATCGACGGCCTGCTAACGGCCTCTGAAAAGCATTTCGACCAAACGGGCAAGCCCCTTTTCTCGTCGCACATGCTCGATTTGTCGGAAGAGCCAATCGAAGAAAACATCGAGATCTCGTGCACCTATTTTGAGCGGATGGCCAAGATGGGCATGACGCTGGAAATCGAGCTGGGTGTAACGGGTGGTGAAGAAGACGGCGTTGACAACTCAGACGTTGATGACTCAAAGTTGTATACCCAGCCTTCCGAAGTGGCTTATGCCTACGAGCACCTGAGCAAGATATCGCCAAACTTTACCATTGCGGCTGCTTTCGGTAACGTACACGGCGTGTATAAACCGGGCAACGTGAAGCTCTCGCCGATCATCCTGAAGAACTCGCAGGATTACATCATCGAGCAGTTCGGCACCGGTCCGCTACCCGTTAACTTTGTATTCCACGGTGGCTCGGGTTCGACCCGCGCCGAAATCCGGGAAGCGATCCAGTACGGTGCGGTGAAAATGAACATCGATACCGACGTGCAGTGGTCGACCTGGGAGGGTGTACTGGCCTACTATAAAGCGAAAGAAGGGTATCTGCAAAGCCAGCTTGGTAATCCGGAAGGGCCTGATTCGCCAAACAAAAAATATTACGATCCACGCGTATGGTTGCGTAAAGGTGAAGAAACAATGGTAGCCCGCCTGAAAACGGCCTTTGAAGACCTCAATTGCATTAACCGCCTGGCGTAAGGATATAGGGCCGAAGCTCCAGCCTCGGGCGAGAAATAGTAAACGAGTTAAAGCTTCGGCCTACCCTCAGCCCATCAGCCTTTACTGACTGATGGGCTTTTTTTACACCGGTTCAGCAAACCCTTTGGGCATAGTGAGGTTGATGTAGAATAACCTATTTAGTCGACCAATATTATGCAGTATCCAGAATTTGTGCACGCAGCAAAAGAGCAGCTTGGGGTAACGACCGAGACAGCGGTTCTGACCATTAGCCGGGCCTTCCTGCACACCTTGACCGATCACCTCGCCGGGAACGCAGCCGATAACCTCGGGGCGCAATTACCCGCCCAGCTTCTCGACATTATCCGGGAGATCGGCCCGGAGGATCGCGACCAGGGAGAACGCTTCAAGCTGACCGAATTTTACGAACGCGTAGCCGACCGCGCGGGTGTGGATGACGAAACGGGCAAACGATACACCCACCAGTTTGCGCAGCTCCTCGGCCAGATGGTAACGGCTGGCGAGATCCAGAAAATTGCGGGTACGTTGTCGGATGACTACGCGCCACTTTTCGAAACGGCGGGCAGCTTGTGACCATTGGGACGTACTTAACAGAACGTACCCAGCTATCGAGAGTAGGTTGACACTACCATCGATAGCTGGGTACGTTCTGTTTTACAAAACACGTTGACCTATATTTGATCAATTAGTAGATCATTATATGTCCCGTTTTTTTCTGCTCCTAGCGGTCTTCGTTTGCCTGGATGCCTGTCACCTTCGCCAGCTGACCTATTCAGACAAGGAACTGCTGTACTGTAGGTGAACACATCAGCTTTTTGGCAGTCTGACAAAGCCGTAGATTGTGTGATTGAGTTCGATGAGCTGAATGATACAATTACCTATCTAGCATTCGAAATGGCCCGGTCGAACGCCCTCGACTTCGACCTGCAGACTGAGCTCTTGCCCATTCTGAAGGGGCGCATACCCGACGAGCCCTACGCCAAATCGATACTACCCGCCACAATTGCACAGCTAAATAAGTGGCAACAGGACATGGCTGGATAGGGCGTTCTTCTGGCTCTGCAACCATACCTACCACCAGCAATGGCCGCTATGTCTTGTAGCGGCCATTGCTGGTGGTAGGTATGCAGGTACGTTGCCTACTTTTTCGGCGTCAGGTACACGAAGGGAATGATCACCTCTTCGAGCGAGATGCCGCCGTGCTGGAAGGTATCCCGGTAGTAGTTGACGTAGTAGTTGTAATTGTTCGGGTAGGCGAAGAAATAATATTCTGTCGTGAACACGTAGGCGGTCGATACGTTGGGCTTGGGCAGGAATAACCGTTCAGGTTTACGGGCCACAAACAGGTGATCCTCATCGAAACCAAGGTTTTTGCCCTGCTTATACCGCAGGTTCGTGTTGGTTTCCCGGTAACCCACAATCTTGGCCGGTTTTTGTACCCGAATCATACCGTGGTCGGTGGTGATCACGAGCCGACCACCTTTATCAGCGATCTTCTTAATCAGTTCAAACAGGGGTGAATGCAGAAACCACGAGCGGGTCAGGCTCCGGTAGCCAGCTTCGTCAGGGGCTAATTCCTTGATCATCGCCATATCAGTACGGGCGTGGCTCAACATGTCCACGAAGTTGTAGACAACGACATTCAACTGATTCTGCATCAGGTTATTTACGTTGTCGACCAACGCTTTTCCCTGCCCTACATTCAGAATTTTGTTATACGACGTTTTGATGTTTAAGCGAGCCCGGTCAAGCTGCCGTTTCAGGAACTCGTCCTCGTGATTGTTCAGACCGGCCTCTTCATTATCGTCGTTTACCCAGATGTCTGGATGCTGTTTTTCCATTTCACTGGGCATCAGACCCGAGAAAATCGAATTACGGGCAAAGCTGGTCGTCGTGGGCAGTATCGAGTAATAGGAAGATTCTTCCTGCACCGTAAAGAAGTCGTTCACAATAGGCTCGATCACTTTCCATTGATCGTACCGCAGGTTATCGACCAGTATAAAAAAGAGCGGCGCACTCGGCGGCCCTGTTTCTGTCGTGTTCAGGAGTGGGAACACTTTCTTCCGCATCAACTGGTTCGACATGATCGGCTTATCGATTTTCGGGTCGTTGAGCCAGTCTTCGTAGTTCTCCATGATGAACTTGCAAAAATTCGAGTTGGCTTCGCTCTTCTGCATGTTCAGCACTTCAATCATGCTGTTATCCTGGGCACTATCCAGTTCTAACTCCCAGTATATCAGCTTTTTGTATACATCCGACCATTCATTAAAATCCATACGGTCGTTGAATTGCATGGCCAGATTCCTGAAATCCTGCTGGTATCCGATGTTCGTGCGCTCGGTGACCAGCCGTTTGTTATCGAGATTTTTCTTCAGCGACAGCAACAACTGACTTGGATTGATCGGTTTGATGAGGTAATCGGAAATTTTAGACCCGATGGCCTCTTCCATGATATGTTCTTCCTCGCTTTTGGTGATCATCACAACCGGCAGATTGGGCCGCATCTGTTTGATCTGCGCCAGTGTTTCAAGGCCCGTCATGCCAGGCATCATCTCATCGAGCAGCACCAGATCGAATTTTTCGCTCTCCACCTTATCGAGTGCATCGGCACCCGAATTGACGGGAGTAACGTCGTACCCTTTGTTTTTCAGGAAAAGTAGGTGTGGTTTCAGCAGATCGATTTCGTCGTCGGCCCAGAGTATAGTGTAGTTTTGCATAAAGACTCGAAGTCTGAAAAGTCAGAAGTAAGCGTTATTCGTCTGCCAGGTCCTAGCAGGTCAGCACTGTTAGTTAAACGGTTAACGACCCAGTCTGTTCACGCAGTTTATGTTTATGATAGTTTAACAGTCTGAACGGCCATGAACAGCTCATCAGGAACGCCCCAGGCCAGTAAGTCGGCCAGCGAGGCAACATCAGCCGGACTATTCAGCAGCTGTGCCACCTGCCTGTACACCATATCAGGTACGTTGCCCTGGTCCCGAATGGCTCTGATTGTTGCAGTAGCCATGCCGCTGCGCCCCGCCGATTTAGATAACTTGTTCCCCGCCTGATCGGTCAATACGGGATGGTGCCAGACCTGCGCATGCAGGAAGCCCCCCCAATGGAGCACCTCTGCCAGTTGCCGTTGCCGATCGGTTGAGTCAACGAGGTCGTTGCCACGGACCAGGTGCGTTACTCCAAAGTCATGATCGTCTGTCAACGAAGCAATCTGGTAAGCTGGCAGCCCGTCGCGTCGCCGCACCACAAAATCACCAGCCCCGCCGCCCTCAGCCCGGAAACGCCAGGCGACTCCGGGCTCACTGAGTAACAGGTGTTGGTTTCGGCCATGGGCCGGGTACGTTGCCCCGTAAGTTGTCAACTCTTTACGGGAGAGTCCGCAGGCGTATACCCTACCTGACGCCCGTAGTCGCTCAAGCGTATCAACGTACCTGGCCATCCGGTGATGTTGCGACCAGTTAGCCTCGAAATCTGTTGGCGATGATGGTCCCAGATCGTAATCAAGCCCTAGGAAGTCAATGGTGCGGAAAACATCATCCACATATTCCGTTCGTTTTCGAGCGGCATCGAGATCATCGATTCGGAGCAGGATCCTGGCGCCCCGTTGTCGGGCCGCCAGCCAGGTCAGCACAAAATTCAGGGCATTGCCCAGGTGCAGGTAGCCAGAAGGCGTCGGAGCAAGTCGGAACAGCATGACAGGTAGTGATCAATTGCTGGTGAAGAGGCAGCAGGGAGCCATTGGCCGGCATACATCAGCTTCAGCCAATCGGTCCTTGTTCATTGATCGCTGTGACTTGTAAAAGATCTGCCGGCGAATCGATCCCGTAGCTTTCCAGGTCGGTTTCGACCACACGGATACGGTAGCCATTTTCGAGCCAGCGAAGTTGTTCCAGTGCCTCTGCTTTTTCCAGGAGTGAAGGAGGCAATTTGGTTATCTGGGCCAGGATATCCGTTCGGTAGGCATACAGGCCAATGTGTTTCCAGTAGGTATGCTGCTGGAACCAGGCGTGCGGCTCGTCGGGCTGGTTACGTTGGTAGGGAATTGGCTGACGGCTGAAGTAGAGGGCCTCTTTCAGCTCGCCATTTGCCTGACTCACCACCACTTTGGGTGAATTCGGGTTCAACAGTACAGCCGGGTCTGTGACTGCTTTTACAAGCGTTGCCAGTTCTGTAGTGCCATCCAGTACGGAGGTCAGCAGGTCAATCTGACGGGGTTGAATAAACGGTTCATCGCCCTGAATATTCACCACATAGGGGTACGTTCCACCTACTTTTTCCACCACTTCCTGGCACCGGTCAGTGCCGCTCTGGTGGTGCATTCCTGTCATAACGACCTCACCACCAAATTCCTGCACATGATCGTAGATACGACTATCGTCGGTTGCGACAACGACGGCAGTTAACGAGGCGGCCTGCCGAGCCTGTTCATATACCCGCCGGATCATTGTCTTCCCGTTAATATCAACCAGTGCCTTGGCCGGAAATCGGGTTGATGCATATCGGGCGGGGATAATACCAAGAATGTCCATATAGGCGTTTTCTTGCAAATATGAGTGCTTTTCTATTTAGTTTTACGATACAAGCCCCCTGCAATTTTGTTAGTGTCGGGCTGCTGATCTACCATGAATCGCTTACTTACCTTCGCTCTTCCTGCCTTCCTGCTCCTGGCACCAGCGTCCTTTGCCGCCATGTCCTCATCCGTTATCCCTGCTGATTCAATAGGAATTGAGCGAAAAGATGGAAAGCGGTTTGTGCTCCACCGGGTCGACCAGGGCCAGACGTTATATGCCGTTGCCCGCCGGTATAATACGTCGGTGGATGCCATCAAAGCGGCCAATCCAGATCTGACCGATAACTCTGTACGCTACGATCAATTGTTGCGCGTGCCCATGGCTGCCGACGTGACGCTATCGCGCAGGGAACAACGCGAAGCGGAAAAAGCGCTCAAAAAAGAAGAAAAAGAAAGGGCAAAAGCCGCCGAACGAACGGCAGAAGCAGCGGCGACCGCTCCTAAAACGGTCGTTAAGGCAGAGCCTGCATCTAAGTCTAGAGACGAGAAGCCAGTCGAAAAAGCAGCCACCAAAACGGCAGCCAACCCGGGTACGGGCATTCACGTGGTCGAGACGGGTCAGACGCTGTACAGTCTGGCTGTTCGCTACAGCGTAACCATGGCCGACATCCGCCGGTGGAATGACCTGGGCGCCGACGGTATCCAGGTAGGTCAGTCCCTGATCGTGTCAGAGAAAGCGTATGAAGCCAAAAAAGCGGACAATGCCTCTGCAACGGCCACGACCAAACCAAAGCCTGCTTCCACTAAACCATCAGAGCCTGAACCGGTTAAACTGGAGGCCAAGCCAATTATTACACCGGCCCCACTTCCCACGCCCGGCACCAAACCCAAAGCCAAGCCAGCCGAAGCAAAGCCCGCAGACGCTAAACCAACCGAGAAGGTAACAGAGCCGAAAGCTACCGAGCCTCGCTCCGACAACGAACCAGTAACCAACGTCCGTAAGGCCAATGTAAAGTCTGAAGTAGGCTTCGCCGATCTTATTGAAGGCAACGACGCCTCCACCAAATATCTGGCCTTGCACCGTTCGGCCCCCATCGGCACACTTGTGCAGGTGCGCAATGACATCACCAATCAGAGCTTGTATGTGAAAGTAATTGGCAAGCTTCCCGACACAGGCATCAATAACCAGGTGCTGATTCGGCTGTCGGGCCGGGCGTTTGAGAAACTTTCGCCAAACGGGCAACGTTTTCGAGCAGAAGTCAGCTACTCAAATTAGGGTGTCATCCTACTGGTCGCCGTTCCACATGCTGTGCGGTAATGGCAATCAATCTCGATGAGTTCATGAAAGTTATGGAAACAAAAGAAGAGCGGCTTGCCCGTCGTCATCAGGAACGGGACGCAAAAATGAGAGCATCAGCGGGGTTTAAAACCTTCAACGTGCTGTTTATCCTCTCCTATCCGTTCATCGCCATTTTCACATTCGTAATTTCCTCCTTACTCGCCATCATGTCAGGCATTTCACGGGCGGGTGCCTGGATCGCCAGCGGTGGCCGTAGTAAATAGGACAACGGCTGCCGCTCTGGTGCAGTATACCGGGCGTTCGTTCCATTCAACCCATGCCCCTCCCCGATTCACCTGCGTCTGTTCGTGCTTTTCTGGATCAGAAAGCGCAGCAGTACAACCAGCCTTCGTTTATCGATCGCGACCCCATCAGTATCCCGCATCGATTCACCCGACTACAGGACATCGAGATCATGGGGTTCTGGGCGGCAGTGCTCGCCTGGGGCCAGCGGCCCGTTATTCTAAAAAAAGCCAATGAGCTGATCACGCTCATGGAAGGCGTACCGTATGACTTTGTCCGGTATCATGAAGACTCAGACCTGCGGCGGTTTCTGAATTTCAAACACCGCACCTTCAACGCAACTGATGCCCTCTATTTCCTGCATTTTCTGAAGCAGTATTACCTGAAGCATGACTCATTGGAAGATGCCTTTCTACCGGCCGACAATCTAGACAGCGAGACCGTGGAGCCGCATCTACGGATTTTTCACGATCGCTTTTGTGGGCAGTCAGGGGATCACGAGTTGTTTTTCCCGGAACGTACCCGGAAGCACGTTGCCACGCCCGCCCGTAATTCGGGCTGCAAACGGTTGACTATGTTCCTGCGGTGGATGGTGCGACGCGACGATGCGGGCGTTGACTTTGGCCTGTGGCAGCGCATTCGCCCCGGTCAGTTGGTCATTCCTATCGACGTTCATGTTGGGCGGGTCGCGGCCAAACTGGGTCTGCTGGCACTCAAGAATGACGAGTCGCCAAAAACAGACTGGAAAGCCGCCGTTGCATTGACCACCCTTCTCCGGCAATTTGACCCTATCGACCCCGTTCGTTACGATTTCGCCCTGTTTGGTTTAGGGGTCGAGGGAGAAATGTAATGGTTCACCTCCGATTCGGAGCAATTAGCGTGTAAGCCTTATAGAAAGGTATTCTTACCGTGGGCTGCGAAGACGCCGGTAAGAATACCTTTCTATAAGGCTTACACGCCCTTCTTCTCTATTCCAGCGAAAACGTAATGGGTAGTGTAAAGCGAACACGTACAGGCCGACCCGACTGGCGGCCCGGTTTCCAGCGGGGCATGGCTTTCAGTACGCGTAACGCTTCTTCGTCTGTACCGAATCCAAGCCCTTTCAACACCTGCAGATCGGTCAGGCTGCCGTCTGAATTGACCGTGAAAGTTACCGCGACCCGGCCCGATACGCCCGCGTTGCTTGCCGCACTCGGATACCGCAGGGTCCGCTGCAGAAAGTCGCGCAGGGCCGTTTGGCCGCCGGGAAAATCGGGCATCTGCTCAACAGTCACGAACGGCGCGTCGTCTTTCACCTCGGGCGTCTCCACGGCCTTTTCGATCTTCGTCGGGCCGTTCGTTGCTTCCGGCGCCAGTATCAGTTCTTCCTCGCCGGTTCCTTCCTGGGTTGTTTGGCCAGAGGTGGCATTCTCCAGTTCCTCAACGGTAGCTACTGGTGGATTTTCCTCAGGCGCATCGGCAACAACCTCAGGCACCCTGTTCTTCACAGTAGCCACGACCGGTGCCATCTCCTGTTTAGGGGGAATAACGATTTTCTCATCGGGCGGCGTTTCCTGCACTACATCCTCCAGCGTAATCTCCTTCATGTACGCCTGCTTATCAGGCTTTACCCAGCTATAGAGGGCGGGTAACTGTAACGCGCCCACAAACAGCAACGTACCCAGCATCAGTGCGCGGCCCAGCGTATGGCGATAGGCCTGCCGCAAGGCGAAAGCCCCATAGGCCTGGTTACGGCCCGCAAAAAGAATGTCATCGAAGTTTGCCATGTCAACACAGTTTAGTTTCCGTGTTGATGCAGTTTGGCCAGGCAATCCACAGGCTGAAGAGAGCCAGCCGGACAACCCAAGGATCAGTGTATCACAAACTCCTGGTCTAGTGGCTCACTGTCCCGATACGTCGTTTCCGTGTCGTATACCCGTAGACTAATCTGGTACCGACCTGCCGGAGTACTTGCCGGTAACGTGAACATGGGGGTTCCGCCACCATCCGGGCCAGCAAGATAATACGACTCAGGAATGGTTATTGGGATCTCGAAAGCACCGTTTCCCGCGTTGAGAGGCGTGAATACCAGTCGGTCTTTTCTGACGAGCGATATACTGGACATGCTCAATCTGTAAGGCGTGAGCAGGCTTAACGTTTGTAAATCGCTATTTTCTGCTGACCCGATTCTCAGATCCAACAAAATCGGCTGATTGGCATACCGCAGCACCTGCACTTTTGATGTTAGTGCCGATTCTCCTTTTGCCGACACCACCCTTGCTGAATAACTCCCTGGGGGAACACTAGTCGGTATGCGGATAAAGGCCTCTCTTTTTTGCTCATTGAACGCTGAAATCGGTAAGCGAACAACGTCGCCTTTTCGTGTAGCCAGCACTAGTTCAGGGTTGAATTCAGCGTATAAATTAACCCCCTGAACGAGTACCAACGCTTCATTGGCCATGGCCCATTGCACACCCGTCACCACTGGCTTGCCTTTTACAACGACAATTGCCCTGGGCACCGTAACCTGTCTGCCATCGGCCTTTGTCAGTGTTACATCGTAGAGGCCAGGTAAAAGGCCATTGGTACGTACATAAATTCTGTCGTAACGAGGGGGTATGAAAGGGGGAGCTGACCGCTCGAAATCAGCAAAGGTTTTGAGTTGTATACCAGTTTCAGTGTTCGTCAGCAGTGCTTCAGTATACTGCAAATCCAGAAAATTGCGCACCTCTAACCCAGGGAATTCGTAGCTCCCTACCTCAACGGCTACCGGGTTTGACCCAGCCAACACGGCAAACAGCCCGGTGGGTTTTATACTTAATGTGTAAAGACTACTGCTGGCGTTTTGAGCAACAGCATAAATTGGTCTGGACACAACAGGGCTGGCACTGCCAATGTGGGCTAATTGCAGGGAAAATGAGCGACTCTGATCGGGTAAAGTGCAGGACGTACAGGAAAATGTGAATGATAAGGTTGGGTTGATAATCGAATAGTTTTCTGGTAATGTCACCTGGATGGTGTTGGTCACCGTATCAACCAGAATGTTTCTACTGGGTACGTCTGGTATACTGACCGCTACGATTTCGGGCGCTACTACATTCTCTTTGGGTAACGTTGCTGGCGCCGTAAACGGGGTTAAGTCCCGCCGCTGTTCACAGGTCGTTAGCAGCCCGATGCATAGGATGCCAAACAGGACCAACCGCAAATTTTTGACACACTTTCCCATGCAGAACTCACCTATAGCATACTCATCGTATAGGAAATGTATGCAAAAGGAAAGTGATCACAAATTAAAATTAGTGTATATAACTAGCGAACACCTCGAAGGCACTACGGCACATAGGATTCAAGCACCGTCATGCTGCCGTTTGGCACGAGCGTAACGGATGTTACAGAAGCGGGAATCAATGCGCACTCACCCATTTTCAGCGCTACCGAATACCCGCCTGTTGCCTGGATGGTCAATGAGCCTTCCACGCAAACCAGAATCACAAACGAGTCGAGGTGGGTATAGTCGTGGAGCACTTCTTCATCGAACCGGAGCACATTTGTAACGAAATAATCGCTGGTCACAGCGTTGACGCCTTCGTTCAGCTTCCTCTCGTAAGGTGTCTTGTACTCAGCATGATACGTGTAGTCGATAGCATCAACGGCCAGTTCGGTGTGTAGCTCACGGGTATTGCCTTTATCGTCTTTCCGGTCGAAGTCGTAGATGCGGTATGTGATGTCAGACGTCTGCTGAATTTCGGCCAGCAGCAGCCCTTTACCAATGTAATGCACTCGACCGGCGGGCAGAAAAAACACGTCGCCGGGATGGGCTTCTTCGATGTTCAGAAGATCGGTGATCGTGTTGTCGGCAACGGCTTTCACGTACTCGTCTTTGGTGACTTCCCTGCTAAAACCTGAATTCAGTTTAGCCCCAGGGTCGGCCTGCATGATGTACCACATCTCCGTTTTACCGAAGCTGTTGTGCCGTTTATGAGCCAGTTCGTCATTCGGGTGTACCTGGATGCTCAGGTCATCATTGGCATCGATGAACTTCACGAGTAGCGGAAATTCGTTTCCGTAGCGCTCGTATACGTGTTGGCCAACCAGCTTAGGACCAAATTTTTCCAGCACGGCCTGCAGGCTTTCGCCAACCAGTGTACCCTCTTTCACTACCGATATATTGCCTGGAACACCCGAAATTTCCCAGGTTTCGCCACAGTTGGGCAAGGGGCCGGATGGCCCCGACGGGAATTCTTTGCCGAGAATGGTTTTGATTTTGTGTCCGCCCCAGATTTTGTCTTTAAAAAGCGGCGTGAATGTCAGTGGGTACAGCATAGGAGTTTGCTTCGTTTTACGTAACAACCGGCAAAGATAGGGTGGGGTTTGAGAAGGGCAGAAACGCATATGGAACGGATTGTTCGTCTCGTTCTCTTTTATAAAGCACGGGCATAGTAGCACACCCAGCTAATTATTCTTGGTTTTCTTCCAACTAAACAACTTAGGCAGGAATCTTCAGGCAAAATCTATCGCCATGAAAGTTTACTTTGTTCTGATCGGACTATCATTGTTACTCTCATGCCAACGGGATGAGCCAACGCCGAATGACATCCCGGCCTGCATTCAAACGATTATTCAGAAGAATGGGCAGTTGAATACGTACCCGAACGTTGTAGCTATCACGCGCTACAAATACCAGCATCGGTATGTATATCTTGCGCTCTCTGACTGCTGCGACTTTCCCAACCTGCTATATGACAATACGTGCCAGACGTTGTGTTCACCGAGTGGAGGGTGGACGGGGGGCGATGGCCGATGCGCTAATTTTTTCACGGAAGCCACGGAGAAAACAGAAATCTGGCAAAAGACACGCTAACCAGGTTGGTAAATCTATTTACCATCTGTTTGCTTCCCCCGAGCTTTCTTTGCGACCTTTGTGGATTAAAAACGAGCGCGTCTATCTGCCGCTCATTTACTCTTTCACTCGTTGGCTAAGCTCTGGCAAAAAGAAGGCGTATCAACCGCCGCTGAAATTGATCGGTTCACCGTTGGGCGTGACCGCGAAATGGACCTTCACCTGGCTCCGTTCGACGTACTGGGCAACCTCGCCCACGCGCAGATGCTGGCAACAATCGGCCTGCTCTCACCTACCGACTACGAACAACTGGCGACAGAACTGAAGCGCATTTACCCTAACACACAGTCGGGTGAATTCGTGATCGACGATGACGTCGAAGATGTACATTCGCAGGTGGAGCTACTGCTCACGCGGGCATTGGGCGATGTAGGGAAGAAGATACACTCGGGTCGCTCGCGGAATGATCAGGTGCTGGTTGATCTGAAACTGTTCACCCGGTCGCGGCTGTGGCAGGTTGCCGAGGCCACCCAACGCGTATTCAACCGGCTCATTCAACGGTCAGAAGCACACAGGGATGATCTGCTGCCGGGGTACACACACCTGCAGATTGCCATGCCGTCTTCGTTTGGCCTTTGGTTTGGCGCCTATGCCGAGGCGCTGGCCGACGATATGCTGACGCTTCAGACAGCCTATCGCTACGCCAACCGTAACCCCCTGGGCTCAGGCGCAGGCTACGGCTCGTCGTTCCCGCTGAACCGGACACTCACGACCGAACTACTTGGTTTTGAAGGCCTTCACGTCAATGTAGTGTACGCTCAGATGAGCCGGGGCAAAACCGAACAGACGGCATTGAACGCCCTGGCAACGGTAGCTACTACCCTGGCCCGGTTGGCCATGGATGTCTGCCTGTATAACAGCCAGAACTTCGCTTTCCTGACCCTGCCCGACGCACTAACGACCGGAAGCAGCATCATGCCGCACAAAAAGAACCCCGACGTGGCTGAGTTACTTCGGGGAAAGTGCAACCGGCTGAAAGCGCTACCGATGGAAGTGACGCTGGTGATGAGCAATCTGCCCTCCGGCTATCACCGCGACATGCAGTTGCTTAAAGAAGTGCTGATGCCTGCCTTCGATGAGTTGCTCGATTGTCTCGATATCACCGCGTATATGCTTGACCATATTCAGGTAAAACCCAACTTGCTCGACGACAGCAAGTACGATCTGCTCTTTAGCGTGGAGCGCGTTAACGAACTGGTTCTGAATGGCGTACCGTTCCGAGAAGCCTACCGCACCGTTGGTAAGGAGATCGCCGAGCATACGTACCACCCCCGCCGTGACCTGCAGCATACGCACGAAGGCAGCATCGGCAATCTGATGAATGACCAGATCGTATCCTTCATGAATCAGACACTAGCCGGGTTCGGTGCCGACAAAGCGCAGGCCGCCGAAATGGCCTTGCTAGCCTAATCAATCCTGATAAATCGGAACAGGACAGGTACGTTTCTGGTTTTGAAGTAGCGCCGAACCGGGCGGGCGTCGCCGCTCCAGCTCCGGTAGTATCCGCCCGTCAACAACTACCGAAGCTGGAGCGGCGAC